>CAVYFE010000019.1:0-30258 GCA_963767695.1 uncultured Solirubrobacterales bacterium
GGTGAGCGAGGGGACTCGAACCCCCGACCGCCTGGACCACAACCAGGAGCTCTACCAGCTGAGCTACGCCCACCGTGGAGACCGCTGAATCTAGCAACGGACCGTAGCTTCGTGGGATCGGCTTGACCGGCTCGACTCCGCCCGGCGAGGATTCGGCGGTCATCCCGGCAGGTCCAATCCGACGAAACGGAGAGTCCACCGCATGAGCCTTCCACCACCCGCCCACGATTCCATCGCGCTGGTCACCGGCGCCTCGTCTGGAATCGGCGAGCAGTTCGCCCGCCAGCTGTCCGCGCGGGGCCACCGCGTCGCAATCGTCGCGCGCCGGGAGGATCGGCTCACCAAGCTGGCCGAGGAGCTCGGCGGTCCGGACCGCGCGTTCGCGATCCCGGCCGACCTGGCGCTACCAGAGGATCGGGACCGGCTCGCCGGCCGCCTCGAGGAGCTGGGCGCCCAGGTCGAGGTGCTGGTCAACAACGCCGGCTTCGGTGTCTACAGGCCGTTCGCCGATTCCGGACGCGAAGCCGAGATCCAGCAGGTGCGCGTGCTGGTCGAGGCTCCGGTCGACCTGATGGCCCGCTTTCTCCCGGGCATGGTGCGCCGCGGGCGTGGCGCCATCATCAACATGTCATCGACCGCCGGCTTTCAGGCCCTCCCGTTCAACGCCGGCTACGCGGCGGCGAAGGCTCACGTGCTGCTGCTCTCCGAAGGGGTTCATGCCGAGGTCGAGGATCGTGGCGTCACCGTGACCGTCGTCGCACCAGGACCAGTCAGGACCGGCTTTCAGGAGGCGAGCGATGCCTCCTATTTCACCAAGCGGATGCCGGAGTTCACGTTCGTGTCTGCGGAGCAGGTCGCCCGCGATGCGCTTGCCGCAGCCGAGCGCGGGCGCATCTCCGTGATCCCGGGCGGTCCTCAGCTGCGCGTGGCGTTCGGCCCCAATCGCAGGATACCGAGGTGGCTGACATTGCCGATCAGCAAGCGAATGATGGCCAGGCAGTAGGGGCGCTCGCCGGCCCACCGCCCGATTTTCGACCGAGCCTGGGTTCGCCAGGTAGGGTCAGGGCAACGGCAGCCACCGCCTGGGCGCCCTATCAGGAGGTCAGCAGATGATCGTGATGTTCACTGCCCGCCGGCTCAAGCCGGGAGCGTGGGAGCAGTTCCGCCGCGCCTGGGACGCGGGCAGTGCCATGCCGCCGGGCCTACAGCGCGCCTATCACGCGCGCAACATTCGCGACGAGGACGAGCTGATCTCATTCGGCTTGTTCGACATGACCGAGGAGGATTACCGGCACTGGCGCGCCGACGCGGACGCGCAGGAGCTCAATCGCCAGGACCAGATGTCGGCCTTCGTGGAACACGAATACGTGTCCGGCGTATACGAGGTGATCGACGAAGTAGAGGAGTAACGAAAGGATTCAGCGCGACGTTCCTTTCAGGCTCCCGATCCCCAGCGAGTCACCGCCCGATGCAGGCGCGGTCACGGCCGCTTGCCCGTGCGCAGCCGGCGGTGGGTCGTCCAGAAAGTCGCCACTCGGGACGAAGAACAGACTGCCGGTGAGCGCGGTTGAGAAGTCGAGGATGCGGTCGTAGTTGCCAGCCGGGTTGCCGATGAACATGTTCGTCAGCATCCGCTCGATCACATCGGTGCTCCGCGCGTAGCCGATGAAGTAGGTACCGAACTCGCGCGCTCCCACGCGGCCGAACGGCATGTTGTAGCGCACGATCTGGCGCTCGGTGCCGTCGTCGTCGACGATCGTGTTCAGCGCCACGTGCGAGTTGGCGGGTTTGAGGTCGTCGGGCAGCTCGATGTCGTTGAGTTTGGTGCGCCCGATCGCTTGCTCCTGCTCTTCGACGGGCAGCGCATCCCAAGCGTCGAGGTCGTGGCGGTACTTCTGTATGACGACATAGCTGCCCCCGGCGAACTCGGAGTCCTCGTCACCGATGAGGACCGCGATCGTGGCCGCGGCGCCCTCCGGGTTCTCGGTGCCGTCGACGAACCCGAGCAGGTCGCGCTCGTCAAAGGACCTGAATCCGTGCACCTCGTCGATCACCCGTGCGTAGGGGACGAGCCTGTTCATCAGCCGCTGGGCGAGCTCGAAGCACAGGTCCAGGCGATGGGCGCGGATGTGAAACAGCAGATCCCCAGGAGTCGCGACCGCGGTGTGGCGCGCGCCGGTGAGCTCCCGGAACGGATGCAGGCCGGCCGGGCGCGGCGGACCGAAGAGGCGATCCCACAGCGTGGATCCGATCCCCACGACACAGCTGAGCGCTCCCTCGGGAAGGCGAAAACCAACCGATCGCCTGAGCCCGCTGACGTCCGCGAGCAGGTCCCTGAGACCGTCCTCGGATCCTGGATCGACGGTCAGCACGAGAAAGATCGCCGCCTCGGTGAGCGGGGTCAGGACAGCTTGCGGCTCGGCGGCGTCGGGCATGCCTGCGGATTGTGCCGAGCTGACGGCGCGGGTGGAGTCAGCGGTCCATTCGATCCCGCGTCGTCACCGACGCGCACATCGTGACCTCATCGAGGCGATCCTTGCGAACGCGGCCAAACCCTGACTGAACGTGTGGGTCAGGTCGCGGCTTCGCCGGGAGGTTGGGCGTGATGCGAAGGGTGACGCACTTCGGTGACGCAGCGGCCACATCTGACGTGTTCAGTAGCCCAAGTCGTGATTGCGGGCGGACGATCTGGGCGCTGCTGCACGAATATCCTGTTCAGGAGCCCGAATCGGACCGGTGGCGGGGCAATTTGGGCTACTGAACAGGGGGTGTGCCCAGTGTCGGACGTGGCTATTGAGTAGGCCCTCCGAAACCGGTCCGAGTCGAACGGCCCCCGCCAGCCGCGTTGAGAACTCCGAACGCGCGTAAGCTTGCCGGGCCGTGATCACCGGGGTTCACGCGATCGTCTTCACCGAGGATGTCGAGGCCGCCCGGTCGTTCTTCGGCGAGACGCTCGAGCTGCCCTCAGTCGACGCCGGAGGCGGCTGGCGCATCTTCGCGCTCCCGCCCGCCGAGCTCGCCGCCCACCCCACCGATGCGCGACCTCACCACAAGCTGTACCTGATGTGCGACGACCTGCACGCGACCGTCGAACAGCTGACGGCCAAAGGCATCGAGTTCACCGAGCAGATCACCGAGCAGCGTTGGGGCACGACGACGGCGCTGAAGCTTCCCGGCGGGGGACAGCTGGGGCTGTACGAGCCAAAGCACCCGAGCCCCCACCCCTGAACGAGCGGTCAGCCAGAGCCGTTGGTGGTGGCTGGTTCGCGTCCCCACCGTTCGATCGTCGAGCGCAGTCCCGGCAAGGCGGCGACGGCCACCGGGGTGGGCAGCCAAACCGACACCGTCCGATAGGCGAGGACCGCCGGTAGGGCAAGCCCGGCGGGGACCCCGAGCGCGATCAGCACACCGGCGATGCCCCCGCTGACGGAGCCGGGGATCGGGAGCGTGTTGGCGACTTGGCCCACCAGGTATGCCAGCACGATGACGGGCAGCACCGGCGGTGTGCCGAAGGCCCGCAGCATCGCCCACAGGACAGCGGCGTCGAACGCCCAGTACGCGACCGCCCCGGCGAGCCGGGGATCGCCCATTCGAACCAGCCGACAGGCCTCGCGAACCGCTTCGCCGAGCAGCCGTCCGCCGCGCCTGAGGCGCGATGAGCGATCGTCGGCGTCCGTGTCGCAGCCCACGCCGGTATCGGGCTCTTCGCGCCCACCGCGGGCAAGAAAGAGCGCCAGCGCGACGCCGAGCATCGCACCGATCGCCGGAATCGCGCTCAGCGCAACCGGCCCGCGGCCGCCCGCCAGACCCAGCGCAAGCGCGCCTCCCGAGATCACCATCGCGACGAGAAACACGGCGTAGAGCACCACGAGGAAGGCCAGCAGCGTCCGTGCCGCGACGCGCGCACCGAGGCCCGCCCGCCGCAGCGTCCACAGCGCCAGCCCTGCGCCGCCGGCGCCCGCGGTCGGCAGCAGGCGGGTCGCCGCCGCTCCCGCGAACGTGATCTGCGCGCTCTCCCGGACGCCGATCCGCGCTGTGGCGCGCCCGGCGACCAGCGACAGGAGCGCCACGTAGCCGGCCAGCGACACGCATTCGAACGCGATGGCGGCGGCCGCCCAACCGCCGTTCACCGCAAGCCCACGCCGGAGCGCATCGGCAACCGCGTGGACCCGCCCACCGGCCAGCAGCACCATCAGCACCGCCGCTGCCGCGAGCAGCGCCAGCAGTCCTACCCGCCGGAGCAGCGAGCGCGCGTCCATCGGGGTGAACGCCAACTGCGCGGCTGTCTGGTCGGGAGCGAGCATGATCCTTCACCTGGCGCCTTGCGGCACCACTCTGTTCTACGCGTCAGACACCCCGGCGGGATGTGACATCTGTCGCATCGCCGTGATTCCTTGCGCCACCCTCAGACGAGCGAACCGCGGCCTGCGCCGCGGGACGGCGTCCGCGGCGATCCGGCCCGCGCCGGCGGACCGCTTGAAGTCGCTGATCCGGGCCTGTGCGATGGCGTTGCGAAGATCGGGGTGCATGGTGCTCTCCTCGGGGTTGGGTTATGCGGTTAGGACCGCCACCCACACCGAGATTCATCGCTGTGCGCCCGTTTCCTTACCGAGCCCCGGGGCGCGACCGAGCTCGGCGGCGCCCAGGCGTCGAGGATCTCTGCCGCGTCAGACTTCCTGCGCTCACTGTGAGGCTCGCTCGCCGCGCAGCAGCGTCCCGAGGTCGGCGACCGGCCCGAGATGGGCGAGCTTCTCGGGATTGACGATCGAGCTCACGCGCTCGATCTGAGCTCCCGCGATCTCCAGCGCCCAAACGGCGACCAGACGATCGTCGCCGGTGAGCAGCAGGGCCCCGGGCGCGCCGTTGACTTCGACCGGTCGGATCGATGCTCCCGGAATCCGAGCGCCCAGCTTGACCCAATTGAGAAGCGTCCGGGCGACGCGGCTGCGGCCGCTGAGCGAGCGCGCCAGCGCGGGGACCTTCCCCCCGCCGTCACCGGTCAGCACCACGTCGTGCGCGAGCAGTGCTTCGAGCCCGGCTAAGTCGCCGTCCCGGGCGGCGGCGAAGAACCGCCGGGCGAGCTCCTCGCGCTGTTCGCGCGAGGTCTCGAACCGCGGCCGCCGGGCGTCGACATGGCGCCTGGCGCGGGTCGCGAGCTGGCGGACGTTGTCTTCGCTCTTGCCGATGATCGCGGCGATCTCGCCGTAGGGGTACTCGAACACATCGCGTAGCATCAGCACTGCTCGCTGCTCGGGCGAGAGACTCTCGAGCAGCACGAGCAGCGCCATCGACAGCGAGTCCGCGATCTCAGCCTGTCGCGCCGGGTCGTCGGAGCTGTCGGTCAAGATCGGCTCCGGGAGCCATTCGCCGACATATCGTTCGCGGCGCGACCGCGCCGAGCGCAACTCGTCGATCGCCAGCCGTGTGGTGACGGTCGCCACGAACGCGCGCGGCGACTCGATCCGCGCGCCGCCGGCAAGCGCAGCGTGGACTCTTACCAGCGCCTCTTGGACGACATCCTCGGCCTCGGCGACGCTGCCGAGCATCCGGTAGGCGATCTCGAACGACGCCGGTCGCAGTTGATCGAACAGCTCCTCGCTCACGCCGCGAACCCCTGCCGCCAGCTCGGGTGCCGGGGCTGCCAGCCGAGCTCGCGCTTGGCCTTGGCGTTCGACGCACCTCGGATCTCGGTCATCATCGCCGCGCCGGCCTCGCCCACCAGCAGCCGGCCGACGAATCGCGGCACCCGCCACGGCTTCGGTGCCCCGAGCCGCGCCGCCAGCGCCGGCAGCCAGTCGGCGACCGGAGCCGGATCGTCGTCGACGACGTTGTATATCCCGCGCGCCCCGTGCTCCGCCGCCGCGACGGTCGCCTCAGCGGCGTCGCCGATGTGGACAAACGACCACACCCCGGCGGCGTCGCCGACCAGCGGGAACCTGCGCTTGCGGACCATCTCGAACTGCTCACCGCCCGGAGACATCGACGTGCCGGGACCGTAGAACGCGCCGTAGCGAAGCACGATCCCCTCGGTCCACTCGGCCCCCACCACTGCGGCTTCCAGGTGACGGATCGCCGCCAGCGACTCGCGCATCTCCCGCGCGGGAGCGGGATCGAGCGGATCCTGCTCGCTCTTAACCCGCTCTCCGGTGCGCGCGTACGGCCAGCTCGTGTAGCTCTGCGCGACGAACCGTCGCACCCCGACGGCGCGCCCCGCCGATAGCAGATGATCCGTGCCCTCGGTCCTCAGCCGGTTGGTCAGCGCGAAATCACGGTCGAAGTGGCGCGGGTCGAACGCCGCGATCGCGGTCAGCTGATGGACGATCACATCGGGACTCGCCTGGCCGACCGCGCGGGCGACCTGCTCGGGACCCAGCGCGTCGGCGAGAACCGGCGTCGCGCCGAGCTCCGCCACTGAAGCCAGCTTGGACTTGCTCCGGGTCATGCCGACCACCACGTGGCCCGCGGCTACCAGCCGCGGCACCAGCTGCCGACCCATCGCTCCTGTCGCACCCGCAACGAAGATCTTCATATCGCCTCCTTGGTCATCACTTGCATAGACCATGACGAGGTAGCCAGCGCGGCTGTGACACGCCGACCTCAGACCTACCGGGATCCCGGCGCTCGTTTCCGCGTGACTCGGTTGGTGTGGGCGATAGTGTCAGCATCGATATGTCAGGCACGAACCGGGGTGCGGCCGCTGTGCCGGCCCGGCCCGTAGTGAGGCGTCTCTCAGCCGAGGATCTGAGCATCCTCGCGTTGGAGACCGAGACCGTCGCCGGCCACACGTGCAAGGTGATCGTGCTCGGGGACCCGATCGACGCTGATCTCCTCCGGGCATCGATTGCCCACCGGCTGGACCAGGCCCCCCCGCTCCGCACGCGCCTGTGCGAGATCGAGGGCGAGCGTTGTTGGGCAATCGACCCGAATCTGAACCTCGATGCGCACGTGGTTCTCGATGACGACTCCGAACCGCTCGATCTGGCGGGGCTGAGAGCCACGGTTGCCCGCATCTTCGAGCGGCGCCTGGACCGCTCCGGACCCCTGTGGCGAATCGATGTCATTCCGCGGCTGACCGGAGGCGGCAGCGCCTTGATCTGGCGTTTTCATCACGCGCTGTTCGATGGCTCTACGGCGATGCGCATGGCTCGCGCAGCGCTGTGGGACGAGGGGGGCAGCGCGGAGCTGCGAACCGCCAGAGCCCGCGCGTCAAGCTCCACGAAGCGGCGATCGGGCCCGGTCGAGCCGCATCGGCTCGGTGGTCTGCGCGCCGCCGCGCGGGAGGCGCCTCATCCATGGCGGCGATCGCCCTTCACCGGTCACATAGATGCGCAGCGGGCGGTGGCCTTCACCACCGTCGAACTCGAAGGAATCCGCTCCATCGCGCGGGCCGCCGACGGCGCCACCGTCAACGACGCGGTCTTGACGGTCGTCGCCGGCGGGCTTCGGCGTTGGCTCGAGTCCAATCACGGCCAGCTCGGTTCGGTTCGCGTGAAGGTACCGGTGAGCCTGCACAACCCCGTCGCGCCGGGTGACGAAGGCGCCGAGCCAGGCAACCGCGATTCGTTCTTCTGCCTGGACCTGCCGCTCGGGCCGGCTGATCCCCTGGGTCGCCTGCGCGCCGTTCGCCGAGCCACCCGCGTCCGGAAGGACGGTCACGACGCCCAGCAGCTCGACGCGCTGATGCGGCGACTCGGGCACGCTCCACAGCTCCGCAGCTTCGCTGAGCGGGTGCTCGCAAATCCTCGCTCATTCGCGTTGAACGTATCCAACGTTCCTGGCCCGCGGCGGCCCGTCCATGTGCTGGGCGCCCCGGTGCGATCGCTCTACTCCCTCGCCGAAATTCGAGAGCACCACGCGCTGCGCATCGCCGTCGTGTCGCTGGGAGACACACTGAACTTCGGGCTCACGGCCGATCCCACCCTGCTGCCCGACGTCGAGCAACTTGCCGATCACATGCAGGAAGACTTCACGGCGCTGCTCGCTGGTCTTTAGTCGTCCAGCGCCAGGACCCGAGGCCGAGCTTTGCGCTGCACGCGGGATCAGCCGGTCCCGGGCTCGAGGTAGAAGACGGCAGCCGATCCGTCGTTGCGGACGAAGCAGGTCGCCTCTCCCCGGCCTTGGCGTGGGGATGCGTTCAGGAAGTTGAGGACATCCTGGGCGCCGTTGGGCCCGGGGAAGTCCTTGCAGTGCCAGTCCTGCTCCGTGCCCTCACCGAGGCTCCCCGGCTCCAGGTAGATCAGCCCCAACGTTCCGTTGCCACGCGGGGTGACACTCGCTTCACCCGCCCCTTGCCGCGGCGCCAGGTTCAGGAAGTTGACGGCCTGCTGTTCCGCGTCGGCACCGGAAAACTCGTCCAACTCCCAGGCCTGAGCTGTGCTCTCCCCGAGGCTGCCCGGCTCGAGCCAGATCAGTCCCGCCGAGCCGTCGTTGCGCAGGGTCGCGCTGGCCTCCCCCCGCCCTTGCCGCGCGGGCTCGTTCAAGAAGGTGACCGCCTCCTGCGCACCGTTCGGGGCCGGAAACTCGCTCGACTGCCAGGTCTGCTCGGTGCCCTCCCCCAGGCTGCCCGGCTCCAGCCAGATCAGTCCCGCGCTGCCGTTGTTTCGGAGCGTGACGCTCGCTTCACCGGCGCCTTGACGCAACGGCAGGTTCAAGAACGCGACCGCCTGCTGCTCGCCGTTGACACTGAACTCGGAATGTTGCCATTGCTGATTTGCCATCGCCTTGCCCCTCCCCAGTATGTTGCCGACCACCTCGTGGCGGCCCCCGACGACTGGGCGCGCCACGACGGATGGTCCCATGCAGCGGCCGGGCCGACGGTGACTTTTCGCACAAACCCACGAGAGGGCGGGATCTGCGAGCTCGCGAGGCTCTTTCGAGCGGGTGTCGAATCTAGCGGCATGGCACGAACGCGAGCGAGCGCTCCTGCTCACGACATCTACCGCTGGGTGCAGAGATGAGCGTGTTTGGATACGTGACCAACTTGAGCGGTCGCGACATGGCGGTTGATCTCGGCTCGGCCAACACGCTCGTCTACGTGCGCGGCTGCGGGATCGTGCTCTGGGAGCCGAGCGTCGTGGCGGTTGACTCGCGCACGCGTGACGTCCGCGCGGTAGGCGTCCGGGCAGAGCAACTCGTCGGCCGCAGGGACGACTCGGTCGCTGCCGTCCGCCCGGTGAGGGACGGCGTGGTGGCGGACTTCGAGCTCACCGAGCGGCTGCTGAGGCACCTCATCCACCAGGTGCACCACAATCGCTGGGCGCGCCCACGCGTTGTGATGTGCGTCCCCCCCGGCGTGACCAGCGTCCACACGCGCGCGATCGGGCAAGCCTGCCTGTCGGCCGGAGCGCGTCAGGCCTACCTGATCGACGAGCCGATCGCCGCGGCGATCGGAGCCGGGCTGCCGGTCGCCGAGCCGGCCGCCTCGATGATCCTCGACATCGGAGGCGCCATCAGCGAGGTCGCCGTGATCTCGCTCGGTGGGATCGTCGCGGCGCGATCCGTCGGCGTTGGCGGTCATCAGCTCGACGAAGCGATCGTCAGCTACCTCAAGCGTCAACACGAGCTGCAGATCGATCTCCCGACCGCCGAACAGGTCAAGCTCACGCTCGGCTCCGCGTTCCCGCTCGGCGCGGAGCTCCGGACGCGGATCTCGGGCCACGAGCCGGTCTCGGAGCTACCGAAGACCGTCGTGCTGACGAGCGGCGAGCTGAGAGCCGCGCTCGCGAAACCGCTCGCGCAGATCATCAACGCGGTCAAGGAAACCCTCGCCGAGACCCCGCCCGAGCTCGCTTCCGACATCATCGATCGTGGCATCACGCTGACGGGGGGCGGTTCACTGCTACGGGGCCTCCCGGAGCGCCTGCGTCAGGAGATGGAGATGCCGGCACAGCTTGCCGACTCCCCGCGCACCTGCGTCGCGACCGGGTCGGGAAGATGGCTGGAGAACATCGAGGCAGCCGATCGCCGCCGGTCATCTCAGGCACGTGCTGTCTCGGTCCGTACCGTAGCTGCCATGAGGTAACGGCTACGCGTCCAGCGGTGTCGGCGCCGAATTTGTGAGACTGGACGGCGCCGTGGAAGGTGCCATGCGCCAATTGGACCCCGAGTCGCTTGGTTCGCACCTGGCGCGGCTCTACCGCGCCGCGTACGGTCTTTGCGGATCACGTCAGGACGCCGAGGACCTCGTCCAGGACACCTATGAGAAGGTGCTGCGCCGGCCCCGTTTCCTGCGCCGTGACGACGACCTGACCTATCTGCTCCGGGTGCTTCGCAACACGTGGATCAGCTCCAGGCGGGCCAAGCGGGACGTCGCGGCCGCCCCTGCAGGCGAGGAAGTGGAGGCCATTCCGGCCCCGAACGATCCGATCGCGCAATCGATCGAAGGGGCAGCCGTCTACGAGGCGTTGCAGGAACTGACGCAGCCGCTGCGCGAGGCGCTGGTCGCGGTGGACGTCCTGGGGCTGTCATACCGCCAGGCCGCCCGGGCGCTGGGCACCAGGGAGGGCACGATCATGAGCCGCCTTCACCGGGGGCGCGGGCAGATCGCCGCTCGCCTGGAGCGCGAAAGCTGAAACTGAGGGAACCCTATGCGGCGACGCGCGCGCGGACCGGGGCGGCGGCGAGCGACAGCACCACGTTCGGTTTGGCCCGCGCCGCGAGCACACATGTGCGGCCGAACCGGACGAGCGTGACCACCGCCAGCCCGGATGGGGTCGAGAACACATGCAGCGGAACGCCGTCGAAGACCACCGCGCGAGCGTTCCTCGGCAGCGGGACGGGTTTTCCTGAGAACACGGTGTAGCTCAGCCGCGTACCGTCCGGCAGCCGGTAGAACACGGTAAGGGCGGCCCGGCCGCCGATGCGGTCGATTCGCTTGCCGGTGGGCGGCACGGTGAACTCGGCATAGTTCGGATAGGTGACCCCAGCGTAGGAGACGTCGAGCAGCTTGGCGCTCCGGGCGACCGGCGCGGCGCCAGTCGACGGCGCGAAGGCAAGCCTGGCTGCGGCGGGGATGTTCGGGCGGCTGCCGCCGCCGCTCCCGACGGCCACCAGCACCGCCACGGCGCAGGCCGCCACGGCCGCGGCGAGCCCGATCGCCGGTCGCCACCCCGGCGCGCGTCGCCGGGTAGCGCGGTCGGCGTGAGGCCCATACGCCAGACGTACCTTCTCCTCGACGCTGCTGACGAGCCGTTGGGGAACCGCCGGCCCACCGGTTCGCAGATCGTGCGCGACGCGGCGCTCGGCCGCGACCTGCCGCGTGACCTCGGGTCGCCGCGCCAATGCGCCGGTCTCCGGTCGATCGGCATCGCTCGGTGAGCTGTCCACCAGTCGCGTGATGGATTGTGCTTCCTGTTCCTCTGGTGACGGCTTGAAGCGCATGGCTTGACCTGATGATAGGCGAGGTCCTATACGTAAAGACGGCTTTGGGGGGCGATTCATTCCCTCTGAGTCGCCCCGCGCGCCGGTCGCCGGGGCCGTCCGAGGCCCGGCCGGCTTCAGTGCGGCTTAAGCGTGTTGAGGAAGCTGGGGTTTTAAGACGCCGAGGGCGGCGAGGGTATTCCATCGCGTGCGCGTTTTTAGCCCGCGTGCGCCGACCCGCGTGCGCCCGCGTGCGCCGAACCGCGTGCGCCGGCGGCGACCCGGTCCGCGAGCGTCGGGTCCCGCCACTGTCAACCGGCCAAGAGAATTTCCGATCTCATGGAATACGCGCGTCCGCCGCTGCGTCTTACTCGGGTGTTGGGCAACTCATGGGGCCGGGAGAAGGCGACCCAGCCAACTCTGCCGCCGCCCCCGACGTGCAATCTCTGTCACCTTCCAAATAAGGAGTACTCATGCATCTCACCGATGCCAGTGAGCGCGATCGCCCGATCCCGGCCGCGCCAAAGTCCACCCGCAGGCGCCGCGCTATCAACCTGGTCCGCATCGGCTTGGCTACCACGGTGTCGGCGATGGCCGCCGGCGCAGCGGCCGGTCCAGCCTTCGCGTCACCTCAGGGACACGCCACCCGTTACGAGTTTCGGACGCTCGATAACAACAATGATGTGACGTTCAACCAGTTGTTGGGGATCAACCGGTCCGGCGTGATCGCCGGGTACTTCGGGTCCGGTGCGCAGGACCATCCGAACAAGGGATACCTGCTGTTCCCGCGTTACCACCAGCGGCGCTATCTGAGCGAGAACGTCCCCGGTTCGGTGCAGACCCAGGTCACCGGCTTGAACGACCGGGGAGTGACCGTAGGGTTCTGGTCTGACTCGAACCAGGCGAACCCAGCGATGAATGCCAATTTCGGGTTCTACTCGATCGACGGTCGTTTCTACACCGTCAACTTCCCCACCACCGATAACTCGACCCCGCCGATGAACCAGCTGCTCGGCGTCAATGACAGGAACGTCGCAGTCGGGTTCTACAACGATTCGGCCGGTAACGCCCACGGCTACACGTACAACATCCGACACAACCGGTTCAACGAGATCACCATCCCCGGCGCGGCCAGCGTGACCGCTGCGGCGATCAACAACCGCGGCGACGTCGCCGGGTTCGAGACGGATGCGATGGGCAACGTCGACGGCTACCTGCTGGAGCGCGACGGCGTCGTGAGCACCCTGGATGTCCCCGGGGCGACGATGACCCAGGCACTTGGCGTCAACGACGAGGACGAGGTCGTGGGCGTCTATCAGGATGGCACCGACAGCAACGCCACCATGCACGGGTTCACCTGGACCCCGTGGCGGGGCTTCCAGACCGTCGATGACCCGAACGGAATCGGGACCACCACGGTCAATGGCGTCAACGACGAAGGCCAGCTCGTCGGTTTCTACGCCGACGCCAACGGCAACACGGACGGGCTGCTCGCTACCCCCGAACAGCACCGCCACCACTAAACGGTCCCCCCCGAGACCGGGCCGCCCCCCGAGCGGCCCGGTCTCAATCCGCCCCGCGTCGAGCCTCGGTCCTCAGGGGCGCCACGATCATCGCGGGTCCCAGATTTGTGGCCCGCCCGTGGCTCAAGCTCACTTGTAGCGGGGTGCCTGCACCGCCTCCGCAAACGCCCTTTCGGCAGCGCGTGAGCTCTCAATCGGCCAGTTCGCCTGCTTGCGGATGTTGAACCACACGAGGGACTTCACCTCCGGGTGGCGGCCGAGGAACGCGAACATTCCCTTGATCCAGGCGGCTTTGCTGCCACCGGCTTCGGCACTCGCGACCTCGGAGAGCTCGATCGGCAGTCTCGGAGCCAGGGCGTGCAGCTGGTGGATCGAGTTAGCGCAGATGGACGCGAAGCTCCGCCACCCCTCCTTGAACGCCGCCGTGCCGCCGTTGAGGCAGGTCAAGCCCACGATGTTCACGTAGCGGAAGCCGGGGAAGTATTCCCGGGGCGCACCCGATACCGGGCTCCAGACCCACTGGACGTTGGTCGCCTTCGAGGCGGCGAAGATGTCATGCACGTGGCGCCAGGCGCGGACGAATTCTCCGCGACGGTTGCCGTTTGCGCTCTCCGCCCAGGGGTACCAGTTGCCGTTCATCTCCTGGGCGAACCGCAGGCGCACGGGCTTGCCCCACTTCGCGAGCGTATGTGCCCAGGTGCGGATGTAGGAGTCGAACTTGCCGTCGATGATGTTGCGGAGCTGGTAGCGAGGCTGATGTGAGTAGAGCCCCTTGGTCGAGTCCCAAGGCTCCCAGGTGATCTCCGGAGTGCTGCCGCGCTGCGCGACGGCACGTAGCTGCGCGAGCGAGGGGGCGCCTTCCTGCCAGTCGGCATACCACATCACGATGCTCACGTGCTTGTGAGCGTCGCGCTCGAACGCGTTGACGGTCTGGAGGTCGCGCGCCGTCCAGGGTCGCACCGCCTGGGTGGCGAGCGGAAGGGTTGTGACGCCCACGTCCACGGTCGCGCTTCGCGAGCTCGCGGCAGGCCACGCCGGGACATTCGTCTCCGCCACCGGGCGGGCCGGCACTGACGCGGTCACGCCATCGAACGCCTGTCGGCCGTGAAGAACGACCGCAAGCCCGAGCGCGGCCGCCAACACGGCGATCGCCGGCAGCGTGCGGCCGGCGAAGCGCAGCCGCGAGCGGCGGGGGGTGAACGCCCGGTTCTCGGCGATGTGCAGCGCAACCACGGCAATCGTCACGAGCAGGTAGACAGCGCCGTTGATGAGCGCCCAGAAGTAGTAGCCACACGCCGCGCCGGCGTCGTTGACCAACAGCGCCGGGAGGAGCGATCCAGCCGACAGGAGCAGGTACGGCACCAGCACCCGGAGGGGAAGCGGGCGCTCGCCGCCCTTTCCCTTTGGCGTGACCTTGAATCCGTCCTCGCGGCCGGTCACACATCCCCACACCGCGTGCGCGCATCCGAGCAACGCCCACGGCCAACGCACGAACTGGAACAGGATCCCCTCCCAGCTGATCACCGGCGCATCTGCGGGCCGCAGCAGCCCGCAGCGGCGCAGCCAGAGCGCTGCCGCCAGCATGACGACCGCGACGGGCGCGAAGTGCAGATAGAAGTCCCCGACGTCGACCCGCGCCAGCGGAGCGTGTCCAAGCACAGCCCACACCGGGAGGGCCAGCATGACCAGCATCATGAGCGTGTGCAGCGGGTACCAGAGTTGGCAACCGCCGAGCTTGAACTTCCGCCGGAGGCCGAGACCCTTCCAGCATCTCGGGCTGACCGTCAGCAGAACGCGCATCATGCTCCGCGCCCATTGGAAGTCCTGCGTGACGCAGTCCGCGACCGTGTCGGGGCCGTTACCGTGGGCCTCGGCGTCGATCGCGAACACACCCTGCCACCCATGCGAGCTCAGGATCAGCGTGGTCGAGAAATCCTCGGCCAGCTCCGGCCCAAGCCCTCCCACCTCCCGCAGCGCTTCGGTGCGCACCGCGTAGTGCGAGCCGATGCAGCTCGGGGCGTAACCCCCATTGCATCCCGCCTGGGTGGCCCCGTGCAGGACCGCCTCCGAGTACAGCCGTCCGCGGGCAGACCACGAGTCGCTCGCATTGCGGTCGCAGATGCTCGGCGCGGCCACATAGCCAACCCGCGGATTGGCGAACGGCGCGATCATCCGACGGAGGTAGTCCCGCGCGGGAACGTGGTCGGCGTCCAGCTGCGCGACGACGTCGTACTCGCGATACCCCCAATGGTCGTAGAAGAAGGCGAGGTTTCCCTCCTTGCACTTGGTCCGTCGCGGCCAACTCGGCTTGTGGTACGCGGCCACGCCCTCGCGAGTCGACATGCGAACACCGTGCAGAGCGCACCAGTCGATGGCCTCATCGGTCAGCTTCTCGTCGGCCAGCCAGACGTCGTAGGGGTATGGGAAATCCTGGGCGAGCATCGCTTCAAGCGTCGTGCGGACGAGCTCCCACGGCTCCGATGGCGCCTTGGTGACGATCAGCGCCGTCCGCAGCGGCGGTACTTCGACGGCGGGATCGGCCCGTCGCATCCGCAGAGCGAAGAAGAAGAACCACAACGGCAGAACGATCACGTCGAAACCGAGCACCGCGCTGTTGAGCGCCAGACCGGCCACCGTGGTCCGGTGCTCCGGCTGGAGCCACCACAACCAGAAGAAGACAGCCGATGCCAGCCACAAGCCACCGATCAGCATCAGCGCGACGCGATTAGCTACCGACAGGGCGGGGACGAGGCCGGTAAAGCGGTCCTCGGCGTGATCGCGGAGTCGCCGGCCGCGTACCGGCCGGCGCTGGTCAAGTCCGGCGAGGTCAAGTGGCCGCGGGGCAGCGATCGTAGCCTGCGCGTCCCGGCGCAGCTCAGCGCCCGTGGAGTCCGCGAGCATCGCGTCGGACTCGACTCGGGGGTCTGCCTCGAGCGCGAGCGTGGGATCTGGATGAAGGAGGGTTTCGTTGCTCATGGGTGCAGGCAGGGACTCGCGCCAGTGGGCGAGTGCGTCTGAGTTTTTGTGAGGACCGCGGGGCCGGACGTGCCTGTTCGCTCGCCGGGGAGACGAGCACCGTGCCTTCCGCGCCATCCTTGACTCCGCGGGACCGACCAGAGCGGCGGGCTCTGGGGTCAACTTCGCGGCTACTTTTGTTGTCGGCCGTTCCGTGGCTGGGCTTTAGCCCTGCCGCCACCTGCCTGCCGCCGTCATCGACCGCACCTGGGCCCGGCTGAGACCGGTTACGCCCCGCTTTGGGGCCAAAGACTGGGCCTTTTCTGCGCTTCGCGTGCGCGAGCAGAACCCGCTGCGAGGATGCCGGGCGCGTCATGGAAGAACCCGCAGATCGGGTCCGGTGGCTCAATCCGGAGCGTCCGGGCCGGGCGATGTTCAGACGCCGGAGAGCTTTCGTCGGGCGCCCGGCAGACGTGACCGTGCTCGGCTGGGTGCAAGAGCTCGGCCGGTCCAGATTCGCGCTGGTGGCCGCGGGCGCAGCCGTCGTCGTCGCATGCGTCGCCGGCGCTTACGTGTTGCCCGCTGGTGCGTCTGCCCGGCACGCTTCGAGGAGCGACAATGTCGCTCATCGCCGGCTGTACGCGCACACCCATCACCGTCGACGCAATCGGGCCGGGCGTCGTCGGCAGCCGGCGTTGAAGGGCGCAGGGGGACGTGCAGCATCGTCGGTCCCGCCGCTCGTGTTCGGCATCTATCCCGGCGGTGCGGCGGGCGCCGTCGGTCCGGCCGGGACGCTCAAGCCCGAGGATCCGGTCAAGCGGCTGGCGGCACTCGAGCAACTCCGTCCCGCCGGACGTCCGTTCGTGCTGCACCTGTACGCCGAGTACTCAGGCCCCGGCGGCTGGACCGCTGAGCAGCAGGTCGGCCAGCAGGTCGAGCAGTACGCAGCGGCGGGATTTCAGATCGAGCTCGTACTGACCTATCGTCCGCAAGGCGGTGATTCCGCCGCCGACGTGACCGGATTTGTCGGGTTCGTGCGCGACACGGTGGGCGCTTTCGCGGCCACTCGTGGCTTTGTCTCGCTGCAGGTGACCAACGAGGCAAACGCCACGGGGGCGCCGAACGCGTCCGACGGCTATTACGCCGGAGCGCAGGACGCGTTGGTCGACGGCGTGATCGCCGCACAGGCGGCGGCCCGGGCATACGGGCTGGGTAAGCTGAAAGTGGGCTTCAACTGGGCCAACGCGGATGACCCCGCGCAGAGCGAGTTCTGGAGCTACCTGGGTCGACACGGCGGGCGGGCGTTCGCGCACGCCGTCGACTGGGTGGGCGTGGACGCCTATCCCGGAACCTGGGGACCGGCGCTCAAAGCGGGCAACCTGTCGACCACCACCGCCGCCGCGCTGAGCGCCGCCTTCGCCCGGCTGCGCCGCGAGTACATGCCCCTCGCCGGCTTACCGGACAGTGTCGCCCTGCATGTTTCCGAGAATGGGTTTCCGACCGGTCCCGGGCGCACGGACGCGATGCAGGTGACGGCCATGAAGGCGGCGGTCGCGATGATCGACGCCGAACGTGGGAGGTACAACATCACCGATTACCGATGGTTCGATCTGCGCGATGCCGACTCGTCCGCCGCGAGCTTCCAGAGCCAGTATGGCTTGCTTCGCGACGACTACACTCCGAAGCCGGCCTTCGAGGTCTTCCGCTCCCTGGTCGCACATCTCAGCGCGCCCCATTGAGCGGCGCCGGCGTCTATTCGAACGGGAACACGCCGTCCGTGTGGGTCAACTCGAACACGCGCTGGATGGCCTGGGATCCGCGACGCAGGAACAGCGCCTGTCCGTTGGTCCGCAGCCGCCGCTGAGCGTAGAGCAGCACCTGGAGGCCGGCGCTGTCCAAGAACTCGAGCCCGGTCAGGTCGACCACCACGCGGCCCACGCGGACGGCCTGCGCAGCATCGAGCTGCTGGTGAAGCGCCGAGGCGGAAGCGAGATCGAGTCGACCGCACAGGGCGAGGACCCACACCTCCGGTTCGCGCTGAGCCCGGATCACCAATCCACCGAGGGCGATTTCGTCTCGCTCGTTGCTGCGCGCTGGCTCCAGGATCAACATCGGCACGGAGATGCGAGCCTTGGCTAAACAACGAGGGCAGCGGCTCAAAGTCAAAAACGAGGTGCGCAGCGGGATGACCAGTTCACACCTCGGACAGCTCATGCAAGCCGCTCCGGTGCTCTCATCCCGATGCCTCGACAATCTGTCCCCCTCTGGAACGGGTTCGGTGGCCATCGTCACCCTCATGTCGCTGTCGCTGATGTACCACCCCGAGTTCGATCGCCGCCCAACCCCAGTACGCGTCGAGACGTCTGCATGCGTACGGCGCTGGGAGCACGGCCATGCGGCGGCGAGCGCGTGCTCAGCGCCCGGAGGGCGAGCGAGGGCGGCAGGTCTAATGACGCGCCGCGGTGCCGTTGCGCGTTAGAGTGCCCGCGCACTCGTGCCGCAACCTACGTCCCGCTGGAGCGTGATCATGTCCTGGAGCCGGAGAAGTCCCCGACTGCTGTTCGTTAGCGTGCTGGTGGCCGCGGCCCTCGGGCTGGCCGGCCTCGGTTCGGTGCTGGCGAGCGCCGCGCCCACGGGCTCGAGCCCGCGGACGCTGACGGGAACGCTGCCGGACGGCGCGACGTACAAGATCGAAGTCCCGGCGGCCTGGAACGGCACGCTGTTCCTGTACAGCCATGGCTACGTGGTCCCCGGTTCGGCCAATCCGGCCCAGGATGTCGGAGATCCGGTCACCGGCACATGGCTGCTCAGCCATGGCTACGCGTTGGCGGGCTCGTCCTATGCGACGACAGGTTGGGCTATCCAGCAGGCCCTCCCGGACCAGATCGCAACCCTAGATCTGTTCAAGCAAATGGTGGGGCGTCCGTCGCGCACGATCGCGTGGGGTCATTCGCTGGGCGGCATCATCACCGCCGGCCTGATCCAGCGCTACCCGAACCGCTTTGACGCCGCCCTGCCGATGTGCGGCGTGTTGTCCGGCGGCGTCGCCACCTGGAACACCGCCCTTGATTCCGCGTTCGCCTTCAAGACCCTGCTCGCGCCGTCGGTGGCGATCGTCGACATCACCAACCCGACCGGCAATCTGACGATCGCCGAGTCGGCGGCCACCGTGGCGCAGCAGACTGCGCAGGGTCGGGCGCGGCTCGCGCTGACCGCGGCTCTCGCGGACACTCCCGGATGGTTCACCCCGCTCTCCCCCGAACCGGCACCGACCGACTACGTCGCACAGGAAGCGAACCAGTTCGAGTGGGGCACCCAGGTTGACTACCCGTTCGCGTTTGCATTGCGAGCTGAGCTCGAAGCTCGCGCCGGCGGCAACCCATCGTGGAACACCGGCGTGGACTACGTACGCCAGCTGGCTCGCTCGGCCGACGCGGCCGAGGTCCGTGCCCTATACCGGGCAGCCGGGCTCAACCTCCATGCGGATCTGAGGACGCTGAACCGCACCGCGCGGATCAGCGCTGACCCGGCAGCGGTCCGCTACCTGGAGCGGTACATCGTTTTCAACGGCCGGCTCTCGATCCCGGTGCTCACGATGCACACGACCGGCGACGGGCTCGTCGTCCCCGAGAACGAGCAGGCCTACCGCCGGGTCGTCAGCGCCGCCGGCGATTCGGCCCTGTTGCGACAGATCTTCGTTGCCCGGGCCGGTCACTGTGCGTTCACCCCGGCGGAGACCATCGCGGCGGTGCAGGACCTGCTGCACCGTCTCAACACCGGCCGGTGGGGACATCGCGCGACGAACCCCCAGGCACTCAACGCGTCTGCTGCGGCGCTCGGCCCGGTCTACAACATCTTCGGTGCGGGCACTCAGACGGTCGCGACGCCGCCCGCGTTCGTCCGGTTCCGCCCGTCCGTCTACCTCCGGCCGTTCGATGCGGGCGACCAGCATGGACGCCGGCACCATTTTGCATCTTCAACCCCGCGCCGGCGTGATCGTGGAGCTTCCTCGGCCACGATCAACATCAGGTCCCGCTCGCTGACGATTGCCCTGAGCGAGAGATAGCCTCGAGCTCGATCGGCTCACCTCGCGCGGTCGTCGCCCAGCGAGCAGCGATCCTCGGCTTGATGGTGCAGGGCCCTCGGCGGATACTGCGAGCTGATGGCGAAGGAGGAGACGGACTACCGCGGATCCGAGCCTGGGCAGGACCAGGTCACGATCGAAGTGACCGCGCGATCAGGCCGCCGGCCGCTCAAAGACCTGCTTCGGAGCGGACGGGTCCGAGTCGGGCTCGCGCTGATCGGGTTGGCTGCAGCTGCAGCGGCCGCGACGATCACCGTGGCTTCGCCTGGTACCCGGCCCTCGAGGGCTGTGGCCCGATCACCGGGGACCCGGTTGGGCGATCCCGATGCCGTGGCCACGCGGTTCGGGATTCGATTGCATTGCCTGCGCCTCACGATCGTCTCACCGGACCGGACCTACGCGCGGGCCGACTTCGATCGTGCCATGCCCTGTGGGAGCTATGGAAACTACGTGACGATCGTCCTGCACCGCGTCCACCGCACCTGGGTGCGCGAGTTAGAGGCGACCGGCTGGAGATGCCCGACGAGCTGGCTTCCCCGGTCGGTGCTGGCCGAGCTACAGCTGTGTCGGAGCATCGTCATGCCACGGCGGCCAGTTGCGCACCTCGGCTAAAGCGCCCCGGCTCGCGGCGCTAAGCGCGCAGCGTCGATTGCGTCTTGCCTCAGCGTGGGTGTGGCGCAGCCGGTTCGCCGGTGTTGGGATTGAGGAATAGCTTGGGCGCCCGCGTGCGGTTCGCAAAGTCGAACATGCCGGTGAGCGGTCCGGACAGGGCGTCGTAGGAGCCGTCCCCGATCCGCTCGCCGCCGAGCCAGTTGTCCTCGACAAAGTGGATCACCGAAGTCTGGTCGGTGAGCGTATTGTCGACATGGTTGACCCTGGCCCAGGGGGGAGATGATGAGGAGCGGCAGGCGCGGCCCGTATCCGCATCTGCCCTGGTAGCCGGCGAGGATCGGCACCTTTGTGCCGCACAGCCCCGGACCGGTGAGCGCGTCGTCGACCGTCTGCGAGTCGTTGACGATCGGCGGCATCACGTGGTCGTAGGCGCCGTCGGAGTCGTCGTACATGATCACGACGGCGGTCCTGCGCCAGGTCGGAAGCCGCTCGAGCGTGTTCACGAGGCCGACGATGAACTCCTGCTCGTCGAGGGGGTCGGAGTCGCCGCCGCCACCCTGCTGGTAGCCGCCCGCCTTGAGGAATGAGACGGCGGGCAGATTGCCGTCCTTCGCGGCGGCCCAGAAGTCGTCGAGGTCGTACTCTTGGTTTGCCTGGTCCTGGTGGCCGATCGCCGCCACCGACGTCGGCGGGCAGTTGGTTCGACGTCGACTTGTAGTACTGGAACGCGGAGTTGCCGCTGTCGTAGTCGGTGTCGGTGACGCCGAACTTGCTCGTGTGCTCAAGACCGCAGGCCGGGGTCCCGTCAGGCAGGCGAGACGTGGGCCTGAAGCCACCGCTGAACCATCCCCAGGTCACGTGGTGCTCGTTCAGCAGATCGCCGATGTTCCTGCCGGTGAAGTGGATGTTGACCGGGTCCTCTGGACAGTCATCGTAGGTCGGCTCGACGTTGCCGATCTGGGTCCCGCCGACGATCGCGCTGCTCGGTTGGCTGAGAACAAGCCATGGTTGTTGCCACTGACGAGGTTGATCGCTCTGACATGCGACGGGCCGAACGTCGTGCCGAACGAGTTGTCGTTGAGCGAGAAGTGCTGCGCATAGTTCCACAGCGCAGTCACGGTGTTGCCGTCGTAATAGTCCATGACCTTGGTTGGGTCACAGCCCGGAGCCGTGGGTCCGTCCTCCTCCACGAACCGGTCCACCAACCCCTGGTCGTACGCCTTCTGCTCGGCGAGGTATTGATGATTGGAGCCGCACGTATTGCCCACGTCGGGTCCGAGCCGGACCGGGTTGGCGCTGTTGGGGTTGTGCGTGAGTAGGGCCGGCGTCAGGCCGTTGACGCTGGGCGTGCCCGGCGCCGGTACGAACCTGGGCTCGCCCGGCGGGTTCAGCGCGTACGGATAGGTGCCGAAGTACCGATCGAAGGATCGGTTCTCCTGGAACACCACGACCAAATGCTTGATCGGCGTCGCGGTCGGTGTACGGCCCGAACGGACGTCGTGCCCGCGGCCAGCAGCCGCACGTAGCTTGTGATGCCGCTTGGCCGCCAAGGCGGTTGGCCCGGCCGCCGACGCCAAGAGCAAAGTTCCGGCCAAGACTGCGGCCGCGCCAACCCGGGCGCAGCGACTGCTCGCGCGACTCCCCATGAGAACCTCCACTGATCCTGCACGCTGGTGTGGCCCCGACCGTAGGTCCGGCTCGAGCGCCACGGGGGTCCATCTCGTTAGCGCGGCGTGACAATCCTGTCCTCATCGCTTGCGGCCGGGAGGGCCGAATGGAATCCACCCAGTCGACGAGCATGTGAGTGGCAGTGGCGACATTTCGGCCAACGACGACCGAGGTCCGCTTGTTGACGTCCCGGAGTTTGCTGACTAAGGTCAGAGAATGTCCGATGGGATGGTTGATCAGGTCCGTCGTTTCAATCGCGTCGTGACCGAGCGCGTCGGGGCACTCAACGATCATTTCCTCGGTCGCGGGCGACCGCTCGGCGAGGCCCGGCTGCTGTGGGAGATCGGGCCCGACGGCTGCGAGGTGCGCCTTCTGCGCGCGCGCCTCGGGCTCGACTCGGGGTACCTGAGCCGGTTGCTGCGCTCGCTCGAGGCCGCGGGGCTCGTCAAAGTGGCGGCGGGCGCCGGCGACCGGCGGATTCGTGTTGCGCGGCTCACGCCTGCTGGCCGCCGCGAACGCGCTGCCCTCGACCAGGGCTCGGACGAGCTGGCGCAATCGCTGCTTGAACCTCTGAGCTTGAAGCAGCGCGAGCGGCTGGTCGCGGCGATGCATGACGTCGAGCGCCTTCTGACCTCGGCGAGCGTGCAGGTCACGGCCGCCGATCCCGAACACCCCGATGCGCAGTACTGCCTCGCGGAGTACGTAGCCGAGCTCAACCGGCGCTCGGACCGCGGCTTCGACCCCTCCGTGGGCGCCACCGCGCTGCCCCACGAGGTCCGGCCGCCTGCTGGGGAGTTCTTCGTCGCCTATCTGTACGGCGAGGCGGTCGGCTGCGGCGCCGTGAAGCACCACGCCGACGCGCCGGCCGAGATCAAGCGCATGTGGATCGCTCCCGGTGCCCGCGGACTCGGACTGGGCCGCCGTCTACTGGAGAGACTGGAGGCATGCGCGCTGGCCGGCGGAGCTCGGGTCGCGCACATCGAGACGAGCGCGGTCCTTGTCGAGGCGCTCGCCCTCTACCGGTCAACCGGTTGGGTCGAGGTGCCTGCGTTCAACGACGAGCCGTTCGCGGACCACTGGTTCGAGAAGGCGCTGGCGTAACCGCGGCGGATGCCCGGCCTGAGCGGACCAGACTCGGTACCAGTTCGCGGTCGTTGAAGATGTCGATGGTGACCGCTCGGTCATCGACGATCGTGAACGCGAGGATCGCGAACGGGGTGTCGCCGTCGAACGCGACCGCGCCAGCCGCGCCGTTGATCAGCGCTGGACGCACGAAGGGGGCGAACCTGCGCGCGGTCATCGCCGCGCGCGCGACCTTCTCGGCGCCGCGCAGCTCGGACACTGCGCTGCGCGCATGCGAGCGCGCCACGACGTCGGGGTCGAGCACGGCAACCAGAGCCTCGAGGTCGCCCTCCCGGGCGGCAGCGAAGTAGGCCTCGACGACGGCCCGCTGACGAGCCAGGTCGGGATCCGGCGCCGGCGCTGCGCCGCGGACCCGGCGCCGGGCGCGACTGGCGAGCTGCCGGGTCGCATCGGGCGAGCGCTCGAGCAACGCGGCGATCTCGTCGAACGGCACGGCGAACATGTCGTGCAGCACGAACGCGAGGCGTTCTGCCGGGCTCAGAGCCTCAAGGACGACCTGCAGCGCGATCCCGACGGCGTCGGCGAGCAGCGCTTCGTGCTCGGGATCGTCGCCGGCGTCGGTCGAGATGATCGGCTCGGGTAGGAACGCGTCGAGCGGTTCCTCAGCATGTGAGCGCCGGTCGCGCAGGATGTTCAGGCAGATCCGTGCCACCACCGTGGTCAGCCACCCCTCGAGGTTCTCGATCTCCTCCACGTCCGCCCGCTGGAGTCGCAGCCACGCCTCCTGTACCGCATCGTCCGCCTCGCTCAGCGATCCCACGATCCGGTAGGCGACCGACCGCAGCCGCCGCTGCTCGCGATCGAACCTGTGCGCCAACTCGAGCTGATCCATGTCACACCGCCGCTGGTTTCGGGTCATGACCAGTAGACCCCTACAAACCCACCGATGTGACAGGAGGATGCCCGATGGCACGGATCCAGGGAGTACCGCCCGACCAGGCCGGGCCCATCGTCAAGCTCGTCTACCGGTTCATGCGCAGAGGCATGAAGAAGCTGACCGGACGCGAGGCCGCCCACGGCAACGGGATCGAGCCAGTTGAGATCTGGGCCCATCAGCCGAAGATGATGAGCGGCATGGGCAAGTTCCAGCAGGCAGTCAGGAAAGGGAACACCGTGGACGAGCGGCTCAAGTATCTCGTCGAGCTGAAGGGCGCGCAGATGATCGGCTGCGAGTTCTGCGTCGACCTCGGCTCGCAGATCTGCCGCAACTCGGGCCTCTCCGATCAAGAGCTGCTGGCGCTGCCGCGCTACCGCGAGAGCGAACTGTTCACCGAGCGCGAAAAGCTCGCGCTCGATTACACCGCCGGCGTGATGCGGACCCCGGTGGAGGTCCCCGACGAGCTGTTCGCGCGCATGAACGAGCACTTCAGCGACAAGCAGCTGGTTGAGATCACCGCGCTGCTGACGGTCGTGAACCTGGACCGGTTCAACGCCGCATTCGGGATCGGATCGGCCGGGTTCTCCGAGGGGATGGTCTGCGTACCGCCAGACCGTCCCAGGCACGAGCCCGGGCCGCTAACCAGGATCGCATAGGCGATCTCGGCGCCGTCGCGGACATCGACATCGTCTAGGTCCAAGCTGGGGTCCCATCCTCGGCCGTTGCGCGTGCGAGCACTGCGGTGGCGCAATTCCGTCGACGAAACGGGTGTCTTCACGCAGACGTGGACGGATTCTGAGGCTGCCAAGCGGGTATGCATCGTCCGATGGCTGTCGGTGGCAAGCTGGATCGGTATCGCCCGATTTCGACGCTGGGGGTCGGAGGGATGGCGACCGTCGTGCTTGGCGAAGATGAGCTCCTGGGGCGGCGAGTCGCGCTGAAGCAGATCACTGCCCAGGGCGATGCTCGGGGTCTGTCCCGTCTTCGTCGTGAGGCCCTGATCGGTGCGTCGGTCAGCCATCCAAATCTCGTCTCCATCTACGACATCGTCACCACCGAGGATGGCGATCAGGTGATCGTCATGGAGTACGTTCCCGGGGAGACGGCGGCGGCGGCGCTCGCCCGGAAGGGCAGGTTCACCGAATCTGAAGCCCTGCGCGTGCTGGCGGGCGTAAGCAGCGCGCTTGACGCAATCCACCGTCAGCGGATCGTCCATCGCGACGTCAAGCCGGCGAACATCCTGCTCGGTCCGGCGGGCGTGGTCAAGCTCGCCGACCTCGGAATCGCCTCGGTCTCGAATGACACCCGCATCACCACGAGCGGAGCGATTGTGGGGTCCTTCAGCTACATGGCACCCGAGCAGCTCGAAGGTCGTCCGGCGACGCCGGCAACCGACATATACGCCCTGTCGGCCGTCGCCTATGAGCTGCTCGCGGGATCCAAGGCTCGCCCCGAGGCCAACCCGGTGACCCTCGCGCACGCGCTCGCGACCCAGTCCCCGCCTGATCTTCGCGACGTCTGGCCGGGAGCTTCGCCGGAGGCCGCGGCCGTTTTGAGTAAGGGAATGGCGCGAGACCCCGGTCTGCGACCGCGGTCGGCGGGCGACCTCGTGAGGAGCTTGCGGCACGCGCTAGAGCCGGTTGGGCCCATCCGGGTCGCCGCCGCGCCGCGGCGGCAACCTGCCCAGGTCCCGCCGCCGCGGCGGGGCGTACCAATGCCTCCCGCGCGGGCGCGGACGACTGCCTTATCGCCACGACTGACACCCACAGCGCGGCCAGCGCGGCCAGCTCGGCGACCTGAGAGCGTGCCTGCGTCGGCGATCGGCCGCAGCCCACGCGCCGCAGTGATTGGCGCACTGCTCGCGCTTGCCGCGATTGCTGCTGCGGTCGTGGCGATCATCGGTTCCGGTGGCTCGCACCCAGGAGGAGGACAGCACGTCGCGAATGGTTCCTCCACCACGTCCCGCAAGACAGCAAGCTCAGCTCACCGCTCGAGCGCTCCGGGGGTCCACCGCTCCCACCAATCCGGGCGCTTGAGCCCGGCGACGCACCCGCTGCCGGCGTCGTCTATCTCAAAGCCGCCGACCGCTGCGGCTACTGTGCCTCCCGGCAACAGCACGTCGTCCGGAGTGAGCCCATCCGCGGAGTCAGCGAGTGGTGTCTCCGCTCCGTCGAGGAGTCCGTCGCCGCCGTCCTCGGGCACCGGCTCGCCAGCGTCCGCCACCCCAGCGTCGTCGGGGGCGAGCTCTGAAGCGTCCCTAACCCCAGCCTCGGGGGACCCGGTTGCGGCGGTCGAGTCGTTCTACGGACGTGCCGCCGCACACGAGTACGCGCGGGCGTGGGCGTTAGCTGACCCGACCTTCCGCAGCCAGCTGGAAGGCTACGACAGCTTTCAGGCACAGCAGGCCGGCGATCGCCAGATCATCTTCAACGACGCGCGGGTCGTAAACGAGACAGGCGACAACGCCACCGTCGCCGTGTCCACGACCTCCGTTCGCGACACCGGCACCACGCGCTGCGCCGGCACAGTCGACCTAAACCGCGGCGGCTCCGCCGGCGGGTGGCTGCTGCACCTCATCGACATCAACTGCAGCTGAGGAGCCCTGCGTCGGCACGTGAGCGTCCAGGTCAGGCCATCCCCACCAGCGTGTGGGGGATCATCGGGTCGTGCTAGGGCTCGGTGTACTCCTGGATGTCGAGCTCGCGCTGGATGTCCGGCCGGGGTCAGAGAGGAACGTCCATTCGGCTCCGAGTAGCAGGATCAACGGATCGCGTCCGTGCAGCTCGCTCAGCGTGCGGACCGTGCCGGTGGTCTGGCAACGAGTTATCGGGGGACACACCGCCTGGCCTGATGTCAGACCGCATGTGATGACCGTCTTTTTAGTGGCCTTGTCGGAGATGGTGGTAGGGATCTCGGTGTCCGGGGGGTCTGGCCACCCTCGATGTGAGGGATTTCGCCGGTGATCTCGGCATTCACTCGGACTCCTCGGCGGGCGTGCTCGATGGCCAGTGAGCGGGCGTCCAGTCGCCGTCTGGATCGGTGGTTTGTCCCACTTCGATCAGATGACCGTCGGGGTCGCGGATGTAGCAACGGATCTCGTACTGGTGCTGTTTCGGCGGCGTCAGGAAATTCGCACCGCGGGCGGTCCATTCGGCGTACACGGCCTCGATGTCTTTGACCCGGATGTTGAGGAAGCTGCTGACCCGGTCGGGATCGCGTGGCGTCTCCAGGGTGACCGTCGGCTTGTCGTCGGTCGGGCCTCCGCCGACGTTGATGATGATCCAGCTGTTGGATAGTGCGACATAGGTCAGCCCTCCGGGGCCGGAGAAGGCCACCCTGCCGCCGAGTACTTCGGTGTAGAAGCGCCGAGAGCGCTCGACATCGTCCGAGACGATGAAGTGGGCCAGCACGATTCCCTCTGGGGGCGGCGGGAGCTCGGCCATCTGGCACCTCCACTGGTTGGGTCTGGTACCCCGCCTGCGACGGGGGTCTGTAGCCGATGTTGTGATGATCGGGGAGTCCTCGATCCCCGCGATTCCGGGCCTCGCAAAGCCCTGGTGCGCCCAAATCGAAATCCGGACGAATTTTCTGGAGAAGCACCCGTAGATGCACGTGCAGCTCGTACACCGTCAGTCGCCCCCGTTACCAGTAGCCGTTGTAGATGCTGAAGATCCGAAGTCCCGGCTCCAGGGCAAAGGTGTGCGGAATCATCGGGTTGGTGCCGCGGCCGGAGATGACGACGTCAACACCCTCTGCGTGCCGGGCCGTTTCCAACCCGATGCCCGCACTGCCGCCGATCACGACGACGGTCTGGCCGGCCAGCTCGGGTCCGTGCCCCACGGCAGACGGTCCGATCACGCCACCATCTCGGTCATAGCCGTGCCACCTGCGCCTGCATCGGTGGCGTGGGCGCCGGCATCCTGGCGATCTCCATGCGAAGCGCCTTGAAGGCCGAGTCGAAGATCCCCGAGAAGCTCGGGAACGGCTGGATGGTATCGCTCAGCACCTCCAGCGGGACGCGGGCACGGATGGCGAGCGTTGCCTGCTGCAGCCACTCACCGGCCTCAGCTCCGAGGGCATAGGCACCGGTCAACCGGGCGCCGTCGCTGAGCAACGTCAAGAACCCGTTCGACTCGGCGTAGGCGTGGGTGTACGTCGCGGTCTTGGGCACCTCCGACAAGAGCGTCGTGGTGCTGTAAGGCGCCTCCGCGGCACCGACCGCGGCAGCCTGCGGGTCGGTGTAGGTGACGCGCGGCACGGCCTCGTAGTTCGCCGGGTGGCTCTCTCCAGCGATGTTCGCCGCCACGACGTCGCCCTCGTACTCGCCGACGTGGGTCAGGGGCCAGATCGCGTTGACGTCACCGATTGCCCAGATCCGCTCGCCGGCGCGCAGGTACTCGTCGACCCGGATCCCGTGCGGGTCGGCCTCGAGGCCGACGGTCTCGAGCCCGATCCCTTGGACACGGGGGCGGCGACCGGTCGCCACGAGCAGTCGCTCACCGCGCACCTCGGTGCCGTCCGAGAGCTTCAAAACGTAGTTGTCCCCGTCTCGCAAGGCCTCGGCCGCGTGGACTCCGAGGCGTAGCTCCATCCCGTCCCGCCGCAGTGCCTCGGCGAGCGCCTCGCCGAGTGGGGCGGGCTCCCGGGGGATCACCCGATCGGCGCCCTCGACGAGCACCGCCTCGCCACCCAGCCGCCGCACCACCTGCGCGATCTCGACACCGGCCGACCCGCCGCCAAGCACGATCAGGCGGCGGGGGACGGCCTTCATGCCCGTCCCCTCCCGCGTGCCCCACACCCCGTCCAGACCGTCGAGCCCGGGGACGGGCGGCACGACAGGATCCGAGCCCGTCGCCACGACGACGTGCTCAGCAGTGTGGCGGGTGCCGTCCACTTCGACCACGCCGGGCCCGGCGAGTCGGCCGACGCCGCGGATGAGCGCGATGCCCCGATCCGCCAGCCATCGTTCCTGTCCCGCATCCGAATAGTCGGACACCATGTAGTCCCGCCAGTCCAGCGCCGCCTGCACGTTCACCTGGGCGCTGGCGCCGACGTCGCGGGCGCCCTGGACTGCCTCGCCCGGGCGCAATAGCGACTTGGAGGGGATGCAAGCCCAGTAGGAGCACTCGCCGCCGACCAGCTCCCGCTCGACGACGGCGACGCGTAATCCGCGCGCAGCCAATGCCGCTGCGCAATGCTCGCCCGGCGCGCCACCACCGAAAACAATGACGTCGTAGTCGCTGCCCGCGCCGCTGCTGCTCATCTCGACCTCCGTGGATTGATTGCGTCACGGTCGCGGCTGAGGCGGCGCGTGTCAAGGCCCTGGAAGTCGGTCGCTCGATAGTGCGCGAGCGCCTGCAGCGTCGCCAGCTGCACGCGCTGCGACCGATCGGCGACGAGCTCCCGAGAGGGACAGCGTCCTGGCCGCCGCACACCGATCACCTCGACACTCTTCGGCGCGTGGCACGTCCTCATCTGCGGTCGCTTAGACCACGAGCTGGTCGAGGCTTCTCGCGCGGTACGGCTGGATCGTTGCCCTTCGCGAATGGCAGCGGTGCCGTCGCGTGTCACCGGAGGTACGAGTGGGAGCCACGGCGTTTGCTGGTGCGGTAATCGCGCCGTTCGTGGTCTTCGTGTCGCCCGTGGCCAGGCTCCATTGGTTGATCACGGGAAGGCGCCTGCCGTGGCCATTGGGCTGGCTGTTTCCGCCGCCCCGGATATTCCTGAACGGACTTCGCCTGCTCCAGAAGAAAGGCCCGATTTCCAGCACCTTCCCCATGCCCCCGGCAGGACTCGAACCTGCGACCATCGGATTAGAAGTTGGTCGTTTGCAGGTTCTTTGAAGTAGCTACGGGCGTTTGGGTTCGCTTGAGTGGCGCTGGATCGGGTGAGAAATGCCGAGTTCGGGACATATCTCGGGACACGAAAATGCGCGGCCGGCTCCCACTGTCCGTCCCAATCGACGCAGCGCTCCCGCGCGCCGCTGCCTCGGAGCATCGAAGCCGCCGGACATCCTGACGATGGGCTGCTGCTCCACG
>CAVYFE010000020.1:0-201116 GCA_963767695.1 uncultured Solirubrobacterales bacterium
GGGCGAGGACCCACACCTCCGGTTCGCGCTGAGCCCGGATCACCAATCCACCGAGGGCGATTTCGTCTCGCTCGTTGCTGCGCGCTGGCTCCAGGATCAACATCGGCACGGAGATGCGAGCCTTGGCTAAACAACGAGGGCAGCGGCTCAAAGTCAAAAACGAGGTGCGCAGCGGGATGACCAGTTCACACCTCGGACAGCTCATGCAAGCCGCTCCGGTGCTCTCATCCCGATGCCTCGACAATCTGTCCCCCTCTGGAACGGGTTCGGTGGCCATCGTCACCCTCATGTCGCTGTCGCTGATGTACCACCCCGAGTTCGATCGCCGCCCAACCCCAGTACGCGTCGAGACGTCTGCATGCGTACGGCGCTGGGAGCACGGCCATGCGGCGGCGAGCGCGTGCTCAGCGCCCGGAGGGCGAGCGAGGGCGGCCGGTCTAATGACGCGCCGCGGTGCCGTTGCGCGTTAGAGTGCCCGCGCACTCGTGCCGCAACCTACGTCCCGCTGGAGCGTGATCATGTCCTGGAGCCGGAGAAGTCCCCGACTGCTGTTCGTTAGCGTGCTGGTGGCCGCGGCCCTCGGGCTGGCCGGCCTCGGTTCGGTGCTGGCGAGCGCCGCGCCCACGGGCTCGAGCCCGCGGACGCTGACGGGAACGCTGCCGGACGGCGCGACGTACAAGATCGAAGTCCCGGCGGCCTGGAACGGCACGCTGTTCCTGTACAGCCATGGCTACGTGGTCCCCGGTTCGGCCAATCCGGCCCAGGATGTCGGAGATCCGGTCACCGGCACATGGCTGCTCAGCCATGGCTACGCGTTGGCGGGCTCGTCCTATGCGACGACAGGTTGGGCTATCCAGCAGGCCCTCCCGGACCAGATCGCAACCCTAGATCTGTTCAAGCAAATGGTGGGGCGTCCGTCGCGCACGATCGCGTGGGGTCATTCGCTGGGCGGCATCATCACCGCCGGCCTGATCCAGCGCTACCCGAACCGCTTTGACGCCGCCCTGCCGATGTGCGGCGTGTTGTCCGGCGGCGTCGCCACCTGGAACACCGCCCTTGATTCCGCGTTCGCCTTCAAGACCCTGCTCGCGCCGTCGGTGGCGATCGTCGACATCACCAACCCGACCGGCAATCTGACGATCGCCGAGTCGGCGGCCACCGTGGCGCAGCAGACTGCGCAGGGTCGGGCGCGGCTCGCGCTGACCGCGGCTCTCGCGGACACTCCGGGATGGTTCACCCCGCTCTCCCCCGAACCGGCACCGACCGACTACGCCGCACAGGAAGCGAACCAGTTCGAGTGGGGCACCCAGGTTGACTACCCGTTCGCGTTTGCGCTGCGAGCTGAGCTCGAAGCTCGCGCCGGCGGCAACCCATCGTGGAACACCGGCGTGGACTACGTACGTCAGCTGGCTCGCTCGGCCGACGCGGCCGAGGTCCGTGCCCTATACCGGGCAGCCGGGCTCAACCTCCATGCGGATCTGAGGACGGTGAACCGCACCGCGCGGATCAGCGCTGACCCGGCAGCGGTCCGCTACCTGGAGCGGTACATCGTTTTCAACGGCCGGCTCTCGATCCCGGTGCTCACGATGCACACGACCGGCGACGGGCTCGTCGTCCCCGAGAACGAGCAGGCCTACCGCCAGGTCGTCAGCACCGCCGGCGATTCAGCCCTGTTGCGACAGATCTTCGTTGCCCGGGCCGGTCACTGTGCGTTCACCCCGGCGGAGACCATCGCGGCGGTGCAGGACCTGCTGCACCGTCTCAACACCGGCCGGTGGGGACACCGCGCCACGAACCCCCAGGCACTCAACGCGTCGGCCGCGGCGCTCGGCCCGGTCTACAACATCTTCGGTGCTGGCACTCAGACGGTCGCGACGCCGCCCGCGTTCGTCCGTTTTCGCCCGTCCGTCTACCTCCGGCCGTTCGATGCGGGCGACCAGCATGGACGCCGGCACCATTTTGCATCTTCAACCCCGCGCCGGCGTGATCGTGGAGCTTCCTCGGCCACGATCAACATCAGGTCCCGCTCGCTGACGATTGCCCTGAGCGAGAGATAGCCTCGAGCTCGATCGGCTCACGCCTCGGTCGGTGACGCCAGAGCGGCGTGCGGGGCGTGGTCAGGTTGGGGCTCGTGTGAGGCACGGCGGGGCGGGACAGGTCGCTTGCGTCGTCATCGGGTTCAGCGAGCAGCGATCCTCGGCTTGATGGTGCAGGGCCCTCGGCGGATACTGCGAGCTGATGGCGAAGGAGGAGACGCACTATCGCGGGTCCGAGCCTGGGCAGGACCAGGTCACGATCGAAGTGACCGCGCGAGCAGGCCCGCCGGCCGCTCAAAGACCTGCTTCGGAGCGGACGGGTCCGAGTCGGGCTCGCGCTGATCGGGTTGGCTGCAGCTGCAGCGGCCGCGACGATCACCGTGGCTTCGCCTGGTACCCGGCCCTCGAGGGCCGTGGCCCGGTCACCGGGGACCCGGTTGGGGGATCCCGATGCCGTGGCCACGCGGTTCGGGATTCGACTGCATTGCCTGCGCCTCACGATCGTCTCACCGGACCGGACCTACGCTCGGGCCGACTTCGATCGTGCCATGCCCTGTGGGAGCTATGGAAACTACGTGACGATCGTCCTGCACCGCGTCCACGGCACCTGGGTGCGCGAGTTAAAGGCGACCGGCTGGAGATGCCCGACGAGCTGGCTTCCCCGGTCGGTGCTGGCCGAGCTACAGCTATGTCGGAGCATCGACATGCCACGGCGGCCAGTTGCGCACCTCGGCTAAAGCGCCCCGGCTCGCGGCGCTAAGCGCGCAGCGTCGATTGCGTCTTGCCTCACCGTGGGTGTGGCGCAGTCGGTTCGCCGTTGTTGGGATTGAGGAATAGCTTGGGCGCCGGTGTGCGGTTCGCAAAGTCGAACATGCCGGTGAGCGGTCCGGACAGGGCGTCGTAGGAGCCGTCCCCGATCCGCTCGCCGCCGAGCCAGTTGTCCTCGACAAAGTGGATCACCGAAGTCTGGTCGGTGAGCGTATTGTCGACATTGTTGACCCTGGCCCAGGGGGAGATGATCAGGAGCGGCAGGCGCGGCCCGTATCCGCATCTGCCCTGGTAGCCGCCGAGGATCGGCACCTTTGTGCCGCACAGCCCCGGACCCGTGAGCGCGTCGTCGACCGTCTGCGAGTCGTTGACGATCGGCGGCATCACGTGGTCGTAGGCGCCGTCGGAGTCGTCGTACATGATCACGACGGCGGTGCTGCGCCAGGTCGGAAGCCGCTCGAGCGTGTTCACGAGGCCGACGATGAACTCCTGCTCGTCGAGGGGGTCGGAGTCGCCGCCGCCACCCTGCTGGTAGCCGCCCGCCTTGAGGAATGATACGGCGGGCAGATTGCCGCCCTTCGTGGCGGCCCAGAAGTCGTCGAGGTCGTACTCGTGGTTTGCCTGGTCCTGGTGGCCGATCGCCGCCACCGACGTCGGCGGCAGATGCAGCTGGTTCGACGTCGACTTGTAGTTCTGGAACGCGGAGTTGCCGCTGTCGTAGTCGGTGTCGGTGACGCCGAACTTGCTCGTGTGCTCAAGGCCGCAGACCGGGGTCCCGTCAGGCAGGCGAGACGTGGGCTTGAAGCCACCGCTGAACCATCCCCAGGTCACGTGGTGCTCGTTCAGCAGAGCCCCGATGTTCCTGCCGGTGAAGTGGATGTTGACCGGGTCCTCTGGACAGTCATCGTAGGTCGGCTCGACGTTGCCGATCTGGGTCCCGTCGACGATCGCGCTGCTCGGTTGGCTGAGAACGAGGCCATGGTTGTTGCCACTGACGAGGTTGATCGCTCCGACATGCGACGGGCCGAACGTCGTGCCGAACGAGTTGTCGTTGAGCGAGAAGTGCTGCGCATAGTTCCACAGCGCAGTCACGGTGTTGCCGTCGTAATAGTCCATGACCTTGGTTGGGTCACAGCCCGGAGCCGTGGGTCCGTCCTCCTCCACGAACCGGTCCACCAACCCCTGGTCGTACGCCTTCTGCTCGGCGAGGTATTGATGATTGGAGCCGCACGTATTGCCCACGTCGGGTCCGAGCCGGACCGGGTTGGCGCTGTTGGGGTTGTGCGTGAGTAGGGCCGGCGTCAGGCCGTTGACGCTGGGCGTGCCCGGCGCCGGTACGAACCTGGGCTCGCGGCGGGTTCAGCGCGTACGGATAGGTGCCGAAGTACCGATCGAAGGATCGGTTCTCCTGGAACACCACGACCAAATGCTTGATCGGCGTCGCGGTCGGTGTACGGCCCGAACGGACGTCGTGCCCGCGGCCGGCAGCCGCACGTAGCTTGTGATGCCGCTTCGCCGCCAAGGCGGTTGGCCCGGCCGCCGACGCCAAGAGCAAAGTTCCGGCCAAGACTGCGGCCGCGCCAACCCGGGCGCAGCGACTGCTCGCGCGACTCCCATGAGAACCTCCACTGATCCTGCACGCTGGTGTGGCCCCGACCGTAGGTCCGGCTCGAGCGCCACGGGGGTCCATCTCGTTAGCGCGGCGTGATAATCCTGTCCTCATCGCTTGCGGCCGGGAGGGCGGAACGGAATCCACCCAGTCGACGAGCATGTGAGTGGCAGTGGCGACATTTCGGCCAACGACGACCGAGGTCCGCTTGTTGACGTCCCGGAGTTTGCTGACTAAGGTCAGAGAATGTCCGATGGGATGGTTGATCAGGTCCGTCGTTTCAACCGCGTCGTGACCGAGCGCGTCGGGGCACTCAACGATCATTTCCTCGGTCGCGGGCGACCGCTCGGCGAGGCCCGGCTGCTGTGGGAGATCGGGCCCGACGGCTGCGAGGTGCGCCTTCTGCGCGCGCGCCTCGGGCTCGACTCGGGGTACCTGAGCCGGTTGCTGCGCTCGCTCGAGGCCGCGGGGCTCGTCAAAGTGGCGGCGGGCGCCGGCGACCGGCGGATTCGTGTTGCGCGGCTCACGCCTGCTGGCCGCCGCGAACGCGCTGCCCTCGACCAGGGCTCGGACGAGCTGGCGCAATCGCTGCTTGAACCTCTGAGCTTGAAGCAGCGCGAGCGGCTGGTCGCCGCGATGCATGACGTCGAGCGCCTTCTGACCTCGGCGAGCGTCCAGGTCACGGCCGCCGATCCCGAACACCCAGATGCGCAGTACTGCCTCGCGGAGTACGTCGCCGAGCTCAACCGGCGCGCGGCCCGCGGCTTCGACCCCTCCGTGGGCGCCACCGCGCTGCCCCACGAGGTCCGGCCGCCTGCCGGGGAGTTCTTCGTCGCCTATCTGCACGGCGAGGCGGTCGGCTGCGGCGCCGTGAAGCACCACGCCGAGGCGCCGGCCGAGATCAAGCGCATGTGGATCGCTCCCGGTGCCCGCGGACTCGGACTGGGCCGCCGTCTACTGGAGAGACTGGAGGCATGCGCGCTGGCCGGCGGAGCTCGGGTCGCGCACATCGAGACGAGCGCGGTGCTCGTCGAGGCGCTCGCCCTGTACCGGTCAACCGGTTGGGTCGAGGTGCCCGCGTTCAACGACGAGCCGTTCGCGGACCACTGGTTCGAGAAGGCGCTGGCGTAACCGCGACGGATGCCCGGCCTGAGCGGACCAGACGCGGCACCAGTTCGCGGTCGTTGAAGATGTCGATCGTGACCGCTCGGTCGCCGACGATCGTGAACGCGAGGATCGCGAACGGGGTGTCGCCGTCGAACGCGACCGCGCCGGCCGCGCCGTTGATCAGCGCTGGACGCACGAAGGGGGCGAACCTGCGCGCGGTCATCGCCGCGCGCGCGACCTTCTCGGCGCCGCGCAGCTCGGACACTGCGCTGCGCGCATGGGAGCGCGCCACGACGTCGGGGTCGAGCACGGCAACCAGAGCCTCGAGGTCGCCCTCCCGGGCGGCAGCGAAGTAGGCCTCGACGACGGCCCGCTGACGAGCCAGGTCGGGGTCCGGCGCCGGCGCTGCGCCGCGGACCCGGCGCCGTGCGCGGCTGGCGAGCTGCCGGGTCGCATCGGGCGAGCGCTCGAGCAACGCGGCAATCTCGTCGAACGGCACGGCGAACATGTCGTGCAGCACGAACGCGAGGCGTTCTGCCGGGCTCAGAGCCTCAAGGACGACCTGCAGCGCGATCCCGACGGCGTCGGCGAGCAGCGCTTCGTGCTCGGGATCGTCGCCGGCGTCGGTCGAGATGATCGGCTCGGGTAGGAACGCGTCGAGCGGTTCCTCAGGATGTGAGCGCCGGTCGCGCAGGATGTTCAGGCAGATCCGTGCCACCACCGTGGTCAGCCACCCCTCGAGGTTCTCGATCTCCTCCACGTCCGCCCGCTGGAGTCGCAGCCACGCCTCCTGTACCGCATCGTCCGCGTCGCTCAGCGATCCCACGATCCGGTAGGCGACGGACCGCAGCCGCCGATGCTCGCGATCGAACCTGTGCGCCAACTCGAGCTGATCCATGTCACACCGCCGCTGGTTTCGGGTCATGACCAGTAGACCCCTACAAACCAACCGATGTGACAGGAGGATGCCCGATGGCACGGATCCAGGGAGTACCGCCCGACCAGGCCGGGCCCATGGTCAAGCTCGTCTACCGGTTCATGCGCAAAGGCATGAAGAAGCTGACCGGACGCGAGGCCGCCCACGGCAGCGGGATCGAGCCAGTTGAGATCTGGGCCCATCAGCCGAAGATGATGAGCGGCATGGGCAAGTTCCAGCAGGCAGTCAGGAAAGGGAACACCGTGGACGAGCGGCTCAAATATCTCGTCGAGCTGAAGGGCGCGCAGATGATCGGCTGCGGGTTCTGCGTCGACCTCGGCTCGCAGATCTGCCGCAACTCAGGCCTCTCCGATGAAGAGCTGCTGGCGCTGCCGCGCTACCGCGAGAGCGAACTGTTCACCGAGCGCGAAAAGCTCGCGCTCGATTACACCGCCGGCGTGATGCGGACCCCGGTGGAGGTCCCCGACGAGCTGTTCGCGCGCATGAACGAGCACTTCAGCGACAAGCAGCTGGTTGAGATCACCGCGCTGCTGACGGTCGTCAACCTGGACCGGTTCAACGTCGCCTTCGGGATCGGATCGGCCGGGTTCTCCGAGGGGATGGTCTGCGTACCGCCAGACCGTCCCAGGCACGAGCCCGGGCCGCTAACCAGGATCGCATAGGCGATCTCGGCGCCGTCGCGGACATCGACATCGTCTTGCTGGGGTCCCATCCTCGGCCGTTGCGCGTGCGAGCACTGCGGTGGCGCAATTCCGTCGACGAAGCGGCTGTGTCTTCACGCAGACGTGGACGGATTCTGAGGCTGCCAAGCGGGTATGCATCGTCCGATGGCTGTCGGTGGCAAGCTGGATCGGTATCGCCCGATTTCGACGTTGGGGGTCGGAGGGATGGCGACCGTCGTGCTTGGCGAAGATGAGCTGCTGGGGCGGCGAGTCGCGCTGAAGCAGATCACTGCCCAGGGCGATCCTCGGGGTCTGTCCCGTCTTCGTCGTGAGGCCCTGATCGGTGCGTCGGTCAGCCATCCAAATCTCGTCTCCATCTACGACATCGTCACCACCGAGGATGGCGATCAGGTAATCGTCATGGAGTACGTTCCCGGGGAGACGGCGGCGGCGGCGCTCGCCCGGAAGGGCAGGTTCACCGAATCTGAAGCCCTGCGCGTGCTGGCGGGCGTAAGCAGCGCGCTTGACGCAATCCACCGTCAGCGAATCGTCCATCGCGACGTCAAGCCGGCGAACATCCTGCTCGGTCCGGCGGGCGTGGTCAAGCTCGCCGACCTCGGAATCGCCTCGGTCTCGAATTACACCCGCATCACCACGAGCGGAGCGATTGTGGGCTCCTTCAGCTACATGGCACCCGAGCAGCTCGAAGGTCGTCCGGCGACGCCGGCAACCGACATATACGCCCTGGCGGCCGTCGCCTATGAGCTGCTCGCGGGATCCAAGGCCCGCCCCGAGGCCAACCCGGTGGCCCTCGCGCACGCGCTCGCGACCCAGTCCCCGCCTGATCTTCGCGACGTCTGGCCGGGAGCTTCGCCGGAGGCCGCGGCCGTTTTGAGTAAGGGAATGGCGCGGGACCCCGGTCTGCGACCGCGGTCGGCGGGCGACCTCGTAGGGAGCTTGCGGCACGCGCTAGAGCCGGTTGGGCCGATCCGGGTCGCCGCCGCGCCGCGGCGGCAACCTGCCCAGGTCCCGCCGCCGCGGCGGAGCGGACCAGTGCCGCCCGCGCGGGCGCGGACGACTGCCTTATCGCCACGACTGACACCCACAGCGCGGCCAGCTCGGCGACCTGAGAGCGTGCCTGCGTCGGCGATCGGCCGCAGCTCACGCGCCGCAGTGATTGGCGCCCTGCTGGCGCTTGCCGCGATTGCTGCTGCGGTCGTGGCGATCATCGGTTCCGGTGGCTCGCACCCAGGAGGAGGACAGCGCGTCGCGAATGGTTCCTCCACCACGTCCCGCAAGACAGCAAGCCCAGCTCACCGCTCGAGCGCTCCGAGGGTCCACCGCTCCCACCAATCCGGGCGCTTGACCCCGGCGACGCACCCGCTGCCGGCGTCGTCTATCTCAAAGCCGCCGACCGCTGCGTCTACTGTGCCTCCCGGCAACAGCCCGTCGTCCGGAGTGAGCCTATCCGCCGAGTCCGCGAGTGGTGTCTCCGCTCCGTCGAGGAGTCCGTCGCCGCCGTCGTCGGGGACCGGCTCGCCAGCGTCCTCCACCTCAGCGTCGTCGGGGCCGAGCTCTGAAGCGTCCCTAACCCCAGCGTCGGGGGACCCGGTTGCAGCGGTCGAGTCGTTCTACGGACGTGCCGCCGCACACGAGTACGCGCAGGCGTGGGCGTTAGCTGACCCGACCTTCCGCAGCCAGCTGGAAGGCTACGAAAGCTTTCAGGCACAGCAGGCCGGCGATCGCCAGATCATCTTCAATGACGCGCGGGTCGTAAACGAGACAGGCGACAGCGCCACCGTCGCCGTGTCCACGACCTCCGTTCGCGACACCGGCACCACGCACTGCGCCGGCACAGTCGACCTAAACCGCGGCGGCTCCGCCGGCGGTTGGCTGCTGCACCTCATCGACATCAACTGCAGCTGAGGAGCCCTGCGCCGGTACGTGAGCGTCCAGGTCAGGCCATCCCCATTAGCGTGTGGGGGATCATCGGGTCGTGCTCGGGGTCGGTGTACTCCAGGATGTCGAGGTCGCGCTGGATGTCCGGCCGGGGTCGGAGAGGAACGTCCATTCGGCTGCGAGGAACAGGATCAACGGATCGCGTCCCTGCAGCTCGCTCAGTGTGCGGACCGTGCCGGTGGTCTGGCAACGAGTAGTCGGGGGACACACCCCCAGGCCTGATGTCAGAAACGCATGGGATGACCGTCTCTATAGTGGCCTTGTCGGAAATGGCTGGTAGGGATCTCGGTGTCCGGGGGGTCTGGCCACCCTCAATGTGAGGGATTTCGCCCGTGATCTCGGCCTTCACTCGGACTCCTCGGCGGGCGTGCTCGATGGCCAGTGAGCGGGCGACCAGTCCCCCTCTGGGTCCGTGGTTTGCCCCACTTCGATCAGATGACCGTCGGGATCGCGGATGTAGCATCGGATCTCGTACTGGTGCTGTTTCGGCGGCGTCAGGAATTGAGCACCCCGGGCGCTCCATTCGGCGTACACGGCCTCGATGTCTTTGACCCGGATATTGAGGAAGCTGCTGACCCGGTCGGGATCGCGTGGCGCCTCCAGGGTGACCGTCGGCTTGTCGTCGGTCGGGCCTCCGCCGACGTTGATGATGATCCAGCTGTTCGATAGTGCGACATAGGTCACCTCTCCGGCGAAGGCGACCCTGCCGCCGAGTACTTCGGTGTAGAAGCGCCGAGAGCGCTCGACATCGTCCGAGACGATGAAGTGGGCCAGCACAATTCCCTCTGGGGGCGGTGGGAGCTCGGCCATCTGGCACCTCCACTGGTTGGGTCTGGTACCCCGCCTGCGACGGGGTCTGCAGCCGATGTTGTGATGATCGGGGAGTCCTCGATCCCCGCGATTCCAGGCCTCGCAAAGCCCTGGTGCGCCCAAATCGAAATCCGGACGAAGTTTCTGGAGAAGCGCCCGTAGATGCACGTGCAGCTCGTGCATCGTCAGTCGCCCCTGGTACCAGTAGCCGTTGTAGATGCTGAAGATCCGAAGTCCCGGCTCGAGGGCAAAGGTGTGCGGAATCATCGGGTTGGTGTCGCGGCCGGAGATGACGACGTCAACACCCTCTGCGTGCCGGGCCCGTTTCCAACCCGATGCCCGCACTGCCGCCGATCACGACGACGGTCTGGCCGGCCAGCTCGGGCCTGTGCCCCACGGCAGACGGTCCGATCACGCCACCATCTCGGTCATAGCCGTGCCATCTGCGCCTGCATCGGTTGCGTGGGCGCCGGCATCCTGGCGATCTCCATGCGAAGCGCCTTGAAGGCCGAGTCGAAGATCCCCGAGAAGCTCGGGAACGGCTGGATGGTATCGCTCAGCACCTCCAGCGGGACGCGGGCACGGACGGCGAGTGTCGCCTGCTGCAGCCACTCACCGGCGTCAGGGCCGAGGGCATAGGCACCGCTCAACCGGGCGCCGTCGCTGAGCAACGTCAAGAACCCGTTGCACTCGGCGTAGGCGTGGGTGTACGTCGCGGTCTTGGGCACCTCCGACAAGAGCGTCGTGGTGCTGTAAGGCGCCTCCGCGGCACCGACCGCGGCAGCCTGCGGGTCGGTGTAGGTGACGCGCGGCACGGCCTCGTAGTTCGCCGGGTGGCTCTCTCCAGCGATGTTCGCCGCCACGACGTCGCCCTCGTACTCGCCGACGTGAGTCAGGGGCCAGATCGCGTTGACGTCACCGATGGCCCAGATCCGCTCGCCGGCGCGCAGGTACTCGTCGACCCGGATCCCGTGCTGGTCGGCCTCGAGGCCGACGGTCTCAAGCCCGATCCCTTCGACCCGGGGGCGGCGACCGGTCGCCACGAGCAGTCGCTCCCCCCGCACCTCGGTGCCGTCGGAGAGCTTCAAAACGTAGTCGTCCCCGTCTCGCAAGGCCTCGGCCGCGTGGAGTCCGAGGCGTAGCTCGATCCCGTCCCGCCGCAACGCCTCGGCGAGCGCCTCGCCGAGCGGGGCGGGCTCCCGGGGGATCACCCGATCGGCGCCCTCGACGAGCACCGCCTCGCCACCGAGCCGCCGCACCACCTGCGCGATCTCGACACCGGCCGACCCGCCGCCAAGCACGATCAGGCGGCGGGGGACGGCTTTCATGCCCGTTCCCTCCCGCGTGCCCCACACCCCGTCCAGACCGTCAAGCCCGGGGACGGGCGGCACGACAGGATCCGAGCCCGTCGCCACGACGACGTGTTCAGCAGTGTGCCGGGTGCCGTCCACTTCGACCACGCCGGTCCCGGCGAGCCGGCCGACGCCGCGGATCAGCGCGATGCCCCGTTCCGCCAGCCATCGTTCCTGTCCCGCATCCGAATAGTCGGACACCATGTAGTCCCGCCAGTCCAGCGCCGCCTGCACGTTCACCTGGGCGCTGGCGCCGATGTCGCGGGCGCCCTGGACTGCCTCGCCTGGACGCAATAGCGACTTGGAGGGGATGCACGCCCAGTAGGAGCACTCGCCGCCGACCAGCTCCCGCTCGACGACCGCGACGCGTAATCCGCGCGCAGCCAATGCCGCTGCGCAATGCTCGCCCGGCGCGCCACCACCGAAAACAATCACGTCGTAGTCGCTGCCCGCGCCGCTGCTGCTCATCTCGACCTCCGTGGATTGATTGCGTCACGGTCGCGGTTGAGGCGGCGGGTGTCAAGGACGTGGAAGTAGGGACAGCGTCCTGGCTGCCTCACACCGATCAACTCGACACTCTTCGGCGCGTGGCACGTCCTCATCTACGGTCGTTTAGACCACGAGCTGGTGGAGGCTTCTCGCGCGGTACGGCTGGATCGTTGCCCTTCGCGAATGGCAGCGGTGCCGTCGCGTGTCACCGGTGATACGAGTGGGAGCCACGGCGTTTGCTGGTGCGGTAATCGCGCCGTTCGTGGTCTTCGTGTCGCCCGTGGCCAGGCTCCATTGGGTGATCACGGGAAGGCGCCTGCCGTGGCCATTGGGCTGGCTGTTTCCGTCGCCCCGGATATTTCCTGAACGGACTTCGCCTGCTCCAGAAGAAAGGCCCAATTTTCAGCCACTTCCCCATGCCCCCGGCAGGACTCGAACCTGCGACCATCGGATTAGAAGTTGGTCGTTTGCAGGTTCTTTGAAGTAGCTACGGGCGTTTGGGTTCGCTTGAGTGGCGCTGGATCGGGTGAGAAATGCCGAGTTCGGGACATATCTCGGGACACGAAAATGCGCGGCCGGCTCCCACTGTCCGTCCCAATCGACGCAGCGCTCCCGCGCGCCGCTGCCTCGGAGCATCGAAGCCGCCGGACATCCTGACGATGGGCTGCTGCTCCACGCCTACACGGGTCACGGGCGGCCTCGTGGCCGCTTGGGTCGACGACCGGAACGTGCCGCCTGTTCAGCGACCGCTTTCCAAGTGCTCGCAGCTTCCGAGAGTTCGGCTAACTCGGAGCGCCGCGCCGAGCTCGATCTGGCACCGACGTCCGACTCCGAGCGCCGTCGCCGACTTTCTCGAGATTGGCGACGAGCAGGTCGATCGCCCCTCTGTCTTCGCAGCCCTCTCTTCCTGACGGCACAGGCATCGTTCGGGCCCGTTATGGCGACGGCGGAACGCACGGTGATGAAGAGGCCGCGCTGATGCGGAGCTCTCCCGTATCGAGAGCTACGGCTCGAGTTCCTCTCCTGGGTCGAGCACGACGACGTCGCCGTGCCCGGCGTTCTCGACATCGGTTTTGAACGCCTGCGGGTCGGTCTCAAGGGCCGGCATTGTCCCGTAGTGGCACGGGATATATCGGTTGGCACCGACCAGGCCAGCGGCGACGACGGCGTCGTGGCGGTCCATCGTTAGGTAGCCGCCGATCGGGATCAGCGCAAGGTCAATCTGGCCGCTCTGCTTGGGCAGGGCGAGGTCGCTGAACACGTCGGTATCGCCCAGGTTGTAGGTCCGTTTGCCGCCGATCTCTATGAGAAGGCCCGCAGCTGCGCTGACTGTGCCCTTAGGGTCGTCGAGGTGTGCAACGCCGGCGTCAGCTTCACCGACACCCAGCCGAGGTCGACCTTCCCGCCGACGTTCGGGCCCATGGTCTGAACGCCGTCTGCTTCGAGCTCGTAGGAGATCTCCGTGATGGCCACGACGGGTTCGCTGCAGCGTTTCGCGATCGCGACCGAGTCGCCGATGTGGTCGAGATGGCCGTGCGTGAGAAAGATTACGTCGGCAGCGACTTCCTCAGCACTGGCGGCGGCCTTCGGGTTGCCGTTCAGCCACGGGTCGATAAGTGCGGTCTTGCCTTCATGCTCGAGGGCGAACACCGAATGGCCGAGATAGCGGACAGTGGGCATGAAGCTCCCTTGGTTTTGAGGTTCGGCCGCGAGTACGGACATGACGAGATGGCGTGATCAACCTCGCGATTTGAAAGGTCAGGTGTTGAGCGTTGGGCAGCGCGAACAATCGCTCCCTTGACTCATGTAGAAGCGGGCGGCTCTGGCGGTCCCCAGCCTTTCTGGACGCGGCGCATGGCGTCCTGTGGGATCGCGCGCCCGTGGCCGAATGCCGCGGCTTCGAAGCGCAACGAGGCGAGCAGTCGTTGGCTGCGACGCCCCAGTTCCTGGTCTTCGAAGCCCAGCGGATCGCTGACGCCGACCATGTTGGAGCCGACATCGCCGACGATCAGGAGGCGATCGCCACGCCATAACAGCGACACGTGTCCCGCAGAGTGACCGGGCGTGTGGATGACCTTCAGCCCGCCAGCGAGCGGCAGCGTCTCGCCGTCTTGTACGTGGTGGTCGATTCGCACCGGCGCGATCGGCTCGTTTGGGCGCCAGAAGATGCGGAACAGGATTCCTTGGGCCAGGTGTGGAGATGGCGTCAGCGGGCGAAACGGCCCGCCGCTCTCAGCGATCGGAACGTCCACAGGCTGCATCCACGTCTTCGCGCCGGTGCGCTTGACAATCGCGGCTGCGCTTCCGATGTGGTCCGGGTGGGCGTGCGTGAAGACGATGTGGCTTAGATCTTCAGGTCGCCGGCCCAGCGTGCTCAGCGCGTCGAAGACCGCGGTCTCGTGATCCGGATAGCCGGCATCGATCAGCACAAGTTCGCCGTCGTCGCCCTCGAGCAGAACACCGTTGACGTTGCCGAGGGGCACAAGCCACGCCTTCTCAACGATCCTTTTCATGCGAGTCCCGCCTCTCGTCTGTTGGAGCTAACCTATAGCGCTATAGGTTAGCTGCTTCAGTCTATGGCTGGGACCTTTGTCGGAAGCGACGGGAGCAGGCAAGACCGGCGGCCGTCATTACAGCCGGCGTCTATCGTGGGCGCCAATGACCTCGGTGAAAACGCGAAAGCGAAACCCGCGAGGCGCGGGAGGTCGACTACGCCTCGAGATCATCGAGGCCGCAACCCGCTTGATCGACGCGCGCATCGATCGCCTGTCGCTCAGCGCGATAGCTCGCGAGGCCGGCATCGCACAGCCGTCGATCTATGACCATTTCCCAGGACTCGAAAGCATCCGGACAGAGGTCATCCGGCGCTGCTACGACGACCTGATCGAGCACATCAGCCAGGCCCAGCAGGACGTTGAAGACCCGGTTGAGCGCGTAGTGGTCACCTGCATCGCGTACGTCGCATATGGCGCAGAGTTCCCGCATCGATACGCGCTCCTGTTCCGTGGCGAGCGAGACCAGGAGGAGAAACGCGCCGTGGGCGACAGGGGCGCGGCCGCCCTTCAAACGCTCGTCGATGGCATCGCCGACTGCAAAACGGCCGGCGTATCCACAACCGCTGACCCTTACGACAGCGCGGTCGCGCTCTGGTCGGCCATCCATGGGCTGACGACGCTTCGCGCAAGCCGCCCCCATTTCGCCCAGCTGCACAGCGAAGAAATGCTGCGAGACATCATTCATCGCCTGGCGCGCATCGGTGCTCGCAAGTAGCTGATCGGGCTGTCCGCCGCAACCCCGAGACCGCACAAGCCTCATAGTCGGCCCGACCGTGCGGACGCCTGCTTCGACGATCGACGCGGCGCCTAGCTGACACGCCTGCTTGCCACGCGCGCGACCGTCCGCTTCCCGCGGACCCGCTCGCCGTCCGGGAGGTGTCCGTCGACGCCGATGCCGACAGCCCTCCCACGCGCGGCGAGCGGAGCGGTCGCCCGGGTCGAGCAGGCGCGAGGCGCCGCTGGTCGCGCTCGTGGCGAGATGCGAGACGGATGTCGTCTACGTTGTCGAGACCTGCATTCGTGTCGGCGCGTGTACGCCGAGCCAGCGCAGGCATCGTGACTCTCTCTGTTCGACAGCGGCAGCGCGCGGCGTGACTCATGACGTCGAACTCGTGACTGCGCTGCGCCGTTGGTGATCCGTTTGCCGCTGGTGCGGCGGTGCTGGTGCGGCATGAGGTTTCTGGAGGTACGTAGACGGCCCGCCGGTGGCGGGCCGTCTGTGCTGCGGTTGGTGATGCCTAGGTGGCGCAGGCCGTCCCGAGCGGTCCGACCCCCGCGGTGCAGGGTTGGATCTTGGGGGGTTGCCAGCCGCTGCCGTCGAGGATCCCCCTTTCCGCGGAACCGGTGTCATAGAGGCGCCAGATCAACCGGAAGCTGCCGCTGGGCGCGGGTAGCCAGTTCTGCACGTGTGCGGGGTTTGAGGGCTTGGCTTGCTGCACGTAGAGGTCGATCGACCCGTCGAGGTTGTGGTGTAGGTTCGAGCGGTCGTTGATCACGTAGCGCCCGAGCGGGTTGGGGACGAAGAACCCGTCTGAGTCGTACATCGTCAGCGACCAGAACCCTTTCACGGGGGGCAGCGCGCCCGCGGGGATGTGGAGCACGTAACTCTTGGTCCCGGTCAGCGTCCCGAACTTCATGTCTGTCTGCGCGAGCGGGTAGATCGCGACGTCCGCACGTAGCGCCCCGAGCCCGATGTTGTCGACGATCGCGCGGAGCTGGTAGTCGGTTCCGTAGGTCCCGGTGCCAAGGATCAGGTAGCCGTTGTGCTTCTGTGCCCTCTGGACGTAGAGCTGGGTGACCTCGGTCTTGAGGTTCGCCGGTCCTTTGGCGACGGCGTCACGCATGCCTCGGAGCGTGTCGGCGCTGAGGCTCGAGTCATTGGCGGGATTTAGGCCCGGTCCGACGCCGATCGCCTTGAGCTGGCGCAGCAGCGGGCGGTCGGCCGACGGCGGGGCGAAGCGGGTCAGCTCGCGCCCCAGCGCGGCGTAGAACGCGAGCGGGTCCTGCCCGGGCTGCGTCCCCGGGATCGTCGCGAACGTCAGCTTCCGCTTCGGGTGCTTGGGCGGCTTGGGCTTGTAGTTGGTGCCGAATTTCGACAGCGGCGTGATCGTGTACCCGGCCTGGATGTTGTTCACGGCCTTGGTGTCTGATTTGCCGCGGATCAGCGTGCGTCCGATGATCCACACGCGCGTGTATGGCGAGCGGATTCGCTTTACGCCGCCGGGCAGCATGCCGTGAAAGCCGGGCGGAACGACTGCGTAGTTGCCCCCGCGCGTGACGCCGTAGTCACCGCCGCCCTTGGGTCCTGTCGTGTCGGAGGTGATGTTGTAGAAGTTTTCGGTGTACGGCGTGTACAGCGGGATCACGTAGAAGCGGTGCTTGATCGCGGGTACGTGGATCACCTGCGGCTGATGGCTGAGATCAAGCCACGCGATCGAGTAGAGCGTGTCCTCGTTGGGCGCTACCACGGTCTTCTGACTCGGGGACGGGTTCACCAGCTTGGGGAAGCTGTTGAACCGGTTGACCGGTCCGTCGCCGGAGCGGTCGGAGACGTTGACGCTGGTCGTCGTCTGGAACACGCGCGCGGTGTCGAGCAACGGCAGCCCGTACTCGTACGCCTCGTGTCCCAGCGTGTAGCCGGTGTTGTAGTCCGATGTCGCGTCGGCGGACGCGGTCGTGGCTGCTGCGCCGAGCAGCGCCAGCGACGCAGCGATGGTTGAGGTGAGTCTGAACAGCCGTGTCATGTTTCGAGCCCCTTCTAGGGAGTGGTGCGGTTGGTGGTGTCGATGTTCTCTGGTGGGCGAGGGCGGCGCTTGGAGCTATCTGACAAACCGGCGATCGCGCTTAGGCGACCTGCGACAGTCGCCCGTATGGTTGGGCCTGGCTGCGTGCCGTGAAGCGAGTTGAGCCGCCGTCGCCTGGGCTGGCGACGGCGGCTCGGTTGCGCTGCCGGGGTGGGCTGCGCGCTCAGCGATATTCGGTCAGGTCCTGCGGCTCCATCCCGTGCTCGCGGCAGTAGGCGAGGTAGCGCTCCCTCGAGGTGAGGTGGTTCTCGCGGGCGATGATGTTGCCGTTCTCGTCGAGGAACAGCAGCTCGCCGACGATCACGAAGAACACCTCGGCTTCTTCCTCGCCGCAGCTCTCGGGTGTGTGCGCCGAGCCGGCGGTCTCGTACACGGTGCCGCCCGCGCGCGAGACCCAGTCGTGCTCGAGGTAGCGCCACGCGCCCTTGATCGTGTGGCCGATCACGATCCCGGTGTGGTAGTGGGTCGGCAGCCGCAAGCCGGCGGGGAACCGCATCGAGACGAGGATCTCGCCGTGCACCGGGTTGATGTGGTGGTACTTGAGCAAGACCTCATCGGAATAGGGGGCGAACGGGACCCAGGGAAGCTCGTCGCCGTCGACGCTCTTGGTGGTCACTGGCTTGACTTCGGTGATGCTGCTCATCGCTGCTCCTTGATGTTGTGTTAGGCGGTGGTGCGCGCGAACTGGTCGCGCAGCTCGGTCTTCTTGAACTTGCCGGTAGCCGTCCGCGGGATCGCCTGCACGAACTCGAACCGATCCGGCAGCTGCCACTTCGCGAACTCTCCAGCAAGGTGGGCGCGGAGTTCCTCGGCTTTCACGGTGGTGTCGTCGCGTAGCGCGACGACGGCCAGCGGGCGCTCTCCCCAGCGCTCGTCGGGGACCGCGATCACGGCCACTTCGGCGACCGCGGGGTGCGCCATCAGCTGGTTCTCGAGGTCGACGGAGGAGATCCACTCCCCGCCGGACTTGACCAGATCCTTGGAGCGGTCGCAGATCCGGATGCAGCCGTGCGCGTCGATCCTGACCACGTCGCCGGTCTGAAACCAGCCGTCGTCCGTGAACTTCTCGGCGCCCTGTCCTCGGTGATACTGGCTTGCGACCCACGGCCCGCGGACTTCGAGCTCGCCCATCTGCTCGTCGTCCCACGCGATCAGCTCGCCCTCGTCATCGCGGGCGCGGATCTCGATGAACGGGACGGCCACCCCCTGGCGGGCGCGGTAGCCGTAGCGCTCGTCCGCTGCGGTCGCGTCGAGGTCGCCGGGGAGTCGGCACACGCTCCCGAGCGGCGCGGTCTCGGTCATGCCCCAGGCCTGCACAACCGTCAGACCGTGTCGGTCGAATCCTTCGAGCATGCTGCGCGGCACGGCTGAGCCGCCGACGATCAGCCGCTCCAACGCGCTCAGGTCCCAGCGGTCGGGCTCGGCGTCAAGCGCGGCGAGCAGCCCCATCCACACGGTCGGGACCCCGGCGGTCATCGTCACCCGCTCGGCGGCGAGCAGGTCGAGCACGCTGACCGGATCGAGCAGCGGGCCGGGCAGCACCAGCCCCGCGCCGGCGAGCGCGGCGGCGTACGGCAGGCCCCACGCGTTGGCGTGGAACATCGGCACGACCGGCAGGATCGTGTCGCGCCCGGCGACCCCGAGCGTGTCGGGCAGCGCCGCGACGAGCGAGTGCAGCACGAGCGCCCGATGGGAGTAGACGACCCCCTTCGGCCGCCCCGTGGTGCCGGACGTGTAGCACATCGCCGCGGCGCAGCGCTCATCGATCTGCGGCCAGTCGATCGGCTCCCCGCCGGTCACCAGGGACTCGTAGTCGAGCATGCCGTCGGGCACCTGGCCGGAGTGCGAGACGACGATCACGTGCTCGAACTCCCACGCCGACCGGAACGACTCGAACACCTCGAGCAGCGACTCGTCGATCACGATCGCGCGGTCCTCAGCGTCGGCGGCGATGAAGCCGAGCTCGTCGGGGTGTAGCCGCGGGTTGAGGGTGTGGATCACCGCTCCGATCGGCGGCACCGCGAAGTACAGCTCCAAGTGCTCGCTCTGATTCCACATCAGGGTCGCCACCCGGTCGCCCGGTTTGACACCGAGGCTCCTGAGCGCGCGGGCGAGCCGGCGGGCCCGACGCGCACACTCTCCGAACGTCGTCCGGTCGACTCCGCCGTCAGGCCATCGTGAGACGACCTCGCGGCCGGCACTGAGCTGCTCCGCCCGCTTCACAATCGTCGTCAACGAGAGCGGGAACTCGTCCATTGTCAGACCCCTGGTGAGCTTCGTGGTCACGGTCATGCTCCTCCCTTTGCTCATCTCGTGGTTTGCGCGAGCTGGTGGGCGACCCAGCGGCCGAGCGGCGGTGCGAGACGCGTGAGTACGTACGACGCGTGGGCCTCGGGCGTGATCGGCGCGACCGCCAGTCCGCGCTGCACCGCACGCAAGAGCCGGTCGGCAACCTTTTCGGGGCCATAGCCGCGGCGTTGGTAGCGATCGGCGAGGCGCGCCTGTCGGTTCTCCGCGCCGGCACCGCGGACCACGCTGGCGGTTGTGATGCCCGTGTTGATGATCCCCGGGCACACGGCGGTGACGCCGATCCGGTGCGGGCGAAGCTCGTCGCGCATCGCCTCCGACAGCCCGAGCACCGCGAACTTGGTGGCGGTGTATGCGGCCAGCGCCGGGTTGGCATGAAAGGCCGCCGCCGAGGCGACGTTGACGACGTGACCGCCGCGGCGCCGCTGCACCATCCGCGGCACGAACAGCGCGCAGCCGTGGACGACGCCCATCAGGTTGATCCCCACCAGCCGGTCCCAGTCCTCGGGGGTGGTCTCGAGGAAGCCGGCGACGACGCCGATGCCCGCGTTGTTGACCAGCAGATCGACGCCCTCGAACCGGTCGTGGACTGTGTCGGCGAACGCGGTCATCTGCTCTCGACTGGAGACGTCGGTCCGTTGCCCGAGCACCTCGGCGCCGAGCGCCTCGGCGTCGCGGGCGGTGCTGTCAAGACCGGCTTGGTTGACGTCGCAGATCACCACGCTCGCGCCCCGTGCGGCGCACAGCAGCGCCGTCTCGCGGCCGATCCCCGAGCCCGCCCCGGTGATCAGGGCGACGCGCTCGTCCAGGCGCTTGACGTCCATCACACGCCCCCGCTTGGTTGAAGCTCCGCGGCTCCTTCGCGCGCCGCCTGAAGCAGCTCGGCGAGCGCGTCACCGAGCGCCTCGAGCAGCGGCCACGGGTCCTCGAGCTGCTCCCGGTCAGCGACGATCCCGAACTCGAGCCGGTCCAGGTAGCTGAACACGGTGATGTTGAGCCCGAGCCCGTCGAGCACCCCGGAGATCGGGTACTGCGTGCGCTGGCGAGCGCCGGCGCAATACAGTGGGCGAGCGGAGCCTGGAACGTTCGAGATCGCGACGTTGACCGGCGCCTGGATCCCGCGCATCGCGGTCAGGCGCATCGTGACCCTGGCCGCGCGGGCGAAGATCGCCGGCGGGATGAAGTGGTTGGCGTCCTGCATCAGCGTCGCGGGAAGCGCGCGGTGGCGCTCCTTGGCCGAGCGCATCGTCTCGTTGATACGGCGCAACCGCGCGACCGAGTCGCGCTCGTCCGTCGGGAGCTCGGCGAGCATCACCGACACCCGATTGCCGAACGTCCCGACCTGCTGCGGCGTGCGCACCGACACCGGCACGAACGCCACCAGCGGCTCGGCGGGAAGCTCGTCGCGCTCGCCCAGCCAGCCGCGCAGGGCACTCGCGCACATCGCCATCACGACGTCGTTGACCGTGCACGCGAACGCGTCCTTGACCTCCTTAACCTCAGTCAGCGATAGCGAGCCGAACGCAACCCGCCGGTGGGGCGAGATCAGCGCCTGAAACCGGGTATGCGGGGCCTTCAGGTCGCGCCCCTCGAGCACGCCGCCGTCGCTGCTGCGCGGGATCATCCGCTTGACGGTGCGGCTGGCGGCGGCGACGGTCTTCACTCCCGGGAGGGCCCTGATGGTGGGGACCGCGTCGAGATGTGGAAGCGTCCGCGGCGCGGCGTGCAGCGCCCGCAGTGGCTGGCGGCACGCGCCGAGCAGACCCCGCGTGAGCATCTCGAGCTCACGGGGATACCGCTCCACGCTCGGAGGCTCCTCGAGACCCAGCTCGCGTTCTTCGGGTGCGTCGTCGAGCAGCACGCTCATCACCTCTGCGCCGGAGACCCCGTCGACGGCCGCGTGGTGCATCTTCGTCAATAATGCGACGCCGCCGTCGTCGAGCCCCTCGATCACGTACAGCTCCCATAGCGGGTGCGAGCGGTCAAGCGGCCGCGAGATGATCCGCGCGACCTGCTCGGCCAGCTGGCGGGGGTCACCAGGAGCCGGGAGCGCAAGCTCACGAACGTGGTACTCAACGTCGAACCTGCCGTCGTCCACCCAATAGGGGTGGTCGAGGCCGAGCGGCACCGGCGCAAGCCGCCAGCGGAAGGTCGGCAGCAGATGCAGCCGGCTGCCGACCAGCCTGCGGACGAGCGCCACGTCGAGCCTGTGGCCGGACGCGGTCTGGGGGTCGTAGGTGGCCAGCACGCTCACGTGCCCGTGCGTGCGCCCGTCTTCCAGGGCCAGGAACTGGGCGTCAAGGCTGCTCAGCTGTCTCATGCTCGGATCATCCGGGCAGCGACGCCCGCCGCGCTTGTCGCTGCACGCCAACCGCGTGGCGCTCGCTTGTCGAATTTCCGCTCGCCGCCGAACCACCCACCAGCCCCCGGCGGCGTGCCTCCGCCACCGTTTGGCGGAGCGTCTCAGCCGCGTCGTGTCTCGGGCGCCAGCCCAGCAAGTGACGGGCCTTGCCACTGTCGACTAGCACCGGAGTCCGCAGCGCGTGCATCCAGTCCAGCCGCTCGCCGGCGACCGGGATCCGGGTCGCGGATTCGGCGAACGCGTCGAGCGTCGCTCTGGGCAGGCGGAAAGCTCGCCAGCCGAGAGCGGATGCGAGATCGCTCGCGGTGATCTCACCCGGCGCGGCGAGGTTGTACACCCCCGGCTCGCCCCTGCCCAGCACCGCGGCGCGCAACGCCAGCGCAAGATCGTCACCGTGAACGAGCTGCACCGGGACGCCGAAGTCAGGCAGCACCGGGCTGGGCCCAACCGTCCCCAGCAACCGCCTCGCGATCGGCGGCAGTACGCCAGCGGCCCCGACGTACGGGAGCCTGGTGACCAGCTCAAGCGAGGCCGGCCCGGCAACGATGCACGGCCGCAGTACGTACGCCCCGACCGGGGTGCCCTCGACGATCTCCTGAAGTGTCGTCTCGAGCTCGGCCTTTTGCGCCGAGTAGCGCATCCGGTCCGACCCGACGGCGGGCACCTCCTCGCTCAAGGGCCGAGCATGGGCGTGGTCAACCCCGTAGGCGGCGACCGACGACGTGAACACGAGGCGCCTCACGGCGCCGGCGACCGCTGCTTCGAACACGTTTCGCGAGCCAGCCAGGTTCACCCGATGGGCGTGCTCACGAGAGCCGAATTTCACGAACGCCAGATGCACGACCACGTCTACACCGGCGACCAGCGCAGCCACATCCGCCGGACGGCAGATGTCGCCACGCACGTACTTGGTCTTGCGCCACCCGAATGAAGATGGGTCGAGCTCACGACGCCCCATCGCGCGGACCGCCGCCACCCGGCGCGAGCGCTCAAGCTCCGCTATCAGCGAGCGTCCCACCTCCCCAGCCGGACCAGTAACAGCCACCGTTAGCACACCTCGCTCCACGCGAAGACCGTATGCGCGCCGCGTGGCCCGGTCCCGGCGCCCTGAGCCAAAGGGCGCTCAAGCTGTTGTCGCAATCCGACAAAACCGCTGCGGCCGCCAGGTACGGTTGGCGCGTGGAGCCCGAGTGGAAAGGTGCGCAGAACCGCAAACAACACCGCGCCTGGCAACAGGTGCTGCGTCCCGTCGCCGCAGAGCTTTCGATCTCGGCTCGCGAGATGTCCGTCGACGTCGTGAGCGCAATCGGCGAACGGCTCCCCGACCTGATGCCCGACAAGGAGTCATTCGAGGCAAACCGCGCGAGCACCGAGGCCAGCATCCTCGGCTTCGCACAGATCCTCGAACGCGGCACCGATCCCGAGATCGCCAGCCTCGGGGCGGCAACGCTCGCCTACGCCCAGGAAGGAGCCCAGCGCGGCATCCCGCTCACCACCCTGATCCGCAGCTACCGGCTCGGGCACGCCGCCGTCTGGGAACGACTCGCGCCGCTGATCGCCAAGCACGCCAGCGGCGACGAGCTGATCGTGGCCACCGAGCTGTGCTCAGCTTGGATGTTCGCGTACGTCGACGCCGCCCTATGCCTCGCCGAGGACTTCTACAGCGCCGAGCGCGAGCGCTGGGTACGCAGCACCGCGGCAACTCGCGCCGAGACGATCGACACAATCCTCGCCGGCGCGCCAATCGACCAGGCGGTCGCCAGCCGGCGGCTCGGATACGAGCTAGGCCGCCCGCACACCGCCGTGGTCGCATGGCTGCAGGCACACGAGGAGGGACACGACACCCACACCGCAATGGAAGCCGCCACACGCGACATCGGCGAGCAGCTTGGCGGCACACGCGCGCTCCTGCATCCGCTCGGGATCCTCTCTGTGGCCGCCTGGATCAGCACTGCCGAAGCGCCCCCTCCCCGCGAACTCGACGACCTACGATTCGACATGCACAAGGCGCCCGGGGTCCGAATCGCAATCGGCGAGCCAGCCCACGGGATCGCCGGCTTTCGGCAAAGCCACACCGAGGCAACAGAAGCCCGCCGCATCGCCGAGCTCGCCCGGCGACCAGCCGGCACGATCACCCGCTACGCACGCGTGGCGCTCAGCGCGATCGCCACCTCCGACCTCGACCAGGCCCGCACGTTCGTAATCCGCCAACTCCAAGGCCTCGCCGGCGACGACGAACTCACCGCACGGCTCACCGCAACACTACGAACCTACCTCGACGAGCACTCCAGCCGCAGCCGCACCGCCAAACGCCTGGGCATCCACGAGAACACCGTCAGCTACAGGATCAAGCAAGCAGAGGAGATACTCGGCCACAGCGTCGACCAACGCACACTCGAGCTCCGCGTCGCACTCGCCCTCTCCAACCTCGTTCGCGACCGATCAGGCTGACGCGGGCTTCCCCCCACGGGTGCGAATCTGCGCAAGCGCAGCGCCCACCGGTCGGCACGCGCTGACTGCCTTCGATGTCCAAAGGTCACAGCGCTGGCGTGGCCGCGTAGGCGTGAAGCGGCAGCATCCGGCAAGTCGCGCTAGCAGTGATCGGTCAGAGAGACCTGTCACTGTCATCGTCTCCCTGGTCTGGGCGGGTGACGTCCGACCTGGCCGGTAGGTCCTCGGGCTGGCGGCGGGCTGACTCTCGAGACCTGAGTCGTCTGCTTGGCCTGACCGGCAAAGCTTGTGTCGCCCGCCGCCGTCCGAGGACCGCCGGCGTGACTTGATAGAAGCGTGGCTTTCGCCTTGCGTGACAGTTGTCCGCCGGAGATCCGCTTCATTCGGCGTCAACCAAACGAAGGGAAGACACATGATCGTGATCGGGGCGGACACGCACAAAGGCTCGCACGCGCTGGCGGCGGTCGACGAGGGAACCGGTCGGGTGCGCGGCAGCCGGGAGATCAAGGCCGACGCTGCCGGGCATCTGTCCGCGGTTCGGTGGGCGCGTGGCCTGGATGAGGAGCGGGTATGGGCGATCGAGGACTGCCGCTCGTGTTCTCGCCGGCTTGAGCAGGCACTGCTTGCGGCGGGCGAGCGGGTCGTTCGCGTGGCGCCGCATCGGATGGGCGAATCTCGCAAGGGGGAGCGCGAGCCGGGCAAGTCGGACGAGATCGACGCGCTCGCGGTCGCTCGTGCGGTCGTCAAGGACGGTGTCGAGCAGTTCCCGGTCGCGTATCTGAACGAGAGGCGATGGAGATCCGGCTGCTGCTCGATCACCGCAACGATCTCGTCGCCGAGCGGACCCGGACGATCAACCGGCTGCGGTGGCACCTGCTCGAGCTGTCGTCCGAGCTCGAGCGCTCCCTGAAACGCGGGGCGCTGAACCAGCCGCGGGTGCTTGACCGGGTCGACCGACGACTGCGGAAGCTGCCCGCCGGCGCCAGGATCAGGATCGCGCACGAGCAAGTCGCCCAGCTGCGCTGCCTCACCCGCCAGATCGATCAGCTCGCGGCAGAGCTGGCAGAACTCGTCCAGGCGCACCGTCCCCAGCTGCTGGCCGAGCAGGGCTGCGGTGCGCTGACCGCGGCGATCCTGATCGGCCACACCGCCGGCGTCAAGCGATTCCGCAAGCACTCAAGCTTCGGCCTGCAGACCGGGACCGCCCCGATCCCCTGCTCCTCAGGCCAGCGCACCCAACATCGACTCAACCGCGGCGGCGATCGCCAGCTCAACCACGCGCTACACATCATCGCGGTCACTCGCGCCCAACGCGACCCGGCGACCAAGGAGTACCTCGCCCGCAAGGAAGCCGAAGGCAAGACGAGGAAGGGCGCGCTGCGCTGCCTCAAGCGCCACCTCGCACGCCGCTTCTACGGCCTCCTCGCAGAGCCGCCTGTCGACCAGCAGCAAGCCGCCAACAGTCAGCCGATCGCCGAGCCCGAACTCACCGCGATCCCCGAGCGCCCCCGCCCGCAGCGAGAGCCCCAGCAGATCACCAACGCCCCCTCGCCAATGATCTGCATCAGCTAACCAACCCGCAAATAGCGACCGGCGCTTGACATAGAAGCAAGCTCTGCGGGCGCCACGAGCATCTCGCGCCACAGCCCTGCTCAGCCTTCCGCGCGGTACTTCTGCAGCCGCGGAAAGGAGTCGCGGCCGCTGGCGCCGCGACCGCTTCTGGAGATCGTCCGACGGGAGACCGAGATCAATGAGGGAGCTGGCTACCCGCTCGCCGAGGGGAGACAGCTGCGGTCGCCGTGTTTAAGGACTGAGGAGGGCAACCGGCGGCGTAAGCCCTTTCTTAGCGCCAGAGCAGGAGCGTGAGAACTGCGTGCGTAGACCGCCGAGCCGGCTCAACACGCGAGGTTATCGGGGCTTGGCTTGGTGGCTCCAGCGACCGGTCGCTCGGTCAGGACGTGTAGCGGACGTTGACGTTGTTGATTGTGCCGTTGAAGGGGAAGGGCGCGCGGTCGTAGTAGTCCAGTGAGACGCGCCCGCCGTGGCACGCGCCGATGTCCAGGCAGTCGTTGGCCGTGAACAGCAGCGGCGCGCTGACGGGGACCGTGCCGGCGGCGGCTTGATCGCCGTTGACTGTGATCGTGATATTCAGCGGGCCTCCCGGTTTGAGCTCGGCGTATTCGGTCGAGATCTCGATCGTCGCCTGTCCCGCCCGGAGCTGGTGCTCGGAGCGCAGCTTTGTGCGCATGATGATGAACAGGTTGTACTCGTAGCAGAGGTAGCCGTCGTCGAGGTAGGCGGTTAGACCGCCGCTGGAGCTGCCCAGCGCGTAAAGCACACCACTCGCGTTCTCAGGGATGTCGCCGTCGATCGTCACGAGGTTGCTGCGGTTGCCCAGCGCCGGTGCGCAGAACTCGGGCATCCGGGCGATGTCGGGGCCGAGGTTCCATTCGCGATAGGGCGTGGAGATCCGTAGCTCCGGGTGGAAGACGGGGATCCACAGGCCGCCGCCAATCGGGAAGACGCTGTTGCGCGCGGCTTCGATCGCGAACGTCTCCTTCATCTGCGCAAGCTTCTCCGGCATCTGCGGCGCGAGATCGTTCGCTTGCGACCAGTCCTCGTCGAGGTTGTAGAGCCGCCACTGGTCGTGGTCGGGGGTCCACTCCTTGATCCCCGGGGGCAACCCAGGAACCCAGGGCAGCCGTGGCCCGGTCGCTGAAGCCATCCAGCCGTCGTGATAGATCGCGCGGCTGCCCATGATCTCGAAGTACTGCGTGACCAACCGGCCGGGCGCGCCAGGGTCGTTGAACGCGTACGCGAAGCTGACCCCGTCGATCGAGTCCTGCGGGATGCCATTGACGACCCGGGGGGGCGTGATCCCGACGAGCTCGTAGATCGTCGGGACGACATCGTTGCAGTGATGAAACTGCGTCCGGGGCCTCGCGTCGGGCGCGATCCTCGCCGGCCAGCGCACAGCCATCGGGTTGCGCGTCCCACCGAGGTCGGAGGCCAGCAGCTTCATCCCCGGATATGGGGCGCTGCCCGCCCACCCCCAGCCGGCGTGGTACTGGTTGTCGACCTTCGACGTGCCGAGCAGGTCAAGCCCGCCCATCTCCTCCAGCGTCTTGATGTGCATCTCGACGGTGGTGGGGATCCCGTTCTGCGCGAGCAGCTCGCTGATCGTCCCGTTCTGGCCCTCGCCCGAGGAGCCGTTGTCGCCCCAGATGTAGAACACCAGCATGTTCTCGCCCAGCCCGAGGCGGTCGATCTCGTCGATCACTCGCCCGGCCTGAACGTCGGCGTGCTCGGCGTAGCCGGCCGCGACTTCCATCAGCCGGCGTTGGAACGGGCGCTGCTCCTCAGGGATGTCCTCCCACGCCGGCATCTGCGGGTCGCGGGGGGTGAGCTGCGCGTCCTGGGGGATCCAGCCCTTCTCCTTCGCGCGCGCAAGCCCCCGCTCGCGATACGCGTCCCAGCCGTCGTCGAACTTCCCGGCGTACCGATCGGCCCACTCCTTGGTCACGTGGTGCGGCGCGTGCAGGCAGCCAGTAGCCCAGTACATGAAGAACGGCTTGTCGGGCTCCAACGCCTGGTGGCGATGCAACCACGCGATCGCGTCATCAGCGAGGTCCTCGCTGAGGTGGTAGCCCTCTTCCGGGGTCTTCGGCGGTAACACGCTGGTCGTGTTGCGCACCAAGTTGGGCTCGTACTGGGACGCCTCACCGGCGAGGAAGCCGTAGAAATACTCAAACCCGATCTCCGACGGCCAGTTGTGAAACGGTCCGGCCGCGCTCGTCTCCAGCGCCGGAGTGTTGTGCCACTTGCCCCACGCCGCCGTCGCATACCCATACTGCTTGAGCACCTCGGCACCCAGCGCGCTGCTCTTCGGAATCTCCCCCGCATAGCCATCCCAATCGTTGGCCAGCTCGGCGATCTGCCCGTTGCCGATCCGATGATGGTTGCGACCCGTCAGCAATGACGCCCGAGTCGGCGAGCACATCGCCGTCGTGTGAAAGCGGTTAAACCCGACCCCCTCGCGATGGATCTTGGTCAGCGCGTCGGTGCGGACCTCGCCGCCGAACGTGTCCGGTAGGCCAGGGCCAGCGTCGTCGATCAGCACGATCAGGATGTTCGGAGCATCCTCGGTCAGCCGGCGCGGCTTGACCCGGTTCTGATATGAGGACTCCTGAATCGTCCGGCCCGCCCGGCTCGCCGACGGCGTCGGCGGAAACGGAAGAACGTCCTGGAGCGGCAGGCCGCCGCCTCCGACGGTTCCGTCTTCCCGCGCACCGCCGGTCTCGCTCGACATCCTCGCCTTCTCCTCGGGCCGATTTCAGGGTTCGCCCCGAATCCTCTACAGCCATCGCCGAGCAGACATCACCCGAGTAGGGTGAAGTGGAGCGTGGATCTCGATCCCCTGCCGGGCGAGCAAACGCGACTCCCGGCCCGGCAGCGACGACCACGCTCACCGCGTAGCAAAGCCCCGCGTCGGGGCAAGCAGGTACGTCACCGATCCGAGCGCCGCCTACCCGTCGCCAGAAGCGCAACCGGCCGAAGTGCTGGCCGCGGCCGTGCGGCAAGCACGGCGAGATGCCGACGATGTCGGCCGCGGCGACCGCGCTTTCGTTCCTCGTGCGAAGCGGCCACGGCGTAGTCGTTACCGGTTGAGACGTGAAGGGGCAGCGCGTCGCCCCGACGGACACATGAATCACGCGAGTCGCCGCAGCCCTGCTTTCCCTCGCCGACAAGCACGTCACCCACCACCACGCGCGCCCCGCATCGCGCGGATGTCAGGGCCGCGGAACTTCGGCAAGAGCATCGAGAACGAGTCAATCTGGGAGTCCGTTTGTGCGCTCGGGACGGGAGCGATCTGCCAGCCTCTGGGCCATGTCCGTGAGCGCCCAAACCCCGGTTCGCCGTGACCTCGTTCGTCGCGGGATCACGCTGGAACTCTTCACCCTGTCATGGATGACCGTCGAGGCGGCCGTCGCGATCGTGGCAGGGATCGCTGCGGGGAGCGTCGCCCTGATGGCCTTTGGGATCGACTCGGTAATCGAGTTCGTAGCCGGGTTCGTCGTCCTGCGAACGTTCCGAGCAGAGCAGCACGGTCGCACCCACAAGAGCGAAAAGCAGGCGCTACGCGTGATCGGCCTGACCTTCTTCCTGCTCGCGGTCTACATCGTCGCGGACGCGGCCTACAGGCTGATCACCACCAGCAAGCCCGAGAGCAGCGTGGCGGGGACAGCGGTTGCTGCCGCGGCGCTGGTCGTCATGCCGTTACTAGGTGTCTTGAAGCGCCGCACCGGACGCGCCCTCGGAAGCCAAATGCTGCTCGCAGACGCCGCCGAGTCGCTGTTCTGCGCCTATCTCTCCGCAACCGTGCTCCTTGGCCTCGTACTGAACGTCGTCTTCGGATGGTGGTGGGCCGATCCACTAGCGGCACTCGCCGTGTTGCCGCTCGTCCTCAAAGAAGGTCTGGAAGCTATCGAGGATGATGACAACGAATAGACCGTCCACTCTCCGGTGACGCTGTCGCTCGTGCCTGCGACATCGACCGCGACGCGGGACCTGCATTCCTCCGGACACGCGCCTTCGTCGACGCAGCGCCAGACACCCGCTCAGCGCGGTTAGCGGGTTTCGCGTCGGCCCGCTCGGAGTCGTGTCCCTCGGAGGAAGCGACTGATCGGGGCGATACCTCGAGGGCATGGCGTTCGACCGATCTGGGGCGTATGACCGTGTGCACGAGCGCCGCCGCGCCGTGGCGCTCGCTCGCCACTTCCGAGAGGCCGAGGGGCTCTCGATCATGCAGATCGCCGATCGGCTAGGCCGCTCGCCGGAATGATCAAGGCCTACTTCTACGACCCGTCTCAGGCTAACAAAAGACCTACGGATAGCCCCACGCGCTAACGCCGGTCTCGACGCGACGCGCGCCGAGTACGGCGCCTCCCGGGGCACAAAGTCGGCCCGGGCCTCAAGCCGAGAAGGGCAGAACGCACGCCGCCATGGCGTAGCGGCGCAGCCCTGCGCCCGATCCCCGGCCGGGGCTCGAGCGTAGGCCAGGGACGCCGCATTCACGCGCACCGCTCGCGCGCCCGGCGCCGTTCCGATATGGCACGCCTAGGCCTAGGCCGAGAGCGCCGCCTGGCGGCTGGTGTCTGTGAAGGCCCGCCTACGCTCGGGTGTCCCGCCGCTACGAGGCGCGCGCCTTCAGGGCGCCGGCGGGCCGTGTCGGTCGACGGCGTGTGGGGCGAGACTCCCGCTTCGCAATTGGCTGAGCAGCCATCCATCGTGGGCGACGCAGCGCTGTCCCAACTCGTCCCAACCAGCAGCGCGCCCCATCGAGTCGTGCGCTGTCGCTATCTCGCGTTGCGGTAGTCCGGCTGACGGCGCGGCCGTGCTCGGTGGTCGCCGCCAGACGACTTGACACGTCCGGGAATTGCCCTTTCGGACACTCTCGTTTCAGTCGGTGGGTGTGGCGATGTCTTCGATGGTGATGTCGATGTGGGTGAGTTGGGCGCCGGTCAGGGCGGGAACGCGACGCTTGATGATCGCGCGTACAGCCTGGACTAGCGGGTCGATCGCTGGTCCGTAGGCGACGACGAGACGGATTGTGACGCTGAGGCGACGGGGGTCGGGGGGTTGGTGGGGAATGGGTCGGGCGGAGGCGAAGATGACGCCGGGGACTCCGAGGGCGACGCGTTGGATCACGCGGCCGACGAGGACGTGGCTGATGCGGGTTTCCCCGCGGGGGTGGCCGAGGAGGATGGAGTCGGTGGCGTGGCGGGCGAGGATGCGGACGCGCGCCATGATCTGTGCGGTGAGGGTTAGGGGGATGGGCACGGGCTGGGTAGCGAGCGTGTGGACGTCTTCCCAGGCGTCGCGCACGCGGCGCAGCGTCGCCTGGCAGTAGGGACAGTGGGCCTGGTGCGCGGCGTCGGCGGGGGGTTCGGTGTCGGCGACTTGGGCAACGAGCTGTTCGAGGTCAGCGCCGCACGGCAGTCGCCGAGGTTTCGCGTTCATTGCCATCCTCTGGTGTGTTGGATTACGGCGAGCCGCGCGCGGTGGATGCGGCCTTTGATAGCGGGCACGCTGGTGTTGAGCGCGTCGGCCACCTGGTCGTAGGAGAGGCCTTCGAACTCTCGCAGTATCAGGGCCGCGCGCTGGTCGCCGGGCAGGTGTGCGATGGCGCGGGTGACTGCTTGCAGGCGCGCGCGTTGCTCGGCGGTGTGGACTGGGTCCAGGCGCGGGTCCGGTTGCGTGTCGTTGAGTGCCTCGGTTGGCCGGCGGGCGGCGTCAGGTCCAGGCAGCGACGGGTCACGATCCGGTAGAGCCAGGTGGTGAGGACGCTGTCGTGGCGGAAGCGGGGCAGGGCCCGCCAGGCGCGCACGAAGGTTTGCTGGGTGGCGTCTTGGGCGTCGGCGTCTGAGCCGAGCATGCGCCACGCGACCCGGTACACGCCGGGCTGGTGGCGGCGTACCAGGGCCTCGAACGCGTCCAGATCCCCATCCTGGGCTGCCTGAACCAGGATCCGGTCATCGACCTGCAGAATCACGCCGCGCTCGGGGGTCGCGCGCCGACGCGACTAGTGTCGGCGTGAAGGCGGGAGGAGCGACACGCACGAGCGGGATTGACGTAGGCGGCTGTTTGCGTGGGAGAGCATCGCCGTGCACGCCAGCCAAGGGGTGGGGGTGCTGGGATACCCGCAGGGGCACCGGCGACGCCTCCCGCGCTGGCTCCCGCGGGTGCCAGCAGCAGCCGTCTCGGCTAGCGAGGGGCGCCTTGTGAGCGCTGGATGCGCGCCTGGACATCGCCCAAGTCGATCTCGCCCTGCAGCACCGCGCCGATGGCGTAGAAGACGGCGGCGCCGACCAGGCAGAGGACGGCATAGCCAAAGTTGTTAAAGCCGATCCAGGCGGCGACGAACAGGAAGCCAAGCAGGCCTAGGTAGTGCTTGAGGCTGATCACTTAAGTTCCCTTCTGTGCCGGCGGTCATAGCCGGCCAGGGTGACGTTGACAGGGATGACGGGCAGCTCGTGCTGCTCGAGGGCATCCACGACCCGCCGTTGGGTGTCCTGCAGCGTTTCGGCGAGACCGCGAGCGCGACGGACAGTGAGATTGACCGACAGATCATCAATGGCATACCGACCGCGGGCGTCGATAACCGCCGGATCGCTGGTGGCGGCGACCTCGGCGAGGCGCTCGATCGCGCGTGGCTCGACGGTCACTTCGCCGCGCTCGTCGGAGGTGAGACCGAGGTCGCGGCGGGCCAAATACGGACGTGGCAGCTGCTTCAGCGCGAGATAACCGAACACGAGAAAGGCGAGCACGCCCGCCCCAGCGACGATCCCGCGGGTGACGGAGCCGTCGACCTTCCCCGGGGACAGTCCGCTCAGCCAGTCAAAGGCAGTGCGGTAGCCACTGATGCTATTGACCGTCGACGGGGAGACCTTCACCGCGAGCAGCAACGTCATCAGGCCGTACCAGATCAACCCGAGCGCGAACAACAGCGTGACCAGGCGCCCCAAGATGATTAGTGGCGAGGTTCGCTCGCGCACCCGCTGGCGAGGCATCTACTGCACCCTCGCGCCCCGGCGCGCAACGTCGACGCGGGCCTTGAGCTTGAACGGATCGGTGAGCCCGCGAAGCTGCTCGCGCACGGCACCCTGCACTTCTCCAGGATCGGCGCGTCGGGTGCGGGACGCGCGCACGGCCAGGCGGCCGCCCGATCGGCGCCGCGGCCGGACGCGGACGCGGGCTTCGGTGACGCCGCGCACCTGCTCCACCAGCGCGGTGACCGCTCGGGCCAGCGGCCGCCGCCGCGCCGTGAGCGTCCCATGCTCGCCGCTAGCCAGGGTCACCAGCCGCTCCCGGCGGGGGACGAGAATCCCCGCCAACAGCAGCAGCCCGAGCAGCATCGCCGCCAACCCGCACACCGCGGCGATACCGGCCACCGCCCCGGACGCCTCCAGCTGACCGAGCCAGCTGCCCACCGTGTCGCGCAGCGAGCTGAGGTGAAGCAGGCGGGCCAACCCGCCCAGGCTCGGGCCGCTGGTGCCGGTGCCGATGCAAAAGACAGCCAGCACGAGCCCCGCGACAGCAAGAATCGCCAGCAGCAAAAAGCTGACCAGGCGAACCAGTGCCCGCGCCAGCAGAATCATCCCCGCGTCTCCCCGCCCGGGTCGCCAGGGCGCGGCGCGGGCGCCGCTGCCAGGCCAGGTGGTGTGGGGCCTTGGGTGACGGGCGTGGAGAGCGCCGCGGGCGCCGCGAGCTCACTGGCCAGCAGTTCGGCTTCCCTCACCTCCGCAGGCGTGAGTACGCGAGCGAATTCGACGCTCACCGTGCTCAGCTGGTCGGCGAGCCCGTTGCGCTGCGCGCTGGCTTGCACGCGCCGGCGAACCTCCTCGCCCAGCGGCACCAGCGGCGCCACGCAGGCCACGAGACACAAGTCGACCGCGTAGCGCCCGCCGCCTTCGGAGATGACCGACACGCCGCGCAGCACCCCCCCGGGCGGGTCAGCGGTCACGCGCATGCCGTGCAGCCCCGCCTCGGCCCCGACGACGTTCGGCGCGGTCAGCGCCGCCGCAAGAGCGAGACGTGCCAGGCGCACGCGAGGAGAACCGACGCTCGCCGGCGGGGGATGCATCAGGGGTGGCGAGGGCATCGCTATGGCGCTACTACTCCACGCGGGCAGGCTGCTGTGGCTCCTCGTCGCCCGGGAAATACAGATCATTGACAGCGACGTTGACCTCCGTGACCGACAGCCCGGTGATGCCCTCGATGCGCCTGATCACGTTGTCGCGGATCGCCTGGGAGACCTTGGGAATCGACTCCCCGTACTCCACGATCACAGTCACATCCACCGCCGCCTCGCGCTCGCCAACCTCGACCGACAAACCCTGGGTACGCTCATCACCAATCCCCACCCGCTGGGTGACAGACCCCACCGCCCGCGAAACGCTGCCGCCGAGTTCGTACACGCCACGGACCTCCCGCGCGGCGATGCTCGCCACCTTCGTCACGACCGTATCGGCAATCGTCGTATTGCCGCGCTCGGACCTAAGCGGCGTGCCGGGGGCCGAGCCCTCGGCACGCTTGCCCTCCCTGCGCGTCGCGACCGTCGCGCTCTCGCCGCCGCTCGTGCTCTGCTCAGCCATGGGTGCTCCTCCATTCGAGTATCCGTCTAAAGACTTAGACCGCCGCTGCCAGCAAAAGTTCTGTCGGAATCCGACGCGTTGGCCACTCCCCTCCCCGGGCATGCCGCAAAGGAGCGTCGGTTCTCGCCTTCATCCCGTGATCGACGAGGACCGCGGTGTGATCCTCCGCGCGACATTCACCAGCACCGGCCCGGCCGACTGGCTACACGCAGCCACGATCGCGCTCGTCGGCGAGATCCCGGTCGAGCGTCCGTGGATGCTGTTCCCGTCCTTTCGACGTGCAACGAAATCCGGCTCAAGCTGCTCGAGAAGCGCGATACGGAGCTGGCCGGCGAGCAGTGGACAGACACAACGTGCGGCGGCCGGCGAAGCGCGTCTCCGCGCCGAAACGGCCCTCACGCCGAGGACAATCCGGACTCGCGACCGGATGTCGACGGCGTCGGGGCAGCCGGCGCATACGTCCGAGCGCCGGACAGTCACCGCTCTGACCGGGCGGCTCTGAGGACGCCAACGTTCTGACGCAGCGATGGACGTCGAGGTCAGGGCGTGTTTCGGGCCCCCAAATGGTCGATACGCTGGCCAAACGGCTGTTGTTGGCGAGCCAACTGTCGGGGGATGTGATGAAGGTGCCGGTGATCGCGAGCGAGCCGATTTCCGCAGATCGTTTGCGCGCGACGGTTGGCGGGGCGAGCGATGACGCGGAGATCATGGTCGTGGCGCCGGCGCCTCACCGCTCGGTCTTGCCCGTTTGGCTCTCGGACGCTGATGAGGCGATCCGACGAGCGGGCTGGTGCAGCGCGAGACAGTCGAGGGCCTCGACGACGCGGGAATAGACGCTCGCGGTGATAGTGCGGGCGATCCGGCCAAGGCGGTAGAGATGTTCTCGTCACCTTCCCGGCTGAGCGCATCGTGCTCTTCACTCGCCCCCGTCTCCGAGCAGCGCTATCAGGAGGGCATCGCCGACGCATTGCCGCAACGGTTTGGCTTACCCGTCGTGCGAGCCGAATGAGAGCCAAAGCCGCTGCGTCCAGCGCCGCCGGGAAATACGCACGATGAGCCATCCATGAGCCGGCGAAGGGTTGCATCGGCCCAGCCTCCTCCCTTGCCCGAACGGGATTCATGCGCCCAACGCGGGTAAAGTAAGACCCCTCCGGCGTATTGTGGCGTTGGGCGCCGCAGCTAACGGTCAGGAGAACGAATGATCACTTTGGGAATCATCCTGCTGATAATCGGATTCATCGCCAAGATCGCCGTTCTGTGGGTGATTGGGATCATCCTGCTGGTCATCGGATTGATCCTCGTTCTGCTCGGCTCCATCGGGCGCGCCGTCGGCGGGCGACGACACTACTACTAGCTCCGCCCCCCGAGACCGACAGCCTGCTCCTCACGTCAGCCGCAACGTGCTCATCCTCGGCCTGCCTGAACGGGTCCTGGCTTCGCGGCGCTTCCGTGGCCGGCGTGCGGCTTTGATCGACGCCACCGACCCAGCCGAGGCTCGCGGCGAGCGTGTGCGGGTCGGCCAGGTCGCCGCGGACGACGTCGATACCGTTCAAGGCGCACTCGCCCCCCGGCATCCCCTTCGCCACGACGGGGAGCAAGGGTCCGCGACGACGCATGACGCACAACCGCTCGCCAGCGTGAACCGAGAGCGCGCTGCAGTCCGTCTCGATACGTCCAGGAATGCCCTTCTCGGACGTGAGCGAGCCGATAGGGCTCTTTACGTCGGCGCTCGGACTCTTCGTCGAACCGGATTCCCGGGACGTATCTCCGCATAATCGAAAACGACTGCCGCGTAGGCGTGGAGACGCGCCTTGGTTCGAGTGCCGCAAATGAGAACGGCGAACTGCCGCCGGAGGTAATGCCACCGCTACGACATGTGCGAGTCTTCCGAGGCTCTTGCTTCCCCAATCGGGAAGCAAGAGCCGTCACGGAGGTCCCCATCAGTTCTGCAAGGGACGAGTTGCGAGCGTCCGCGACTCGCCTCGGCGGACTGCTCCATCTGTGACGGAGCAGTCGCGTCACCCGCCGGCGCGCCGCTGCTCCTTCCGGACGAGGGTGTCGCGGAAAGGTTCGTGGGTGGGGGCTGGGACGGGCCGGCGGTAGGGGCGTCGGTGGTGCTGGGCCGGTTGTGTGGGGCGGTGTGATCTCGTGGGGGGCGGTTCAGGCCGCCAGGGTGGCTATCTGGTGATTGCGGAGCTTGGTGAGGTTGTGGGTCATCATCTGTAGGCGCCACTCGGTGCGCACCGCTTTGCGGCCTCGTCGGTGGAAGCGATTGAACTTTCGGTTGTGTTTGGTGTGACCGATCACTGGCTCCACGGTCTGTTTGCGTAATCGGTAGAGCGCTTCACCGAGGTCGGTCTCGAGCACGCGGCGCATGAAGGTGTAACGGCCGCCGATCCAGCCGGGTCGTTCACCCTTGCGCCGGCTTGAGTCAGGTGGGATGAGCACCGGGATGCCGTGCTCGCCGATGACCTCGTCCATGTGCTGCTCGTTCCAGTACCCCGCGTCAGCCACCGCGGCCCGCGGCTTCTCGCGGATCCCGGCCTGCTCGAGCTCCCGCAGCGTGGCGTCGACCATCGGCTTGAGCTGCGAGAAGTCGACCGACTCGACCGTGATCTCAGCGGCCAGGACGATGTGCTGCTCGTTGACCGCCGCCTGCAGGTTGTAGCCCTGCACGTAGCCGCGGAACGCCTTCATCACCCGCGCGTCGGGATCGGTCAGGTTGACCTCGCCCTGCGGGGTTGACGGCGGCTGATAGGGCTTCGGTGGGCCCCCGAACCGGCGGCCGTCCTTCATCCGCCCCTGCGCGCGATACGCCTGATACGCCTCGTTCCCAAGCCGCTCAGCCCCAAGATCCTGCTCAAGCCGCCGCCCCGCCTCCCGCAAGCGCTCAGACCGCGACCGCGGGACCGGCTCGGCCTCACGCCACCGATCGTGGTCAAGCTGGCGCTTGGCCTCCCGCAACCACCCCTCGCGGCCCTGTACCCGCGCCACGATCCGCTCGGCATCGAACTCATGACCAGTTGGCGCCTCTTCCTCTGCCGCATCCGCCCCAGCTTCCAGCTCGCGCTCCGCAGCGTGCGGCTCCAGATGGCGAGCCAGCCACTCCCGCCGACCCTCCTCGCTCTGCAGCTCGGGCGGAAGCTCATCCCCGCGCGCATCGCCATGACGCTCATCCTCCGCCTCATCGGTGGCGATCGTCTCCGCGATGATCTCCCGGGCGATCCCGTCATAGTCAACGTTGGAGTCACGGCTCGCGTTGGCGTGCAGCTTCGTGCCGTCGATCGCGACCACCCCGGACCCCACCAACCCAGCCTCATCGCACAGCCCTAACACCTGGGAGAACAGTTCACCCAGCGCCTGCTCATGGCGGCAGATAAATCTCGCGATCGTCGCGTGATCCGGAATCAAATTACCGGTAATCACACGGTAAGCCACGTCCTGGCGACAGTGACGCTCGATCGCTCGCGAGGACTGCACGTTGGTCGCGAACGCGAACAAGATCAGCGCGACCACCACCGACGGCTCATACGCCGCCCGGCCGTGACCATCCGCCCGATAAGCGCCATAGAACGCCGACAGATCCATCCGACCCACGACGTCGATCACGAACCACGCCAAATGATCCTCCGCCAACCACTCCCGCACGTCCGGCGGCAACAAAAACCCCTGCTCACGACGACTCTCAATGAAGTTCTGCGGCATACCAGAATTGTGTTAAACGAGCCGGACGGAAACCCCTTTGTGCGACACCCTCGGACAAAAGGAGCCACACGAACCCCCGGCGGATTCGGCTCGCAACAACACACGTCACGATGCCTGATGGTCGGAGCAGGGCGATCGCGCGCCCGGGCGTCGGTCGGCGCCGACCCGGACGATCCCCACGTCGCCCATATGGAGGGGCTGTTGTCAAGGGGTAGGGGTTGATCGCCATGGCGGGGCTTGTGTGGCAAGGCTGTGGTTGCGGTTCGCGAGGCGGTCCGGGCGTTCGCGGGGTTCGCGACGTTCGGTCATGCTCATATTCGGGGGCTGGCCCAAGACCTCTGTTCGTCGCACATCCGCTGTCTAAAGTCGAGCGCGCCCACCCAGGGCGGGTGCTCAGGCGACGAATCGCGGAGTTGTGTGCGCGAGCCGGGAGTGCTCGGACCGCCTCGCCAACCGCAACGGGCTGTCAGTCAATGTCAGTGTGAGTGTCAGTCAGCGTGAGTTGGTGAGTCTCTTGCGCGTGGTTGGTGTGGGTGTCGGTTCGGGGCTGGTGGTCGTGCAGGTCGCGATCTCCCAGCAGTAGGCGGCCAGCTCGCGCGCGATCGCGACCGCGACGACCCCGCCCGGTTTGCGCCGCGCGTCGCGGAGTTGCCGCCAGCGCGCATTGAGGCGGCGCTGCGCCTTCCAGGAGATGTTGATGATCTCGGGCGCGTGGCCGCGTTGGCGGCGCTCGAGCGCCTCGCCGACGACCGGGCCGCGGCGGTAGTGATAGGAGGCCTCAACCAGCAGCCGGCGCGCGTGCGTGGAGCCGGCCTTCGTGATCGACCCCAGACGCCGCTGATTGCCGGTGGTGTGCTCGCACGGCACGATCCCGAGATACGCGGAGAGCTGATCGGGATGATCGAACCGTCCCCACTCGCCGATCTCCGCACACAACCCCAGCGCTGTGAGCGTGTCGATCCCGCGCAGGCATCTGAGCCGGGCGACGGTGTGTGCGCACGGCGCGGTGAGCGCGAGCTTGGCGAGGTCGGCCTCGACCTGGTCGCGGCGGCTGATCAGCACGTCGTGGGCGTGCAGGTAGTCGGCCAGTGTCGAGCGGGAGGCATGGTCGGCGAACTTGATCGAGGTCAGCCACGAGCGGTGCTTGCGTGTCCACGCCTCGCCGGTGCTTTCCCAGTAGATCTCGCGCCGTAGCAGGAAGTTCCCGATCCGATGGCGGGCACGAACGAGGTCGGCGCGGATGTCCTCGCGGCAGCGGACCAGGTCGCGCAGCTGCTCACGCTCGACCGAAGGGATCGTGACGAGCGTCAACTCGCCGGCTGCCAGCAGACGGGCGAGACGGACCGCGTCACGTTGATCGGTCTTGACCCTGTCAGACGGACGCTCGGTCTTGCTCGGCGCGCAGACCGCGAGCTCGATCCCCTCCGCCAGCGCCCGGCGCGCCAGCCCGTAACCGGTCGGGCCGGCCTCATAGACCATCCGCGCCGGCCGCTCCACGACGCGCAGCCACGACAACAGCTCATGCGGGCGACCCGCCACCCGCTTGGTGCGCATCTCGCCCGTGGCCTGGTCAAAGACCGCGAACGTCGACTCACGCGCGTGCACGTCCAGACCGACCCAACGGATACCGTCAGGCATCTCGGTACCTCCTGTGTTGTGGGCCCGCGTCGAAGCTCGAACCTTCGACGCGAACAACATCCCCGCGACGCGGGGGTACCGACTACCTTTCGATCAACAGCCAGCCGGTCCTCCATACCGTCTAAACCAATCGCGAGACGGGGAGCGGCACGAAGCGATCGTGCGGAGGTCGGATATCGCAGCGCTCGAGATTGGGGCGATAGGCAAAGCGTCGTCCGAGGGCGAAGCAGGCGCATTCCCGCCGACCGCAGCAACTGGCTCTGCGTAGGCAAACCGCTGGCCTCGCCGCCAAGGTCGCGGTTATAACCCTCGTCCGCAACGAGGACCAGCTCGAGCGCGCCGCGATTAACGCGTTCAACCGTATCGTTGGCAACAGGTTGGCAAGCACCGCTGCCTTGTTTGGCGACATCGTCGGCTGCGCACGAGCCTGGGACGGCCGCGTCTGATGTGGATGTGGATCGGCAGTCACCCGGCGAACCAGAGTCAAACGGCACTGCACTCGGTAAGTCGGCCCGAGGTCGACCTACTCGCGTCTGACTAGTACATCGTCACGAGAGCCGTTGAGCGTCACGAGCCAGCGCTTCGCAAATCGAAACCCTCTCCGCGGCCAAGACACGGACACTGAACAGACGGTCAGGCCTTCGCCGAAGGTAAAGACGGGCAGCGTTCGGCGGCATTCGCCGCCATTTTGCTGGGCCATCCGTGCCGCCGTTTGGCCGATTGTGAACTCGAGGGAGTCTCGACATCGCACAAGCTCTTCGCGCTGGGCGGCCAATCTCTCCCGCTCTTGGCGTTCGGCGGCTCTCTGTCGCTCGAGCTCTCTGACCCTCTGTTTGAGCGCTCCGCGCCAGGTATCCGCATCAGCCTGAAGGGTCTCGGCAAAGAACAACAGTGTTGCGAGCTCCGCACGCAGCGCCCGCGGCTCTTCGCTCCCATATTGCGCCCGAGCCACACGATCGCGTAGCGCCGCAAGCTGCCGGCACAGCTCTTTGTGTTCCGCCAGCGGCGAGCGTGGATCGCCATCTTCAGACGAAGGCAGATGCTCGGTCAGCGTTGTCTCAGTCGCCGCCGCCGCGCGATCTATCGAGACGGTTATCCGGGCGATTTCGCGAAAGAGCTCGGTCTGAGAGTAGACCCCCACGCGCCAATTCTTTCGCCCTACCGGATACGCGTCAACGCCATCCGCGACCTGGCTCACGCACTGCTGGGATCCACCAGGCCGTCGGCGACGATCGAACTCGCAAGCGACCACGGAGCTAGCGACGACCTCAGATCATCGCCCGTAGGCTGCCCGCTCCGACACTCCAGGATCCGGGGAGCCGGAGAGCGTCCCGGGCCCGAGTGCTTGCAAGGATGTTGTCAACAATCCGGTTGAAGCGATCGTCGTGGCGGGCGAAAACCAGCTCTCGTCGTTGCACGAGGCCTGCGGCCAGTCTCGGACCGTCCGGCCACAGCTGCCCGCACGATTGCTCTTCCCCTCCCCCCGCTCCCCGTCTCGCGATTGGTTTAGACGGTATGGAGGACCGGCTGGCTGTTGATCGAAAGGTAGTCGGTACCCCCGCGTCGCGGGGATGTTGTTCGCGTCGAAGGTTCGAGCTTCGACGCGGGCCCACAACACAGGAGGTACCGAGATGCCTGACGGTATCCGTTGGGTCGGTCTGGACGTGCACGCGCGTGAGTCGACGTTCGCGGTCTTTGACCAGGCCACGGGCGAGATGCGCACCAAGCGGGTGGCGGGTCGCCCGCATGAGCTGTTGTCGTGGCTGCGCGTCGTGGAGCGGCCGGCGCGGATGGTCTATGAGGCCGGCCCGACCGGTTACGGGCTGGCGCGCCGGGCGCTGGCGGAGGGGATCGAGCTCGCGGTCTGCGCGCCGAGCAAGACCGAGCGTCCGTCTGACAGGGTCAAGACCGATCAACGTGACGCGGTCCGTCTCGCCCGTCTGCTGGCAGCCGGCGAGTTGACGCTCGTCACGATCCCTTCGGTCGAGCGTGAGCAGCTGCGCGACCTGGTCCGCTGCCGCGAGGACATCCGCGCCGACCTCGTTCGTGCCCGCCATCGGATCGGGAACTTCCTGCTACGGCGCGAGATCTACTGGGAAAGCACCGGCGAGGCGTGGACACGCAAGCACCGCTCGTGGCTGACCTCGATCAAGTTCGCCGACCATGCCTCCCGCTCGACACTGGCCGACTACCTGCACGCCCACGACGTGCTGATCAGCCGCCGCGACCAGGTCGAGGCCGACCTCGCCAAGCTCGCGCTCACCGCGCCGTGCGCACACACCGTCGCCCGGCTCAGATGCCTGCGCGGGATCGACACGCTCACAGCGCTGGGGTTGTGTGCGGAGATCGGCGAGTGGGGACGGTTCGATCATCCCGATCAGCTCTCCGCGTATCTCGGGATCGTGCCGTGCGAGCACACCACCGGCAATCAGCGGCGTCTGGGGTCGATCACGAAGGCCGGCTCCACGCACGCGCGCCGGCTGCTGGTTGAGGCCTCCTATCACTACCGCCGCGGCCCGGTCGTCGGCGAGGCGCTCGAGCGCCGCCAACGCGGCCACGCGCCCGAGATCATCAACATCTCCTGGAAGGCGCAGCGCCGCCTCAATGCGCGCTGGCGGCAACTCCGCGACGCGCGGCGCAAACCGGGCGGGGTCGTCGCGGTCGCGATCGCGCGCGAGCTGGCCGCCTACTGCTGGGAGATCGCGACCTGCACGACCACCAGCCCCGAACCGACACCCACACCAACCACGCGCAAGAGACTCACCAACTCACGCTGACTGACACTCACACTGACATTGACTGACAGCCCGTTGCGGTTGGCGAGGCGGTCCGAGCACTCCCGGCTCGCGCACACAACTCCGCGATTCGTCGCCTGAGCACCCGCCCTGGGTGGGCGCGCTCGACTTTAGACAGCGGATGTGCGACGAACAGAGGTCTTGGGCCAGCCCCCGAATATGAGCATGACCGAACGTCGCGAACCCCGCGAACGCCCGGACCGCCTCGCGAACCGCAACCACAGCCTTGCCACACAAGCCCCGCCATGGCGATCAACCCCTACCCCTTGACAACAGCCCCTCCATATGGGCGACACAGCGCTCACGTAGGCGGTGGTCGACCGGCGCCGGAACGGACTGTTGCCGAAGGGTCGAGTGGTTCGGGCATTGACCCCTTCGCGCCGAGATCGCGCATGCAAGGTGACGCCGCCAAGGTGAGTGGTGTAGGCGGGCAGCCTCGCCTCAGGCCAGCCCCTCTACCGCGACCATGTTGAAACCCGCCGCGCCCTCGCGCAGCCGCTTCGCTTCCCGATACTCCGGCGACTCGTAGAAGCGCTTCGCCGCCTCAAGATCCGGGAACTCGAGGAGCACGAGGCGCTCCGGTTGCCAATCGCCCTCCAGGACCGCCAGCTCACCGCCCCGCGCGATGAAGCGGCCTCCGCCGGCTGCTACGGCGGCGGGCGAGGCCTGCTTGTAGAGCTCGTACTGCTCAGGATCATGGATGTCGGTCTCGACGACGATGTACGCGGGCACAGAGACTCCTCTCGGACTCGGGATGACCTAAGGCTTTCACAAGTGCGCACAGCTTCGGCCTGCGTCCGGTCGATCCATATCTACACCTTCCTCACCCGCCTGGTGCGACTCGATGAACCGGCACGGCCGGCGCCCGCCGAACTCCGTCTGACGCAGGTGCCAGACGTCCCCGGTCATCGCGGCGTCGAGGAACTGCCTGGCCGGGGCGGCTTAAAGCGACCATCGCCGCTCACGCCTCGCCCTACGGGCTCGCCCTTCGCGACGACGGTCGCTCTGACGTCTAAACCCGAAACCGGATCGATGTCTCAACCCTCAAGTGGCCTAGTTTTCAACCGGCGTGATTGGCCTACTTTTCGGCCGGTCTTGACATCGTGCGCCAGCCGCTTCTCGCAGACGATCGCATCCGTCGTCGACGGCGTGCCGGCCGCACGAGCGCCATGGCGACGTACCGCTCGTCGTAGCCCCTGGAGCATTGAGGGTGCGGTGACTTCCGCCGGCATCGTCGCCTGTCGCGCGCGGAGCGGAGGCCTAGCGTCCGTGCTCGGCTGGACGTCGCGCGCGTCCACCTCTAGACACCCGAACCTCTGCAGTTGCCGAAACGACCGAGGTACACGTGCGCGGATTACAACGCTTCGATCTCGCGTCCAGCTCGATGCTGGGTGCTCGCGCACGGATCGAGGACCGCCCCGGCCGTTTCCTCCCATTGCGCGACGCCCGTCTTGGCTCCCCACTGGCATACCGCACCCCGGCTGCCCAGCCGCGCCAGGGGGCGTGCCGAGAAGCGTCCCCCGCCCCTTTAACAGAGTCACACTGTACGCACAGGGAGTGCTGAGGCTAAGCGTCCCGAAGCGTCCCGCGATTTCGTCGACTACGGCGGCTACGTTAACGTCTCGTGGAGACCTAGATCGACCAAACCGGATCGAAGCTGCACGGCCCCGTCCTACACAGCCGCGGAGCATCGGTGTTCGGGACGCTTCGGGACGCTTCGGGACGGCCAGCCACTCAGGCGAACTCAAAAGAAGCCACGCGCTGCTTCGCCTGGAGTCGGAACGCTTCGGCCACCAGCGCGGCGTCCTCGTATCGAGGTGAATAGTGCAGGTACTTCATCGTTGTCTGGATGTCGGCGTGGCCCATCCACTCCTGCACTCGCCGAATGTCCGCCTTGGCGATCATCCGCGTTCCGAACGTGTGGCGCAGATCATGAAAGCGCAGCTGGCGCAACCCAGCCCGCCTCAGCGCAACCTTGTAGCGCCGACACAACGCCGACCCGTCGAGGTAACCGCCCGTCCCCCCAACGAAGACCAGGTCGTCCTCGCATGTCCAGTGCTCACGCTGACCGAGTTGAGCGAGCGCAGAAGCAACGTCTGGTGCCATCGGCACCGCCCGCACCTTGCCCGACTTCGGCGTCGTCAGCTGGCCGCCCGCGTAGCTCCCGCGGACTCTGACCGTCGAGCCCGCGAAGTCGACGTCTCGCCATCGAAGCGCCAGCAGCTCACCTCGGCGCAGTCCTGTGAACGCGGCAGTTAGGAACAGCGCCGCGTCCTGCTCAGAAGTGGCCGCGCGCACGAGCGCCCAGACTTCCTCCGGCGAGAAGACCTCTATGTCACCACTGCGCTTCTGTGGATGCTTCTCGACCCGTCCCATCGGGTTGACCTCCAGACCGTAAGCAGTCTGCGCACGGCGGAAGATGCCGTGCATGGCTGTCAGCAGCTTGTTCTTGCTCCGGTTCGAGAGGCCGACCAGCGACCGACGCCACTCCTCGATCACGGCGGCCGTGATCTCCTCGAGTGGCACCTCCCCGAAACGCGGCAACAGCCGCGACTCGAGCATCGAGCGGTAGTCCTTCAGCGTCGACGGCTTTCGCTCTCGATCGAGCTCGATGAAGCGGAGCCACTCCGCGGCCGCGTCGGCAAACGTTGCGCCGGACCGCACGATCCCAGACAGCGTTCCTCGACGCGCCTCATCAAGCACACGCCGCAGCCAGTCTTCGGCGAGCCGCTTCGTGTAGTACCCGGTCATCGGCCGACCCCTCCCGGTCCACGCCGGCCCGATCTTCTTCTGGACCTGCCGGCCGTCCGGCAGCCTGTACTTCGCGTACCAGACGGGGCCTCGGGCGCGTTCCACCCGGAACACATGTCCAGTGGGAGAACGCAGGACATCCACGGCGAACAGCATACGCCCTGCCGGGGACATATTGGGGACATATTTCCGGCAGATCCCCACGGCCCTGAACCAGAACTCCCCATTTCCAGCCACTTCCCCATGCCCCCGGCAGGACTCGAACCTGCGACCATCGGATTAGAAGTCCGGCGCTCTGTCCAGCTGAGCTACGGGGGCTTCGTAGGAGACTGTAGAGGTGTTGGGGCCGACCGACGTGGGCGACATGGCGCTGGTCCGCGGCTGCGCTCGCATGTCGGTGGCGCCGCCGGCATAGGAGACACCGCCCGCCTGGGGCTGACGTGGGCCATCGAGTCGGGAAATAGTACGCACTCGATGGCCCACGTAAACGCCTAGCACGGACGCGAGCACGGACACCCCCAAACGTCATCTCGATCAGGGGCCAAACGTGAAGACCTCGAAATCGGGGCGCCGGGATTTGAACCCGGGACCTCCTGCTCCCAGGGCAGGCGCGCTACCAGGCTGCGCTACGCCCCGCATCGGGCTGCCGAGTCTAGACACCATTGTTGGCGAATGAGGTCGATCCAGGCTTGGAGGCGAGCACGAAGCGGTGTGTCATCGACAGAAACGGTCACTACGCCGTGCGCGCAACGCCACGAGCGGCCGGTCAATTGCCCGCTGTTCGACTTCCTTTGGAGCGTGACGAGCGACCCGTCAATCCGTAGCACGTTGCCCCAGTAACTCCGGAGCTCCTCGACACTTTGGTCAGCGTGGTACTGGATTGCGTAGCAGAGCTTCCGGTCCGAGAGAAAGCCGAGCCATCCAGCCGCAAGGGCAACGACGCGCTCGTCTGAATTCCCGATTGAGACGCGATTTCGGTCGCGCTTGGATCCCTCAGCGATGTACAGGACGACGAAGTCGCGGAACGTGGGCAACTGGATCAGTTCCTCATATTCAATGCGCCCCCTCTCGTACGCAGCCTCCCGCAAGCGCCGGTACTTCTCCTGCATGGCCCGCGTGGCGGGCCGCGAATTCTCTCGTCTCGGCCGCCCCAAGGGCAAATCACAAATCCAGCTCCAGACGGTCGTTTTCGGCAACGCCAATCGCTGGGCGATCTCATCCACGTTGAGTCGCTTTCCGCTACGTAGCGCTCTGGCGCTCTCTCGAAGATAAGACGGGTGAGCCATCGAATTCGGACTAGGGCCCATCGGTTGGTGCGTTGGCTGGACCGCGCGGCCTCTGGCGCTCGATCCCCGGGGCGTCCTCGAACGTATGTTCGTACACCCTCCGGACGGACTTCCGCGGATCGAGCGGCATCGTCGTCGAGTAGGCTCGGGCGACGGTGGCCGAAATCGAACCGCTGCGCGCGCTCCATTACGACCTCGTCAAGACCGGCGGCCTGCAGGACGTGGTCGCACCCCCGTACGACGTGATCGACGCCGAGCAGAGCGCGGCGCTGGAGGCTCGTTCTCCGTATAACGTCGTGCGCATCGACCTGCCGCGGGGGGATGGTGACCCTTACGAGCACGCCGCCGTCGAGCTCGCGCGGTGGCGTGAGGAGGCGGTGCTGGTCGCCGATGGGCAGCCGGCAATGTGGCCGCTTGCCCAGCAGTACACCGGGCCCGACGGCCGGCGTCGGACTCGTCGCGGCTTCTTCGCGCGCGTGCGCCTGACTGACTACGGCGCCGGCCGGATCCGCCCCCACGAGCGAACCCACCCGGGGCCCAAAGAGGACCGGCTCAGGCTGACCCGCGCGACGAAGGCCAACCTGTCCCCGATCTTCTCGCTGTTCTCCGACCCATCGGAATCCGTCTGGCGCACGCTGGCGCCGTTCACCGAAGCACCGCCGTGGGCCGAGACCACCGACGACGACGGGACCGTGAATCGCCTCTGGCGCGTGGACGATGAGGATGCGATCGAGGCCACGAAACAAGCCCTCGGCGATGCCGAGCTGTTGATCGCCGACGGCCATCACCGTTATGAGACGGCGCGGGTCTACGCCGAGGAGGTGGGCGGCGAGGGGCCGCACCGCTTCACCTTGATGTGCCTGGTCGCGCTTCAGGACCCTGGCCTGACCGTCTTTCCCACCCACCGGCTGGTCCGCGGCCTACGCTCCGACCAGCACGTGAGCCTGGCCGACACGCTGCGCCGGGACTTCGAGATCGACGCGCTGGCGGATACCTCTGCACTGGTGCCCGCTGGGGATGGCGAGCTCAAGATCGGCTACATCGACGCCCACTTCAAGCAGCCGTTCATGCTGACCTTGAAGGACCCGCAGATCGCCGCTGCAGTCGCTCCCCGATCATGCCGACCCGTACAGAAGGCTCGATACGGCGGTGCTCGAGGCACTGATCCTCAAGGGTGCCCTGGAGATGACCGACGAGGACATCGATCACCTGGCCGGGCTGGGATATGCCAGGGATGCGGGCGAGGCGCTCGGGCTCGTGCTCGACGGCGCCTACGATGCTGCGTTCTTCATGGCGCCGACGCCGATCGAGCAGGTCCAGGCCGTCGCGGCGGCCGGCGAGAGCATGCCGCCAAAATCGACGTACTTCTTCCCGAAGGTTCCCACGGGCCTGGTCTTTAATCCGCTGACGGAATAGTCCCGAACCGGCGCTACGATCAAACCAATAGCTCCACCAACACCGAGGAACTGCCAATGAGGGCAACTGCACGTCGCACAGCCAGCCACTTCGCCCACCAGGTCGACGTCCGTCAGCATCAGCTGCTCGCCGACGAGGCGACCGACCACGGCGGCGACGACGAGGGACCCAGCCCGCAGGAGCTGCTCGCCGCGAGCCTCGCCTCTTGCAGCGCGATCACGATCGAGATGTACGCCAAGCGCAAGGGCTGGGATCTCGGCCCGGTCGAGGTCCAGTGCGAATACACCCCGGCGGAGCGGGGATGCCCGACGAAGTTCAGACTCGAGTTCCGTCTCCCCGACGGCTGCACCGAGGAGCAAGTCGAGAAGCTCCGCGTGATCGCCGCGAAGTGTCCGGTGCACCGCACGCTCGAGAGCGAGGTCAGCTTCGAGGACCACATCAAGCTGGTCGCGCCGGCGAGGACCTGAGCCGCGCCGGCGAGGACCTGAGCCGCCGGGCGAGCACCTGGCCGCGCCGGCGAGGACCTGAGTGACCTGAGTCGCCGGGCGAGAACTAGCGGGGATTCATCCCGCCATCGAGATCGATCACGTGGCTGGTCAGGTAGCCGTTGCGCAGGATCGCCAGCGCCAGGTCTGCGACCTCCTCGGGCCTCCCAACCCGCCCGACCGGGATTGAGCGGGACAGGGCGCTTGGATCGTCCGGGAGCATTTCGGTCTCGATGAACCCGGGGGCGATGGCGTTCACGGTGACCCCGTCCCGCGCGGTACGGCTCGCCAAGAAGTAGGTGAGCCCGTGCAGCCCGGCCTTGGAGGCGGCGTAGTGGGGACCGATCACGCCACCTCTGAAGGCGGCCGTGGAGGACACGAACAGGATCCGCCCGAAGTGGCGCTCTCGCATCCCCGGCAGGGCCCGCTGCGCGAGTAGGAACGGCGCGCGGAGATTGATCGCCAGCAGCCGGTCGAACGCCGCGGCATCGACCTCCTCGTACGCCACACGGACACCGGATCCATGATTTGCGACGAGCACGTCCAGCGGTCCGAGCGCCCGCTCGACCTCGTCGACCAGCCGCCCAGGCGCCGAGGGATCCTCCATGTCGGCCCCGAACGCAGCCGCTCGCCGGCCGTTTTGGGAGAGCTCGCCGGCGAGGCGCTCGGCCGCCGAGGCGTTGCGCCCGTAGGCGAGCGCAACGGTGGCGCCTTCGTTGACCAGCGCTCGGCAGAGCGCCGTGCCGATGCCCCCGCTGGCGCCGGTCACGAGCGCGACTCGCCCCGCGAACACGTCCTCAGTCGACGACTTGTACCCCCGCGCGTTGCAGCTCCTCGACCGCCCGAGCGCCGTCGCCGGCCTGGACTTCGACCGCTCGCGTGGCGTTGCGATGCAGGACGACATCGAAGCCCGCTCGTCGGGCGTCCAACGCCGTCGCCTTGACGCAGTAGTCGAGCGCCAGCCCTGCGACGTGAACGATCGTGATATCTCGCTCTCGCAGCAGCTGCCCGAGCTCGGTGTCCTCGAACCCCGAGTAGCCCTCGCGATCCCGCGTCCGGCCGGCGTCGACGACGGCGTCGATTCGGCTCGAATCGACGGCCGGATGAAGCTGAGCCCCGGCGCTGTCGCGAACGCAGTGGACGGGCCAGGTTCCCCCGTTCTCCGCGAACGAGGCATGATCGGGAGGGTGCCAATCACGCGTGGCGACCACGAAGTCTGCCTGCTCGGCCAGCTGGTTGATCGGCTCGATGACCGCGTCACCATCGGGGACCTCCAGCGCGCCTCCCGAGCAGAAGTCGTTCTGAAGATCGACGATGATCAGAGCCTCCATCATCCCCGAATATAGTCACGCGATGTCGGCGCCAGCGCAGTCGCTCCGGGATCGGCTTCGGCGCGTGCTGCTGTCGCCGGCCGAGGCCGTCCAGCTCGAGGTTCGGGGACGGACCGATGCGGCGGTCCTGGTTCCTCTCTACGAGCAGGACGGCCAGCTGCACGCCGTCTTCACCAAGCGCCGCGACGATCTGCGCCGCCACCCGGGTGAGATCTCGTTTCCCGGCGGGCGCTACGAAGAGGGTGAAGCCGATCTGACCGCGACGGCGCTACGCGAGGCCGAGGAGGAGATCGGCCTGCCCGCGGGGGCGGTCGAGATCCTCGGCGCGCTGCAGCCGACGCCGACGATCGCCACCGGGTACGCCGTCTACCCGTTCGTGGGCATGATCGACGCCGGACTGACCTGGACGCTGAGCGCGCGCGAGGTCGCCCAGGTGCTCGAGCTCTCGCTCACCGAGCTGATCACGGGCTACGGTCGCCGCCGACTGGTTCGCCGCGGCTTGCCGATCCGCACCGACACCTACGTCGTCGGCGACCACCTGATCTGGGGGGCGACGGCGCGGATCCTGGCCGACCTGTTCGACCGGATCGCGCCGCTGCTCCCGGAAATCTAAGCGGCTCCCCCGGTGGGGGCCACGAAAGCGACTACCCCTTTTCGATCGGCACGTCGACCAGGTTTCCCCACTCGGTCCACGAGCCGTCGTAGTTCTTCACGTCCTGCTCGCCGAGCAGTTCGTGCAGCACGAACCAGGTGTGGGCGGAGCGTTCCCCGATCCGGCAGTAAGCGATGATCGGATCGCCGCTGAGGATGCCCTTGCCGCCGTACAGCTCGCGGAGCTCCTCGGCGGACTTGAACGTACCGTCCTCCCTGACGGCCTGCGCCCACGGAACCGACTTTGCCCCGGGGATGTGACCGGAGCGCTGCGCTCCCTCGTTCTCGTACCCGGGCATCGCGATCAGCTCGCCCGAATACTCCTGCGGAGAACGAACGTCGACCAGCTGGTGGGAATTGTCGAGCGCGGCCAGAACCTCGTCACGCTTTGCGCGAATCGAGTCATCACCGGGCTTGGCGGTGAATCCCGCGGGCTCGTGCTCCGGCACCTCCGTGGTCGTCGGGCGCCCGTCGGCGATCCACCGCTCGCGGGGCCCGTTGAGCAGCTTCACGTTGTCGTGCCCGTAGTAGCGCAGATACCAGTAGGTGTACGCGGCGAACCAGTTGTTACGGTCGCCGTAGAGGATGATCTGGTGGTCGCCGGAGATCCCGCGGCCGCCGAGCAGCCGGCCGAAGTCTTCCGGTCCGAGAAAGTCCCGCTTGACCTGATCCTGGAGGTCCGCGCGCCAATCGAACCCGATCGCTCCCGGGATATGAGCCTCACGGTAGAGAGCGGGATTTTCGTCGACCTCGACGATCCGGATCGAGTCGTCATTCAGGTGTTGCTCGAGCCACTCGGGCTCGACCAGTACATCGTTTGCATAGCCAGCCACGGTCGTCGCTCCTGATCTAAATAGGGATAATCGCTTTTTAGGTGAATTCCAGTCAGCTTTCATCTATTTCGCTACAGTTTAGCGCCCCCGTCGCCCCGAAGCCGCTGCTTATCACGGCTTTTGTTGAGCACCGGGTCCTCCGAGCAGCCCGCCAACCGCGTCGCGGGCGGCGGTCAACCAGGCGTCATGATCGGCTGGATCGGCGACCAGCAGGGCGTGCGGAATCCGCGATTGCTCACACCTCGCAAGGACACGCCCTGCGCCGCTGCGGAGGACTTCGGCGTCGACGCCTCCGGACGCCTCGTAGACAATGCCGCGGACCGTCGTGTCGAGCATCCGCTCGAGCAGCATCTCGAGCCGCGGCCCGTGCAGCGCCGCGACTCGATCTGGCGGACCAGACGCCGAGCCGAGCAGGATGCAGGCAACGGTCACGTGCTCGAGCGCGGGCGTGAGCGTCGCCACCCGATCGGGATCGCCGACGTGCGCCTGAGCGCCGGCGGCTTCGATCACCTCCGCCCGAGTGGCGTCGCGCGTGGTCGCGCGCACGGCGTGGCCGTCTGCCCGAAGCAGACCCATCAGGGCGAGACCCCTACAGCCGCAGCCGATGATCAGACAGCGAGCCAAGCGCGCAGGTCGGCACGCTACTGCGCCGTCGAGCCGGAGCCAAACTCGCGGCGCACTTCTTCACGCGTGCGCTCCGGAAGCCCTCGCGCGCGGCGCCGAGCGTTGGTCGCCTCGAGCAGCTGATCGAGGTCCTGGTCGGCCAGGTAAGCCTCCTGGCGGCGTCGCTGCTCGCGGACATCGTCCATCACGCGCTGCTCGATCTCGGCTGCCGTGACCTCCGCCTCGCCGCGCCTGCGCCGGCGGGCGTTGTGCGCGGCGAGCATCTGCTCCAAGTCCTCCGCCTCGAGCGCCTCCCGGTTCTCGACTATCTCCCGCGCGGACTTCAATCCCAACTGCTCCAGCCCCGAGCCCGGGTAGTGCTTCCCGAGCAGCCACGCCCACAGGATCACTGCGATCAGACCACCCAGCAGCACGAGCGCGAACGGGTCCACCGTCGCGGGAGTCTACTCCGCTGAGGCAATGGCGCAGGAGGCGCGAGGAGGGCAGTGATCCCCCGCTGTGGCCGCAAGATTTCAGTGTCACAAGAACAGCGCAACTTTTATCAGCGCGTCGGTGTTCTTATCGACGTCATCAGCCACCGCCCGGGTGGGAGCCGGGATCCGGCGGAGGCGTACATACCAAGCTGGGACAGAGGAGTCGCCATGCGCATACGCTTTGCCCTACTCGGGTCGCTGCTGACTGCCCTCGTGGCCGTCGCCGTGCCCGGAGTCGCCACTGCCGCACCCGTCCACAACCGAGGTTTGACCATCAATGCGACGCCCAATCCAATCCTCGCGGGGGAGGGAGTCTTCATCTACGGTCAGCTCAGGGGCGAGAGCCTGTCGGGGCAGCCGATCAGGCTGTACCACAGAATCAACCCGTCAGATCATTTCTCGCTGATCGGACGTACGAAGACCGACTCGTTCGGGTTCTACGAGTTCACCCGCGCGGAAGGGGTCGTGTACACAAACCGCAGCTGGTTCGTGCGAGGCCCGGATGGCACACACAGCCGTACCGTCCATGAGCGGGTGGCCGCGCTCGTGAGCCTGACGGCCAACACGTCGACTGCCGACACCGGCCAGCCGATCATCTTCTCAGGTCACGTGACGCCCAACCACGCGTTCGAGCGCGTGTTCCTGCAGGTCGAGAAGGGCGCCAGCGACGACTGGAAGACAGTGGCGAGCACGCGGCTCGGCCCGGGATCGAACTACGCCATCGCGTACCGGTGGGGCATTCCCGGCGAGCGTGTCGTACGCGTGCTGTTCCCCGGAGACCCGCGCAACATCACGAGCGCGTCGGATCCGCTGAGCGTCACGATCCAGCAACACCAGGTGCCCGACTTCACGATCAACAGCACCGATCCGGTGATCCAGGTCGGGCAGTCGGCGACGATCTTCGGAAAGCTGTACATGAAGGGCACGACGACGGCTGAGCCGGACACTCCGGTGACGCTGTGCGGAAAGATCGCCGGGGAGCTGCAGTTCACCTGTGACACCGCCGGAGTGACCGCGAGCGACGGAAGCTACAGCTTCGCGGTCAGCCCCGTTCACAACGAGGTGTACGTGGTGCAGACGACCCTGCCGCCGCACCGGCACACGGCGGCGCTGTTGGAGGGCGTCCGTGACGCCGTGACGCTCACTGCAAGCCAGTCCTCCGCCCAGGCCGGGCAGAAGGTGACGTTCACCGGCTCGGTGACGCCGGACAAGGCAGGTGACACGGTCTACCTGGAGAAGCTCGGCAGCGATGGCGATTGGCACACCATCGCGATCGGCGTGGTGCGGTTCAATTCCACGTTCCAGTTCGTCCGCGTGTTCGGCACCGCCGGCACCAAGACGCTCCGCGCTCACGTGCTCGAGGATTCGCAGAACGTAGGCGGCGTCTCGCAGTCGGTAACGGTGTCGGTCACGTTGCCGCCGGTGAGCTCGCTGCCCCAGACCCCGTAGAGCCGGGCAAACACTCGTGGCCAGCGGCTCCCGTCGCATCTGCGGCGGGAGCCGCTCGTGCGCTCAGCCCGCCACGGCCCATAGCCGCCACTGGCCGGGCACTCCCCTCAACTCGAGCTCGCCGCGGTCCTCGAAGCGGATCTCCGAGCCGGCCACGAGATCCTTGACCGTGCCCGAGACGAGCACCTCGCCGGCGCTGGCGGTGGCGCCGACGCGGGCTCCGATATGGACCGCGATCCCGCCGACATCGCTGCCGATCACCTCGATCTCCCCGGTGTGAAGACCGCATCGCAGCTCCAGCCCGAACTGAGCTCGGGCCGCTTCGCGAATCGCGGTCGCACAGCGGATCGCCCGGGCCGGTCCGTCGAACGTTGCCAGCAGTCCGTCGCCCATCGTCTTCACCGCACGGCCGCGGAACCGCACCAGCTCGCGGCCCAGCGTCGAGTCGAGCGACTCCAGCAGATCGCGCCAGCGCCGGTCACCGAGCTCAGCGGCCCGCAGGGTTGAGTCGACAACGTCCGAGAACATCACGGTGGCCAGGATCCGGTCGCCATCGACCCTGTGGCGCGCGCCGGTGAGGAACTCCTCGATCTCGTCGAGCAGCGGATCGCTGTCGACCCCAAACGAGATCGCCTCCTCGCCGACGAGCTCGACGAACCGAGCCCCTGGGACGTGATCGGCGAGGTAGCGCGAATGGCGGGGATCGATGAACCGGTCGCCGGCGCGGTGCAGCACGAGCGTCGGGACCTGGATCGAGGGCAGAACGGCTCGGACGTCGACTTCGGCGTTCGTCCTGGAGAGCTTTGCGGCCGTACCCGGGCTGGCGGCCAACCGCTCCAGGCGCGCGAACCAGCTGCGCACGCGGGGGTTCGACGATGATTTCGGCGCAAGGCCGGAGATCCTCGAGCCGTCCCCCCAGGGCTGCTGGAGGCGCGCCTCGCGCTCCTCGGGCCGCAGCGCCCAGTCGTAGTCGGGGGCCCACGACATCCGGGCCATCGCCTCGTAGAGGACCAGCGCGGTGGTGCGCTCGGGATGAGTCGCGGCGAACAACGCTGCCATGGCACCGCCGTCGAGCTGTGCGAACACGGCAGCACGCTCGGAGCCGGCGGCCTCCATCACAGCGACCACGTCGTCCATCTGCTCCTCGAGCGTCGGCGCTCCCGCTACCGGGTCCGACAGCCCAGATCCTCTGCGGTCGAACATGATCAGGCGCGAGAACGACGCCAGCCGCTCGAAGTAGCGCTTGACTCCAGGCTCCTCCCAGTAATGCTCGACCTGCGAGATCCAGGTCGGCACGTAGACCAGGTCGATCGGACCGTCTCCGACGACCTGGTAAGCGATGTGGAGATCGCCGCTGCGTGCGTAGCGAGTCTCGGGAGGCATCGGGCTCCCGCAGCCTACAGGCGCTACTGTCCCGTGGCCCATGAACTTCGAGCTGAGCGACGAGCAGCGCCTGGTACGCGAGACAGCACGCGACTTCACCGAGAACGAGGTCGTGGAGCGCGCGCGTGAGAACGACCGCAACGAGCACTTCGATCTCGAGCTGGTGCGGAAGATCGCCGACCAGGGCTATCTTGGCGCGATCGTGCCTCGAGACTATGGGGGCGCCGGTCTCGACTACCTGACGTACGGATTGATCGTCGAGGAGATCGGCCGCGGCGACTCGGCGATGCGCACCGTGATCTCGGTCCAGACCTCGCTCGTCTGCTCGGCGATCCTGCGCTGGGGCACCGAAGAGCAGAAGCAGCGCTATCTCCCGAAGCTGTGCTCGGGCGAATGGCTCGGCTGCTTCGGGCTGACCGAACCGGACACCGGTTCGGACGCCGCCAACCAGCGCACCCGTGCTCGCCAGGTCGATGGAGGATGGGTGATCAACGGCGCGAAGATGTTCATCTCGCTCGGCAACCACGCGAAGGTGGCGCTGATCTTCGCCCAGACCGATCCCGAGAAGGCGCACCGCGGGCTCGCGTGCTTCTTGGTCGACACCGACCAGCCGGGCTTTCAGCCGCAGGAGATCCATCACAAGATGGGGCTGCGCGGCTCGGACACCGCGGCGATCTCGCTCGACGATGTGGAGGCACCTGACGACGCGCTGCTCGGCGAGATCGGCGACGGCTTCAAGATCGCGATGAGCGCGCTCGACTCCGGCCGCTACAGCGTCGCGGCGGGATGCGTGGGGATCTGTCAGGGCTGCGTCGACGCCTCGGTCCGCTACTCCAAGGAGCGCCGGCAGTTCGGCCGCCCGATCGCGAGCTTCCAGCTCGTCCAGGCGATGATCGCCGACATGGCGGTCGAGACCGAGGCGGCGCGGATGCTCGTCTGGCGCGCCGGTTACCTCAAGGACACCGGCAAGCCGAACACCACCGAGACCTCCACCGCGAAGTTGTACGCCACCGAAGCGGCGATCCGCTGCGCCAACACCGCGATCCAGGTGCACGGAGGGTCGGGCTACGTCGACGACTACCCGGTCGAGCGCTATCTGCGCGACGTTCGCGTGACGACCCTCTACGAGGGAACCTCGCAGATCCAGAAGCTGATCATCGGCCGCGCGTTGACCGGGATCAACGCGCTCGTTCCTTCCTGACCGAGGTGCCCGAAGCACCGGCCACGATCGGCGTTGCCGGCGCCGGGACGATGGGGGCCGGAATCGCCCAGCTGGCATGTCTGAGCGGCGCGCGGACGCTCCTCCACGACCCGGTCGGGGAGGCGCTCGAGCGCGGGCTGGCGCAGATCAACTCGCAGCTCGAGCGCGGCGTTCGGCGCGGGCGCCTCACCCAACCGCAGGCGCAACAGGCGACCGACCGGCTCGTGCCGGCGCCCAACCTCGATGACCTGGCGCCGTGTGAGCTCGTGATCGAGGCCGCGCCGGAGCGGCTCGAGGTCAAGCGCGAGCTGTTCGAGCAGCTGGCAGGCGAGATCGTCGCCGCTGAGTGCGTGCTGGCAACCAACACCTCGTCGCTGCTCGTGACCGCGGTCGCCGCCACCGTCGCCGGACCGGAGCGCGTCGTCGGCATGCATTTCTTCAATCCCGCGCCGCTGATGCCGCTGCTCGAGGTGGTCGCGGGCGAGGAATCGAGCGACCGCGCGCTGGCGGTTGCGCGCGCGGCCGGCGAGGCGATGGGCAAGCACGTGATCGAGGCCGTCGACGGTCCCGGGTTCCTCGTCAACCGCTGCAACCGGCCGTTCGGTCTCGAGGCGCTGAAGCTGCTCCAGGAAGGCGTGGCCACGATCGAGCAGATCGATCGGATCTGCCGGATGGGGGGCGGCTTCCGAATGGGCCCGTTCGAGCTGATGGACCTGGTTGGCGTCGACACCGGACTCGACGTCTCCCGCTCGTTCTACGAGCAGAGCTTCGGCGAGCCTCGTTGGCGCCCATCGCCGATCACCGTCAAGACGGTCGCGGCCGGCCGGCTCGGGCGCAAGTCGGGCCGCGGCTACTACGACTATCGGAACGGCACCGATTCCTACCGCGCTCCTGATCCCGATCCCGGGGCCGGCGGCGGCGGCGACGGGCTGGTGGTGATCCATGGAGATTCGCCGCTGGCCCATGAGCTCGAGCAGGCGGCGCGGACAGCCGGCTGGGAGGTGGTCTCGCCCGGCGATGCGGAGCACCGGCGCCCGCCGTTCCTGATCCTCGATCTCGGCGCGGGCGCCGAGCCCGAGGCGCCGCTCCAGGGCGGTCCGCAGGCGATCTGCTGCGCCGCGGGGTCGCTCGCGGCGCTTGATCCCGCCGGCGCCGCCGTCGGCTTCCACGCGCTCCCGCCGCTGGCGCAGTCACAGCTCGTCGAGCTGACCCGCGGCGCCGAGAGCGCACAGTCGGCGGCCGATGCGGCGGAGCGTTTCTTCGCGACCCTCGGCAAGCACACGATCTGGGTCTCCGATGCGCCGGGGCTCGTGCTCGGCCGGATCGTCTGCCAGATCATCAACGAATCTGCGTTTGCGCTCGGCGAGGAGGTCGGAACCGCGACCGACATCGACGCCGGCATGGTCCACGGCCTCAATCATCCCCGGGGCCCGCTGGGGTGGGGCGATCAGATCGGGCTGGATCACGTACTCGACGTGCTCGACGGGCTCACTGACGAGCGGCGCGAGGAGCGCTACCGCGCGGCCCCCATACTTCGGCGCCTGGTGCTCTCCGGTCGGCTCGGCGACCAGACCGGAGCGGGCTTCTTTTCGGACCACCGCGACCCGGCATGATCGGAGCGACCATGAGAGCAGTCACCTTCCAATCCCCGCGGGAAGTCCGAGTCGACGAGCGCCCGCTGCCGGAGCTGAGCAGCCGCGACGAAGCGATCGTCGCCGTACAGTCGAGCGGAATCTGCGGCTCTGACCTGCACATCTACCACGGCCGGGTCAAGATCGACCCGGGCTTCACGATCGGGCACGAATTCGTCGGCACCGTCGTCGCGGCCGGTGACGCTGTGACCCGCGTGGAGACCGGCGATCGCGTGCTCGGGTGCTTTCACAGCGCCTGCGGCATGTGCTGGTTCTGCCTGCGGGGCGCCTACCACAAGTGCGACCGGATGCGGGTGTTCGGACACGGCGCGCTGCTGGGATCACTCCAGGGCACCCAGGCCGAGCAGGCACTGGTGCCGATGGCCAACATGACCCTGCGCCGGGTTCCCGAGGGCGTCTCTGACGAGGTCGCGCTGTTCGCGGGTGATGTGATGGGGACCGCCTACCACGCGGTGGTCGAGTCGGGGGTCAGGGCCGGCGACAGCGTCGCCGTGCTCGGGCTCGGGCCAGTGGGCCTGTGCGCTGTCCAGGTGGCGCTAGCCGCCGGCGCCGGACCGGTGTTCGCCGTCGACACGGTGCAGGAGCGGCTGGCGGTGGCTCGGAGCTTCGGAGCGACGGCAGTCCACCTGACCGAGCAGAGCCCGCGAGATGAGATCCGCAGGGCCACGGGCGAGCGCGGCGTAGACACCGCGATCGACGCCGTCGGCCATCCCGACGCGCTCGACAGCGCGATCCGGCTGGCGCGCAAAGCCGGCACCGTCGTGGCAATCGGGGTCTACGCAGAGCCCTGCCAGGTCCACATGGGCGTGGTGTGGATCAAGGCGCTGACGCTTCGCACCGGCCACGCGAACGTGATCGGGCACGTAGATCGGGTGCTCGCCATGCTGGCCGCTGGCACGCTCGACCCGACGCCGCTGGTCAGCCATCACATGGCCCTCGACGACGCTCCCGAGGCATACGAGGTCTACGATCGTCACGAAGCCCTGAAGATCGTTCTCACCCCGTAGCGACCGACGCGAGGAGGCGCCCGCATGTCAGTCACGACCCTGCCCGAGCAACTGTCCAAGCCCGCTCGTGAGTTCGCCGGGCGCTCCCACGAGCTGCTGATCGACGGTGAGCCAGTTCCCGCCGCTGACGGGCGGACGTTCGAGACCGTCGATCCCGCAACCGGCAAGCCGATCACGGAGATTGCCCAAGGTGGCCCCGACGATGTCGATCGCGCCGTCCAGGCGGCTCGCCGGGCGCTCGAAGGTGGGCCGTGGCCCGAGGCGACGGCGGCGAAGCGGGGGGCGATGATCGGCCGTCTCGCGGAGCTGATCGAGGAGCACGCCGACGAGCTCGCGGAGCTCGAATCGCTCGACAACGGCAAACCGCTGAAGCTGGCGCGGATCGTCGATCTCGCCGCCACCGTCCGCCACTTCCGTCACTTCGCCGGCTGGCCGGAGCGAATCTTCGGGGCCACGATCCCGGTCCACCAGCCGGGCATGCTGTGCTACACGAGCAAGGAGCCGGTCGGCGTCTGCGGCCAGATCGTCCCGTGGAACTTCCCCCTGCTGATGGCGGCGTGGAAGCTCGCGCCGGCGCTCGCGGCGGGCTGCACCGTGGTCCTCAAGCCCGCCGAGCAGACCCCGCTGAGCGCCATTCGGCTGGGCGAATTGGCGCTCGAAGCCGGCATCCCGGCAGGGGTGATCAACGTGGTCACCGGGGACGGCGAGACCGGTGCCGCGCTCGTCGACCATCCCGGCATCGACAAGATCGCGTTCACCGGCTCGACGATCGTCGGCAGGGAGATCGGGGCCAAGGCGGGGCAGGCACTCAAGCGGGTGACGCTCGAGCTCGGCGGGAAGTCACCGAACATCATCCTTCCCGATGCCGATCTCGGAGCCGCGATCGCGGGGTCCTTTCAGGCGATCTACTACAACACCGGCCAGTCCTGCAACGCCGGGAGCCGGCTGTTCGTCCATCGCGATCAGTTCGACGAGGTGATCGGGGCGCTGGCGGAGCAGGCGAGCAAGGCGCGGCTCGGGCCGGGCCTCGATCCCGGCACGCAGCTGGGGCCGGTCGTCTCGAGCGAGCAGCACGCCCGCGTGCTCGACTACATCGAGCAGGGACGCAGCGAGGGCGCCGAGCTGGTAGCCGGCGGAGCCGCGCAGTCCTCGGACGGCTACTTCATCGAGCCGACGCTGTTCACGGCGACGAACGACGATCTCAAGATCGCCCGGGAGGAGATCTTCGGCCCGGTGCTCGTGGCGCTGCCCTACGAATCGCTCGAGGAGGTCGCCGCCCGGGCCAACAACACCGAATACGGTCTCGCCGCGGGCGTCTGGACGCGCGACGTCGGCAGCGCCCACCGGCTCGCGGCGTTGCTGAAGGCCGGCTCGGTCTACGTGAACTGCTGGGGCGCGGTCGATGCGGGCGCGCCGTTCGGCGGCTTCAAGGCATCCGGGCTGGGGCGAGAGCACGGCCGCGAGGGGCTCGAGGCCTACCTCGAGACGAAGACCGTCTGGACCAACCTCGGCTGAGCTGGACGCTGCGGGCGATTCCCGGGAGTGCCCGTACTAAGTCGCGGCCCGCGCGATGTCCTCGGCGCCGGCCACCGGAACCGGCGTGTCGCGCAGGTACCACTCCGCATCGAGCGCCGCCTGGCAGCCCGATCCGGCTGCCGTGACCGCCTGGCGGTAGGTGTGATCGACGAGATCACCGGCGGCGAACACGCCGGGCACGTTGGTCAGCGTCGAGCGTCCCTGCGTGATCACGTAGCCCGCCTCGTCGATCTCGATCTGGCCGCTCACCAGCTGGGACTGCGGATCGTGGCCGATGGCGATGAACGCACCGGCGATCTCGAGGTCTCGCTGCGAGCCGTCGACGGTGTTCTGCAGGCGCGCGATCCGCAGCGAGCCATCCGCGCCGGAGGCGAACTCCTCGACCACATATGGGGTCAGCCACTCGATGTTCTCGATCGCGCGGGCTCGTTCGAGCATGATCTTCGACGCGCGGAACTGATCGCGACGGTTCACGATCCCGACCGTGGAGGCGAACTTGGACAGGAACATCGCCTCCTCCATCGCGGAGTCGCCGCCGCCGACGATGATCGTCGGGGCATCGCGGTAGAAGGCCGCGTCGCAGGTGGCGCAGTAGCTGACTCCGCGGCCGCCCAACTCCTCCTCGCCCGGCACGCCGAGCTTGCGATGCTGGGCGCCCATCGCAAGGATGACCGTCTTCGCCACGTGCAGGTCATCGCCGACCCACACCTTGTGCAGGCCGCCGTCGTGCGAGAGCTCGACGCTCGTCACATCATCGGTCTCAAGGCGCGCGCCGAACCGCTCCGCCTGATCGCGGAAGCGCTGCATCAGGTCCGGGCCCATGATCCCCTCGGGGAAGCCGGAGTAGTTCTCCACATCGGTGGTCTGCTGGAGCAGCCCGCCCCACGCGAAACCCTCGATCACGAGCGGCTCGAGGTTGGCTCGCGCCGTGTACAGGGCGGCGGTATACCCGGCCGGCCCGCTGCCCACGATCACCACGTTCTCGACACGCTGATTCATTACTTCATTAAGTATAGGTGGGAGCCTCGGCGCGTTGCCAGCGGTGAACCGTACGCCGCAGCTGCAGATACGCGAACGCTCCTGGAAGGGTCGGCAGCCAGAACGCCAGGGCACGATACGCCAGCACCGAGACGATCGATATATCGACCGGCACGCCGAAGGCAGAGAACGCGCCGATCATGCCGCCGTCGACGCCCCCGATCCCGCCCGGCAGCGGCAGTGTGTTGCCGAGCATCCCGACGAAGTACGACATCACGATCACCGCGTGCGGCGGAGCAGCGCCGAAGGCGTGGAAGCAGGCCCACAGCACCGCGATGTCGAACCCCCACCAGCCGACCGCACCAAGCAGGTGGGGATCCCTGGAGCGGACCAGGTCGATCGCGGCCCGTACACCGCTCCCCGCGGTGGCGGGAGCCGCGGCGATCCACCGAGTCACCCGCCCTAGCCATCCGCGCTCCCTCGTCCACCGCGCCACGACCCGCTCGGTATCGCGCGGGAGCAGCGAGGCCCCGAGGAACACGGCGATCACCACCGCTCCGAAGATGGCCGGCACGACGGTGATCGCGAACGGCGCCGGTCCCTCGAACACCCCGAGGTACAACCCGAGCCCACAGATCACGAGCGTGCCCATGTAGACCCCGTAGAGGAGGGCCAAGAACGCGATCATCCGGCAGGCGACCGTTCGTGCACCCATCCCGGAGCGGCGCACCGCCCAAGCGGTCAGGGCGATGCCGCCGGCGCCGCCGGCCGCGAACAGCCTCGTCGCCGCCAACCCCGCCATCGTTATCTGGTAGCTCTCACGCCAACCGATCCGCGAGTGACCCCGCACGAACACGGCGCGGAACAGCGCCACGTAGGCGGCGAATGAGCACACCTCGAGCCCGGCACCCAGCCCGAGCCACCAGACGTTGCCCTGCCGGATCCGGTTCCAGGTCACCCGCAGACCCACCAGCCTCGGCAGCACGAAGTACAGGAAGGCGATCGCCGAGAGCACGAACAACGTCGAGGCGAGCAGCTGCCTGCGCGTGAACCGCACGCGCGGCATCTCCTCGTGGACGATCGGCCCAGCCGGCAGCTCCCGGGGGTCGCTCCCGACCCCAGCCGCGTCATCGGCTGCCCGCGCCCGCCGCTCGAGTGGGGCGTCGTGGGCCACGCCGGCCGCTACTCCGCGGCGGCCCGTGCTTCGAGCGCTTGCACCAGCCGCGAGAACCGTCTCGCCGCCGGCTCGAGGTGCGGCGCTTTCAGGCGGACGGTCTCGGCCAGCGCCGCACCCGCGAGGAGGTCGACTGCGTAGTGCTCGCCAAGATAAACCAGCGCGATGCCCAACAGCGAGGCATACGTCCAGCCGGCCGCGCCCGCGACCGGGCCCACCTCAGAAAGCAGGTGGGCCGCCATCAGCGACGTGGCGAAGTGCAGCGACGGCATAGCGGCGAGCGGATTTCCTCCGAGGACATCGTAGAGACCGGCCCAGCGCTCCCCCCAGAACTGTTCACCGTATTCGATCATCATCCGGCGAACACGGAGCGCTTGGCCATCCTCGAGCTGACCGTGAGCGGCGGCCCACCACGGCGGCGCGGTCGGGATCGCCCAGTAGAAGACCGCGCCCAAGTCAAACACCGCGTAGGTCCGTGCGGCGGCGGCCGGGAACTTATCGCGGCGTCTCAGCAGCACGTAGACGACGGTTCCGTGCGGTACGAAGAACCACATCCAGTGGCACCACACGAGCAGGCGCTCAAACCGGTTCACCTTGCCGGGAGCCGAGAACGTCCGCTGCAGACGGACCGTCGGCGGCACCCCGACGCCGAGCACGCGATCGATCGCGATCGGATAGCTGACGCGGACCCGCTCGGCCAGCCGCCGCGGATCGTCGTGCGGCATCTCGTAGGCCGCCACGTAGGCCCACATGTTCAGCCCGCAGACGGCTGCGTCACGGACCCGCGTGCGGCGGGTGGCCACGCACAGCGCCACCGGCGCGAGTCCGGCGGGACCGAGCACCACGGCAGGGGGCAGCCGCAAACGCCGCCGCAGGACGGGCGCCGCCACACCGACCGCGACGAGCATCCAGGCCGACGCTCGGATGCCCCTCGTGACGCTCAAGGAGCGGGGAGTATACGTTTGCCCGCCGTCCCGACCGTGGCGAGCCATCGATTCCACGTCGACGAACGGACCCGCCGGCGGGATAGAATGCCGCGGCCTTGCGATCCGCCGTGACCGATGCAAAGTCCCGCCGCCGCGGCCGCCGGCTGGGAGCTGCCCTCACCCTCGTGGCGATCGGCTCGTTGGTTCTGGCGCCGAGCGCGCTGGCCGACTTCCTGACCCCGAAGTCGGGGGGCTCGCCGAACGCCGACGCGATCCACAGCCTGTACAAGATCGTCCTGTACATGGCGGCGGTCGTGTTCGTCCTCGTCGAGGGCGCGCTCGTGTACTCGGTCTACAAGTTCCGGGCCAAGAAGGGTGCCGTGGCCGCCCAGATCCACGGCAACACGCGGCTCGAGATCGGCTGGACGGTGGCGGCGGCGCTGATCCTGGTCGTGCTGACCGTGATCACGTTCATCAAGCTGCCCAGCATCATCAACCCGCCGAACTCGAGCGCGAGCGGCTTCCTGTCGGCCTCGCTCACCGCGCCGACGCCACCCGATCACAAGGCGCTGACGATCTGCGTCCAGGGACGCCAGTTCATCTGGCGCTACACGTACGGAGCGGACTGCAACAACGGAGCATTCGCCGGCAAGCTCCCGTACTCCTACGTGCAAATGGTCGTTCCGGCGCAGACCACGGTGATCTTGAAGATCCAATCGACCGACGTGATCCACAGCTGGTGGGTGCCCTCACTGGGCGGCAAGGTGGACGCCGTCCCCGGCTACACCACCTACACGTGGTTCAAGGCGCCGCATGCCGGCTCGGTCTACCGCGGACAGTGCGCCCAGCTGTGCGGCCGCGAGCACTACGCGATGGTCGCGTTCGTCAAGGTCGTGACCCCCCAGCAGTATCAGGCGTGGACCGTCTATCAGGCCAAGGCGATCGCCGCGGCCAACCTTCAGGTCACGCAGCTGCGACAGATTCTCGTCAAGTCCGGAAATCTGTAGGAGACCAAGGATGTCCGCCACCGTCCCCGCGATCAGATCGGTACCTCAAGTCCTCTCCGAGGAGGTGACGTTCCCGCGCCGGAGCAAGCGCTGGGTCGACTGGGTGACGACGACCGATCACAAGAAGATCGGGATCATGTACCTGGTCACGACGTTCGTGTTCTTCCTGCTCGGGGGGATCGAGGCGTTGATGATGCGGCTGCAGCTCAGCGTGCCCAACAACACGCTGGTCACCGCGGAGCACTACAACGAGCTGCTGACCCTCCACGGCACGACGATGATCTTCCTGTTCGTCGTCCCGATCATGGCCGGCTTTGGCAACTACTTCGTGCCGCTCATGATCGGCGCGCGTGACATGGCCTTCCCCCGGCTCAACGCGCTGTCCTACTGGCTGCTGCTGTTCGGCGGGATCGTGTTCTACATGACCCTGTTCTGGCAGCCGCCGCAGGCCGGGTGGTGGAGCTACCCGCCGCTGTCCAGCATCCAGTTCTCACCGAGCGGCGGCCAGGACGCATGGATCTTCCTGATCCACCTGACCGGGATCTCCTCGCTGCTGGGCGCGATCAACTTCTACGCGACGATCGTCAACATGCGCGCGCCGGGGATGAGCTGGGGCCGGCTGCCGCTGTTCATCTGGGCGATCCTGGTCTACGCGGTGCTGCTGATCGTGGCGCTGCCGGTCGTCGCGGCCGCGGTCACGATGCTGCTCACCGACCGCCACTTCGGCACGCACTTCTTCAATCCGACCGCCCACGGCTCACCGGTCCTCTGGCAGCACCTGTTCTGGTTCTTCGGCCACCCCGAGGTGTACATCATGATCCTGCCCGGGTTCGGGATCATCTCCGAGGTCATTCCGGTGTTCTCGCGCAAGCCGATCTTCGGCTACAAGGCGATCGCCGCCTCGACTGCGGTGATCGCGTTCCTGGCCACGCTCGTCTGGGCCCACCACATGTTCGCCTCGCCGGTGCCGATCGTCGTGCTCGGGTTCTTCATGCTCAGCTCGTTCCTGATCGGGATCCCGACCGGCGTCAAGATCTTCAACTGGATCGCGACGCTGTGGCGAGGTTCGATCGTGATGACCGCCTCCCTGTACTTCGCCATCGGCTTCATCGCGATCTTCATCGTCGGCGGGATCACCGGCATCTTCCTGGCCGTGTTCCCGGTCGACTGGCAGCTCACCGACACGTATTTCGTCGTCGCCCATTTCCACTACGTCCTGATGGGCGGGGCCGTGTTCTCGATCTTCGCAGGCATCTACTACTGGTTCCCGAAGATGACCGGACGGATGCTCAATGAAGCGCTCGGCAAGCTGTCCTTCTGGGTGATGTTCATCGGCTTCAACCTGACGTTCTTCGTCCAGCACGCGCTCGGACTGTCGGGCATGCCGCGGCGGATCTACACCTACCAGCCAGGACTTGGATGGTCCACTTACAACTTGATCTCCACGATCGGAGCGTTCATCCTTGGCGTGGGAATCCTGTTGACGATCATCAACATCGTGCGCAGCCTGAAGGTGGGCGTAATCGCGGGACCGGACCCGTGGAAGGGCAACACGCTCGAGTGGTTCGTGCCCTCGCCCCCGCCGGTCAACAACTTCGACACGATTCCGCGGGTGCGCTCGGTGGAGCCGATGCGCGACATCCGCCGGCAGATCGAGCGCGATACGGGGGTCACCCAGAGGATCGGCGGCAGCGAGCGCTTCACACGGGCCGGGGCGTGAGCGCTTCGTCTCTCAGCGCCCTCCGGGTTACGTCGGCCGCGTCGCGCTCGCGGCAGCTGGTCGCGGACTACGTCGAGCTGACCAAGCCCAAGGTCCAGACGCTGCTGCTGTTCACGACCGTCGCCACGATGGAGGTCGCGGGGCACCCGTCGGTGTCGAAAATCGGACTGACCTGCGCCGGTGGCTATCTGTCCGCCGGCGGTGCCGGGGCCGTCAACCACTACTGGGACCGCGACATCGACGCCCGCATGAGCAGGACCGCTTCGCGGCCGATCCCGGCCGGACGGATCTCGCCGCGCGCGGCGCTGATCTACGGCTTCGTGCTGGCCGGGCTGTCGTTCGCGCTGCTGTCGCTCACCGTCAATGTGCTCGCCGCGTCGCTCGCCCTGGGCGGCTTCGTGGGCTACGTCGCCGTCTACACGATCTGGCTGAAGCGCCGCACGCCGCAGAACATCGTGATCGGAGGCGCCGCCGGCGCCGTCCCGCCCCTGGTCGCCTGGGCGGCGACCCGCGGCTCGCTGTCGTGGACCGCGGTCTACCTGTTCGCGATCATCTTCTACTGGACGCCGCCGCACTTCTGGGCGCTCAGCCTGCTGATGAAGGACGAATACGCCAAGGTCGGCGTGCCGATGCTGCCGGTCGTGCGCGGGGAGCACGAGACCCGTCGGCAGATCCTGCTCTACACGCTGCTCCTGTACGCGATCACGCAGCTGCCGTTCTGCGCCGGGGAGTTCGGCGGCATCTATCTGGCGGCGTCGATGATCCTCGGCCTGGCGTTCATCGGCGGGGCGGTCAGGCTGTACCGCCGAGCCGACCGGCGGGCCGCTTTGCGCCTCTACCTGTTTTCGCTGCTCTACCTGGCGCTGCTGTTCAGCGCGATGGTGGCCGACATTAAGCTGTAGATTGACCGGCTGATTCGATGGATCGCAAGCTCGCACGCAAGAACCTCCGCTCCGGACTGGTCGCCGGCGCCCTGTGCCTCGTAATGTTTGGGATCACGTTCCTCGCCGCGGCGATCTACGTACACGCATGAGCGTCGACGAAGGCGTCGGCACGGAGCGCGACGCTCCCCCCGCGGGGGAGGAGATCCACCTTCCGGGCCCGTCGCTGCTGCCCTTCGTGTGCGCGATCGCGCTCACCCTGATGGTCGTCGGCACGACGCTCGGCTGGTTGTTCTCGATCATCGGCCTGGTGATCCTGGTCGTCGCCGTGACCCGGTGGATCAGGGACACGCGCCGCGACATCGAGGCGCTGCCCGAAGAGCACCACTGAGCTCGCCCGGCGTCTGCGTCACCGCCGGGCGCCGGCGTCTACGCGCTCGCCGCCTCGGCCGGCACGTCGCAGCTCGCGCCGTCGCCGGTCCAGCAGCGGACGATGTCGCGCATCGAAAGGACCCCCACGAGCTCGCCGCGTTCGACCACCACCAGATGGCGGAACCTGCCGCGGACCATCGCGGCGGCAGCCTGCTCGAGCGACCAGTCCGGCGAAGCGAAGGTCAAATTCGCGGTCAGGTGGTCTGCTACCAGCTCCTTGTCCGGATCCTGACCGGCCCCGATGGTGTGCAGGATGTCGCGTTCGGTGATGACCCCGGGTCCGGGCTCCTCAGGGTCGATCACTAGGGCCGCACCCACGTTGCGCCGTGCCATCGCGGCGGCCGCTTCACGGACCGTATGTCGCGGGCCGACTGTGAGAACGACGTCAGACATACCGTCGCGCACCTGCATGGCGTCTCCTCCGTAGTTTGCAACGATTGCAGCAATCATACCCACGGCCGGGTCCCGGATTCAGCAAATTCGGCCGGTCTCGCTGCGGCGTCGTTCGTCGCCCAGAATGCATAGGATGCCTCGCGCAGTGATTCTCGAGGGCCACGGACACCGCGTTGCGTAAGCACCCTCTGGCGCAGATGCTGGTGATCGGGGTGATCGCCACGGCGATCCTGATCCCGCTCGCGCTGATCATCCCCTGGTTCCCGGCCGACGCCTCAAAGCAGGCGAGCAACGTGCACACCCTCTACGACGTGCTGTTGATCGCCACGATCCCGATCTTCGTGCTCGTCGAGACCGTCGTCCTGTTCTCGGTTTGGAAGTTCCGGATGCGTCCCGGCGAAGAACTCAAGGACGGCCCGCCGATCCACGGCAACACGCGCCTGGAGGTGGTCTGGACCGCGGCCCCTGCCGTGTTGATCATCGGGCTCTGCACGTTCGCGTACATCACGCTGCGTCACAACGAGGCGAGCAAGACCGGGGAGATGACGGTCAACGTCACCGAGCGGCAATTCGCATTCGAGTTCTCCTACCCGGAGTCGGACGGCAAGCAGGTCGTCTCGTCCGATCTCTATATGCCGCTGAACAAACCGGTGGTCTTCAAGATCCGCTCGCTGGACGTGATCCACAGCTTCTTCGTCCCGGACTTCTCGGAGAAGATCGACGCCGTCCCGGGGATCACGACCACGCTGCGGGTCACGCCGACCCGAGTGGGGAGCTATCCGGTGGAATGCACGGAGCTCTGCGGGGCCGGCCACTCGCTGATGCGAACCGCTGCGTACGTCGTCACCCCGGCGAAGTTCCAGGCGTGGCTGCAGGCCCAGAAACCGGGCGGGGCGCCCCCGATCGGCGTGCCTCCGCCGGGAGCCGCTCAGCCAGGCGTTCCGGGCGCCGCGACATCGTCGGGGGCCGCGACCAGCTCGTCATCGAGCGCCGCGACCAGTCCCGCCGCCGGCAAGGCGGTGTTCACCGGCTCGGCGGGCTGCGCCTCGTGCCATACGCTGGCGGCGGCCGGCGCCACCGGGACGGTGGGCCCCGACCTCGATGTCAGGCTTCGAACCGACTGCGCCAGCGCCGCATCCAAGCCGATCCGCGGCTCCACGCTTCAGCAGTGCATCCACACCGCGATCACCAAGCCCTACGCGTACATTCCCCCCGGTTACCACGCCGGGATAATGCCCTCGGGCTTCGCCCAGACGCTGACCTCGACCCAGATTCAGGCGCTTGTCAACTTCCTGTCGAGCGTGGCAAAGTGAAGAGGTATCGTGCAGACATTGACTAACGGGAAGGCGATCGGCTGATGGCGACCACCTCCGCGGCGCTCGCGCCCGACCCGATCGCGCAGCGGCCACGGCGGACGCGGGTTCCGCTGCCGGCGAAGCTGCGCGCCCCGGGGTGGTACCGGGCGGCCCTGTCCGAGGTCCTCGGGCTGGCCTTCGCGTTCGCCCTGACCGTGCTGATCCGGTGGCTGATGCACGAGCACCCGATCGTCGATGGCCATGCGATCACGATCGTGGCGCTGCTGGCGGTACCGATCTTCTTCCTGTTCGGGATCGGCACCGCCGACTACTGGCTGTACTGGGCCGCCGGCCGGCCGACCCGTCCCGAGGAGCATTCGGCTCACGGCGCGCGCAGCTGGCGGGACTACTTCCGTGTCAACACCGATCACAAGGTGATCGGGATCCAGTACACGGTCACGTCGTTCTTCTTCCTGCTCGTGGGCGGACTGCTGGCGATGCTGATCCGCGCCCAGCTGGCCAAGCCGGGCATGCAGTTCCTGACCCCCGAGGAGTACAACGGCGTCTTCTCGGTCCACGCCACGCTGCTGATCTTCCTGTTCGTGATCCCGGTGTTCGCCGGGCTCGCGAACTTCGTCTTGCCGCTGATGATCGGCGCGCCGGACATGGCGTTCCCGCGCCTGAACGCGCTCTCGTACTGGCTGCTGCCACTCGCCGGAATCATGATGCTGATGAGCTTCCTGGCCCCGGGGGGCTCGTTCGCGGCCGGCTGGACCGCCTACGCGCCGCTGTCGACGACGATGCCGATCGGGCAGCTGTTCTTCTCCATCGCGGTCCAGCTCGCGGGCGCCTCCTCGATCGCGACCGCGCTCAACTTCCTCGTGACGATCATCACCATGCGGGCTCCGGGAATGAGCTTCTTCCGGATGCCGCTGCTGGTGTGGGCGAACTTCTCGACCTCGCTGCTGGTCGTGATCGCCACGCCGTTCATCGCCGCCTCGCAGTTCTTCATCCTGCTCGACACGTCGTTGCACTTCCACTTCTTCGACGCGTTCGTGGGCCCGGGCAAGAACGGCAACGTCCTCATGTACCAGCACGTGTTCTGGTTCTACTCTCACCCCGCGGTCTACATCATGATGTTGCCAGGGTTCGGGATCATCTCCGAGATCATCGCGGTGAAGTCCCGAAAGCCGATCTTCGGCTACCGGATGATGGCGTTCTCGCTGCTGGCGATCGTGGTGCTCGGCTTCACCGTCTGGGCGCACCACATGTTCGTCTCCGGGATGCAGCCGTGGATCCGGATCCCGATGATGATCACCACGGCGATCATCGCGATCCCCACCGGGATCAAGATCTTCTCGTGGCTGGCGACGCTGTGGCGTGGCGTGCTCCACCTCGACACCCCGATGCTGTTCGCGCTCGGCTTTTTGACGATGTTCACGCTCGGCGGGATCAGCGGCGTGATGCTCGCGATGATCCCGTTCGACATCCACGTCAGCCAGACCTATTTCATCGTCGCCCACATTCACTATGTGCTGTTCGGCGGCTCCCTGTTCACGATCTTCGCGGGCGTCTACTACTGGTTCCCGAAGATGACCGGGCGGATGTTCGACGACCGCTTGGGCAAGCTGCACTTCTGGCTGACGTTCGTGTTCTTCAACCTGACCTTCGGGCCGATGCACATCATCGGGATCCAGGGGATGCCGCGGCGCGTCGCCGAATACGCCTCGAAGTTCGCGGCGTGGAACCTGTTCATCTCGATCTCCGCGTGGATCCTCGGACTGAGCACGCTGCTCTTCCTCTACAACATCGTCGCCAGCTGGCGCGGCGGCCCGCGCGCCGCATCGAACCCGTGGCGAGGTCTGACGTTGGAATGGCAGGTCTCCTCCCCGCCGCCGATCTTCAACTTCGACGCGGTCCCGACGGTCGTCGGCGGCCCCTACGAATACGGCGTACCCGGCGCCGTGCACGGAATCTTCAAGCCGCCGACCGAGGCCGCCAAGGCGGTTGCCGTGGGAGCGCTGTCGACGCCGCCCAGCCAGGAGCGACACGAGTGACCGTGCCGCAATCCACCGCGGGGTGGCCGCGGTGAACACGATCCTCGTGGTGGCCAACGAGACGCTCGGCGGCCGGGCGCTGATCGAGGCGGTGCGCGAGCGCGTCGCCGCGGGCGACGTGCGGTTCGTGCTGTGCATTCCTCAGAACCGTCCTCGGGCCGGGCTGGTGATCTACGACGACGCCGTGTTCGACGCGGCCCAGGCGCGGGTCGACCTCGCGGTCGGCTTCGTCCGCTCCGAGGGGATCGAAGCGGTCGGGGAGGTCGGCGATCCGGACCCCTACACCGCGGCGATGGACGCCGTCCACGAGTACCACCCGGACGAGATCATCATCTCCACCTATCCGGAGACGCGCTCGGGATGGCTGCGGCGGGATCTGATCGAGCGGGTGCGGCAGGCCTCAGGGCTGCCCGTGGAGCACGTCGTCGCCGACCCCGATGCCGAGGGACTGGAGTTCCACGTGACGCTTGCGGTCGCGAACCGCACCGCCACCGGCGACGAGCTGCTGGAGACGCTCAAGGGCAAGGCGGGGAGCGACAAGGAACGGCACCTGTTCATCGTGGTCGTCCCGCAGGAGGGTGGCCACGGCCACGCGTCCCGTCGCGCCCGGACACGGCTGAAGCTGGTCCTCGACCGGCTCCACGCCGCCGGCCTGTTCGCTTCGGGAATGATCGGCGATCCCGACCCCTACACCGCCATCATGAACGCCCTCCAGTACTTCCGCGTGGACGACATCGTGATCTCCACGTTCCCCGAGACGAAGTCCGGGTGGCTGCGCGCGGATTTGATCGAGCGGGTCAAGCGCACCACCGGCAAGCCGGTCGAGCACGTGGTCCACAGCGACACCGCCCCGACTGCGGCCTAGGTCAGCGGATGGAAGCCGCCGCCGTCGCACACGAGCACCACGGACCGCCGCCCGCGCATCGCTCTTCCCGGGTCGAGCCCGCAACGCTCGGGATGCTCCTGTTCATCATCTCCGAGGTGATGATCTTCGGGGCGTTCTTCACCGCCTACTTCTTCATCCGGATCGTCACCCACAATCCGTGGCCCGCCCACGGGACGGCGGTGCCGGAGGCGGTGGCCGGGGTCAACACCGCGATCCTGGTCTCCTCGTCGCTGACCATCCACTGGGCGCTGACCTCGATCAAGAACGGCAATCGCTTCGGCCTGAAGGCCGGCATGGTCTCGACCTTCCTGCTCGGCCTGACGTTCCTCACCGTCCAGATCAACGAGTACATCCACGTCGGCTTCGCCCCCCACGACTCCGCGCAGGCGACCGTCTTCTACTCGCTGACGGGGCTCCACGGCGCCCACGTGTTCATCGGACTGTGCCTGCTGCTGATGGTCACGATCCGCTCGTTCCGGGGTCACTATTCCCCCGAGCAGCACCGCGGGATGGAGGTCCCGGGGATCTACTGGCACTTCGTCGACATCATGTGGATCATCGTGTACACGACGGTCTACGTGCTCTAGCCGGGGCCCCCCGGAGACCGAATCGATGATCAACCTGCCCCGCACCGAGGCCGAGGCCTTCCGGATCGTTATCTACGTGGTCGTGACCCTGGCGGTGATCGTCGCGGTCGTGCTGCTGGCGCGCGCGCTCTAGGGACGAACGCGGTCGTGCTGCTGGCGCGCGCGACACGCGCCGGCGACACCAGATCCCGTTACTTCACACGATCGCCGTGGCACCATTGAGTTCGATGCTCCCCCCCGCCGCCGTCGGCCCCGCCGGCTCGATCGCACTGCCGATCCTCGTCCTGCTGTTTTGGATCCCGTATGACCTGCGCGCGCGGACGCTCGCCGGCCAGCACCGACCGGTCCCGGGCTGGCGCAAAGCCTGCTACGGCGCCGGCCTGCTCGTGCTGGCGCTCGCGCTGAGCCCGCCGGTCGACACGCTGGCCGATCAGCTGCTCGTCGCGCACATGGCCGAGCACCTGTTGATCGGAGACGTCGCGGCGCTCTTGATCGTGCTCGGCTTCACCGGTCCGCTGCTGGCGCCGCTGCTGCGTAACAAGGTGATCGGCAGGCTCCGCGTGCTGACCCATCCGGTCATCGCGCTCGGGGTCTGGGCGGTCAACTTCTACGCCTGGCACATTCCGGCGCTCTACCAGGCGGCGCTTCGCCACGACCTGGTTCACGCCGTCGAGCACGGGACCTTCCTGATCTTCGGGATCGCGATGTGGATGGCGCTGCTCGGACCGCTGCCCAAGCCCGCTTGGTTCACGAACGCCTGGCGGCTCGTCTACATCATCGCGGTGCGGCTGGTCGGAACCGTGCTCGCGAACGCGATGATCTTCGCGGGTAGCGCCTTCTACCCCTACTACCGGGCCGGAGACGCCCACTGGCACATCAGCCTGCTCGCCGATCAGACCGCCGCGGCCGGGGTGATGATGGTCGAGGAGAGCCTGCTCACGATCGGCCTCTTCTGCTGGCTGTTCATGAAGGTTGCCCGCGAGGGCGAGGAGCGCCAGGCGATGCTCGACTACGCGAGCTCGCACGGACTCGAGCTCGACGAGCAGCGGGCGGCCCGGGCGGTCAGCGCCGGCCGCGGCGAGGAGCTGTGGCAGCGGCTGCGCGCCAGCGCAGGCGCTACTTGACGGTCAGGGTGCCCTTCATGCCGGCGGCCTCGTGGCCGTCGACCGAGCAGTAGAACGTGTAGCTGCCGGGCTTCAGCGCCGTGGTCACGGTCGAGACCCCACCGTTGGAGACGATCGGTCCGACCTTGCTGATCCCCGCGCCCCTGATCGAGATGTCGTGCTGCACCGAGGACATGTTCTTCATGCGCAGGGTGACGGTGCCCGACGTGGCGGTCGCGCTGGAGGCCAGGAACTTGAGCTGACCGGTGGGATCGGCGTCGATCTCGACGATCCCGTTCTTCTCGACCGCTGGCTTCTGGGACACGGTCTGGACGGCCGTCGCCAGCGCCCCCTGATCCTGACCGGGGATCGCGGCGACCTGGGCCACGTACGCCGCCACATCCTGGGCGTCCTGGCCGGTGAACAGCCGCGCCGGCATCACGCCCTCGCTGTTCGGATACTGGATCTGGTAGTCGATGAAGCCCTGGATCGAGGTGCTCTTGACGCCGTCGACACGATCCTGCCTGAAGGCATCGTCGAGGTTCGGTCCGATGGTCCCCACCGAAGCCGCGTGGCTGAGCGTGTGGCAGGCGCCGCATTTCTGGACGAACAGCTGTTTGCCCCGGACCGTGTCCGCCGTCGGGTGCTTGATCGTACATCCGCCCAGGGCGGCGAGCAGCAGTGCCCCCGGAACGAGCATGAGGCCGCGGGGGATCGGTGCGAGGGCTCTCAGCATGTTCTGCGGGCGGCACTTTATCCCAGCGCACGGCGACGAGGCGCACTGGCGGCCGGTGGCGAATCATTGCCGTCGGGCGCGCTGGTAGCATGGCCGACGCATGAGGACGCGCCAGAAGTACAGGATGCGGACGCCCTCGACCGGCAGGGAAGTGATCATCGAGGCCGAGCGCGACCACGCCTACGTCGACCGCGAAACAAGCGAGCCGCTCGAGGTCGTCGCGCAGCTGCTGCCGCTCGCCCCGACGGCCTCGGAGCTGCCCTGGGCAGTCGAGAATCTCCGTTTCTGCAACTGGTGTGAGCAGCTCACACAAAAGGACCTCAACGACTGCCCGCACTGCGGCAGGCGCATGGAGCCGCTCGGGCCCTAACGCTCCCCCACGCCGATGAGCCGTTCGATCGCGATAGTCGCCTCGCTCGTCGTGAGCAGCGCACTGGCGGCCTGTGGCGGGGGCGGTTCCTCGACCTCGGCGAACACCACGGGAGCGCCTCCGTTGACGGTCCCGACGACCGGAGCGGCGAGCGTGGCCGCCCCGCCCAGCAGCACGACCAAGACGACCTCGACGACCTCCACCAGCTCGGCCGCAGCCGCCGCCCCATCGGCGAGTGCGCCCGTCTCCTCAGGCGTAGCGCCGAGCTCATCCGGCGGCTCGTCGCCCCCTGCCGCCAGTTCCGGCACCCCGGCCGGGCCGAGCACCGGCGGCACCAGCGCCTCGGGCGGCGCCACGGGCTCGGGCACCGGTGGCGGGGCGGTGCGGGCACCGGTGGCGGCGCGGGCACCGGGCCAAGCAGCGGCGGCGCCGGTCTGAGCTCGGCCTTCTGCCAGCAGAATCCGGGCGCCTGCTGAGGGCGCCTCAGGGTCGCTCGCGGGCCGGCGCAGCCCGGGCTGTGCGACGAGCTGCGCCGGTTCGCGCAGCCCGTCGGCCCGATCGGCTCAGCGCCGGCGGGTGTGCACGTAGTTGCCGGGGTACGGTGGCGTCGTGACCTCGGTGGCGCTGTACTCGACGCGTGTTCCGGGATAGTTGCACTGGTAGTGCGCGCTGCTCCCGGCGGTCAGCTGCGCCTGCGAGCTGATCGGCGGAGTGCTGCAGTTGCTGGTGCGGCTCTGGCGGTAGGCGAACTTCGTCCCCGGAAGGTTGATCGAGAGCACCGGCGCCCACGTCGGCGTGGTCAGCGCGACCGCGTCACCGCGGGCAACCGGAAGCGTCGTTTCGAGCGGGAGCTGAACGACTTCGCCGAGGTACGGCTGGACATGGAAGATCGTGCTCTCGGCGACCACCTTCCACTGGCGAAGCCCCTTCGGGCCAAACGGCCTCAGGACGGTGAGCGCCAGCCGAGTCGTGCCACCGTACTGATGGTCGAGGAACTTGATGTCGCTCAGCCGTGTGGGACGATCGCTCGACAGGGCGGAGAGGCCGACGGTGAACGCGACGATCCTCCCGGCTTTCTTGACGATCGTCGGGTACGTGGCGCCGTCGCGGATCGTCGCGAGCGCCGTGACGCGGGTGAGGATGATGGTGCATTGGGCGGGCGCGACATTGGGAGGGCAGACAGGCGCCGTCACCGGCGTTTTTGTCGCTCCGAGTTCGGTGATGTCGGCGGACGCAGCGCCCACGGGCACCGCGACCGCCCCGGCGGTCAACACCGCGCCAAGCGCTAAAGAACGTTTCATGTAGACCATTGAACACGACTCATCGACTACAAGTTGCGCCGTGCGAACTCACTCCTGGACGCGCCCACGCGGCCGCGGCCGCCCTGCGACGCCGCTTTCGACGCTCGCCGAGGCCGTTTTTGGCTACAGCTTGGTGACGTTTATGGCCTTCGGACCCTTCGGCCCGGCCTCCTCCTCATAGGAGACCTTCGAGCCCTCAGCCAGCGAGCGGTAGCCGTCGCCGCTGATGCCCGAGAAATGGACGAACAGGTCGCGACCGCCATCATCGGGCGTGATGAAGCCGAACCCCTTGTCGTCGCTGAACCACTTGACGGTACCCGTTGCCATGTACACCCCTTCGCGCGACTGCCTACTTTGTGAACGGTGCGGGCTTCACGTGGGGCCCGATCAACCGCGGGAAACGTAGCAGGGAGAGCCGCGAACCGCTTGCTGGCTTGACGGGCTGGCGAACGTCCGAAAGCCGCTGCTCACCGAAGCTGCTGCGCCGCAGCGGCGATCTCCTCGCGATCACCCTCGGCCGGTATCCACGGCAGCCGCAGCGGATCGCCTTCGTAGCGCGGGATCACGTGAACGTGAAAGTGAAACACCGTCTGCCACGCCGCGGCGCCGCAGGCATTGAGGAGGTCCACGCCGGCGGCCCCCAGCCGCTCGGTGGCCCTCTTGGCGAGGCGCTGCGCCGCGAGCATGGTCGCCTGCAGATCCTCCGGTCCGACCTCGAGCAGGTTTTTGACATGCGCTCGCGGGACCACCAGCGCGTGGCCGCGGGTGGCGGGATTGATGTCCATGAACGTGATCGTGCGCTCGTCCTGATCGACGATTTCGGCGGGCAGCTCGCCGGCGATGATCTTGCAGAAGATGCAGTCGGATTCGGTCACGGACGGCAGCCTACTGATCAGCCGCCGGTTCCTTCCCCACGCGGCACGGGAACCGCGCTGAGCAGCTGCCGGGCGCGCTCGAGCGTCTCCTCGCGCCCGCGTATCTCACCGGCGAAGCTTGCTTCTTCGAGCTCGCCCAGGACCCGTCCGAGCTCCGGCCCCGCATCGATTCCGAGCGCCCGCGCCAGCTCGTCGCCCCGAACCGGCGCCCGCGGCGGCGCCGCGCGCCACGCCAGCGCCTCTTCCACGAGCTGGCGGGCGAGCGCGAGATGCTTGTCGATCGCCTCCCCCGACCCAGATCCCCGGGTGGCCAGCCGGTCGGCGACGCTGAGTACCGTGACCTCGACCTGCACCGGCTCGCAGGCCTTCAGGTAACCGTAGATCGCACGGCGGCTGAGCGGCATCTCGTGCACGAGGAAGCCCAGTCGCAGATGGTGCCGGGTGAGCGCCGCGACGTATTCGCACAGACGCTCGCTGGCACGCAGCCGGGCAAGCGCGGCCATCGCCATCTCGGCACCGGTCGCATCGTGGCCGATGAACGTGACGCGACCTTGCGGGGTGACGTGGCGCGTTCGCGGCTTCGCGACGTCGTGGAACAGCGCGCCGAAGCGAAGCGCCTGCCCCCGGGTCATCTCGTTGGCGAGCGGCTCGCTGAGCACCCCCCTGATCGCGCCGGCGTGCTCTCCGAATGCCAATGCCGGGTCTCGCTCGAGCGCGATCGTCTCCGACAGGACCGCGCGCGTGTGCTCGTAGACATCGAGGTGGTGGAAGTGGCTCTGCTCGATCCCGCGCAGCCCGGCCACCTCGGGCAGGATCACCTCGGTGACGGTCAGCCGGTCCATCAGCTCCAGCCCCTCCAGCGGGCGATCTGAGCAGACCGTTCGCCTCAATTCGATGAAGATCCGCTCGGGTGCGACCTCCCGCAAGGCTCGGGCGCTGAGGGCGGCGCACGCCGTCGTCTCGCGCTCCGGCGCGAAGCCAAGCTCGGACGCAAGCCGGGCGAGGCGCAGCGTCCGCAGCGGATCCTCGGCGAATGCTCGGGGTGAGACCATCCTCAGCCGGCGGCTGCGCAGGTCCTCGAGGCCGCCGAACGGATCGACGTAGCCGCCCCCTGAGAGCGGCTGCGCGATCGCGTTGACGGTCAGGTCGCGGTGACCGAGATCGTCCTCGATCGTCGCGCCCACGAGCGGCAACAGGTCAACTTGCCAGCTGCGATCGTGCGCCACCACGCGCCAGCCGCCGAAGGTCTCCGAGAGCGCAAATGCGTGGCCTCTAGCCGAGCCGGCCAGCGCCCGAGCCAGCTCCCGCGGCTCGCCCTGGACCGCGACGTCGTAGTCACCCGTTCCGCGCCCCAGCAGCCGGTCGCGCAGCGCCCCCCCGACAAGCCAGGCGTTGTCGGCGATCCCGACCAGTCCGCTGAGCGGATCGTTCACGCGATCGACTCCCCGTCGCGGTGATAGGTGCGTGGGACGCGGCCGGAGATCCCGCACACGATCTCGTAGTTGATCGTTCCGATTCGGTTTGCGAGATCCTCTGCTGTCTGCCGCTCGGGGCCGTCCTGGCCGATGATCAGCGCGCGATCGCCCGGGCTGGCAACCCGCTCGGATCCAAGCTCGACGGTCACATTGTCCATGCTGACGGCGCCCGCCAGCGCAAACCGCCGCGCGCCGATAATCACCTCGCAGTTGTTCGTGAGCGCGCGGCGGATCCCGTCCGCGTAGCCGATCGGCAGCGTGGCCAGCCAGGTGTCCCGTTCGGCGATGAACCGGCGCCCGTAGCCGGCGCTGTCGCCCGGGCGCGCGAGCTTCACCGCGGCGACGTAGGAGCCGAGTTCCAGCGCCGGCTCCAAGCCGAGCACGGTGGGATCGGTGTTCAGCGGATCGCAGCCGTAGATCGCGATCCCGCAGCGCACCATGTCGAAGTGGCTCGCCGGCACCCGGATCGTCGCGGCGCTGTTGGCGGCATGGGCGATCACGCTCGGGTGGCGCCGGCGCAGCGCCGAGACGAACGGGGCAAAGCGCGCAAGCTGATCGGCGACGAACTCGAGATCCCCGTCGGCGGTGGCGAAGTGGGTCATCGCCCCGCCGAGCTCGAGCGGCGGCCCCGCCGCGAGCACCGCGTCGACCACGGCCCACGCCTCGGCCTCCTCGCGGGTTCCCAGCCGTCCCATCCCGGTGTCGAGCTTTACGTGGATCCGGACCGGCTCGCCGGCGGCGGCCTGGTCGTACGCCGCCTGGACGTCCGCCACGAACCGCTCGCTCCACGCCACGAGCTCGGCTTGGGCCGCCAGCGCGACGGGGAGCTCCTCGGCGCTGAGCGCGCCCATCACGAGGATCGGGGCCCTCACCCCGCCGGCGCGCAGCTCGGCCGCTTCCTCGGCGGTCGCTACGGCGAGCCGGCTCGCGCCGCCTGCCAGCGCCGCCCGGGCGACGGGTACGGCTCCGTGGCCGTAGCCATCGGCCTTGACGACCGCGCACAGGGCCGCGCCGCCCGTCAGCTGATCGGAAAGCCGCCGCACGTTCCGTTCGATCGCCGCCAGGTTGACGCGGGCGAGCGCGCGGAGCGTCACGATCCTCCCTGGGCCAGCGCACCCGGCAGCGCCTGGATCACGTCGCTGGCGATCACGCCCTCGGCACCCAGGCGAGCGGCCGCGAGCCGTCCGGCCGCCGCGTGGACGAGCACCGCGGCGCACGCCGCGTGGAATGGATCCATTCGCTTGGCCAGCAGTGCGCCGATCACCCCGGACAGGACATCGCCGGTTCCGGCCGTCGCCAACGCGGCGGCTCCACCGCGGTTGACCGCGACCCGTCCACCTGGCTCGGCCACCAGCGTGTCGTCACCCTTGAGCACGACGATCGCCCCAGCGGCGGCCGCGGCCCGTCGCGCGGAGTGCAGGCGATGGGCGCCGACCGACTCGCTGTCGCTGCCGAGCAACCGCGCGAGCTCGCCCGCGTGCGGTGTCAGCACGGTTGGCGCGGATCTGCTCGCGAGCGTCTGGAGCGCGCCGGCATGAGCGTTCAGACCATCCGCATCGAGCAGCAGTGCCACCCTTGCGCCGCTGGCCGCCTCACGCGCGAATCGCTGCGTCCCTTGATCGCGCCCCAGGCCCGGACCCAGCACGAGCGACTGGACCCGCTCGCTGCGATCGAGCACCTGCTCCACCGCGCTGACGTCGAGCTTGCCGTCGCTGTCGGGAATCGGGACGGTCATGACCTCGAGCAGTCGCGTCTCGAAGATCAGGTTCAGCGAGGCGGGTACGCACACGGTCACGTAGCCGGCGCCGGCGCGCATCGCGGCCTCGGCGGCCATGCTCGGAGCGCCGGTCAGGCCGATCGATCCGCCGCAGACCAGCACGCTGCCGGCCGCGAACTTCGTCGAATCCGCGCCGCGGCGCGGGATCGCATCGCGAACCGCATCCCGGATCAACCCGACGTCGGGGTCCGAGGGGCCCCCGCCGGGGATCCCGATGTCGACCACCGTGATCGCGCCGGCGTGCGCCTTGCCCGGAGCGATCCACAACCCGGGCTTGCCGGCGTGGAAGGTCGCCGTGGCGCGCGCCCGGACCGCCGCGCCGGCGACTTCGCCAGTCGAGGCGTCTACCCCACTGGGCACGTCGCACGCGAGGACCACCGCGTCTTCGGCGGCGTTGATCGCGTCGATTGCGCTCGCGGCGGGGTCGCGCGGCTCGCCCGAGAAGCCGGTGCCGAGGATCGCGTCGACAATCGCCGCCGCGCCCCGGAGCGCCGTGGCGGAGAACGGCTCCGCGGGGGCTCCAGGCAAGCGCTCGAGGTTCGTCCTCGCGTCACCGCGGAGCTCGTCACCCGGACCCGTCAACAGCACCGACACATCGCGTCCCTGCTCGCGCAGCACCCGGCCCACGACCAGGCCGTCGCCGCCGTTGTTGCCCCTCCCGCACACCACCGCGACTCGCCCCGCCGGGACCCGCTCGGACACCAACCTCGCCAGCCCGGCGCCGGCGCGCTCCATCAGCTCCAGCCCCGGGATCCCGAGGACCCCGATCGCCCACTCGTCGAGGGCCCGCTGCTGTGCGGCGTCCGGGAGCGGCTGGAGCCAGTTTGGAAGCGTCATACCAAGATCGCGACCGCCGCAGCATCGCTGCGCGTGTGTGTCAACGAGATTCGCACCTCGACGCCGAGTTCCCGGGCGCGCGCCGCCACAGCCCCGTGCAGCCGAGCCACGGGCGGCCCCTCCCCGCCCACGACCTCGACGTCGCGAAAGCTCCAGCCCTCGAGCCCGAGTGCTTTTGCAACCGCCTCCTTGGCGCAGAATCGAGCGGCGAGATGCTGCCCGGGACGTGCCCGCGCGGCTGCGTAGGCACGCTCGCCCTCCGTGAACAGCCGCTCCGCCAGTCGTGGCCTGCGCGCGAGCGCGCGCTCGAGCCGCTCAATCTCGAGCTGGTCGATCCCGATTCCGCCCCAGCTGGAGGGCTCCCCCCTCACTCCACCGTCACGGTCTTCGCCAGGTTCCGCGGCTGATCGACATTGAGGCCCCGGCGTCGAGCGATGAAGTAGGCAAGCAGCTGCAGCGGGATCACGGCCAGCAGGGGCGCGAGCATCCAATCGGTGCGCGGGATCCAGATCACATCGTCGGCGTGCTGCTCGATCGCGGCGTTTCCCTCGCTGGCGATCGCCACGACCCGCGCGCCGCGTGCCCGAACCTCCTGGATGTTCGAGATCACCTTCTCGAGCACCGGCGAATCGGTAGCGACGACGACCACCGGTGTGCTCTCATCGAGCAATGCGATCGGACCGTGCTTCATCTCCCCGGCCGCATAGGCATCCGTCGCAATGTAGGAGATCTCCTTCAGCTTGAGCGCCCCTTCGAGCGCCACCGGGAGGCCCACGTGGCGGCCCAGGTAGAGGAAGAAATCGGCGCTGTAGTTTGCCGCTGCGATCCGCCTCCCGCTTCGGGCCGCCTGCTCGAGCAGACCCGCGATCAGGTGCGGCAACCGCTTGAGGTCGGAGATCGCCGCCGTCAGCACCTCCGGTTCGAGCGTCGAGCGAAGCTCCGCCAGGCGCAGCGCCAGCAGGTACATCGCCGCCACCTGGCTCACGAACGTCTTCGTCGCGGCGACCCCGATCTCAAGACCGGCGCGGGTGTAGAGCACGCCATCGGCCTCGCGCGTGGCCTGGGACCCCATGAGGTTGGTGAGCGCCAGCACGGTCGCGCCGCGCCGGCGGGCCGTGCGCATCGCGGCGAGCGTGTCCGCGGTTTCACCCGATTGGGAGATCCCGATCACGAGATCGCCGGCGCCGACGACCGGGTTGCGGTAGCGGTACTCGGAGGCGATGTCGACCTCGACCGGCACCCTCGCCCACTCTTCGATCGCGTAGCGCCCGATCAGCCCGGCGTGATACGAGGTGCCGCAGGCGACCACGACGACCCGCCGGACCGTTCGCAGCAGCTCGTCGTCGAGCCCACCCAGATCGCCGAGATCGATTCCGACGCCGCGGGCTGCGCGCTCACCGATCGTCTCGGCGACGGCATCGGCCTGCTCGTGGATCTCCTTGAGCATGAACGTCTCGTAACCCTGCTTCTCGGCGGTTTCAGCGTCCCAGTCGATCTCCACCTGCTCGCGCTCCAGGACCTCGCCCTGCGCGCTCTGAAACTCGACGCCATCGGGCGTCAACACGACGATCTCGTCGTCACCGATGTACTGGACGGTCCTGGTCTCACGCAGGAACGCCGGAATCGCGGAGGCGATGAACTGCTCGCCTTCGCCGCGGCCGACGATCAGCGGGCACTCCTTGCGCGCCCCGACGAGCAATCCTGGCTCATCCGCGCTCATCGCCACGAACGCGTAATGGCCGCGGAGCTCGGCGTACGCCCGGCGCACCGCGGCGACGAGGTCACCGTCGTGATGGCGCGCGACGAGGTGCGCGATCACCTCGGCGTCCGTCTCCGAGGTGAACACCGCCCCTTCCTCGATCAAATGCTGCTTGAGCGCGACGTAGTTCTCCACGATCCCGTTGACGACGATGTGGATGCGGTCGGTGGTATCGAAGTGGGGATGGGCATTCTCTTCGGTCACGCGGCCGTGCGTGGCCCACCGCGTGTGGCCGATCCCGGTGGCGGGCTCGGGACGCTCGGCGACGGCCACCGCGCCGGCGCCGGTGTCCTCGAGGGCGTCGATCACGTCGCGCAGCGCGGTTAGGTTGCCGACCGCCCTGACCGCCTCGATCCGGTCGCCCGTGAGTACCGAGATCCCCGCGCTGTCATAGCCGCGGTACTCGAGCTTCTCGAGGCCCGCCAGCAGCAGCGGCCGGGCCTCGCGAGATCCGACGTAGCCGACGATGCCGCACATGCGCCTGATGACTCCTTGATCGGGTTTAGGGCTGATTTCCAGACGTCGGGCCGCACCGGCGACCCGCGTCCCCCGCCGTCTCGGCGGAGAACGAACGCCTGATGTTAGAGCGCTTTTCCGGCTACGCGATCAAGATCGGGCCTCACGGCCCGTTCGAGGTCGGCCCTCGCGGCCAATCGAGGTCAGCCCTCGCGGCCCGATCGAGGTCGGGCCGCGAGGCCGCGGCGGGGCCTCAGATGCCCCCGTCTCCGTCCGACGGGCCGCCGTTGTTATCGCCGTCCATGTCGCCGCCGTTTTGCTGCGGAATCCCCGTCGGCGGGGCTGCCGCCTGCGTGGTCGTCGGTGTCGGGGGTGCCTGGGTGGTCGTGGGTGGCGGGGGTACGTGCGTGGTCGTGGGTGGCTGGGACGCCTGGGTGCTCGCCGGCGGCGGAGCCGCTTGCGCCGTCGTCGTGGTACTGGTTGGCATCTGCGTGTTCGCCGCTTCGAGCGCGCGCTTGCGTGACGCGGCGGCGCGCTGTGCGCGCAGTCGGGCGGCGCTGGCACGATCCGCGGCCGCCAGCCGCGCACGCCGCGCGGCGGCTTTGCGCTTCTGCTCGGCGCGCGTCGCGGCGAGCTTCGCGGCCGTCGCCTGTTGCTTGGTCACAGAGGCGGTTGTGGCCGCGGGCGTCGTCGTCGAGCTCGAGGACCCGCAGCCCGCTGCCAACAGCGCGAGCGCGAGCACAAGGACCGGCCCGGCCAGCAACGAGCGGGGGCGTCGAAGGGCGTGGAGGAGTCGTCTAGGGTGGGCGAGTGCGGGGGAGTGCATGGTGATAAGCCGCCAATCCGGGTCAGGTTTTGAAGGTCAGCACCACGGAAGACGCCCGCCCACAGCGAAACCTTCCTGCCTCTCGCGGCTAGCCGAGCACGCGCTCCACAACGGCGGTCAGTCGCCCGCACACCTCATCGGTCTCCCGCGCGCTCGGCGCTTCGACCATGATCCGGATCAGCGGCTCGGTACCGGACGCCCTCACGAGCACGCGTCCCCGCCCGCTGAGCGCCGAGTCCTCGCGCACGATCGCATCCCGCACGAACGGATCCTCGAGCGCCACGGCGAGGGAATTCCGATCACTGGCGCGGATGTTGACGAGCCGCTGGGGAAGCTTTTCCATCGCATCCCGCTCGCTGAGGTCGGCGGCTCCGAGCGCCTCGAGCGTCAGCAGCGCACTGGCGATCCCGTCGCCGCTGGGTCCGAAGCCGAGGTCGATGATGTGTCCCGACTGCTCGCCACCGAGGGCCCACCCGCGGCGACGCAGCTCGTCGAGCACGTACCGGTCGCCGACCGGGGTCGTCGCGACCTCGATCCCGGCGCCGGCCATCGCCGCGTGGAACCCGTAGTTGGTCATGACGGTGACCACGACGCCGTTGCCCGGCAGGAGGGCTCGCTGGCGAAGATGGAGCGCCGCGATCGCGACCAGCTCGTCGCCGTCCACGAGCGTTCCGCCGCGGTCGACGGCGAGGACCCTGTCTCCGTCGCCATCGAACGCAAAGGCGAGATCGAAGCCGCCGCCGGCGATGACGGCGCCAACGTGCTCGAGGTGCGTGGAGCCACATCGCTCGTTGATGTTGCGGCCGTCCGGCTGGTCGGCGATCGTGACGACCTCGGCCCCCAGCCGGCGGAAGGTCTCAGGCGCGGCCCGGAAGGTGGCGCCGTTGGCGCAGTCGAGCAGGATCCGGCGTCCGCTCAGATCAAGATCGGCGAAACGGGCGTGGAGTTCGCGGAGATAATCCTCGAGCGCGCCGCCAAACCGACGGACCCGGCCGATCCGCGTCGGAGCCGCCAGCGGCGTGTCGAGCTCGCCCTCGATCGCGTGCTCGGTGTCGTCATCGAGCTTGAACCCATCCGCCGCGAACAGCTTGATGCCATTGTCCTCATAGGGGTTGTGTGACGCGGAGATCACGGCCGCTAGGTCAAGCCCATGGCGCCGGACCAGCAGCGGCGCGGCGGGCGTCGGCAACACGCCTGCCAGCAACGCGTCGCCACCGGCGGCCGTTACGCCCGCGGCGATCGCCGACTCGAGCATCTCTCCTGATTCGCGCGTGTCCCGCACGATCAGCACTTGCGGTCGCTGCGCCGGCGCCCGGGCGACCGCGGCCCGCGCAAGCGCGAGCGCGAGATCGGCCGTCAGGAAATCACCCGCGCGGCCACGGACTCCGTCCGTGCCAAAGAGCTGGCGCGCCATCCGGCAGGCGTGTCGCTCAGCGCTTGGAGAACTGCGGCCGCTTGCGCGCCTTCTTCAGGCCCGCCTTCTTGCGCTCCTTGACCCGCGGGTCGCGCGTGAGGAAGCCACGGCGTTTCAGCTCGCCGCGCAGATTGGGATCGGCCACGATCAGCGCGCGGGAGATGCCGTGCCGCAACGCCCCGGCCTGGGACGAGACGCCGCCGCCGTGCATCCTGGCGACGACGTCCATCCGTGACTCGTATCCGACGGTCTCCAGCGGCTGGCGAATGATGCGCTGAAGGGTCTCGCGCGGGAAATAACTGTTCAGTTCCTTGCCGTTGATCGCATAGCTCCCGGTCCCCGGCTTGAGCATCACGCGGGCCACCGAGCTCTTGCGCTTGCCGGTGGACGTGTAGCGCGCACCGGCCGCCAGGTCGATCGCCGCATCGGCGATCGGCTGGGTCTCGTCCTCGGACTCGTCATCCTGGCGCGCTGCCGCCGCCTCCGCTTCGGCTTCCGCCGCCGCCCGGGCCTCAGCATCGAGGAACTCCTCACCCTCGGGGATGATGTCGGGAATCAGGTCGGCGCCGGGAATATCCGGTCGCTGGCGCGGCGCAAGCTCGGCCTCCTCCTCCTCGCCTAGCTCGGGTTCCGCCGGGGGAGTCGATGTGGAAGGGGCCGGTGGCTCGGGCGCTGCCTCGGCCTCGGCCTGGCCGGCCGGTGGCTCGAGCGCTGCCTCGGCCTCGCCGGCCGGTGGCGCAGGCGCCGCCTCTGCCTCGCCGGCCGGTGGCGCCGGCACGGCCTCGGCCTCGCCGGCCGGTGGCGCCGGCACGGCCTCGGCCTCGCCGCCCGGTGGCGCCGGCACGGCCTCGGCCTCGCCGGCCGGTGGCGCGGGCGCCGCCTCGGCCTCGGCGGCCTGCGGTCCGGCCTCCCCGGACGGCTCGGCCGGAGTCTCCGGCTCCTGTTCCTCTGTGCGCTGCTCGTCCTCGGGATGCTCGGCCTGGGTCACTGCTCGATCTCCATCGGTTGCGGCTGCTGGGCGGTGTGCGGGTGCTCGGGACCGGCGTATACCTTCAACTTCGTCAGCTGCTTGCGCGCCAGGCGGTTGCGGGGAAGCATCCCCTTGACGGCCAAGCGGATGACCTCCTCCGGCCGGCGCTCGAGCATCTCGGACAGCGTCCGGGACTTGAGTCCCCCGGGATACCCGGAGTGTCTGTAGTAGCGCTTGTCGGCCCGCTTGTTGCCCGTCACCGAGATCTTCTCGGCGTTGACGACGATCACAAAGTCCCCCGTGTCCACGTGAGGGGTATACGTGGGCTTGCGCTTGCCGCGCAACGCGTCGGCGATCTGGGTGGCCAGTCTGCCGAGCGTCTGCCCGGTGGCGTCGACCAGCAGCCAGTTGCGCTCGCGATCGGTGGGGGTGGCTACGTAGGTCTTCATGGCATGCACAAGCCGCGCGTCGCGCGCGCGGCTCGCGGCAATGATAGCCGCGACCAGAAGACTCGGGTGGGTCCCCTACAGTCCATCTGTGCAGCTTCCGGTTCAGCTTCGCCGCTACGGCTACAAGTGCGCCTTCCTCGGATTGCGGGTCTGGTGGTTCATCGCGCGACCCCACGTCAGCGGCGTCAAGTGCGTCATCACGGACCGGGAGCGGGTGTTGCTGGTACGCCACACCTACGGCCAGCCGAGGTGGGACTTGCCGGGGGGAACGGTGAAGCGGCGCGAGCAACCGCGTGACACGGCCCGGAGGGAGATGGCCGAGGAGCTCGGACTAACGCCCGAGCGCTGGGCCGATCTGGGAACGCTCTCCGGCCACGCGGAGCATCGCCACGACACGATGTACTGCTTCCAGGCCGAACTCCTCGACCCCGCCCTGACTGTGGACCGGGGCGAGATCGACGAGGCGCGCTGGTTCGCACGCGACCGCCTCCCCGCCGATCTTGGTCGCTACGTGCGGGCAATCCTGGCCCTGGCGGGGGCTTAGGGCTGTCGGACTACCCACTTCCTCACAGCCGCCGTTCGGCCCTCCCCCGCCACCCGGCCCGCCGTCAAGCCGAGCCGCCGGCGTCCAAAAACCCCCCCTAAATAAAAACCCCTACTCCCACTCGATCGTGCCGGGGGGCTTGCTCGTGATGTCGAGCACCACGCGCCCCACCGGGCGGATCTCGCTGATCATCCGGGAGGCGATCTGCTCGAGCAGCTCGTAGGGCAGCCGTGCCCAGTCGGCGGTCATCGCGTCGTCGCTGGTCACGGCGCGGATCACGATCACGTGGCCGTAGGTGCGCACATCGCCCTGGACTCCGACCGTGCGGATGTCGGGCAGCACGCAGAAGGATTGCCAGAGCTCTCGGTACAGGCCGGCCTTGCGGATCTCGTCCTGCAGGATCGCGTCCGCTTCGCGCAGAATGTCGAGCCGTTCACGGGTCGCCTCGCCGCCGACGATCCGGATCGCGAGTCCGGGGCCCGGGAAGGGCTGGCGCCAGACCAGGCGCTCCGGCAGCCCGAGCGAAGCCCCCACCGCGCGGACCTCGTCCTTGAACAACGACCGCAACGGCTCGACCAGCGAGAACTGCAGGTCCTCGGGCAGCCCGCCGACGTTGTGGTGGGACTTGATCGTCGCCGCCCCGGTGCCGCCGCCGGACTCGATCACATCCGAGTACAGGGTCCCCTGCACCAAGAACCCGACCCCCGAGAGCTTCGAGGCCTCCTCCTCGAACACGCGGATGAACTCGGCCCCGATCCGCTTGCGCTTCTCCTCGGGATCGCTGACGCCGCGCAGCCGGGACAGGAATCGCTGCGAGGCGTCGACGGCGACCAGCGGCACGCGGAAGTGATCCCGGAACGCGGCGATCACTTGAGCCCCCTCGTTCTTGCGCATCAGGCCGTGATCTACGAACACGCACGTCAACCGGTCGCCGATCGCGCGGTGCACCAACAGCGCGGCGACGCTCGAGTCGACGCCGCCCGACAGACCGCAGATCGCCCGTCCGTCGCCAACTTGGGCGCGGATCCGCTCGAGCTGCTCCTCGATCACCGAGCTGGCGCTCCACGTCCGCTCGCAGCCGCAGATGTCCTCGAGGAAGTTCGTCAGCACCGCCTGCCCGTAGGGCGTGTGCACTACCTCGGGGTGAAACTGAATCCCGTACACGCCTCGGGAGACCGATTCGAACGCAGCCACCGGGGACCCGCTCGACGAGGCCAGCGCCTCGAACCCCGGCGGTGGTGAGAGCACGCAGTCGCGATGCGACATCCAGCACGTCTGTTCCGGCGGCGTGCCCGCCAGCAGGCGGCCGGGCTCAGACACCGTCAGCTGTGAGCGGCCGAACTCGCCGACCTCGGCTCCCTCCACCCGCCCGCCGAGCTCGCGGGCCAGCAGCTGCATGCCGTAGCAGATCCCCAGCACCGGAACTCCCAGCTCCAGCAGCTCCGGCTCGAACGGCGGAGCGCCGTCTTCGTAGACGGACGCCGGACCGCCGGACAGGATCACGCCCTTGGGGCGCCGGCGAGCCACCTCCTGCGCACCGACGTGATGAGGCAGCAGCTCCGAGAACACGCGGCACTCCCGCACCCGCCGCGCGATCAGCTGCGAGTACTGGCCACCGTAGTCGAGGACCACAACGTGTTCGGTAGCGGCTTGGCGAGCGAAAACCGAGTCGGCCGAGGACGCAGCGAGCGTGGCGTGCTCCGCATCTGAGCGAGCGAGGACGTCGGCCGACGAAGTGTTTGCAGCCGCCAAGCTAGTCGGCGACACCGACCGTCGCCGCCTTGCCGATGGCGCCCATCCCCACTCCCTGCTCGCGCTGAAGTTGCTTGCCTTCGGTCTGGAGCGCCGGCGCCACGAGCAGCTCAGCGCGGTTGAACTCGGCAATGTCGCGGTAGCCGCACGTCGCCATCGAGGTCTTCAGCGCACCCATCAAATTGAACGTCCCGTCGTTCTCGCGGGCCGGTCCCTTGATGATCTCGGCGATCGAGCCGTTGAGCGTGGTCGAGACCCGCGTCCCGCGCGGAAGCGTCGGGTGGAAGGTGGCCATCCCCCAGTTGTAGCCGCGACCGGGGGCTTCGTAGGCTCGTGCCAGCGCCGAGCCGAGCATCACGGCGTCGGCGCCGCACGCGATCGCCTTGGCGATGTCCCCGCCGTTGCGCATCCCGCCGTCGGCGATCACCTTCACGTACTCGCCGGTCTCGAGCATGTGCTGCGAGCGGGCGGCGGCGACGTCCGCGATCGCGGTCGCCTGCGGAACGCCGATCCCGAGCACGCCGCGGGTGGTGCAGATCGCGCCCGGTCCGACTCCCACGAGCACCCCGGCGGCGCCGGTGCGCATCAGGTGAAGGCCGGTGTGATACGAGGCGCAGCCACCGACGATCACCGGCGTCGGCGCGAGCTCGCGAATGAACTCCTTGAGGTTGAGCGGCGGGCGGGTCTCGTCGGTGGAGACGTGCTCGGCAGAGACGACCGTGCCCTGGATCACGAGGATGTCCAGTCCAGCCTCGAGCGCCACGTCGTAGTGCTTGCGGACCTTCTGCGGCGTCAGCGACGCGGCCGCGACGACGCCTTGCGCCTTGATCTCCTCGATCCGCTTGGCGATCAGCTCGGGCTTGACCGGCTCGCGATAGATGTCCTGCATCTCCCGAGTCGCGATGTCCTTGGAGAAGGTGGAGATCCGCTCGAGCTGTGCATCTGCGTCCTCGTAGCGACAGAAGATGCCTTCGAGGTTCAGGACTGCCAGGCCGCCCAGCTTTCCGATTACGCCGGCGGTCTGGGGAGAGACCACGCCATCGAGCGCCGCCGCGAGCAGCGGAAGCTCAAACCGGTACGGACCCAGCGTCCAGGAGATGTCCACGTCGTCGGGATCACGGGTCCGCCGCGACGGAACGATCGCGATCTCGTCGAACCCGTAGGCCCTCCGGGCCTTCTTTCCCCGCCCGATCTCTACTTCCATTGAGGCATCGTAGACGGGCCTGCGGACGGCAGGCAGGGGGGGCGATCGAGAAGCGCGGCGGGGACGATGACGGCGGCAATCATCGGGCAGTCGATGCTAGCAGCGGCTATTTCGCCGACCAGCGAGCGACCCCGCAGTTTTCAGGAGATCTCGGCCGGAATCTCCAGCCGCTCGGCCTCGACCTCGTCGAGCAGCCGCTCGACCTTCGCCTGCTCGACGACGCCGGCGCCGAAGTGATGGATCGATTCAGCGCCGCAGGCGACCCCAAAACGCAGGCAGTCCACCGCCGAGCGTCCCGCGTAGCGCGCCGCGACGTAACCGGCCAGGAACGCGTCGCCGGAGCCGATGCTGGAGCGCGCCTCCTGCTCCTCGACGCGCACGCGGTACAGCGCCGGCCCCCCGCCTTCGAGCACCTGGGCGTAGCAACCGTCCGGGACGGTCATGACGGCTTCGGCGGCCCCCAGCCGCCGCATCTCGACGACCGCCTGAGCGCGGTCCGCGCTGTCGTTGAACTCATGACCTACGAGCTCCTCGGCCTCGAGCTCGTTCGGAGAGACGACATCGGGTTCGGCGCGCACCGCGAGCCGCAGCGGCTCCCCGTCGGTGTCGACCATCGTGGTCACGCCAAGCCGTCGCACTTCCCGGATCAGACCGGCGTAGACGTCAGTGTCGATCCCGCGCGGCAGGCTTCCGGCGAACACGCAGATGCTCGCCCCCTTGGCCAGATACAGCAGCTTCTCGCGAAACAGCTCGAGCTCGTGAAGCGAGACCGAGGGCCCGCGCTCGTTTATCTCCGTGTGCATCCCGGTCGTGGGATCGAGCACCGCGGTGTTCGTTCGGGACTCCTCGCGGATCCGTACGAATGCGTTGAGGATCGCCTCGTCGCCCAACGCGTCGAGGATCCGGTGGCCGGTCGCCCCGCCGGCGAGGCCGGTCGCGATCACCGGCTGGCCGAGGCGCTTGATCGCCCGGGCGATGTTCACACCCTTGCCGCCCGGCACCGTGGTCTGGTCGACCGTGCGGTGCCTGCGCCCGGGGGTGAAGTTGGGGACCTCGAGCGTCTTGTCGAGTGCGGCATTGAGCGTCACCGTGATGATCATGCTCGCTCAGTTCCTCCTCGCCCGTCTCCCGCGCGCGCACGCCAACGGATGGCCAGCGCAATCGCGGCACACAACAGCACCAGCAGCGACACTACCGTAGACGGTCGGGTCACGAAGTTGCCGGCCACCGTGAGGGCGCTGACCGCCGGCAGGGCCCGGGCGAGCAGCAGCGGCATCGAAGCGATTTGACGGCGCCCGGCAAATACCGCCGCGCTACCGACCACCGCGTGTCGCGCCAGCGGTCCGGCGAGTTGGTCCGGGACGCTCACGCGGATCCGCACGCGGGCGCTGCGCGGGATCACGCGGGCGAACGTGTCGGCCGCGATCACGGCGGCGCGCTGGCCGGGCCGATCCTTGATCGTCGGGCGGGCCAGCACCGCTCCGGCCCGGACCGCGGTCATCAGTCGGTAGGACGCAAAGCCGTAGCCGAGCAGCGCGAGCGTGCTCTGATCGCGGGCCGCTTCGCTTGGCGTGCCCAGCACCGCGCTCAGCAGCGTCATCCGGCCGCGCCGGCCGGAGGCCACGAGCACGTAGCCCGCGCCGAGCGTGTGGCCGGTCTTGACCCCGTTGATCCAGGGCACGCGGCCGACTAGATCGTTGCGGTTGCTCACCACCCGGACTTCGTTGCCCGTCCGCAGCACCGCGCTGCGCAACGCCACCGCTCGCGCGAGGAACGGCTGCGTCCGTAGCACGTAGGCGGCCAGTTTGACGAGGTCTGACGGGCTCGAGTAGTTGCCGGGCGTGTCGAGCCCGATCGGCGTCGAATAGTGCGTGTGCCCCAGTCCGAGCTGGCCGGCCCGCCGGTTCATCATCCCGATGAACCGAGCGACCGAGCCGTGGCCGACGTTGTAAGCGAGATCCTCGGCGGCGTCGTCGGCGCTGGGCAGCAGCATCGCGAGCAACAGGTCGTGAACGCTCATCCGCTCCCCTGGCACCAGGCCGAGCTGCGAGTCGGCCGCCGCCGGGTGGTAGTCCGGGTCGGCGAACACCTTGCCGAGCCGGGTGTGCTCGAGCGTCACCAGCGCGGTCATCAGCTTCGTGGTTGAGGCGATCGGCAGCTCGCGGTCCGGGTCGAGCCCGTAGAGCTGCTGTCCGGTCGCCGGCGCGACGAGGATCGCCGCCCGGGCGGTCAGGTGGAGCTCGTCGGCCGCGACAGCCCGTCTCGGCCCGAGCACCAAAATTGCGAGCGCACACGCGAGCCCCACGAGGCCCCCGGTGATCGCGCGCCGGCCCACCTTGCGCGTCATCGCCGGAGCCGCAGTCGCTGCCCGGTCTGGAGGCTGTTCGGATCGACGTGCGGGTTCAGCGCTTCCAGCGATGCCAACGGTATCCCGGTCTTGACGGCGATCGAACTGAGGCTGTCGCCGGACTGCACCGCGTAGTACTTCGCCCTCGCGAACCTGCCCCGCGGTCTCTTCGGCGCGAGCGCCTGGGAGGAGTGAGAGTGCGTCGAGGAGTGCTTCGCGGTCAACGCGCTATGCACGATGATGTAGGTCCCGGCGATCGTCGCAGCGAGCGCGATCGGCGCCAGGTAGCGCGCACGACTCCGAGCGACCATCGCACGCCGATCATACCGGCGCGGCTCCCCGCCGCCGCGGCGCTTGGAGCCAAAACCGAGATTCAGCCCGCCAGCCTCCAGGCAAGCTCACGGAACCTCGCCGCCGCGCGCTGGGCCGCGAGTGCCGGATCGCCCCCCATCCGCTGGTGGGCAGCGACGATCCCGCGCGAGACCGCGATCAGCCCCGCGGCAGGACCCGGTGCGAACGCCGGCGCCAGGTCTTCGACCCTCCCTCCCTGAGCGCCCACGCCGGGCAGCAGGAACACGGCGTGGGGCATGAGCGCGCGCAGTGTCTCGAGCCGCTCGGGAGCCGTCGCGCCGACTACCGCTCCCACGTCCGCCAACCCAGCCGCTCCCACCCCTTGCGCCCCGAGCTCGGCGACGATTCCCGCCAGACGGTGGCTTACCGACTCGCCGCCGGACAGCTGCAACTCCTGCACGTCCGCGGCGCCCGGGTTCGAGGTCCGCACGAGCACGAACAGTCCCCGCCCGCGTTCGCGGGCCACGGCGACAAAGGGCGCCAGCGAATCGGCGCCGGCCAGCGGATTGACGGTCAGCGCATCGGCACCGAGCCCCGCGACCGGTCCGTACGGGGTGGCTGTCTCGCCGAGGAAGGCCTGGGCGTACGCCGCCGCCGAGACGTCGATATCCCCTCGCTTTCCATCGGCGAGCACCAGCAGCTCGTGCTCGCGCGCCCGCAGCGCGACGTCACGCATCGCGGCCCACCCCGGCGCACCGAGTCGCTCGAAGCACGCGACCTGGAGCTTGACCGCGACGCACTGCTCGGCGACGGCCTCGATCGCGAGCGTGCAGTGGCGCTCGACAGCCCGCGCCGCCCGCGCGGCCGGCGGGGCGGGCGGGCTCCCGGCGCCGCCTGCGAGCTCGATCGCCCGCGGCCACAGTCGAGCTGGATCCGGATCGAGCCCCAGCACGAGCTGCGAGCCACGGTCGGCGACGCGGCGGGCCAGCCGGTCGCCAAAGCGCTCAGCTGCGGCGCTCGGTGAGGGCGCGGACGGGTGGGCGCTCGGAACCTGCGCCAAGTACTACTTCACCGACTTCTTCAATCCGGCCCCCGCGGTGAACTTCGGCACCTTCGAGGCTTGGATGTGGATCGTCTCGCCGGTGGAGGGGTTCCGACCCTCACGGGCACTGCGGTGGGAGACGCTGAACTTGCCAAAGCCAGAGAACGTCACCTCGCTGCCGCGCTTCAGTGCGCCCTCGATCGTGTCCAGGACGGCGTCCACCGCGCTGGCCGCGTCTTTCTTGCTCAGTCCGGCGCGGTCGGCAACCTGGTCGACGAATTCGGACTTGGTCATCTTCTCCCTCCTTAAAGGTGGTAGGAATGTTCGACGCTAACACGGCACCCGGACTGCTTGGATCCGCTGCCCCGTGGATACTCATTCTTGCCAGTCGACCGTGGAGCCCACGGGAAAGCACCGGCCGGATTTTCGCAAATTGCGGAAATCTCTCGGGATTCGGACAAGGCAGCCGGCCCGCCCACGGCGGGAGGGCACCTCCCATGATCCACCACGTCACCCGCACGATTCGCCCTTCCGAGCTGGGGCCGTGCATCGATTTCTACGGAATTCTGGGCTTTCGTCCGGTGCCAGCCCCGGCCGGGGTCGCGGACCGCGCGCGGTGGCTCCAATCGGACGGACCCGCGCCGGCGCCGCAGGTCCACCTGATGCCGGTGGGCGACGCCCGGCCCGCCACGGGCCACTTCGCGATCGTCTGCCGCGAGTACGACGACACGCTCGAGCGGCTGCACCGCGCGGGCCACGAGGTGGATCGCCGGGCTGAGCACTGGGGCTCGCCGCGGGCATATGTTCACGATCCGGCGGGAAACCTGGTCGAGCTGATGGCGTGGCCCCCCGGGGAACGCCCGGGACGGCCAGAATAGGCCCGTGGATCTCGCCCGACTCGGCTGGCTCGCGACCGTGCTCGCGTGCCTGATCGCGGTGCTGATCCTGGTCCTGCAGGGCTATCTGGGCTATGCCGGCGTTACCTTTGCGGTGGCCGCGTCCGCCGCCATCAACCTCAAGTAGCAGCAGCTCCCGGCGGGGAGAGCTTCTCGGCGCGAGCAGCTCCCGGCGGGGAGAGCTCCTCGGCGCGGCGCTCGGACGTGCGAGACGTCTGCAGCTCCTCTCCGGGCCGCACTCGGTCCTCGGGCTCGAGGTGGATCAACACATCCGCGCCCTCGAGCCGGCGCGCGATCAGCTCCTGGAGCTCGTGCGCGGTCCGGTGGGCGTTCTCGAGCGAGGTGCCGGCCCGGAACTGGATGTGCAGGTCGACGTAGCGACGGGAGCCGGCCCGCCGGGTGCGCAACTCGTGGTAGCCGACGACGCCGCGCGGGGCGAACGCCTCGATCGCGTCGCGAATCGCGTCCACCTCGGACAACGGAAGGGCCTCGTCGACGAGCACCCGCGATGAACGGGTCAGCAGCCGGACGCCCGTGACCAAGATCACGGCCGCGACGATCAGCGCCACGGCGGGATCGATCCACTGCTCGCCGGTCACCTTGACCAGCGTGAGGCCGATCAGCACCGCCGCGGAGGTGATGGCGTCGGTCCGCAGGTGTGCGGCGTCTCCTTCCAGGGCGGCTGAGTCGGTGTCGCGCGCCCGCCGTCCGATCACCGTCGAGATCACGACGTTGACGACGATCGAGATCGCGACGACGACGATTCCGAGCCCCACCGTGTGCAGCTCGCCGTGCCCCAGCAGCCGCCTGATCGCCTCGAACGCAATCGCCGCGGAGCCGACGAGGATCAGGATCCCCTCGATCGCCGCCGACAGATTCTCGATCTTCTCGTGTCCATAGCGGTGGCTCTCGTCGGCCGGCTCGCCGGCCTTGCGAACCGAGAAGAAGGCGACGATCGACGCCACCAGGTCGATGCTCGAGTGCACCGCCTCGGTCAGCACGGCGATCGAGCCGGTGATCGAGCCCGCGATCACCTTGAGCAGGATCAGCCCCGAGTTGGACAGCACCGACAGCGCGGCGGTCCGCTGCTTGAGCGCCGACCCCTCCCGCGTGCCACCGGCGGTCAGCGGGCCGTTCATCCGGGGACGCCCTGACCGTGCGGGCGCCCCCGCAGCCAAGCGCCAAGCGCGCGAATCGCTCGTCCACGGTGACTGATCGCATCCTTCTCCTGATTGCTCAGCTCGGCCATCGTCCGACCATCCGGATAGTCGTCGGGCAGGAAGGCGGGGTCGTAACCGAAACCGCCCGTTCCACGTGCCGCCTCGGCGAGCGTTCCCGAGCACTCCCCGCAGAACAGCCGCTCCTCGTCTACCCGAGGATCGACGTAGGCCACCACGCACACGTATCTGAGCGCGCTGCCCGCGGGTGCCTCCCGCATCAGCTTCGCGAGGTTCTCCTCGTCGCTCGCCACGGCTCCCGCGTAGCGGGCCGAGCGCACTCCGGGCGCGCCGCCCAGCGCCTGCGCCTCGATCCCGGAGTCATCGGCGATCGCGGGCAGGCCGGTGGCGAGGGCGGCGGCGCGAGCCTTGGGTAGCGCATTGTCGGCGAAGCTCTCGCCCACCTCGGGCGGGAGCTCGATCTCATCGGCCAACGGCGCGACCCGCACGCCGTCGCCCGCCAGCAGCCGGCCGATCTCGCGGACCTTGTGCCCGTTGCGTGTCGCCAGCACCAGCGAACGACCGCCTGTGGTGTCCATCTCAGCTGCTCGCCGTCGCGGCCGCCTCATCCTGGAGCGAGCGCAAGCCCTCGATCCCATGCGCTGCAAGCGCCAGCAGATCATCGAGATGCGCGCGCGAGAGCGGAGTCCGCTCGGCCGTCGCCTGCACCTCGATCAGGCCACCGTCGCCGGTCATCACGACATTGGCGTCAACCTCGGCGATCGAGTCTTCGGAGTAGTCGAGGTCCAGCAGCGGCGCGCCGTCGACGATCCCGCACGAGACCGCCGCGACCGTGCCGGTCAGCACGCTGCGCTCCACCACGCCCTGCGCGCGCAACCGCTCACACGCGAGCCGGAGCGCCACGAGCCCGCCGGTGATCGACGCGCACCGGGTCCCTCCGTCGGCCTGCAGCACATCGCAGTCGATGTAGATGGTCCGTTCTCCGAGCGCGGTGAAGTCGATCACGCCGCGCAGCGAGCGGCCGATCAATCGCTGAATCTCGACGGTCCGGCCGTCCGGCCGTCCCTTGCTGACATCGCGTTGCTTGCGCTCCCCGGTCGAGGCCGGCAGCATCCCGTACTCCGCGGTCACCCATCCGCGCCCGGACCCGGCCAGGAACCGCGGGACGCTGTCCTGCACCGAGGCCGTGCAGATCACCCGCGTCTCTCCGACCGAGATCAGCGCCGACCCGGTGGCGGTGCGCATGAAGCCCGGGTCGATCGTCGTCGGCCGTAGCTCGTCATAGGCGCGGCCGTAGCTGCGCTCCCGCGCCGCCGTCGTCATGCGGGCACCGCTGCCGCGAGCTCGACGTGGACGACCTCCTCGAGGGGCATCTGCAGAAACCGGGTGCCGAGGGCCCGGAACGACTCGACCTCGGCCGTGCAGCGAAACCGGTAGCTGCCCTCATCGGTGCGCGGATTGAGCAAACGCCGCGAGGCCAGCGCGCGCTCGACGCTGCGCGCCACGCCGGCTCCCGAGGTGACCAGCGACACGCCCCGGCCGAGCGTTCGCTGGAGCATCGGCGCGACGAGCGGATAGTGCGTGCAGCCGAGAATCACCGTGTCGACCTCGGCGACCCGCAGCGGCGCGCAGTACCCGCGGACGGTGTCCACGACATGGGCGTCGAACGGAAAGCCGCCCTGGATGATCGGCGCCAGATCGGGGCACGGAACGCTCTCCAGGTGGACGTGGGCATCGGCGGCACGCACAGCGCGTTCGTAGGCGTCGCTCGCGACGGTCGCGGGGGTCGCCAGCAGCCCGATCCGACCGGTGCGGCTCCCTGCCACCGCCAGCTGCGTGGCCGGCGCCACCACGCCGATCACGTCAACCTCGGCGCCCCGGGCGGCCACGTGCGCTTCCAGCACCTCGAGCGCCGCCGAGCTCGCGGCGTTGCACGCCACCACGAGCAGCTTGGCGTTGCAATCCAGCAGATGATCCGCGATCTCGACCGCGAACCGTTGCAGCTCATCGAGCGTGCGCGTGCCATACGGGAACCGGGCCGTGTCGCCCAGGTACAGGTAGTCCTCGGTCGGCAGCGAGACGAGCAGCTCGTGCAGCACGGTCAGGCCGCCGACGCCGGAGTCGAATACCGCCACCGGATCCTCTGGGTTTACGGGCACCCCGCGGATGGTGCCAGAGTGACGGGCGGATACGCTCGCCCCGGTGCGCGCGCTGATCGTCACGAACATGTATCCCACGCCTGCTCGTCCCGCGCTGGGCAGCTTCGTTCGCGATCAGGTCGAGGCGCTGAGGCGGATTCCGAATCTCGAGCTCGAGGTGTCGGCGTTCCCCCCCGGCGGGCTGGGCGCCTACGTGCGCGGCGCGCGGTCCCTGCGCCGCCGCCACCGTGCAGAGCGGTTCGACATCGTCCACGGTCACTTCGGCTTGTCGATCTTTCCCTCGCTGCTCGTCGGTGCGCGGGCTCGCGCCGTGACCCTTCATGGGACCGACCTCGCCGATCCGCGCTCGCGCGCGATCACCCTGGCCGGGCTGCGCTCGATGGACCTGGTGGCGACGGTTTCCGAGGAGCTCGCGGCCAAGGTTCCGCGGGCCGCGTTCGGCGGGCGCCGCGCAGTGCTCCCGGCCGGCGTTGACACGGGGCGCTTCAAACCGATCCCGCGCGAGCAGGCCCGGGCCGATCTGGGCCTCGATCGCGCCGGTCCCTACCTGCTGTTCGCCGCCGACCCGCTCCGGCCCGAGAAACGTCACGACCTCGCCGCCTCGCTGGCCGCCGACGTGCCGCTGCTCACGCTCGGCAACGTCGAGCCGTCCGCGGTCCCGCTGTGGGTGAACGCCGTCAACGCGGTGATCGCGCCCTCCGATCGCGAGGGATTCGGGCTCGCCGTGCTCGAGGCGCTCGCCTGTGAGGTTCCGGTGCTCGCGACGCCGGTCGGAATCGCCCCCCAGGCGCTGGCCGGCGTGCCCGGAACGTACTGCGGACCGTTCGACATCGACGCCTGGCGGAAAGCGCTCGCGCCGCACCTGGCCGACCCCGATCCGCGCGTCCCAGGCCGTGAGCGCGCCGAGCAGTTCTCCACCGATCGGATGGCGGCCAAGGTGCTCGCCGCCTGGCGCTCGCTGCTCGGCGAGCTGCGCTGAGAGTCACTGCACCGCGAGTGCCGGCCACCATCGCGCCAGCCTCGCCCGGGCCTCCACGGCGGCGGGCGAGATCGGACTCTCCGCGGGCTCCAACCGCTCCACCGCTCGCCCGGCCCGGCCAGCGCCTCCATCGTCGCCGCCACCGACCGCGCCAGCGCGTGCAGCGCGTAGCCGCCTTCGAGCACGCAACCGACCGGGGCGCCGAGCGCTTCCGCGGCACCGCGGATCGACCGCGTCATCGCCGCAAAGCCGCCCTCGCTCACCGCACACGACGCCAGCGGGTCCTCGCGGTGGGCGTCGTACCCGGCCGAGACGAGCAGCAGTTCCGGCGCGAACGCGTCTGCCAGCGGCACCACGACGTGATCCACGAGCGAGCCGAAGACCGCATCGCCGGATCCGGACGCCACCGGCAAATTGACCGTGTACCCCTCTCCGGCGCCGGAGCCGACGTCGCGGCTGGAGCCAGTCCCCGGATACAGCGGCCACTGATGGATCGAGACGAACAGCACCCGGTCGCTGGCGTGAAAGATGTCGTTGGTGCCGTTGCCGTGGTGGACGTCCCAGTCGACGATCATCACCCGCTCCACGTCCCGGTGCTCGAGCGCGTGGGTGGCGGCCACCGCGATGCTGTTGAACAGGCAGAACCCCATCGCCCGCGTGCGCGTGGCGTGGTGGCCGGGCGGGCGGTGGGCGCTGAATCCGGTCGGTGCCGAGCCGTCGAGCAGCAGGTCGACCAGGGCCACGGCTCCGCCGGCCCCATGCAGCGCGGCCTCGAACGATCCCTCGCTGATCACCGTGTCGAGATCCAGGTGCCCGCCGCCGCGCGCCGCGGCGGCCTCGATCGAGGCGACGTAGGCCTCTGGGTGGACTGCCGTGAGCTGCGAGCGCTCTGCCGGTGGCGAGAGCAGACGGCGCCAGCCGAGCCACGCGCGCCGCTCGAGCTCGCGCTCGATCGCGACGATTCGCTCCGCCTGCTCGGGGTGCGGGCCGGTGTCGTGGGCCAGCGAGGAGGGATGCGCGAGGAATACCGGCGAGGGCGTCATGGCGAGTACGGTATCCGTCGTTGGTGGCACTGAAGACACAGGTCACGGTCGTCGGTGCCGGCGCCGCCGGCCTCTACACGGCGCTGTCGGCCGCTCGGCAGGCCGTGCAGGTGCTGCTGGTCTCGGCGACGCCGCTGGCGGAGTCCTCAACCTACTGGGCCCAGGGCGGCCTGGCGGCGGCGATGTCGGACCAGGACAGCCCCGAGCTGCACCTCGCCGACACGCTGGCCGCCGGTCGCGGCGCGGTGCGTGAATCGGCGGCGCGCGTGCTGTGCGAGGAGGCGCCGGCCGCCGTCGAGCACCTCGCCGAGCTCGGCCTGCGCTTCGATGCCGATCGCAGCGGCCGCCTGGCGCTGGGCCTCGAGGGCGGTCACTCGGCCCGGCGGATCGTCCACGCGGGCGGCGCCGCCACCGGTCGACGGTTGATCCGCCAGCTGTCGGCGCTGGTCGCCGAGGACGAGCGGATCGAAGTGCTGGAGGGGCGCCGGGTGACCCAGATCCGGACCGCCGAAGGGCGCTCGGTCGGGGTGGGGCTCAACGACGGCGGCGCGATCGACAGTGCCGCCGTGGTGCTCGCGACGGGGGGCGCCGCGGCCTTGTGGTCGCGCACCACGAATCCGCCGGGCGCCGTCGGCGGCGGCCTGCTGCTGGCCTTCGACGCCGGCGCGACGCTCGCCGACCTCGAGTTCATGCAGTTTCACCCGACGGCGGTCGCCGCCCGGGGTCCGGGGCACCGCGATATCGACGGTGCAGACGGCTTCCTGGTCACCGAGGCGATTCGCGGCGAGGGAGCGCGGCTGCTGAATGTCCGCGGCGAGCGGTTCGTCGACGAGCTCGCGCCGCGCGACGAGGTCGCCCGCGCGATCCAGCGCCAGATGGCGCTGACCGGCGCGGGGTGGGTCGAGCTCGACATGCGCGACGTGGACCCCGCCCTGTTCCCCAACGTGGTCAGCGCGCTCCGCGGTGCCGGGATCGACCCGGAGCGCGATCCGGTCCCCGTCGCCCCGGCCGCCCACTACATGATGGGCGGCGTCGCCACCGACCTGGATGGCCGCGCGACCATGCCCGGCCTGTACGCCGTCGGGGAATGCTCGTGTACGGGGCTTCACGGCGCCAACCGCCTGGCGTCGAACTCGCTCACGGAATGCTTCGTGTTCGGCGCGCGGGCGGCGCGATCCGCGATCGCCGAGCCCGAACCTGCGCCGGGGACGCCGACCGATGAGCCCGGAGGCGACCGCGCGCCGGTGATCTCGCCGGACAGCCGGGAGGCGCTGTGGCGCTGGGCCGGGATCGAGCGCGACGGTGAGGGACTGCGGCGGCTCGCCGAGGATCCGAATCCGCTCGTGCGCCACATCGCCAGCTCGGCGCTGGCGCGGACCGAGAGCCGCGGCGCACACCAACGTCGGGACTACCCGGAGCGCGATCCGGCGCTCGACAGCCGCCATGTGGCGATCAGCCGGGACCTGGGCCTGACGCTCGCCAACTGGCCCTGATACGCACTCCAAAGGCCGGCGCGGGGACGATTGCACCAACTTCCGGCTTAACGTCAAATTAATATCTACACCCCCGAAGCCTTCACATCGGGGGGTGATACTCGCGCCTCCGGAGGGAAGCTAGGCCGGCAGACCGAGAGGAGTAGAAGCTTGCATGTACCGGTTTAGCCGAGCGATCTATCGCGAGTTGGCGGGCGAGATCATCGAGGATCGATGGAGCGTCTGTCCGCACGCGAACCACGAGCGCGTGCTCCGCGCCTGCGAGGCCGCAGTCGAGCGTCTGGCGACCGATCGCCACTACTTCGCCCGCCCCGCGCGAACCCTGTTCTGTGACATCCGGGCGTACTTCCCGATGACCGCCCAATCGCGCGTCCTGCACGTGATCGAGCGCTACCTCGAGTTCGCCGACGAGTTCCTGCGCCGCCAGCCGCAGAACGGCTACGACGTCTACGGCAACCCGCTGCAGTGCCGGGCCAGCACGCGCAAGGGGACTCCCTGCCAGCGGATGCCGCTGCCCCACAACGGCTACTGCCCGTCGCATCAGCATCTGGCGGAGACCGAGGAGCTGGAGCCCGCGCTAGCCGCTTAGCCCCACCGTGGTTCGATTTATAGGGGGCCCGCATGCGCGGGCCCTTTTTTTGTGGGTAGGGTTGGATCCACATGCTGCTCGGGGTCGACGTTGGCGGGACGTTCACCGACGCGGTCCTCGCGTTCGACGGGCAGCTGGCGACGGCCAAGGCGCCGAGCACTCCCGAGGATCAATCCGAGGGGGTGATCGCCGCGGTGCAGGCGGTGCTCGAGCGCGCCGGCCGTGCCGCCGATCAGATCGAGGCGTTCTCGCACGGGATGACGGTGGCCACCAACGCCCTGCTCGAGGGGCGCGGCGCTCGCACGGCGCTGATCGCGACCGAGGGGTTCACCGACCTGATCGAGCTCGGCCGCCAGAACCGCGCCGAGCTCTACCGGCTGTGCGCGACGAGGCCGGCGCCGCTCGTCGCAGAGGAGCTGCGCTTCGGCGCCGCCGAGCGGATGACCCCCGACGGGCCGCTGGTGGCGATGGACTCCTCGGACGCCGGCTCGCTCGCCCGACGGCTCGCCGAGGCCGAACCGGAGGCGGTGGCGGTCGTGCTGCTGCACTCCTACCGGCACCCCGAGCACGAGCTCGCGATCGGCGAGGCCCTCGCCGAGGCGCTGCCCGCCGCGCACGTTTCGCTCTCGCACGAGACCGTGGGCACGTTCCGCGAATACGAGCGCGCCGCCACCACCGAGGTCGACGCCGCCCTGTCGCCGCTGCTCGCCAGCTACCTGCGGCGGCTGGTCGACCGCGCCGCCTCGGACGGCATCCCGGAGCCGGCGATCATGCAGTCGAACGGCGGCTTGATCGACGCTGCGGCGGCCGCCGGCCACGCATCGTGGACGGTCCTCTCGGGTCCCGCCGCGGGGGCGGCCGGCGCCGCGTTCGTGGCCCGGGCGGCCGACGTCGCCGATGCGCTGTGCTTCGACATGGGCGGGACCTCGTGCGATGTCTGCGTCGTCGACGACGGAGCGGTCCAGGAGCAGAGCGCCGGCGAGGTGGCCGACCGGCCGCTGGCGCTGCCGATGCTCGCCGTCCACACGGTCGGCGCCGGCGGCGGATCGATCGCCTGGCGCGATCCCGGCGGCGCGCTGCGGGTCGGCCCGCGCTCCGCCGGCGCCGATCCGGGACCCGCGTGCTACGGGCGCGGCGGCAGCGAGCCGACGGTCACCGACGCGAACCTCGTGCTCGGGTACCTGTCGACCGACGCGCCGCTGGCCGGCGACGTGGAGCTTGACCGTCAGGCGGCGGAGGATGCGGTGCAGCGGCTCGGGGAGGAGCTCGGCCTCGAGACCCGCCGCTGCGCCGAGGGCATCATCCGCGTGGCCAACGCCGAGATGGTCAGGGCGCTGCGGGTGGTCACCGTCCAGCGCGGGATCGATCCCCGCCGCTACGCGCTGCTCGCGTTCGGCGGCGCGGGCCCGCTGCATGCGGCGGCGATCGCCGACGAGCTGGGGATCGAGACGATCGTCTGCCCGCGGGCATCGGGGGTGCTCGCGGCGCTCGGGCTGGTCGTCTCCCCGCAGCGGCGCGACGTGCAGCGAAGCGTGTTCCTCAGCGGAGTGCAGCTGAGCGCGCCGGCGCTGGCCGATCACGTCCGCGAATTGGGCGAGCAGGCGCGGCGCGCGCTCGGAGACACAGGCGCCGACCTGCGCGCGATCTACGAGCTGCGCTACCTGGGGCAGGCGTTCGAGCTGCCGATCGCGGCGGCGACGAGTCCCGAGCCCGGAGATCTGCGCGACGCGTTCGAGGCCGAGCACGAGGACCGCTACGGCTACCGTGACCCCGACCAGGAGCTCGAGCTGGTGACGATCCGGGTGACCGCGACCGTGCCCGGAGTCGACGTCACGCTGGCGCAGGCCGACGAGCGCGAAGAGATCGAGCACGAGCGCCGGCGCGCCACGCTCGCAGGCGAGGACGTCGAGCTCGCGGTGCTGCGGGGCGCTCCGCCGCCGGGAACCGCCGTCCGAGGTCCGGCCGTCGTCGAGCTCGCCGAGTCGACCCTGCTCGTCCCGCCCCCGTGGTCGGGCGAGGTCGATCAGACGGGCACGATCCGCCTGAGCCGCGAGCGATGATCGATCCGGTCGAGCTCCAGATCCTGACCGGGGCGCTGCGCGCGATCTGCGAGGAGATGGGCGCGGTCCTGATCCGCTCGGCGCACTCGGCCAACATCAAGGAGCGCCGCGACGCGTCGACCGCGCTGTTCGATCCCCACGGCGAGATGGTGATGCAGGCCGAGCACATCCCGGTCCACCTGGGGGCGATGCCGGCGGCCGTCGCGGCGGTTCTCGAGGAGGACCACGCGCCCGACCGTGCCTGGATCCTCAACGATCCCTACCGTGGCGGGACCCACCTCCCGGACATCACGGTGATCACGCCCGTGTTCGCCGGCGAGGATCTGATCGCGTTCGCCGCCAACCGCGCCCATCACGCTGACGTCGGCGGTCCGACGCCGGGGTCGATGCCGGCGGACAGCCGCACGCTGAGCGACGAGGGAGTGGTGATCGAGCCCCGGGTCCTTGACGAGGACGCGATCGCCGAGCTGACCGCGCAGATGCGCCAGCCCGATCAGCGCCGCGCGGACCTCCGCGCCCAGCTCGCCGCCGGTAGGGTCGCGGTCCGCCGGCTGCTCGAGCTCGACGAGCGGGTCGGCCGCGAGACCGTCCGCGAGGCGTTCAGCGAGGTCCTCGACTACGCCGAGCGGCGTACTCGCTCGTGCCTGCAAGCGCTCGACGACGGCTCCTACCAGGCCCGCGACGTGCTCGAGGCACGCGAGGGAGACCTCGAGATCGCGCTCGAAGCGACCGTCGACGGAGACCAGTTGCGGCTCGATTTCAGCGGCACGGCCTCGCAGCACGAGGGCAACCTCAACTGCCCGCTCGCGGTCACGCGCTCGGCGTGCTACTTCGCGATCCGCGTGCTGACCGACCCCGACATCCCGCCCAGCGCCGGCGCCTACCGGCCGATCGAGGTCCATGCGCCCGAGGGCTCCCTGCTCAACGCACGCTCGCCGGCCGCGGTCGTGGGCGGCAACGTCGAGACCTCCTCGCGCGTCGCCGACGTGGTCCTGCAGGCGTTCGGCCGGGCGCTCGGGCAGGGGACGATGAACAACGTCACGATCGGCAGCGAGGAGGTCGTCTACTACGAGACGATCGGCGGCGGTCAGGGCGCGTGCCCGGACGCCGACGGCCCGAGCGCGGTTCACGTCGCGATGAGCAACACGCTCAACACGCCGATCGAGGCACTCGAGCTCGAGTTTCCGCTGCGGATGGTCCACTACGGAATCCGGCGCGGCTCCGGCGGGAACGGCGCCCACCGGGGCGGCGATGGCGTGATCCGCGAGCTGGAGGCGCTCGAGCCGCTGCGCTACTCGCTGATCACCGAGCGCCGGCGCCACCCGCCATCCGGCGCGGACGGCGGCGCCTGCGGGCACTGCGGCCGCAACCTGCTCGACGGCGAAGAGCTGCCGGCGAAGGCGATCGGGGAGCTCGCGCCCGGACAGCGGCTGCGGATCGAGACGCCGGGCGGCGGTGGGTATGGTGCACGACGATGACGCGCGTCGCGTTCCTCGGACTCGGGATCATGGGCTCGCGGATGGCCGCGAACGTCGCCGCGGCGGATTTCGAGCTGACGGTGTACAACCGGACGCGGGCCAAGGCCGAGCAGTTCTGCCAGGAGCACCGCGCGACGCTCGCCGACACGCCCGCGCAGGCAGCCGCCGAGAGCGACATCGTCGTGACGATGGTCGTCGATGGCCCGCAGGTCGAGGCGGCGCTGCTCGGCGAGCACGGCGCCGCAATCTCGGCCCATCCGGGCACCCTGTGCGTCGACTGCTCGACGATCGGGCCGGCCGCGACCCGCTCGATCGCCGAGCGCCTCGCTGAGCGCCAGATCCAGATGGTCGACGCTCCAGTGACCGGCTCCGCCCCCCGAGCGCAGGACGGCACGCTGACGATCATGGCCGGCGGCACCGCCGAGGATTTCGAGCGCGCACGGCCGCTGCTCGACGCGATGGGCAAGGTGATCGTCCACTGCGGCCCCCTGGGCCAGGGTCAGATGGTGAAGCTGATCAACAACGCCGTCGCCGCGAGCAACGCCGTGGTCCTGGGCGAGGCGCTGCTGGTCGCGGCGCGCGCGGGGTTGGATCTCGACGCGCTGATCACCGTGATGCGGGCGGGTTCCGGTTCCTCCACGATGCTCGAGCTGAAGGCGGGGCCGATGCGCGCGCACGACTATGCGACGCTGTTCAAGCTCGACCACATGCTCAAGGACGTCCGGCTGTGCCTCGAGGAGGGACAGACCATGGGAGCCCCGTTCCCGTCCGCGGCGCTCACCCGCGAGATCCTCTCGGCGGCCGCCGGTCGGGGTTACGGCGACGATGATTTCGCGGCTCTGATCGAGGTGCTCGAGGCGGCCGCAGGGACAAAGCTATAGCGGTGTAGCTCCGGAAAAATAGCTAATTTGCAGGAAGATTTGGGGTTTTGGTGGATCTCGCGTAGAATGCCGACTCCCCGTTGCCGCCTTGCATTGCTGCGCACGGGACTGTCTGTAAGAGTCTGTCCATCCCTTCGTCCCCCCTTTTACCGATACATGCCGATTGCTTTTAAAGAATGGGCCGTGACTGTGCGGGCCCTCGCCGAGGGCGAGCAGCTCCTGACGCTCCGCAAGGGCGGCATTCGCGAGCCGGACAAGCATTTCAAGCTCGAGTTCGACCGTTTCTTCCTGTATCCGACGTTCGACCACCAGCGCGCCGACCTCGTGCGGGCCTCGCATCAGCCTGAGCTCGCCCGCGCGCTGGAGGAGGGCGTCTGGAGCGAGGGCGAGCCCTCCCCGAACGTGTTTCATCGCGAGCAGGAGATCACCCAGCCGGACCGCGTGCGGATCCGCGCCTGGGCCGAGGTCGCCGGCCATTACACGGTCGCCGATCGCCGGGCCGTCGACGCGCTCTCACCGTTCTACGTGTGGACCACCGATTACGCCGAGAAGCGGCTTGCGTGGAAGCGTCGCCATCCGTTGCACGTGATCCTGCTTCGCACCTACCGGATTCCCCGGCCCGTCACGGTCAAGGTCCGCGACGAGTACGGCGGATGCCGGTCGTGGCTCGAGCTGACCCGCGAGCTTCCGTTCGAAGGCACACCGGTGCTCTCCGACGAGGAGTTCGAACGCGCCTCCGAGGAGATCGCCGCGATCGCCTCGGACCGCCAGCCGGTCCTGGTCTGAGGGCCGGCGGCGGCCGGTCCTGAGGCCTCCCGCCGGCGGGGCGTCACAGCTGCAGATACCGCAGGACATCCTCGCCCTCGCGGCGTTACAGCTGCAGATACCGCAGGACAGCCTCGCCCTCGCGGCGTCACAGCTGCAGATACCGCACGACGTCCTTCCCGTCCGCTTGCAGCGCGGCGACGTCGGTCGCACTGAGCTCGCCAAACGGCTCGAGCTCGACCTCGTGCCCGGTGATCCGCCAGCTCGCCGCCGCGCGCCCCTCGACCAGCGCGAACGGCCGGAACATGCCGCCGGAAACGATCACCGGATCATGCTCGCCCGTGATCAGCGCCCGGGAGGTCCATCCGAGCAGCACCGGGTCAAACGCCCCGAGCAGCCGCGGCGGCGCGGTCGCCGCGCCGCGCTCCACCCGGCGTAGCTCCAGCAGGCCATCCTCGCGCTCGTGGAGCTCGGAGGCGATCGCCGCCAGGGCCGCCCGCGCGGCACGCAACGGCAGCCCCGCCCACTTCGCGAGATCCCGCTCGTCGGCCGGAGCGTGTCCGGCGAGATAGCGGCGACCGAGCTCGCCGAGCGCGCGGTCACGGTCAACCGTCGGCTGCGGGCCCAGCCAGTCCCGCACCAGGACATACGCGTGCTGGCGACCGACCATCGGGCCTCGTACGGCGATGCCCCGCAGCGTCGCCAGCATCAGCAGGTGCACGAGCGCCTGGCCGGCGGTCGGGACCCCCGCCGCCGCGATCCGCTCCCCGAGCTGCGACCGGGTAAGGGGCCCATCCGCCGCCAGCGAGCGCTCGATCGTCCTGACCCCCCGCTCGGCCGCCGCCGGAGTCGCTCCCGTCTGCGCCAGTCGTCGCTCGTTGCCCGTGAACAGTTGTGGCGTCGTCAGGGCGTGGAGCCACGGATAGTCCTCGCTGCGGATCAGGTGCAGCGTGCCACGGCCGAGCCACGCGATCAGCAGCGTCCGCTCGTCGCTCAGCGCCCGCTCGAGATCGGCCACGGTCAGCCCTCTGGTCCTGGCCCGGAGCGCCAGCCGGACACCACGCCCGTCCTGCCCCTGGACCGCCAGCAGCCGCTCGACGGCGCCACACGGATCGGGCGCGGGTGGGCCTGACAGCAGCTGCGCGGCGAGGCGCCGCGCCAGCACCGTCAGTGCAGCACCTCGGTGATCAGCCACACGACCAACAGGCCCACCGCCAGCGCCGCCAGCAGTCCCGCCAGCAGCCGCACCGGAGCGACCGGCGGACTCTCGCGCGCCGGCGCGATCAGCTCGGCCTCGAGCAGGATCTCGCGCGCCGTGGCCAGGCCGGACTGCGGAACCAGAATGTCCCGCGGGCCGGCGGCCAGGAAGTCCGGCACGTCGAACCCGGCGCTCCGGCGCAGCATGCTCGGCACGCCCTCCTCGAGCAGGAGTCCCTGGATGAACTCGGCCTCGGCCTGATTGCGCGCTCCGGCAACCCGCAGCAGCTGCCCCTCCGCCAGCTGCGGCTTGATCTTCCGCGCGCGCTTCTGTCGCTCGCTGAGGTCTTCCTCGACGTCCGCCTGCGCGGCGAGGACGAGCGGCATCCGGCAACGGGGGCAGAACCGCTCCTGCCCCCGATAGCGGGTGGCGCAGCTGGGACAGACGAGCGGCTCGCGGGGCGCTTCGCTGCGCCGCATCACTCCACCACCAGCTCGGCCTCAGCCACTCGTCCGTCGCGGATCGTGAATGCGCGCACCTCCGGCTCCTCGCCGGCCACGCCCACGATCACGTACAGGGCGTCGGGATAGAAGGCCAGGTTGATGTCGGTCTGAGACGGATACGGGCTCGCTGCGCGTATGCGAGTGGTAGATCGCCCCCAACTCGAGGTCCGCATCGTCGATCTCCATCTGAATCCGGTATTGCTCGGCGCCGTCGATCTCGTAGCGCAGCGGGCTCGCCGCCGTGTTGGTGGCGCGATACAGATTGGCGGCCTCGCCGTCGCGCGAGGCGATCATCCCGCAGCACTCGTTCGGCGCCTCCTCGAGCGCGTGGCCGATCATCTCCTCATACATCGGGCGGGCGATTCGCATCCTCCGGGCGAGGCTACCAGCCGCAAATCCGCGCTCAGCTCGCGCGCAGCCCGGAGCTCGGCCCCCCGCCCTATCGTTTGCCGAGTGCCTCGTGCGGTCAGCAAGTGCCCTCGATGCGGCGAGCCGGTTTCGCCGTTCGCGGCTGGCTGCGCGATCTGCGGAGCAGACCTCGAGGCAGCGCGTGGATCACGCCGGCGGCCGACAGCGCCGCGCATCGCGCCTCCGGCCCTGGGAGGCGAGCTCGACTGGATCCACATCGCCGTCGCGGTGCTACTGGCGCTCGCTGCTCCTCCCATCGGCTTCCTGCTCGCGTCGTACTGGGCGATCCAGCGGTTTCGGACCGGCCAGGCGCTGATGGTCGTGGCGATGCTCGGCGCCGCGGCCCTGGCAATCGCCCTGCTTCTGGCCCCCGGGTTGTTCTGGAATCGCCTGCTAAACCTGTGACTGGTCGGAAAATCCGATGCTCATCCCCCGCCAGGCGGCTCCGCCACGTGCCACAGACAACTTTCGTAACGTTCACTGTCTCGATCAAATCTGGGCGCCACAGCGTGATGCCGGCGCCGGAGAATCGGCCCCAACGTGACGCCGAATCAAGGCGGGATGATGCGCGTCACTCTAGGGCCTCCAGGCGGCCCAAATGTGGCGCGGGTCGAGGACGACCGACTCCGCGTCACGTTCGGGCCCGCTTCCGCGGACGTCCCTTCCCGGACAGTCCAGCCGCCTCACTTAACGCCCGCAGGATCCACCTCACCCACCAACTGAACACTTACTGACTTGGACCCCGGCGACCTCAACCATGGCGACCCCGAAGCCGATATCGACCCCGTGGAGTCACGGGTGACACTCCTCAAGCAGCTCGTTCAGCAGTCGCTCTACGTGGTCGACGAGCGCGCCGTCGCCGACGCGATCATCCTGCGCGGGGGTCTTGACCGGCCAAGACCCGGCCAGGCGATCGCGCCAGTCGCGCCGGACAGCGGCGCCTAGGCCGCTTGGCGCGAGGGCTGCCACGCCCCGCCCGCTCTAGTGGCGCGAGTCTCTCGGCGTCACCGAATTTACGACTCGCGCCATCTAGGTCCCGACGCCGAGCACGTTCTGCGACGGCACGGCTTTCTCCACGTCCCCGGGGTGCAGCAGCTCGCTCAACATCGTCCCGTGTTGCGCCTCGTTGGCGATTATCTGTCCGCCGAGCCGCAGCAGCCGAGGGCTGTGGAATTTCTTGATCGCGTTGATGTAGGTGCCCTCCAGCATCAACTCGAACCGGGACAGCAGCAGGATCGCGTCGTGCGCGCTGTGCAGGTTGGCGAGGCTTTCCGGGACCTGGTTGGCACTCAGCACCTTGTCTGCTTCGCCGACGCTCGCGATCGGCGCCGGCGGGGTGCCACCGCGGCGCGTGAGCTCGCGGGTGAGTGCGGCGATGTGCTCTTGCTCCTGATCGAGAATTCGCTGCGCGAGCCTGTCTCCCCGTGCGGAGAGCAGCTGGGCGTTCAACACCTGCTGATAGCCGAACGCGGCGAGCACCTCGGTGCCGATCAGCGGGATCAGCAGCTCCGCGTCGCTAGCAGCCGCGGCCTCGGTCGGCTCCGGCCTCCACAGCAGTCCGGCCGCCGCACACGCTGACGCGGCAGGTCCCAGCACCATCCCGCGGCGGACCACCTCTCGCCGCGTGAGCCCACGACCATTCGCGGTCTCCATCTCGCCCTGCTCGCTAGTCGCGACCCGTCACGAACGCGACGGGAATCGGGTTGCGGCGCAGGGCCAGCCGCAGGACGGCGACGTGCTGCGCGTCGTTGGCAAGGATCGCGCACAGCTCGGCCCTGACTACGCCGGGAGACACGTTGGGGGCGAGCTGCAGAAAGCCTGCGATGGTGTCGTTCTCGGCGGTGTCCAGCAGCTCCAACAGGGCGCGTGTGCCGCTCGGATGGCCGAGGTCATAATTGGCCCGCGGCGGATTGGGCGTACCGCCGATGTGGTTGATCAGGCTGATCAGCTGTGACACGTGAGCCAGGTCCTGTCCCAGGAAGCGCTTTGCCGCCGCGTGTTCACGACCTTTCAGCAACGGCGTCGCCGCCGTGTAGGCGGCGACCGCGTAATGCTTGAGCCCGAGCGCGTAGTTCAGGTGGTCGACGTCGCTCTGATCGGCCGCCGGTGGGATCTTCCCCACGTGCAGGCGCGAGGAGGAACCACACGCTGAGACGAATTCGACCGTCGCGAGGCCAGCAGCCGCAGCTGCAGCGCCCAGCAGCTGTCTGCGATTCGACGCCGGTTCCTCGTCGCTCACCACCAGACGGTGGCGTCCAGGTTCTCGATCTCGTCTACCGGTCGGGTGTAGATCCCCGAAGAAAGGTATTTCCAACCGTCGTCGGCAACGATGAAGACGACGTTGCCCTCATCGAGCTCGTTCGCGATCCGTACGGCGACGCGCGCGATTGCGCCGGACGACACCCCCGCGAACAATCGCTCCTCGTCGAGCAGCTTGCGGGTGAAGACAATCGCGTCGGTGTTCGTGACGAAGATCTTGCGGTCCAGCACCGACAAATCGATGATCGGAGGAATAAAGCCATCCTCGAGCGATCGCAGGCCCTGAACCGGTTCGCCCTGCATCGGCTCGGCCGCGACGATCTTGACGTTGTCCCCCAGCTCCTCCTTCAGCCGCCGGCCGTTGCCCATCAGGGTGCCGCCGGTGCCGAGGCCGGCGACGAACGCCGAGATGTCGTCGAGCTCCTCGAGGATCTCGAGCGCCGTGCCGTCGTAGTGGGCCTGCGGGTTCGCCTGGTTGCCGTACTGGTAGGGCATGTAGTAGGAGGCGTCCTGCTCGGCCATGTCAAGCGCCAACTCGACCGCACCGTTGGAGCCCTTGGAGCCCTCTGAATAGACGATCTCTGCGCCGTACATCTCCAGCAACTGGGTGCGCTCGGGCGTGACGTTCTCGGGCATCACGACCTTCAGCGGGTAACCCTTTCGGCTACAGATCATGGCCAGCGAGATGCCGGTGTTGCCGGAGGTCGGCTCGAGGATCGTCTGCCCGGGGCGGATCAGCCCCTTGTCTTCGGCCTCCTCGATCATCGCCCTCGCCACCCGATCCTTCACGGAGCCCGTGGGATTGCGCGACTCGAGCTTCGCCCAGATCCTGACACCGGGCTTGGGGCTGAGCCGCTTCATCTCGACCAGGGGCGTGTGCCCGATCGCCTGGACGATGTCGCCGTACCGTCCCCCGCAAGGCTTGTTCTGAAGGCTCTCGGCGGCCATTGCTTTACGAAGTGTAGCGGGGGCGGACGGCCCGAGCCGGGGTTCTCAGCGCCGCTGCGATGGTTCGAGCGGGCTACCGCCGAGGCGAGATTCGAGCCGGGACCGGGCACGCCGGAGCGGGGGGCTCGGAGCGGGGGTTTCCACCGAGACCACCCCACAACCGGCGCGCCGGAATGGAGAGTGGCGGGTGCCAACGGCTGCACCCGCGGACCCTCCTTCGGCGGGTTAGTACACCGGGCCCGTGGTCGTCGAGCCGGTTGTCGTAGAGCCCGAGCTGCGGTTGTGAGAGGACGCAGTGACCACGTGCCAGAACCCGCCGAAGCTGTGAATGTCCTCGCCGGTCGCGACCCGCTTTTGGGTGTCGGGGGCGAACCGGTATAGGGGGTGCCCCGCGAGCGTGACCTGAATGAACCCATCGCGGTGCCAGACCCCGAGCTTGCCCTTGATACCCGAGGCCTTGCCGAGGCTCTTCGCCGACTTGACCGTGAGCGGGGGCCAGAAGCTGAAGCACATGCCGGGCATGCACTTCGCGTGGTGCGTCGTCTCTCCGCTCAGCGTGTAGAGCGCGGCGCCGCGAGAGCTGACCACGATCGTCTTGTGCGACACGGCGTGAGTGTTGGAGTTCACGACCTTGGCGTTCTTCGCGACCTGGAGCGTGAAGGTATTGGCCAGCGCCAGGCCGCCCAGCCCGGCAACTGCAAAGCCGACCACGCCGGCGAGAAGCATGAGGATGGACCGCGGCCGTCTTAGCACGCGGGTAAGGCTGATCGGACGAGGCATCTGGCTCCCTTCGAATTTGGACATTCGGAGCTATAGACGCCGGGTGCAGCGAAACCTTCCGGACGGATTAGATGCCGGGCCCCGGTGATCCGGATCTGGCGGTTCCAGGCAGCAGCTAGCGGGCGCCGCCCGCCATCGCCGGCAGGATGACGAGCGTGTCCGCGTTTCCGACCGCTGTATCGAGCCCGTCGAGCACCCGCACATCCTCGTCGTTCAGGTAGACGTTGACGTAGCGGTTGAGCCCCCCATCGGGGGAGAACAGCTGCGTTTGCGTATTGGGATGGTCCTCGGCCACCGTGCGGAGGATCTCCCCGACGGTCCCACCGTCGGCGCTCAGCTCCTTCTCACCGCCCACCGATGGGCGCAGAACGGGCGGGATCCGGACGATCGCCATCGCCGCTAACCCTAGTGTGCGCCGGCGCAGAACGCCTCGTAGTCGGGGAAGAGTCCCAGCTCGTCATCCGAGATCGACTCCGGCTCGCGTGAGCAGATCGGGCAGTCGGGGTCACGGCGGACCTTGACTTCAGTTACCCGCGCGGCGAGTGCGTCGTACATCAGCAGCCGACCGATCAGCGGCTCCCCCGCACCCAGGATCAGCTTGATCACCTCCGTCGCCTGAAGGAGCCCCATCGTCCCGGGCAGCACGCCCAGCACTCCGTTGGCTCCGCACGAGGGAGCCAACTCGGCCGGCGGCGGCACCGGGAACAGGCACCGGTAGCACGGCCCGTCATAGGGCTTGAATACCGACAGCTGTCCCTCGAAGCCGAGGATCGCAGCCGACACCACCGGGATCCCGAGGCGGACGGAAGCGTCATTGAGCAGGTAGCGCGTGGGGAAATTGTCAAGGCCATCGACGACAACGTCGTAGCCCGGCAGGATCTCCATGATGTTCTCGGCTCCCAGACGGATCGCGTACTTCTCGACCTTCACGTCCGGGTTCAGCGCGTTGATCGTCGCCTCGGCGGAATCGACCTTGGGGACGCCGATCCGCTCGCTGGAATGGATCACCTGACGCTGGAGGTTCGAGAGATCGACCTCATCGTTGTCGACGATCCCCAGCGTCCCGACGCCGGCGGCCGCCAGATACAGGGCGGCCGGCGAGCCGAGACCGCCGGCCCCGAGCAGCAGCACCTTGGCGTCGAGCAGCTTCTGCTGGCCCTCGATCCCGACCTCCGGGAGCAGCAGATGCCGGGAGTAGCGTTCACGCTGCTCCACGCTCAGCGTCCGCGGTGTGTCCACTTCGTAACCCCGGTCCTTCCACAACGTGAAGCCCCCCGTCATCGACTCGACGTGTTCGTAGCCGAGGTCCTCGATCAGCGTCCGGGCCGCCCATGCCGACCGGTTGCCCGACTGGCAGTACAGGACCACGTGCTGCGAACGCTCGGGCACGGCGCCCTCGATCCGCGACTCCAGATAGCTCTTGGGCACGTGCTTGGCGCCGGGGATGTGCCCCCCTGACCATTCCTCGATCTCCCGCACGTCAACCACGACCGCGCCGTTGGAGAGCTGCTCGCGCACGGCGGCCGGATCCACCTCATCGATCTGGCTCTTGATCTGGCGGAGAACCTCTGCTCCGGACGGGCTCATCGTCAAAAACTCCTCAAAGGCAGTCGGGATTCAATACTTCACTCAGTATAGTAGCTCGGTCGCTCCTGCGCGGCGGCACCGGCACGTCGCGCCCGCAGGCGCCTCCCCGGCTTGAAAATGGGTCTGGGATTGCCGGCAATCCCAGACCCCCCAGCTCTACTATCGCAGCGATGCGAGCGCCGGTCGACCACATCGCCGCCCCTCCATTCCCGGCGCGGCTTCCCTGGTTCAACGTCGCGCCGCTGCGGATGGACCAGCAGCTCGGCCGCCCGGTGCTGGTCGAGTTCTGGGATTTCTGCCGCGCCAACTCGATCCGGACGCTGCCCTACATGAAGGCGTGGCACGAGCGCTATCAAGCGGCGGGGCTGCGCGTGATCGGCGTCCACGCCTCGGGTTTCGCTCCGTCGAGCGATCCGGCGCAGGTGCAGGCGGCGGTGGCGCGCCTGGAGATCCCCTATCCGGTGATGGTCGATGTGGAGCTCGAGTACTGGCAGCTCTACGGCAACCTCGGATGGCCGGCTCGCTACCTCTTCAACCAGCAGGGCAGGCTGTTCGAATACCACTACGGAGAGGGGGGCTACGAGGAGACGGAGCGGGCGATTCAGCAGCTGCTCGGTATCGAGCGCTTGGTGGTCGCGCCGCTGCGCCCGGAGGACGCGCCGGGCGCGAGGCTCGAACCGCAGAGCGACGACGTTGAAGGGCCCTACAGCGGTCCCTACGAGGCCGGTGGCGTGTGGGCAGTACTCGACGGCCACGGCACCGTCCACGCCAATGGCCGGCCATTCGAGGTCGACCATCCGGGTTGCTACGAGCTGATCTCGCACCGGCGCAGCACCGCCGGCGAGCTCGAGCTCGAGCTCTCGGACGAGGTCCGCTGCTACGCGGTGTGCTTCACGCCCGGACTGGCGAAGTGACTTCGTCCACCAAGTTGATCAGCCGCGGTGGACCGTCATCCTCGATCACGGCTGCGAATCCCACCCGGTAGGGGCTCTGGTCGGGGCGGGGCCCGAGGAAGCCCGGCTCGTGGACCCAGCAGCCGGTGTTCAGCAGCCGTGTGCCGTTCGGCGCGCGCCACTCGCGCAGCTCCTCGCCGGGCAACGGCCCGGCGCGGTGAGTGTGTCCGAACACGACGTGGGGCGCCTCGACCCGCAGCCGCACCAGGACCTCGCCGAAGGCGCGGAGCCCCGCGCGGCGAAGCTCGGGGCCCGAGATGTCGGCCCGAAGCGGCCCCAGCCGGGCGAGATTCAGGGCGGCGACCGAGACCGGAAACGCGCTGCGGAGCACCCGCCCGCGCAAACCGCGCCGGCGCGGTCTCGCCGTGAGCGCGCTCCACGCCTGCGTCGAGGCTCCGTGAGAGCCCCGTCCCAGGCGGGCACCGCCGTGCTGCGCGACCGAGTGGATCCAGGCGTACATCGGCGCCAGCGTCGCCTCGTAATCATCGACGCTGGCCGGGCCGGCGGGCGGCTCCCCGATCACCCGCGCCATCGCGCCCGCCGCGATCCGCTCAAACAGGGGGACGGTGGTGTGCCGGTCGCAGTAGTGACCGTGCGTCGCGTAGATGTCCCGACGCAGCCACACGCCGGGATAGGCGACCCTGACGGCCGCCGGCGCGAGCAACCCAGCGAGCGTCGCCAGCGCGTCGTCCTCGCGCCAGTCGACCGCCGTTTCGAGCCCCAGTGGGGGCGGCGCGACGGTGGCGGCCCGTCGCTCGAGCCACCTCCCGAGCAGATAGTGGTCGTGGTTTCCGGCGATGATCACCACCTCGGCGTCCGCGGGCAAGGCGCCGGCGATCTCCTCGAGAACGTCCCGCGCCGCGTTCAGCGCCTCTCGCGCCGGCCCATGACGGAGCTCGAGGACATCGCCGAGCAGCACGAGCCGGTCGATCCCGGCCATCGCTCCCAGCAGCGCCGCCCGCCAGTCGGCATGGCGCAGCACATCGCCCTTGGTGTGCGAGCCGAGATGCAGGTCGGAGACGACCAGCGTGCGCAGCGCGGGACGGCTCCCCGACGAACCCTATGCGGAGGCGCTCGCCATCGCCTGGCGGATCGCCTTGGGCAGCATGAAGCGCACGTCCTCCTGGACGACTTCGAGCTCCTGGACGTCGCTCGTGCCGCGGGCCTGGAAGAACTCGACGAGCCGCTGCACGAGCTCCTCGGGAGCGCTGGCGCCCGAGGTGATTCCCACGACCTGCTTGTCCTGGAGCCATTGCTCGCGCACCTGGAGCTCGTTGTCGATCAGGTGCGCGTCCGCGCCGTGCTCGCGCGCAACCTCGACCAGCCGGTTGGAGTTCGAAGAGTTGCGCGAGCCGATCACCAGCACCAGCTCACACTCGCGTGCCAGCTGCTTGACCGCCGCCTGGCGATTGGTGGTCGCATAGCAGATGTCGTCGGTGCGCGGACCGATGATCGCGGGAAATCGCTCTCGAAGGCGATTGATGATCGCGCGGGTCTCGTCGACCGAGAGCGTCGTCTGCGAGATGTAGGCGACCTTCGCCGGATCCTTGACCTGTAGGCCGTCGACATCCTGCTCGTTCTCGATCAGGACGATGTGGTCGGGGGCCTCGCCCATCGTCCCCTCCACCTCCTCATGGCCGGCGTGGCCGATCAGCACGATCGTGTACTCCTCGGCCGCGAACTTCTTGGCCTCGACGTGGACCTTGGTGACGAGCGGACACGTCGCGTCGATCGTGTGCAGATCCCGCACCCGCGCATTGGCATGGACGCTCGGCGAGACCCCGTGGGCCGAGAACACGACCGTGGCCCCCTCCGGCACCTCCCGCTCGGACTCCACGAACACCGCCCCGCGATCGCGCAGCTGCTCGACCACATGCTTGTTGTGGACGATCTCCTTGCGGACGTACACCGGGGCGCCGTACAGCTCCAGCGCCCGCTCGACGGTCTGCACCGCGCGATCGACGCCCGCGCAGTATCCGCGCGGCGCAGCGAGCAGCAGCGTCCGTGGGTGGGAAGCCATCGCGAGACAGTGTAGGAGAGCGCCGCCCGGGTTCAGTCGTTGGCCGTGACCGCCTCCAGCAACGAGGCGAACTGGCGCCGAGCGGTTTCGCGCCTCGTCGGGATGTGCTCCGAAGGGACTTCGTCGCCGGGTGCCTCGTAGCCCCGCAGCACCTGGCGGGCGACCGAACTGCGGTGCACCTCATCGGGTCCGTCGTAGATCCGAGCCGCGCGCGCGTAGCGGTACATGGCCTCGAGCGGCAGGTCCGTCGAGTAGCCGAGCGCGCCGTGCGCCTGGAGCGCCCGATCGATCACGTCGTGCAGGACCTGGGCCCCGAAGTACTTGATCATCGCGATGTCCATCCGTGCCGCGAGCACTCCCTCGGTGTCCATCTTCCAGGCCGCCTGGAGGGTCATCAGCCTCGCCGCCTGCATCTGCGCCGCCGAGTCGGCGATCCAGTTCTGGACCGATTGATGGCGCGACAGCGTCGAGCCGTGGGCGTAGCGGTACAGAGAGCGCTCGCAGAGCATGTCGAAGGCGCGTCGCGCGACGCCGAGCCAGCGCATGCAGTGATGGATCCGGCCGGGATAGAGCCGTTGCTGGGCGATCAGGAAGCCCGCCCCCTGCGCCCCCAGAATCGCCTCCGCCGGTACGCGCACGTCCTCGTAGACGATCTCGGCGTGGTTGCCGTAGCGGCCGAAGCTGTCCCATGGATGCTCCATCGTCGCCACGTCACGGAGGATCCTCACGCCTGGCGTGTCGGCATCGACGATGAACATCGAGGCGCGCTGGTGGGGCCTGGCGTCGGGGTCGGTGACGGCCATCACGATCAGGAAGTCGGCAATCGAGCCGTTGGAGGAGAACCACTTGTGGCCGTTGATGAGCCAGCCGTCCCGATCGCGGACCGCCGAGGTCTTCAGCAACGTCGGATCTGATCCCGCGGTGTCCGGCTCGGTCATGCTGAACGCCGACTTCAGATCGCCGGCCAGCAGCGGGTGCAGGTAGCGCTCCTTCTGCTCGGCGGTTCCGGCGAGCGCGAGGATCTCGGAGTTTCCCGAGTCCGGCGCCGCGTTGCCGAAAGCGAGTGGCGCGATCGGAGCTGCTACCGAGGATCTCGTGCATCAACCCGAGCTTGACCTGCCCGAACCCCTGGCCGCCGAGCCCCGGCTCGAGATGCGCGGCCCACAGGCCTTCGCCCTTGACCTCGTCCTGGAGTGGTCTGATCGCACGCATCAGACCCTCCCAGCCGAGCTCCTCGGTCAGCGTCTCGAGCGGCCAGATGTGCTCGCGCACGAAGGCTCTCATCCAGTCGAGCTTCTGCTGAAACGGCGGCTCGGTGGAGAAATCCCAGGCCATCGCAGTGAAGGGTACCCTTCAGCCTGCGCCGGACGGTCCCGCGCCTCAAGGAGAGTCATGCCACAGCAGCACCTCGACCGCCTCACTTCGATCGATGCGTCATTCCTTCACCAGGAGGGGCCGGCCGCGCACATGCACATCGGCGCGGTGCTGCTGTTCGAGGGCCCGCCGCCGAAGTTCGAGGATTTCCTTAACCACGTCCGCGGGCGGCTGCACCTCGTTCCCCGTTACCGCCAGAAGCTCGCAACGCCGCCGCTCGAGACCGGCCGGCCGCTGTGGGTCGACGATCCCTCCTTCAACCTCGAGTACCACGTTCGCCACGCGGCGCTGCCCTCCCCCGGTACCGAACAGCAGCTGTTGTTGCTGGCCGCGCGGATCGCCTCACAGCCGCTCGACCGCTCCAAGCCGCTGTGGGAGAGCTGGCTGGTCGAGGGGCTGGAGCGGGATCGCTTCGCGCTCATCTTCAAGACTCACCACTCGCTGGTGGATGGAGTCTCAGGAGTTGACCTTGCGACCGTGTTGTTCGATCTTTCCCGGGACCCTGCCCCGGCCACGACCGACCTCGAGCCGTGGCAACCGCACCGTGAGCCCTCGCCCGCGGAGCTGGTTCTCGCCGGGCTGCGCGGCGCGGTCCTGACCACGGCGGAGCTCGCCTCCCGCGCGCTGGCGGCGATGACGCGTCCCGCGAGCACGCTGAACGTGCTCAGAGACGCGGCCGAGGGCGTCGGCGAGATCGTCTGGGCCGGGCTCAACCCAGCCCCCGAGTCACCGCTGAATGTCGAGATCGGACCGCATCGCCGCTTTGCTGTCGTGCGCCAGGAGCTGGCCGACTACAAGGAGGTCAAGGACGCATTGGGAGGCACGGTCAACGACGTCGTGCTGACCGTCGTCTCAGGTGCGCTGGCCCGCTGGCTACGCTCCCGCGGGGTTCGCACCGAGGGTCTCGAGATGCGCGCTCTGGTCCCGGTGTCGGTCCGCTCGAGCGAGGACCAGGGCACGCTCGGCAACCGGCTTACGGTGATGCGCGGACCGCTCCCCGTCTACATCAAGGATCCGCTTGCCCGGCTGCGGTTCGTCCACAGCGCGATGGACGGGCTGAAGGAGTCAAAGCAGGCCGTCGGAGCGGCCACCTTGTCGGCGGTGAACAACCTCGCTCCGCCGACGATCCTCGCGCAGGCCTAGCCGTCTGAACTTCTCGACGCGCCTGTTCAACCTGATCGTGACCAACATCCCCGGTCCACAGCTGCCGCTGTACGTGCTCGGGCGCCGACTCGTCGACGTGTTCCCGGTGGCGTTCCTTCCCGACCACCACGCACTCGCGGTGGCGATCATGTCCTACAACGGCGGTATCGACTACGGGCTGCTCGGCGACTACGACGCGCTGCCCGACATCGACCTGATCGCCGAGGGAATCCAGACATCGCTCGCGGAACTGCTGGCGGCGGCGCGCGGCAGAGCCAACGGACCGTCGCCCGCGCCGAGCCGCGAGCCGTCGGTGAAGTCCAACAACGGCCAGGGCGCCGGCGCTCCGACGCCGATCCTCCCCTCCAGCCACGGTCGCGCCAAGCGCGGCCCCGCCGCCGACATGCGCGCAAAGCGCTCCCGCGGCTCCCGGCCCGAGCGAAAGCGACCGCCCTCCAGATGACCGAGGACCTGATTCAGCCCGGCGAGACCGCGTACCGGCTCGAGCTCACGGCGGCGCAGCTGAAGATCGTGTACACCGCGGTGAAGTCGCTGTTCGACGATCTCGGGCGCGAACAGCATGATGTCAAGCAGGTGGTCGCCTCCGTCCTCGACAAACTTCCGGGCGAGCACGACATCCGGGCGATCGACCTCGCTCGAGAGCTGCGCGGAAGCTCTGGCGGCGTCTGAGCGCGGATCCTCAGAACCCGAGAGCGAACTTCGCGTCCTCGCTCATCAGCTCGGGGGTCCACGGCGGCGAGAAGGTCATCGTCGGCTGCACCTCCTGCACACCGTCGAGCTCGCCCACGAACTCCTCGATCTGCTCGGAGACCTGAGGCCCGATCGGACACCCCGGGCTGGTCAACGTGTAGGTGACGCGCACGGTGCCGTCTTCCACCTCGACGTCGTAGATCAACCCGAGCTCCACGAAGTCGAGGCCCAGCTCGGGATCGATCACGTCCCGCAGCGCTTCGGTCACGTCGTCGACTGAAACCATCGTCGTGCAAGTGTAGGAGACTCGAACGGGAGGGTTTGCGCAAAGCTGGCGGATTTCGGTGGGGTTGCGCAGGGCTGGGGGATTTCGGTAGGTTGCGCGCCATCGTCGATTTCGAGGACAAGCCAGGAATCCTCCGCTGCCGCGGCGACGAGGATCGGACCACCCAGGGGTCGCGCCGTCCGGCGCTGACCCGGGCGATCCGAGCCCAAACCGACGTCATCGTCGACCTCACCGAGCTGGTCTTTGCGGACGCCTCGCTGATGGTCGACCTCGCGATGCTCGCGCGCCGGTTGCGGACCGGCGGGCGCAAGGTCCACTTGCGCGGCGCCCAGCCGCAGGTCCGCACCGTGATCGAGTTGGTCGGCCTGCACCGGCTGCCGGGCGTCAAGCTCGACGGGCCCTCCCACGCGCTCGCTTAGCGCGCGCGGCGCCATCGGCAATCCGCGGCCTCGCAGTAGCCTTGAAAACATGGCTGCCCTGCTCCTGCCGCTGATCTGACCATGCTCGTCCCCGGGTTCATCACCGACGTGATCGGCATCTGCCTGCTGGCGCGCGACATCGACCAGCCACAGCTTCGGCCTTGACGCTCGTCCCGGCACGGCAGCTCCGGACCGTCGCGTTCGGGACTCTCGACGGCGGCCCGTGGGGCGCCGCGTGGTCCGCCGGGTCGCCGTTGATCCTGCTGGCGGCCTCGGCGGGGCAAGCGCCGCGCCCGCTCGTGCAGGCGGCGATCAGCGGCTCCGGGCCGGACGAGAGCTGGCGGCTCGCGGCCGAGGGGGTCGAGCTGGAAGTCAGCGGCGAGGGCGAGGCCGCGCCGGTCGCTACCGACGAGGTCGCCGTGGGGTTCGACCAACTGTGCCGCGTTCGCGGCCGGGCGCTGATCGACGGCGCCGAGCGGGCCGTCGATTGCCCTGGGCTTCGCGGCGCCCACGGCGATCTGGACCTCCGGGCCTACAAGTCGGTCCGGCGTGTCTGCGCATGGTTCGGTTCCGGGCACGCGATCGCGCTGCTCGCGCTCCGTCCCCGCAAGGCCAAGGGTCACAATCGCGACCTCGTCACGGCCGCGCTGCTCGACGCCGGCGCCGCGACGGTCGTCGCCGAGCCGCGCCTGTCGACGACGTATACGGCCGACGGCGTGCCGGCGCGGGCCGGGCTGGAGCTGTGGCTGAACAACGATGAGGATGGCGAGCAGTACCCGCGGCGCGCGGCCGGCGAGGCGGTGGGCCCGGGAGCCCCGGTGAGAGATGAGGGACTCGAGGTCCGAGCCGAGCTGTTTCGCTGGCACCGGCGGGGAGAGGAGGGTGCCGGCGTGTACATCCTGGCGCAGGACGGATGAGCCGGATCGAGGCGGTGATCAGCGACTTCGGCGGGGTCCTGACGTCCCCGCTGCTCGACTCGTTCGCCGCGTTCCAGGATCTGTCGGGAATCTCGATCGAGTCGCTCGGCACGGCGATGATGGCGGTCGCCGCGCGTAGCGGCGCCAACCCGTTGTTCGAGCTCGAGACGGGGCGGATGAGCGAGCAGGAGTTCCTGCGGGCGATCAGCGACGCGCTCACCGAGCAGCTCGGGCGCCCGGTCGAGCTGCACGGCTTCGGCGAGCGGTACTTCGAGCATCTGCACCCGAACGAGCGGATGATCGCGTATATGCGGGAGTTGAAGCGACGTGGCTACAAGCTCGCGATCTGCACCAACAACGTCCGCGAGTGGGAGCAGCTGTGGCGCGCCAAGCTCCCGGTCGACGAGATCTTCGATGTGGTGGTCGACTCGGGGTTCGTGGGCGTCCGCAAGCCCGAGCCGCGGATCTACGAGCTGACCCTCGAGCGGCTGCAGGTTCCCGCGAGCGCCGCGTTGTTCGTCGATGACATCGAGCTGAACTGCACCGCCGCCCGCGAGCTGGGCCTGGGCGCGGTCTGGTTTCAGTCGACCGAGCAGGCGATCGAAGACATCGAACGAGCGCTGTAGGCGCACCGCGCGCGCGACGCCCTTGCTCGTGCGGCCCGCCGGGGCCACCCCCCACCGGCGCGCCCCCGCAGGGCGCGCCCCTAGTTCTCGACCCCGAGCCGGTCCCAGCAGTAGAGCTCGAGACACTCGTTGGCGAGCTGGACGCAGCGGTCCTCGGAGAGCCACGGCAGGACTGTGTCCAGCGCCTGCTCCTCCCCCACGCCCGCCTCAAACGCCTCTTCGCCTCGGAAGCCCGCGGCGATCTTCAGCGCCTCCCGGCGATTCTCCCCCAGCGACGGAAACACGTTGACGAGGAACTCCTTGTTGGGCAGCGGGTGACCGACCTCCAGCGAGGCGTGCCACGAGGCCAGCAACGACAGATCGTGCTCGTCCAGATCGGCGACCGCTTTGGCGTAGTGGGAGTCGAGCTCGGGTTCGGGTATCTCGTCGACCCAGGCGCGTACGACCTCGCCGAGGATCTGGCGGCGGGCGTCGCGCCCGACCGTATCGGCGATGACGCGGATCGCATTCTGCGGTTCGATGAAACACAGTGTCATTGCGCCTCCGGCTGGTGGATGCGGACGCCGCGAAAGGTAGGCGGTGGGCCGGACGGGATCGCCCGGGGTGCTAGACGCCGAGAGCCGCCCGAGCGCCGGCGAGGAACCCGGGATCGGGCTCGCTCTGCGCCCCGAGGCCCGCGGTCACGCGCTCGCCGGCCACCCCCTCGCCAATCGCCGGGGTAGTCGGGCGACCCCAGTTGAACAACGCGAGATCGAGTGAGTCGACGGGGACCTCGCAGGCGCTGGCCAGCGCCGCCGCTCGGCGCTCGAGCAGCAGTGGATCACCGATCCCGAACACGCGTTTGGCCGCCAGCGTCACATCGTTCTCGCCGCCGAGCGCCAGCCGTTCCGGCACGGAGGTCGTACAGCCCCAGCCAGCCGAGCGTCACCAGCAGCTCGAACCGCGCATCGCGGTCCAGCCCCGGAAGGGCGAGCCGCTCGAATACCCGCTCGAACCGGCGTTCCGGCGTCCAGCCGAGCTCGCCGCTGAAGGCCGCCGCCTGCGATCCCGCGCGCTGCGCCCAGCTGCGATACGCCTCCACCGTGCGAAGGCCCTGACCAGGGTCGTATGCGGTGCGAGGCCCGGTCTGTACGCCCGCCAGGGAGATTGCGCCGCTGGAGCGCCACGGCGTCCTGACCTGGCGGATCGAGGCGAACGGATCGTCCCCCTCGAGCGGGGCCAGGTAGGCGATCAGAAACGCCAGCCAGGTCCGCTCCTCGAGGTCCCCGCCGGCTGCGCCGGAGACCTCCGCGTAGAGACCCGGCGGATCCTCTGAGAGGACCACCAGTCGGCCCGCCGCAAACGCGAGCTCCTCCGCCAGCCGTTCGGCATCCCCACTCGCCTTGAGCCCGGCCACCAGCGCTGAACGGTAGCCATCGTCGACATCGCGGGCGAGCCTGCGCACGCGCACGCCGCCCCCGGTGGCCCGGCTCGAACCAGCAGCCCGCTGACGCGCCGCGCGCGGAGCCGCGGCACGCGGCTGGGTTGTCTTGGGGGCACTCGAGGACAGCACCGGGCGCAGCTCGATCGACTGCTCCCGCGAGCAGATCGGGCAGTTCTGGATCAGGCGGTTGTGGCGGCAGAAGGTCGGCATCGACGAGACACCAAGAATCCTTGCAGGCCGGCGATCGGTTCGGGCGTCCGCGCTCAGGGGGTTGCGAGGAGCGACTCGGCGGCGCTCGCGCCCAGCCGCGCGATGCCCCCCAGAAACAGCTCGGTCGCGAATCGTGCCGCGCCCTCGACGTCGGGAGGGGTCCGCTCCGCCATCCGCACCCCGAGCTCGAGCGCCACGCCGGCCATTGCGCCGGCCAGGTAGTTCGCGTCGAGCGGGGGAAGGGCTCGGCGCTCGATCGCCGCGCGCAGATCCTCGAGGAGGTCCTCCACGCCGGCGCCGAGGATCGGGTCGCCGAACAGAGCACGGATCGGTCCGGCGTTGCGCTGCATCAACTCGAACATCAGGCGGTCGGCGACGAGGAAATCGAACCAGGCGCGGTAGGCGTCGCCGACGAATTCCTCGAGCGTTCGAGCCGTGGCACGAACCGTCCGCAGGCGGGCGCGGACCTCGGTGGCGCTCTCGTCGATCACTGCCCGGAAGACCGCCTCCTTGTCGGCGAAGTAGTTGTAGAACGTTCCCGCCGCCAGATCCGTGCGGCGGATCACGTCGCGTACCCCGGCAGCGTCGTAACCGAGCTCCGCGAACACCTCGCGGGCGGCCGCGAGGATCGCGGCGCGGTTCAGCGCCTTGGTCGCCTCTCGCTTCCCGTGCTCGATCGTCTGGGTCACGCCGCGGCCTTGGCCACGTGGGCACGGGGCTCGACGGGCAGGCGGAAGCCGGCGGCACGCGCTCGCGCGGCTCCGGCCTTCAGCTCCTTGCGCAGCTCGTACAGGTAGTTGTCGAAGTCGACCTGCATCGTGTGACGTTTGGAGGCGACGTAGCGCTTGAACATCCGCTCGCGCTCGCGGCGCATGTCAGCCTCCATCGCCGCCACCGTCGGCAGGCGGTACTCCCCGCGGAGGTAGGCGGCGATCCACCGGCCCTGGGCCTCCGCGAGCGGCATCGTGGCTCCGAGCGGCTGCAGCAGCGCGATGAACGCGAGGTTGGCGACCCCCGGCTTGAACACGCGCCGGTACAGCGGCAGGTCGTTGTCGGGCGCCGCGATGAACTCCTGGTCGAAGAACGGGAAGCTGACCTTGTAGCCGGTGCACCACACGATCACGTCGACGGGCTCGACCGAGCCGTCCTCGAAGCGCACGCGATCGCCCAGCAGCTCGGCGAGGTTCGGCTTCCAGGTCATCTCGCCGTGGGCGATCCGGTTCAGGAAGTCGGCCGAGATCGTCGGGTGGGCCTCGCCGAGCTTGTGGTCAGGCTCGGGCAGGCCGTAGTCCTCGACCTTGCCGACGCCGATCCGGTACATGGCCATCAAGATCGCCCGACGAAACGCGAATGGCAAGACCGGGGTCAGCGCGTTTACGCCGATCTGGTCAAGCGGCCGACCGAACAGGTACTTGGGGAGGATGTAGGCGCCCCGGCGCGAGGAGATGAACGTCCTGCGCGCCACGAAGCTCGACTCGACGGCGATGTCCATCGCGCTGTTGCCGATGCCCACCACGAGCACGTTCTTGTCGCGAAAGTCGGTGTTCTCGATGTAATGGTGCGAGTGCATCTGGACGCCATCGAAGCGCCCGGGGAACGGCGGCTCGGGCCAGCGGGGATCCCAGTGGTGGCCGTTGGCAACCAGCAGCATGTCGTAGCGGCGCGTCTCATCGCTGTCGAGCTTGACGCTCCACACCCCATCGCCTCCCCGCGAGGCGTGCTGCACCCCGGTCTCGAACACGATCCGCTCGCGGAAGTCGAAGTGCTCGACGTAGTCGTCGAAGTACTTCGCGATCTGCGTGTGGTGCGGGAAGTCCGGATAGGACAGCGGCATCGGATAGTCGGTGTACTCCATCCGCTCCCGAGAGGTGTTGATGTGCAGTGAGCGGTACGCCGATGACATCCCGTTCTTATTGGCGAACACCCAGTTCCCGCCGATCCGGTCGGACTTCTCGATGCAGTCGAACGGGATCCGGCGCTCGTGCAGCGCCTTGGCGGCGGCGATTCCGGACGAGCCGGCGCCGATCACGCAAACGGAGGGAAGGGTGGCCACGACGCCACCCTAGTCAAAGATGACGGGGGCGTCAAGTTGGCTCAGGGCGTGAGGGCGGCTCGTCGCCGCTCGTGCTCGGCGGCGGCCGCCTCGCGCCGGCGGTGCTCACGGCCCCGCTGCATCACTTCGCGGAAGCTCTTGAAGCGGAAGATGAACAGCAGCGCCGCGAAGCCCAGCGCCGAGCTGAGAACGGCCGTGGCGATCTGCTGACCGACCGAGAATGCGGCGACGTCGGGCTGATGGACGAAGATCGCCAGCAGCAGCGCCTGCTGGACCCCGGCCCCACCGGGCGTGAACGGGAACACGGATGCCACGACCTGCACCGCGAGCACGAGCAGCGCGTTGCGCACCGAGCCGCCGATGTGAAACGCCTCCAGCAGCGCCCAGTAGGAGGCGAACCGCGCGATCCAGCTTGCGAACTGCCAGCTTGCCATCTCGCGCCGGTAGCGCCGGCGGTCGCGGAGGATCGCCAGGCCCTGGCGCACGCGCTCCCAGAACGCCCGCACCCGCGCGGAGAGCAGCGCGAACGCGACCAGGAACCCGACCCCCAGGACGGTCAGGAAGAACAGCGTGAACCTCATGTTGGAGGCGAAGAAGCTGATGTCGAAGGCGGGCAGCTTGGAGAAGTCGGGCGGCTTCGGAAAGACGCCCTGGGTGAACGCGAAGCACATCACGAGCAGCCCCATGAACCAGTCGAAGATGACCCCCGTCGACAGCGAGGCGGCGATCGTGGGATAGCTGCTCGGAGGGATCGACATCCGGGTCAGGAACAGCTGCGCGATGTTGCCGCCCCCCAACGGGAAGACGTTGTTCACGGCGTAGCCGACCATGTAGGCCCCCCAAACGTCGCGCCAGCGCACCGGCACGCCGGGATAGGCCGCCCGAACCGCGTTGAACAGCGCCCGCGAGCGCAGCAGCAGATACAGCCCATACAGCGCGACGCCGATCAGCAGCGAGATCCAGCTGAGGCTGGCGAGCTGCGAGAAGAAGTTTCCCGTCGAGTCCAGCAGCCGCGTGATCGTGTCCGCGAACGAGCTGCCGTGGTGGAGAGCGACCGTGGCAACCGGTCCCATATCAACTACACGGTCGCACACGGCCGCCCTTAACAAGGCCCGGGAGGCCCAGATCCATCTGGACCCCCCGGAGAGTCAGGGAAGTGGGGGCGCAGTTCCCTGACCGACAGGGGCGAGTTTCCCCGTCCCAAGCTTTCCTAAACCTACCTCCCCGCGGTCGCGCGCTCGAGGCGATCCGCTCAATGTTGCTTAAACGTAGCAGCCGCGCGAAACCACCTGGAAAATAGCGGGCTCCTCGAGGCCGGCCACAACCGCCACGCGTTGCTTTCCAACTCAGGTCCGGCCCGAACGTGAAGCAGGGATCGCGATCCATCCGGTTCCGCGTCGAGACGCCTCAGGGCTGGCGAGTTGCCGGGCCGGTGAAGAACTCCTCGCCCGGTCGCACGGTTCCGGCGGCCTCGGCTTCGTGGCGCAGCGTCCGGTCGGCCTCGCCGCTCCAGGCGCCGAGGGCGAGCATCTCGCGGTCGGCGTCCATCGGGCTCCCGCCGAGGTCCTTGTTGACGATCCGGGCGCACTTACGGCCCTCCGCGATCGCCGTGACCACCAGCGACTGCCCGATGCGGGCATCGCCGCAGGCGTAGACGTTCTTCCGTGAGGTGCGGTAGGTCTGCTTGGTCTGGATATTGCCGCGGTGATCCAAGCCGAGCTCGAGCGCTTGCACCAGACCCCGGTGCTCGGGATGCTCGAAGCCGATCGCGATCAGCGCCAGGTCCGCCTCGAGCACGAACTCGCTGCCGGGGACCGGAGTCAGGTCGCGCGAGGAGATGCCGGTGACCTGGCGGGCATAGACGTGGCTGACCGAGCCGTCCTTGCCACCGAAGCCGGTCACCTCGGTCCCCCAGCGGCGCTTGCCGCCTTCCTCGAGCGCGTAGGTGATCGGCGTGCGCTTCGGCGGCAGCGGCCACGGATGGCGGGGGTCGCGTCCGTCGGCGGGCAGCTGCGCATAGACATCGAGCATCACCACCGACCGGGCACCCTCGCGGTGCGCGTTGGAGATGCAGTCCATGCCGGTGTCCCCGCCGCCGATCACGATCACGCGCTTGCCCGCCGCCGTGATCTCGGTTCCCGGCACCGGCGGCTTCGAGGGACGACCCTGCGCAGCGGCGACCCACCGGTTGCGCTGGTAGAGGTAGTCCATCGCGAAATGGACCCCCTCCAGCGTGCGGCCTGGGGCGTCCAGGTCGCGGGAGACACGGGAGCCGATCGCCACCACCACGGCGTCGTAGCGCTCTTGCAGCGCCGCCGCGGTGATGTCTCGCCCGATGTCCGTGTTGTAGACGAACTCGATTCCCTCCTGCTCGAGGATCGAGACGCGGCGATCGATGATCCGCTTTTCGAGTTTGGCGTCGGGGACGCCGAAGCGCAGCAGCCCGCCGGGACCCTCGTCGCGCTCGTACACCGTGACGGTGTGGCCGCCCCGGTTGAGCTCGTCGGCCGCGGCCAGCCCGGCGGGCCCGGACCCGACCACCGCGACTTGCCGGTCGGTGCGGCGGTCGGGCGGCGAGGGCGTGATCCACCCTTCGGACCACGCGCGCTCGACGATCGCCAGCTCGATCTGCTCGATCGTGACCGGGTCATCGTTGATCGCCAGCACGCAGGCGGACTCACAAGGGGCCGGGCAGATCAGCCCTGTGAACTCGGGGAAGTTGTTGGTGGAATGCAGCTGGTCGATCGCCTCGCGCCATTTGCCGCGATACACGAGATCGTTCCAGTCTGGAATCAGGTTGCCCAGTGGACAGCCCTCGTGGCAGAACGGGATTCCGCAATCCATGCAGCGCGCCCCCTGGCGCTGGATCTCCTCCTCGGGCGCGAGCGCGAAGTACTGCCGGTAATCGCGCACGCGCCGCTGCGGGTCGCGCTTGTCGAACCCGACCCGATGAACCTTCAGAAACGCGCCGAGCTCGCCCATCGCGCTACGCCTCGACCGCCGGCTCCTGCGCGGCTCGAGCGGCCAGCTCCACCAGCGCCCGCCGGTAGTCACGCGGCATCACCTTGACGAATCGCTCGCGCCCGCCGCGATCCCAGGACGCCAGCAGGTTACGCCCGACCAGCGATCCGGTGCGTGCGACATGCTCCTTGATCAGCTCCTGGACCTCGGTCACGTCCTCGGCGCTCAGCACCTCGAGATCGACGAGCTCGAGGTTGCAGCGGGCCTCGAAGCGCCGGTCCTTGTCGTACACGTACGCGATGCCGCCGCTCATCCCGGCGGCGAAGTTGCGACCCGTGGGGCCCAGCACGACCACGCGGCCACCGGTCATGTACTCGCAACCGTGGTCGCCGACGCCCTCGACCACCGCCCACGCGCCCGAGTTGCGGACCGCGAAGCGCTCACCGGCCAAGCCCCGGAAGAAGGCGCGGCCCGCGGTGGCTCCGTAGAGCACCGTGTTGCCGACGATCATGTTCTCCTCGGCGCGGAAGCTGACTCGATCCGGGGGCCGAACCGAGACCACACCGCCCGAGAGCCCCTTGCCGGCGTAATCGTTCGTCTCTCCCCGCAGCGAGAACGTGACCCCGGGCGCCAGCCACGCCGCGAAGCTCTGGCCGGCCGACCCGTGGAAGGAGACCTCGATCGTCCCCTCTGGCAACCCGCAGGCGCCGTGTCGCCGGGCGATCTCGCCCGAGAGGATGCCGCCGACCGTGCGGTTGACGTTGCGCACGGGTACCGGCCCGAGCCGGACCGGCCCCGAGCGAGCGATCGCCGGCGCGCATCTGCGGACCAGTTCCCAGTCGAGCGCATCGTCGAGCACCGGCACTTGTGGCCGGGTTCGGTGCCGCTCTGCCCCCAGGGGCAGCTCGGGGGTGCTCAGCACCATCGAGAGATCGACGCCGCGGGCCTTCCAGTGGTCGATCGCATCATCCATCTCGAGCAGCTCGGTCCTCCCGATCATCTCCTCGAACCGGCATACGCCGAGCGATGCCATGATCGCCCGGACCTCCTCGGCGACGAGCATCAGATAACCGGTCACGTGCTCCGGCGTGCCCGCGAACCGCCTACGCAGCTCCGGATCCTGGCTGGCGATACCCACCGGGCAGGTGTTCAGGTGGCAGACGCGCATCATGATGCAGCCCATCGCGATCAACGGGGCGGTCGAGAAGCCGAACTCGTCGGCGCCGAGCAGCGCGCCGACCACGACATCACGGCCGGTCCGCATGCCGCCGTCCACCTCCACCGTGATCCGTGAGCGCAGATCGTTGAGCAACAGCGTCTGCTGGGTCTCGGCGAGCCCGATCTCCCACGGCACCCCGGCCGACTGCACCGAGGACTGGGGCGAGGCGCCGGTGCCGCCGTCGTGGCCGGCGATCGTGACGTGGTCGGCATTCGCCTTGGCAACACCGGCGGCGACGGTTCCGACGCCGACCTCTGACACCAGCTTGACCGACACCGAGCCGGTCGGGTTCGCGCAGCGCAGGTCGTAGATCAGCTGCTTGAGATCCTCGATCGAGTAGATGTCGTGGTGCGGCGGCGGAGAGATCAACCCGACGCCCGGGGTGGAGTGGCGGATCTGGGCGATATAGCCGTCGACCTTGTGGCCCGGAAGCTGCCCTCCCTCGCCGGGCTTGGCGCCCTGGGCCATCTTGATCTGGAGCTGGTCGGCGTTGACGAGGTAGTGGACCGTGACGCCGAAGCGGCCCGAGGCCACCTGCTTGATCGCCGAGCGCCGCAGGTCGCCGTTTGCGTCGGGCGCGTATCGCGACGGATCCTCGCCCCCTTCGCCGGTGTTCGACCGCGCCCCGATCCGGTTCATCGCGATCGCCAGCGTTTCGTGGGCTTCGCGACTCAGCGCCCCAAGGCTCATCGCCCCGGTGGTGAACCGCTTGACGATTTCGGTGGCGGGTTCCACGAGCTCGAGCGGGATCGGCTCGGCGACGGTGCGGAGCATCATCAGCCCGCGCAACAGCCCATGGCGGGTCGCCTCCTCGTTGGTCAGCTGCGCGAACTCCTCGTAGGTCTGGCGCGGATCTCCGTTCTGACCCCGGACCGCGTGCTGGAGCTTGGCGATCGTGTCCGGGCTCCACACGTGCAGCTCGCCGTGGCGGCGCCACTGCAGCACGCCACCGACCGGCAGCAGTTTGCGCTCGGTGCGCGGATAGGCGCGGAAGTGGCGCTCCATCGCCTCGGTCGAGAGGACGTCGATGCCCACCCCGCCGATCCGCGACGCCGTACCGGTGAAATGCTGATCGATCAGTCCCCGTTCGAGCCCTACCGCCTCGAAGATCTGCGCGCCGCAGTAGGACTGGATCGTGGAGATCCCCATCTTCGAGATCGTTTTCAGGAGGCCCTTGCCGATCGCGCCCACGATCCGCTTTTCGGCCTCCTCGCGGGCGAACTCCCCGGGCAGCAATGAGCGGTCGGCGAGCTCGTCGAGCGACTCGAACATCACGTAGGGATTGATCGCCGCCGCGCCGTAGCCGATCAGCGTCGCCATGTGATGGATGTCGCGCGGTTCGCCGGATTCGATCACCAGCCCGGTGCGCAGCCGGGTGCCGCGGCGGACTAGATGGTGGTGGACGGCGGCCACGGCGAGCAGCGAGGGCATCGCCACGCGCTCGGGACCGACGTTGCGATCGGACAGGATCAGGATGTTGGCCCCGTGCTCGACCTGGCGCTCGGCCTCGGCACACAGATCGTGCAGGCGCGACTCCATACCATCGGGCCCCTGCTCGATCGGCCACGTGATGTCGAGCGTCGCCGCGTCAAACACATCGTGCGAGACCTGGCGCAGTTTCTCGAGCTCGTGGTTGCGGAGGATCGGCTGGCCCATCACCAACTGGTGGGCCTGCTCGGGCACCTCGCAGAGCAGGTTCACCTCCGCACCCACCCCCGTCTGGAGGCTCATCACGACCCTTTCGCGCAGCGGGTCGATGGGCGGGTTGGTGACCTGCGCGAACAGCTGCTTGAAGTAGGAGAACAGCGGCGGCTGGCGATCGGAGAGCACCGCCAGCGCGGCATCGTTGCCCATGCTCGCCACCGGCTCCTCGCCGAGGGCGGCCATCGGGGCGATGATCATCCGCAGGTCCTCCTGCGAGTAGCCGAAGGCGAGCTGCTTTGAGCGCAGTGGCTCGATCCGCGGCACGCGCGGCGCGCGATCGGGGAGGTCGCCGATGTGGACGACCGACTGCTCGTACCACTCCGCATACGGCTTGCGCCGGGCCACCCGCCGCTTGACCTGCTCGTCCTCGACGATCCGGCCCTCGTCGAGGTCGACGAGAAACAGTTTGCCGGGGGCGAGCCTGCCCTTGCGCTGAATGTGCTCCGGAGCGACGGTCATGACGCCGGTCTCCGAAGCGAGCACGACGTATCCCTCGGTGTCCTGCACCCACCGACCAGGCCGCAGCCCGTTGCGGTCGAGCACCGCCCCCGCCACACGTCCGTCGGTGAAGACCACCGCCGCCGGCCCGTCCCACGGCTCGATCAGGCAGGAGTGAAAGTCGTAGAACCCCTTGACGTCGGGATCGAGATCGCTCCGGGTCCGGTAGGCCTCCGGAACCATCATCATCACCGCGTGGGGGATCGAGCGGCCGCCGAGCACCAGCAGCTCGAGCACGTTGTCGAAGATCGCGGAGTCCGAACCTCCTCCGCGCACGACCGGGATCACCTTCTCCAGGTCATCGCCGAACAGCTCGGAGGCGAGCTGAGACTCGCGAGCGCGCATCCAGTTGACGTTGCCGCGCAGCGTGTTGACCTCCCCGTTGTGGGCGATCATCCGGTAAGGATGGGCCAGCTCCCAGCTCGGGAAGGTGTTGGTCGAGAAGCGCGAGTGAACGAGCGCCAGCCGCGACGCGAGCCGCGGGTCGCGCAGGTCGGTGAAGTAGCGCGGCAGCTGCGGCGCCATCAGCATGCCCTTGTAGACCATCGTTCGACTCGAGAAGCTCGGCAGAGACAGATCCGGTCCGGCGTTGCGCTCGATCACGCGCCGGATCACGTACAGCTTGCGCTCGAACGCGTCCTGATCCTCGATCTCCTCGGAGGCTTCGATCAGCACCTGGCGGATCACCGGCGCGCTGAGCCGGGCGGTCTCACCGACGTGTCGCTCATCGACCGGCACGTCTCGCCACCAGATCGCCCGCTGCCCCTCGGCCTCGATCGTCTCCTCGATCATCTGCTCGAGCAGCACGCGGCGCTCGGGGTCGAGCGGTAGGTAGCAGACCCCCACGCCGTAGCGACCGGGCGGCGGCAGCTCGACCCCGGCGGCGGCCGCCCTCAGGAAGCTGTCGGGAATCTGCAGCAGGATCCCGGCGCCGTCACCGGTATTCGGATCCGCGCCCTCGGCGCCGCGATGCTCGAGGTTCTCCAGCGCGTCGAGCGCCTTCTCGACGACCGCGTGGCTAGCTTCCCCCCACAGCTTCGCGACCAGCGCGATGCCGCACGAATCGTGTTCGTTTTCGGGGTGGTAGAGGCCACTGGCCCCGGGTGGAGCGAGACGCTTTGTCATGGAGGAAGTAGCCGTCAGGAACGGGATCGAGCCCCGGGGCTCAGCGCGCAACAGCGTATCAGTGGCGATCGAGCGCCCAAAGCGCGGCTCAGCGCTTCGTCTTCGCGGGCCGCTTGGCGGGTGCCTTGCCGTTGCCGGATTCCGACGGTGTCCGCTTGCGCCCCGTCGAAGCCGCCGTGCTCTCAGCGCCGTCGCTCTTGACGGCGGCCAGGCTCGCCTCGAGCGCCGCCATCAGGTCGGGCGCGGCCTCGGGCTCCTCGGCCTCGGGTTGGACCGCGATCTGCTCGCCCGACGCCTTGCGCTCGATCAGATCGAGCACCTGGTCGCGGTACTCGTCGCGATACCGGGCCGGATCGAACTCGCTGGAGAGCGAGTCGATCAGCTGCTGAGCCATTGTCAGCTCGCGGCTGCTCGCCTCCGCCTCGCCGATCGAGTCGATCTCGTCGAGGCGGTCAGGAGACAGGACCTCGTCACCGAACAGCATCGTTGAGAGCGTCAGCACCTCGCCGGTCGGCCGCAGCGCGCACAGCTGCTGCTTGGTGCGCAGCACCACCCGGCCGATCCCCACCTTGCCCGACTCGCGCATCGCGTCCAGCAGCAGCCGGTACGCCTTGGCTCCGCCCGCCGTCGGCGCGAGGTAGTAGGAGTGGTCGTAGTAGATCGGGTCGATATCCGGCAGGTCGACGAATTCCTCGATGTCGATCGTCTTCGTCGCCTTCGGGTCGAGGGCATCGAGCTCCTCCGAGGTGATCAGCACGTAGCGGTCGGGCGTGATCTCGTAGCCCTTGACGATCTCCTCGAACGGGACTTCCTCCCCGGTGGACGGATCGACCCGCTTCTGGCGGATGCGAGCGCCGGTCTTGCTCGAGAGCTGGTGGAAGCGAACGGTTTTGGGTGAAGTCGCGCTGTACAGCTTGACGGGTACGTTGACTAACCCGAAGCTGATCGCGCCGGACCAGATTGCGCGAGCCATACGAGCTTTGTATAGCGAATGCGCGGTGCAATCAAGCGCTGAGCGGACTTTTGCCGGGCACAACACCGCGCTGCAGCACAATCGGGAACCTCACACCGTGACCAGTCAGCGCGTTTCATCATCAGTGACGCTGCCGCCGTTTCAGCACCTGATCGACGCCCATGGGCGCGACGTCCACCGCTTCCTGGCGGCGAGTGTCGGGCGCCACGACGCCGATGACTGCTATCAGGAGACGTGGCTCTCGGCGCTCCGCGCCTATCCCAGCCTGCGGGACGGCGCGAACCTCCGCAGCTGGCTCTTCACGATCGCCCACCACAAGGCGATCGATCACGTCCGCGCGCGCCGGCGCCAGCCGGTCGCGGTGGCGTCCGTGCCGGAGCGGGGGATCGACGCGGCCGGCGAGCCAGAGCAGGAACTGTGGGCGCGCGTGCGCGAGCTGCCACCAAAGCAGCGGACGGCGGTCGCGCTGCGGTTTGTCTCCGATGCCGCCTACCCGGAGATCGCGGCGGTCATGGAAACGACCCAGGAGGCGGCCCGACGCAACGTCCACGAAGCCCTCAAGCGACTGCGAATGGAGTACCGGCCATGACGAACGCACCCGATGAGCTCGAGCTGGCGCTGAGCCACGCCGCGTCGATCGAACTCGATCAGCCCCTGCCCGACCTCGCCGATCGCGCCGCGGCGGCGGGACTGCTCGACGTCGCCTACGCGACGCTCGATTCACCGGTTGGCAAGCTGCTCGTCGCGGTCACTGCGCGCGGTCTGGTGCGGCTTGCCTACCTGAACGGCGAGGGCGAAGCCGCGGTTCTGGAGCAGCTCGCCCGCGCCGTCTCGCCGCGGGTGCTGGCAGCGCCACGAAAGCTGGATGAGCCAAGGCGGGAGCTCGACGAGTACTTCGCCGGCGGGCGCCGGCAGTTCGAGCTGCCGCTCGACTGGGGCCTGACCCGCGGCTTCGGCCGCCGCGTCCTGCAGGCGACGGCACAGATCCCGTACGGGTCGGTGTCGAGCTACAAGCAGGTGGCAGCCGCGGCGGGCAGCCCGCGCGGGTCAAGGGCCGCCGGCAACGCGCTCGGCGCCAATCCGCTGCCGATCGTCGTGCCCTGCCACCGGGTACTGCACAGCGACGGCGCGATCGGCGGCTACACCGGCGGCCTCGAACGAAAGCGGCTCCTGCTGGGCGTCGAGGGCGTTCGGAGCTAGCGGTCCCGGCCGGGCGGGGCGGGCGCCGGCGGGCGGGCGCCGGCGGCCGGGCGCCGCTGGGCGGGCGCCGGCGGGCCGGGCGCGGCGCGCCCCGAACGAGCGGCCGGGGGGCATGCTCAATTGCCCAAATCGCCCCGCGCGCCTTACGATTCGGGCAATCCAACACGCGTATCCTGTTCCGCTGCCCAGATTCCGCGCGGCGCTGCCGATTTGGGCAGCTGAACAGGTCGGCGCGCGCGAGACGGGCCACCCAGCCCGCTTAGCGATCGGCCGGGGTTCAGATCCGCCTTCAAACTGCCCGCACCGCCGCGATTCTCCGTGATCGATCTCACAGCAAAAGACATACCGACCCGTATTCATTTACTCGGATGGCCCTGCGGCGCCCCCAGAACGGCGACATGAGCAAGCGCGATCTCAGACAGTCCCTGCCGCCGGGTCCGAGCACGCCGGCCGCCGTCCAGCTGATCGCAACCTGGACGCGCCCTGCGGCCTCGCTCGAGCGGCTGCGCCAACGCTACGGCTCGCGGATCACGGTGCAACTGCCGTTCCAGCCTCCGTTCGTGATCCTGTCCGACCCCTCGGACATCAAGGAGCTGTTCACGGCGCCGCCGGATGTCCTTCATCCCGGGGAGGGTTCACGGGTGCTCGAGCCGTTGATCGGACGCAACTCGGTGATTCTGCTCGACGAGGCCGTCCACCTCGAGCAGCGCAAGCTGCTGCTGCCCGCGTTCCACGGTGAGAAGATGCAGCGGCTCGGCGGGCTGATGGCGGAGCTGACCGAGCGCGAGGTCGAGTCGTGGCCGCGGGAGCAACCGCTCGCCCTGCACCCCCGCCTGCAACGGCTGACGCTGGAGATCATTCTGCGCGCTGTCTTCGGCCTGGATCAGGGTCAGCGACTCGACGATCTTCGCGACTGCATGACCGCGTTGCTGGCGTTCACCGAGAGCCCGCTGTCGGTGCTGCCGGCGCTGCAGCGGCTGGCGCGCTGGGTACCGTCGCAACGGCGCTTCCAGCGGATGATGAAGCGTAGTGACGAGCTGATCTTCGATCTGATCGAGGAGCGCCGGGCGGATCGAGACCGGGAGCGCGACGACGTGCTGTCGATGCTGCTTCAGGCGCGTCACGAACCGGATGACTCGGGCGCCGCCGAATCAAGCGAGGCCGACGGCCAAGCGGGCGGCACGCCCCAGGGCTCCCCGATGTCGCCACAGGAGATCCGCGACGAGCTGGTCACCGCCCTGGTCGCCGGCCATGAGACGACCGCCTCGCAGCTCGCCTGGGGGTTCGAGCGCCTGGCGCGGGAGCCGGGCGTCGCCGAGCGGTTGGCCGCCCAGATCGATGCGGGCCAGGAGGAGGAGTACCTGACTGCGACGATTCAGGAGATTCAGCGGCTCAGGCCCGTACTTCCCAACGCCGAGCCCCGCCTGGTCAAGCAGCGGGTGAGGATCGGCGGCTTCGAGTATCCGCCCGGCGTCGCGCTGCTCGCGAGCGCTCACCTCGTTCATCGCGATCCGGCGATCTACCCGGAGCCGCACGCATTCCGGCCGGAGCGCTTTCTCGACAACCCGCCGGGCACCTATACCTGGATTCCGTTCGGCGGCGGTCGCCGGCGTTGCCTCGGCGCGAGCTTCGCGGTTCAGGAGATGAAGATCGTCGTTCGCACGGTGCTGCGCCGCCACTTCCTCTCGGCGCCGAGCGACCGGCCCGAGCCGACCGCCCGCCGCAGCATCACGTTCAGCCCCGGCGCCCGCGCCACCGTGCTCTTGCACGAGCGCCGGCCGGCCCCGGCCCCCGCCGGCAAAACACTGCTGGCCACCGCCTGAACGCACCCCGAACCGGGTATCTATCCCGCGTGGATGTTCTCGGTCCGATCCGTGCCTTCGATCGCGTGCAACAGCGCCACCGCTGGCTCGCGATTCCGATGGCGGTGGTCAGGAAGTTCAGCAACGACCAGGCCGGCAACCTCGCCGCGCTGATCGCCTACTACGCGTTCTTCTCGCTGTTCCCGCTGCTGCTCGTGTTCACGACGATCCTCGGCTTCGTGCTCCAGGGAAACCCGGGGGCACAGCATTCGATCGAGAACTCGGTTCTCGGTCAATTCCCGGTCATCGGGCCGCAGATCAAGGTCCATGCGCTCAGCGGTCATGCGCTCGCGCTGGTGCTCGGGCTCCTCACCGCTCTGTGGGGCGGCCTTGGCGTCACCCAGGCGGCCCAGAACGCGTTTGACCGGGTGTGGGCGGTGCCGTTCAAGGACCGGCCCGATTACCTTCGATCCCGCCTGCGGGGGCTCGGATTGCTCGCGGTGCTGGGCGTCCTGTTCATCCTCGCGACCGCTGTCTCGGGCGCGGTGACGGGGCTCGGAGGACCGCTCCTGAAGGTCGCGGGAATCGTGATCTCGCTGGCGGTCAACTTCGGCCTCTTCTTCGCCGCGTTCCGGTTCATGACCGCCGCCACGATCGCCACCCGCTGCCTGATCGTCGGGGCCGCGTTCGCCGCGGTGTTCTGGGAGATCCTCGAGCTCGCCGGCGGGTACTACATCAACCACGTCTACCGGCACGCGAGCGCCACCTACGCGCAGTTCGCGCTGGTGATCGCGCTCCTCGTGTGGCTGCACCTGGGTGCCCAGCTGACGCTGTACGCGGCGGAGATCAACACCGTGGTCACCCGCAGGCTATGGCCGCGCAGCCTGTTCGGGCCGCCCGCGGTGCCCGCCGACAAGGAGACCCTGGCGGCGCTGGCGAAGGTCGAGGAGCGCCACGACGAGGAGCAGATCGAGGTCCAGTTCGAGCGTTCTGGGCACGGTCCCGCTGACGGGCCGAGCAGCTAGAACAGCCGATCCGGGGCCTCTCGACGCGTCATCGCCAGCGGCCAGGAACAGAGACCGCCTTCCGCGGGACAGCCGTTGCAGATCTCCCGATGGGGCTGCTCGGCGACGGCGAACTCACGGCGCAGGACCCCGGCCGCGAGGGCCGCCAGCTCGCGCTCCAGCCGCGGGGCGTCCGAGGCCGTGAACGACGCGACGACAGGGTCGCGCGGAGCCTCGAGGAACACGTGCGCCACCTCGACCGCGCCGGCGCCGGCGCGGAGCGCGGCAAGCGCGTAAACCAGGCGCTGAGTGGCGTAGTGGGTCAGGACCAATTCGCGCGGGTCGGCTCCTCCGAGACGGTCGCTCTTGTAGTCGACCACGAGCATTTGACCACCCGGCTCGCGCGCCAGCACGTCGAGCGCCCCGTTGATCAGCACCTCGCCCTCCAGCAGGAACGCGAATCGCTCCTCGCGGCGAACGTCAAGCGCCACTGACAGCCGCGTGCAGATGTCGCTGTCGATGAACAGGGCGACCAGCGCCGCGATCTGATCCGCGTCCGCGGGGCTCGGGGCGCGCTCCGCGATGGCCCTGATCTCCGCCGCCGTCGGCGCCACCGGGCGCCGGAAGTCGAGGTTCTCGAGCAACGCGTGGACGAGGATCCCCCGCTCGAGCGCGGTGAGGCGCCCCGGCTCGGCGCGGCGCTCGAGCGCGGTGAGGTGCCCAGCCTCGGCATCGCGCTCGACATCGCGCGATCCATCCGCAGCCAACGCGCCCGAGCTCTCGGGCACCGGCGGCACCCCCAGCACGCGTTCGACGTAGAACCGGTACCCGCAGCGCGCGTACTCGCCGAGCCCGGAGTAGCTGAGGCGCGTGACGGGGGTGGCGGGCGCCCCAACCGCCCCGACCACCCCGGCCGCCCCGGACGCCGCAACCGCCCCGGCCGCCCCGGGCGCCCCCACCGCCCCGAGTCCTTCCCCACACCCACGGCCCGGGTCTTCCACAGGCAGAACAGAGTCGTCGACGTACCTCGCCTCCACGCCGCCGGCGATCACCGCCGGCGCGATCCACCCCATCGGTGAGCGTTCCTTCTCCCAGTCATCGAGCTTCGCGGCGCCGCTCAGGATCAGCCGCTCGCGAGCCCGCGTCATCGCCACGTAGAACAGCCGGCGCTCCTCGCGCTCCCGTGCGGCGTTCTGCTCGTCCCCCAGCTCGCGGTAGTCCAGTGCGGGCAGCGCTTTGCCGGTTCCGGGCTCGCTGAGGCGCAGCCCGAAGCGCCCGTCGCGTCCGATCCGCAGCAGCTCGGCCCCCGATCTCGGTCCTCGTCCGAGGTCGGCGACGCAGACGATCTCGAACTCCAGCCCCTTGGCGCGGTGGATCGTCATCAGGCGGACGGCGTCGAGCGCCTCCCCTTCGACGGGAGCCTCGCTCTCGCGCGCGTCGCCGAACGCCGCCGATCCGGCCTCCCGGCCCCGGACGAGCTCGAGGAACCCGCGCAGATCAGGTCCCGACGCGGCCTCGAACTCCCGCCCCAGCCGCATCAGCTTGCGCACGTTGGCCAGGCGACGGCGTCCTCCCGGCATCGCGAGCATCGTCAGGTCATAGCCGGTCCGCTCGAGCCCGCGTTCGATCAGCTCCTCGATCCCCAGCCGCGCCGCGGCCCCGCGCTCATCGGCAAACCAGCGTGCAAAATGGCCAAGCCGCAAACGATCGCCGCAGGACAGCGAATCGAGCGCGTCCCCAGGCTCGCGCAGCACCCACCATGGGTCCCGGTCCCCCGCCCGGGCCGCGGCCGCGAGCACAACCAGCGCATCGAACGAGACCTCGACCAGTGGCGAAGCGAGGACGGTATAGAGCTGCTGCTCGTCGCGGGGATTGGCCAGCGCCCGCAGGTAGGCGACGACGTCGATCACCTGCGGATGGGCCCAGTATCCGCGTCCCCCGATCACGTAGGTGGGTATCCCCCGCTCCTCCAGCGCCCGCTCATACGCACGTAGGTCGGTCGTTGCCCTGCACAGCACGACAACCTCGCGCGGAGATGCCCCCGCCGCGATCAGCTCCTGCACCCGCCCGGCCAGCGCCCGGGCCTCGGCCATCCGCCACGGAGAGGCCAACCCCTCGACGGCGTAGTCACCCGCCTTGTCCGCGATCAGCAGCTCGACCCGCGGCTCGCCGGCCGGCGGATCCGTCCGCCCAACCACCAGCGGGATGAACCGCTCTCCGAACACCCCGGCGAACGCGCCATTGATCACCTGAAGGATCTCGCGTCGCGAGCGGAAGTTCGTCCGCAGCGTCGCGCGTTCGCCGTCGCGCGCCCGCTGCTCGCCGAGTGCCTCGAACAATTCGACGTCGGCATGCCGGAACCCGTAGATCGACTGCTGGGCGTCGCCGACCGTGAACAGGTTGCCCCGCGCGACATGCTCGATCAACTCGAGCTGGACCTGGTTGGTGTCCTGGAGCTCGTCCACCATCACGTGCGCGAACCGACGTCGGTAGCGCTCCCGGAGCTCGGTTTCGCCGGCGAGCAGGTCGCGCGTCATCAGCTCGAGATCCTCGAAGTCCAATGCCGAGCGCGCGCGTTTGCGCTGGGCGTAGCGAGCGCCGAACCCTCGCAGCAGCTGATCGAGCAGCCGGTGCACGCCGACCGCGGCGCGGTGCTCACACGCCAGCCGGAACACGGCCAGCGCCTCCCCGTAGGAGATGCACACGGGCGTGCACAGAGCCGCCCCGTTGCCCCCTGGCAGCTTGAGGCGATCGAGCTCGCCCGGCCCCGGCTCGGGGACCGCGAGCACCTCGGTACAGCGACCGAGTCGCTCGAGCGCGTCGACCACGCGGACGCTCGGCTCCGACAGCTCGCCCAGCTCGCGCAGCGCCAGCTCGGCGGCGTGCACCAGCTCTACGCGCGCGGCCTCGAGGTCGCGAGCCGGGGGTAACGGCGGCAGCGCCGGGCTGGTGGCGCCTCGCGAACGTAGCTCCGCATAGCTCCCCTGGATCGCGCCGCGCAGCGCCGCCGTGGTGTAGGAGGCGATCAGGTCGATCCCGCCGCGATCCTCGCGCGCCAGCACCTCGAGCGCATCGTCGAACGCGCCGTCGGCGAGCCGCTGTGCTTCGGGCTGGTCGAGCACGGTGAACCGTGGATCGAGTCCGGCGGCCAGCGCGTGCGCCCGAAGCACCCGAGCGCAGAATCCATGGACCGTCGAGATGAACGCCGCTTCGGTTGCCCGCGCGGCGTCCCCGGCGCCAAGTTCGCGCAGCCGGTGGCGGATCCGCTCGCGCAGTTCCGCCGCCGCCTTGTCGGTGAACGTGATCGTGAGGATCGCCCCCACGTCGATGCCGTCCTCGAGGACCGCGCGCACGAACCGCTCCACGAGCACCGAGGTCTTCCCGCTCCCCGCACCTGCATCGAGCAGCAGGTCGCCTTGCCGCCAATTGGTCGCCAGCGCTTGCTGATCGGTCCACGCCGCGCGCCGGTCTGAGCTGAGCGCGCTCATCTCAGCTTCGGCAGATCCCCGGATAGCGGCAGCCGTCGCGCGAGCACGTCTGCGGGCACGGCCTGAGCTCGCCGCTGCGCAGCTCCACCGCCAGTGCCACGGCTCGAGTCACGGCGTCGGCCAGCACCTCGTCGAGCTCCTCGGGCGACCGCGCGTCGGTAGGCACGACGCTGTCGGGGACCGCAGCGCCTTCCAGGAATACGCCTCGCGGCCTCAGATCGCCGCCTCCGAGCGGCTGATAGAGGCCCGCGACCGGGACGAGCCCGAGCAGCTCGCGGACCGCGACCATGTACAGCGCGACCTGCAGCTGGCGATCCTCGCGCCAACGCGCTCCCGCGTACTCCGGGCGGGTGCTGCCGGTCTTGTAATCCCGCACGATCGCCTCGCTGCTCCCGCCGGGGTCGACGTCCAGCCGATCGATCACTCCGCGCAACCGGACCGGCTCGGAACCGTCGCCGAGCGTCACCGCGGGCAACGATTCCTCCTCCTCCGCGAACCCGAACCGGAGCTCCAGCCCGCGCGGCTCCCACCCACACCCGTCCGCCGCCTCGCGCGCGAGGTAACGGCGGATATCGGCCTCGATCGCCTTGCGCGCCGCGGCCCGCAGCGGCTCCGGACGCCCCGGCGCGATCGGCGCGGGACGCTCTTGCACGAGCTCGTCGAGCAGCGCCAACGCCCGCGGCAGCGCGTCGGCGGTGAGCGGGGCGCCGAGCCGCCGCAGCAGCTCCTCGAGCAGGTCGTGGATATAGCTGCCGCGGGCGAGCGGATCGGGCTGCGGCTCGAACCGGGCCGGAGCAAGCTCCCGCTCGACCAGCCATTTGACCGGGCAGTCGGCGTACAGCTCGAGCGCGCCGGCGGATACGAGCTCACGGTGGCGCACGTGGCCGAGCGCCGTCTCGCCCAACACCCGCGCGCGGGCGGGCGGCTCGCCGGTCTGTGGCGCCGCTGCCGCCGCCTCGGCCCGAGCGAGCTCGCGGGCGGTAGGCGCCGCGTCCGGCGGCCATACCACGTCCGACAGCAGCCGCCGCCGGCGACGCTCCGTCCAGCCCTCGACGAGCAGATCCGCGACGTCGCTGAGGAACGGCGAGGGCAGCTCCAGGTTGCCCTCCTCATCCGAGGACCGGTAGCTCAGGACGAGCTGCTCGGTCGCTCGGGAGACGCAGCTGTAGAACAGGTAGCGCTCGCGCTCGAGGGAGTCTTCGTCGGGCCGGAGTCGAAGGCCCGAGGCGGCGGCGATCTCCCACCGGCGCTCGTCGCCGAGGAACGGCTCGGGCGCGCCAAGCAGCGGAAAGCGACCCTCCTGCAGGCCGCACACGAACACGGCTCGGAACCGCCGGGCCCTGATGCCCAGCGGGTCGGCGAGCAGCACCGCGCCGGGCCGGATCTCCGCGCTGCGGCGCACCTCCAGTTCCTCCATCAGCTCGATCAGCTCCGGCCCGGACGGACGCTTGCACAGCTTGCCCAGCTCGCCCGGCTCGCCCAGCTCGCCCAGCTCGCCCAGCTCGCCGAGCTCCTCGAGCGCCCGCAGCAACGTCGCGAGTGCCCTCGCATCCAGCTCCTCTTCCGAACCGAGCTGCGGCGCGCCGCCTCGATGCGGGGCGGCAAACAGCCTGCGGGCCTGGTGCGCCAGCTCACCTAGCGGAACCCGCGCCGTCCGTAGAGCGTCGATCTCGGCGAGCGAGGACCCGAGCCGCTCGCGAGCCTGCTCGGCGGTGCCGACCACGGCCCGGCGCACGTCGAGCTCGAGCCGATCGACCACCTCCGGCTGGATCATCAGGCCCGGTGAGCGCAGATAGGCGAGCAGCGTCTCGGCGGGTGCGTCGGCCAGCCACGCGCAACGGGCGAGCGCCACGAGGCCCCGGCCGAGGGGGGTGTGGGAGAACGGCAGCAGACGCTGGGTCGCGACCGCAATCCCGTACCGGGCGAAGACTCGTTCGAACAGCGGCGCGGCGTCCGGCAGCGAACGGCAGACGACGACGATCTCCTCGGCGGCCACGCTCGAGCTCAGCAGCGAGAGCACCTCGGCGGCCACGAGCTCAGCCTCGGCGCGCTCGCCCCCCGCCTCCAGCAGGAGGACCGCATCGCCGGGATCGAGTCGCTCCGAACCCGCCTCGAACAGCGACCGCTCGAGGTGATGAAGGACATCGCGCGAGCCGGACCCGTAGTGCTCGTCGAGCGCCGGCAGCTCCAGCACTCGCCCGGCCAGCGGCCGCAGCTCCTCCACCGCCTGCGCCCGAGCGGCAAACGCGGCCCGTCCGGGCTCGTAGTTGAGCGACACCGTCACGTCGGTTCCGACGATCCGGCACAGCGTCTCGACGGCGTCGCGCTCGAGCGCCGTCAGCTCGTCGAAGCCGTAGAAGAACACCGAGTCGCGGCCCCACCGGCCGGGCGCCGCGCGCAGCGCGTCGAGCGCAGACCAGGTGAAAAGATCGGCATCGACGCGGCTGAGCCGATCCAGGGCCTGGATGTAGGCACGATACAGCGAGTCGAGATCATCGGCATACGGGCGCCGGCGCTGATCGCCGCCGGCCCACGCCCGGAGCGCTCCGGAGAACCGCTCGGGCGTGACCAGCGCGCGCTGGAGCTCGGAGATCAGGTTGCCCGCGGCGGCGGCAAAGCCGCTGGAGGCCGCCGACTCGCCGAGCACCTCGAACCGCAGCTCGGCCGCAACGCCCCTCAGGATCCGCTCGCGCTGGAACGCGGTCAGCCGGCGCCGGGAGCAGCCGGCGCGCCGGGCGATCTCGGCCGCCAGTCCGGCGAACGTCATGACCGAGCCGAGCACATCGCCGCGCGCTGCCACCTCGCGGCCGTAGAACTGAGCGTCCGCGGCGGTCGGCACCACGAGCAGCGCACCGCGATGGGCGGCCGCGCCGTAGGCGCCGAGGACCTCCCCCGCCTTGGCGGAGTTGGCGGGACCCAGTACGAGCGTGAGCGGCATCACGGAACATGGTGCCGCTAGGTGATGACGGGACGAGGCGAACGCAGCCGCCCGCCCCTGAATCCGCGCGACTACGCTGCCGCGGCGGGGGCCCGCTCGGGCCTGCCGGCCTCGCTCTCCTCCGCGTCCGGCGGCTTGGCCCCCTCCTTCGCCCACGGCTCGTCGAACTCGACGCGCCACTTGCCCTCCTCGCTCTGCTGGAGCTCGAGCTTGGCGCGGAAGCTCTTGCCGGAGCGCCCCTTGAAGCCAGTCACGGGCTTCACGGTGCGGCCGGTCTTGATCAGCTCGCGCGCGACGGCGACCGGGAGCTGCTTGCCCGCCTTGGACTTCCAGATCACGAACCCGCACCCGGGATCCTCCCGTGCCCAACACGAGTATCCCTTGCGGTTCTCGACGATGTCCCGCCCGCAGACGGGACACGGCCCGAGCTTGGCCCGGGGAATCCTCACGTCCTTGAGCTTCGCGTCGAGCTCCGACACCGTGCTCTCGGTGAACTTCACGATGTCGCCCATGAACGCCTCACGCGAATCCGATCCGGTCTCGATGTTCGCCAGCCGGTGCTCCCAGTCCCCGGTGAGACCGGGTGAGGTGAGCGGGTGCTGGCCGAGCAGGCGGATCACGTTCAGGCCCTTTTCCGTCACCACCAGGGCCCGGCCGTCGCGTTCGATGTAGCCAACCTGGAGCAGCCGCTCGATGATCGCCGCCCGGGTGGCCGGGGTGCCGATCCCGGAGTCCTTCATCGCCTCGCGCAGTTCCTCCTCGTCGACGAGCTTTCCCGCGGTCTCCATCGCGGCCAGCAGCGAGCCTTCGGTGTAACGCCGCGGCGGCTTGGTCTCCTTCTCCTCGGAGGAGATCTCCTTGACCGCGACTGCCTCTCCCTGCTCGAGCTTGGGCAGCTGCTGCTCACGCCCTTCGTCCTCGTCCGTGCGGGCGCCGGCATCGCTGTCGGCCGCCTCCCCGTAGACCGCCCGCCACCCCGGCACCAGCATCAGCTTGCCGCGGGTCCGGAACACGTGCGCGGCAACGGTCGTCTCCACGCGCGTGTTCTCGAACACGGCGTCGGGATGGAAGATCGCCAGAAACCGCTTGACCACGAGGTCATAGATCCGCTGGTCGTCCTGGCTCATCTTCTCGACCGGGTGGCGCTCGGCGCGGGTGGGGATGATCGCGTGGTGGTCGGTCACCTTCTCGTCGTTGACGACCCGGCCCAGCGGCAGCACGTCGAGGCCGAGGACGTACTTCGACGCCTGGGCGTATTCCGGCTGGCCGCCGACCAGCCTCGCGATCGGCTTGATCTCGGGGATCATGTCGCGCGTCAGGAAGCGGGAGTTGGTGCGCGGATAGGTCAGCGCCTTGTGCTCCTCGTACAGCCGCTGGGCAGCGGCCAGCGTTCGCCGGGCGGAGAACCCGAAGCGGGAGTTCGCGTCGCGCTGCAGGGAGGTGAGGTCATAGAGCAGCGGCGCACGCTCCTTGCGCTCTGACTTCTCGAGCTTGGTGATCTCCCCCGCCCGCCCCTGACAGTCCTCGACCACGGCCCGGGCCGCATCGGCGCTGGCCACGCGCGGGTTGGCGCCGGCGTGATAGCGGCCCTCATACGGGCGCGGGCCGTTCTCGAGCGGGTCGAACTGCGCGTCCACGACCCAGTACGGCTCGGCCTTGAAGTCCCGGATTTCCTGCTCACGGCGCGCGAGGATCGCCAGCGTCGGCGTCTGCACGCGTCCCAGCGAGACCGCGCCGTCAAACGACGAGCGCAACCGGATCGTCGCCGCACGGGTGGCGTTCATGCCCACAATCCAGTCCGCCTCCGAGCGCGACCGGGCGGCCGCCTCGAGCGAGGCCAGCTCCGAGCGCGGTCGCAGTCGCGCGAACGCGTCCCTGATCGCCTCGGTCGTCATCGAGTTCAGCCACAGCCGCCTGACCGGCTTCTCGGACCCCGCCTTCTCGTACAGGTAGGCGAAGATCAGCTCCCCCTCGCGCCCCGCGTCGCACGCGTTCACGACCGCGTCGAGGTCGTCGCGCGCGAGCAGCCGCTTGACCACGTTCATCTGCTTCTTGGAGCGCTCGTCGCGAACCACCAGCTTGAAGCGCTCCGGCACGATCGGGAGATCGGCCATCCGCCATTTCTTGAAGCGATCGTCGTATTCGTCGGGATCGGCGAGCGCCACCAGGTGACCGACGGCCCAGCTGACGATGTGCTCCGGCCCCTCCAGATATCCCTCGTGCTTGGTGAACGCCCCCGGCAGCACGCGCGCGAGGTCACGTCCGACGGAGGGCTTCTCGGCTATCACGAGCGTCTTGGACACGAGTCCGCCGAGGGTAGCGCCCGGTGCAAGTGCCGCCTGGCCTCAATGAGCTGGATGCTGGGCCAGCCGCCACGCCACCTTCGGCAACGCCAGCGTCATGGCCGTCCGCTCGGCCGCCTCGATCAGCTCCGTGGCTCGGCCGGAGCCAGAAGGACCGAGCGCGCGTGCGTAGTCGATCTGGGTGTGCGCCAGGCACACTGGAGCCTTCAGCGCGGCGTTTGCCACCAGCGCCCGCTCGAAGTGCTCGCGCGCCTCCTCGGTGCGGCCCGTGACCGCCGCCAGGCGGCCCAGGTAGCGAGCGGCCGACCCCAAGCAGACCGCGGCCAGGCCGATCACCACGTTGACCTCGCGGTAGGGGAGCAGCAGCTCGTACAGCTCCGCCGCACGCGCGCTGTCCTCGAGGTCCGCGCAGGTGTCGGCCAGCAGCGTGATCGCGATCAGCCAGTCTCCATCCTCGGGAATGTCCTTGAAGCCCTGGGCGGCGACCGCATCGATCTCCCGACGCGCCTCGTCCTGGCGCCCGGTGTCGAACAGCAGCGCGGCGAGTGCTGCTCGCCAGGCGGGACGGCGTGGATTGGCTTGCACCATATCCCTGGCAGGCTGCTCGAGCTCGGCCATCCGCCGCTGCTGCTGCCGGATCGCCAAGAGCTGGATCGCGTAGTACTGGGGCGCGGTCACGGTGTCCGCGTGCGAGCCGATGGCCAGCGCCTCGCCGGCCAGCCGGTCGGCTTCTTCCAGGCGGCCGTCGAGCAACGCCCGCATCGCCAGCCAGACAGCCGCGTTCCACAGGTACAGGGGCTGGCGCAACCGCTCGGCGCCGGCGCTGAAGGCCTCGATCTGAGCGTCGACCGCCCCCCAGTAGCCGTGCTCGAGTAGATCCACGACCAGCCATGCGTGACCTTGCAGCTCGAGCTCGAGATCCCCTGCCTCGCGGGCCAGCGTCAACAGTTCCGTCGAGTCCGACAATCGTTGCTCGAGGTACGCGGGCCCCCAGAAGGCGCGGCGCCGTGCCGCGGCGGCCATCGCGCGCGGCTCGGCCGATCCCAGCTGCACCGCGAGCGCGGTCGCCTCCGCGGCGAGCGTGCGCATCTCCGCCCTCCGCGGGGAGTAGTAGAGCGCGCCGCACAGCCTCGTCAGCAGCCGCACGCGCACGGCGGCATCGTCGCGGGGGGTCAGATCGAGCGCCTGTTCGAGCAGCCCGATCAGCTCCTCGTCGACCACCCCTGGCGGCTGGATGTACCGCCGCGAGGCGCCGATCGCCGCCCGCGCGAGGCGCTCACTGTCCCCCAGCCGAGCGGCCAGCGCGGCGGCTTCCCGGAACGCCTCCCAGGCCAGCGGGCGCTCGCCCGCCCGGATCCGCGCTTCGCCGAGGTCCAGCAGCAGCTCGCAGCGCCGGATCGCCCCTTCCGGAGAGAACCGCTCCTGAACCTCCAGCGCCCGCGCGTAATGGCCTGCGGCTTCTTCGTGGGCGAGCATCTCCGTCGCCTGCTCGCCGGCGCGGCAGGCGTACTCGATCGCCTTCTCGGCGTCCTGGGAACCTGCGGCGCGGGTGAAGTGCAGCGCCAGCGCGGTCAGGTTGCGCTCGGCGCCCTGCTCCTCCAGCGCCTCCCCGACACGGCGGTGAATCCTCGCGCGGCGTGGCACCGACATCCCCTCGTAGAGAGTCTCCCGGATCAGCGCGTGCGAGAAGCTGTAGTAGCCGCGTCGAAACGGCGCTTCGACGACCAGCCCCGCCGCCAGAGCCTCGTCGAGCGCGTTCAAGAAGTCATCCTCGTCGAGCGAGACCACCCGCTCGAGCAGGGTCTCGTCGACGTCGCGGCCGATGACCGCGGCGACGCGGAGCCACTCGATCGCCTTGGCGTCGAGTCGATCCAGCCGCCGGGCGAGCACATCCTTGACGCCCTCGGGCAGCCCGAACCGCTCGAGCTCGTGGGCGCTGGCGAGATCGGTCCGCACTCCCGCCTCGGCCAGGTGGCGGACGATCTCCTCGACGAAGAACGGGTTGCCTTCGGTCTCGGCGTGCAGGGCGTGCGAGAACGATCGCGACGGCATCATTCCCGTGCTCACGTGGACGAGCTCGGCGGTCTCGTGCTCGGCCAGGCCACCGATGTCGAGCTGGGTGACGAGCCGCTCGCGGCGCAGTTCCGCGAGCGCGTCGCCGAACCCGTCGATCGTCGCCTCGGTGGCCCGATAGGCCCCCAGGATCAACAGTCGTGCCGGGTGCGGCGCCCGGGCGAGGTGACGGAGCAGCAGCAGCGTCGGTCGATCCGCCCACTGGAGGTCGTCGAGCACCAGCATCACCGGAGCGCGCACGGACATCTCGTCGAGCAGCCCCACGACCGCCTCGAACAACCGGTAGCGCTCGGTCTCGGGCTCGGCCGACACGGGTGGAGGCAGGTCGGGGGCGCGGCGGCGCAGCTCGGGGATCAGCCGGCCCAGCTCGGCTCCGTATTCCCGGGCCGTCGCGCGCAGCTCCGAGAACGGGACGTTCAGGACGTAGTGGCGCAGCGCCTCGAGGAACGGCTGATAGGGAACCAGCGCCTCCTCGGGCGAGCGACCGGCCAGCACGAACGCCCCCGCGTCATAGGCGGCGCGGGCGATCTCCGCCACCAGGCGAGTCTTGCCGATTCCCGGGTCTCCCGCCAGCAGCACGACCCTGCCGGTGTCGTCTCGGCCGATCCCCTGCCGCGCTCGCGCCGCTGACCATAGGCGCCCCAATTCCTCGAGCTCGCGCTTGCGCCCGATCAGCGGCGCCGCGGCGCCGAGGACCAGCTCCCCGGGAAGCTCGATCGGGACCTGGCCGCGGTGAATCGCGTCCTCATCGCCGCCGGGTCGGCTACCGGGGCGCAGCAGACGCTCGTAGACGGCCATCGCGTCGGGCGAGGGAGAGGTGCCGAGCTCCTCCCGGAGGAGGGTCCGGAGGCCGTCGAAGACGCGCAGCGCCTCGGCGATGTTCCCTTCTGCTTCGAGCGCGTCCATCAGCAGGACGTAGCCCGATTCGCGATACGGCTCGGCGTCAATCAGGCCGCGGGCCGCGCGCTCGGCGGAGGCGAGCTGGGCGCCCCCCATCATCAGGCTGGAGCGGCCGACGATCTCGAGCGCCTGCAATCTCACGTCTTCGAGCTCACGCCGGCGGGGCTCCAGCCACCAGGCCTGCGCGCCGGGGAGCAGTCCGCGTCCGGCGATGTTCAAGGGGACCTGGGCCAGGGCCCAGGAACCGCGGGCGTCCGCCGCGCCGAGCGCCTGCCGTGCGCGCTCGACCTCGATCGAGGCGGCTTCGAGGTCGATCCACACCGGCGCCGGCAGGTTGAGGATCAGCTCGTCGCGCCCAGCCAGCGCCTCGGCGCCGAGGGCGGAGCGCAGCCTCGAGAGCAGCGTGCGCAGCGCCGCGTCCTGAGAGACCGGGGCGCGGTCGGGCCACAGCGCGCCGATCAGCTCTTCGCGCCCGACGTGCCGGGCTCGATTGAGCAGCAGGTAGGCGAGCAGCAGCGGCACCTGCTTGCCGCGCAGACCGTCCGCCAGCTGCGCGCCGTCGATCTCCACCGACAGCCGTCCGCACAGCTGGATTCGAGTTCTCTCCTTGGCGGGTGCTGCGACCGGCAACGATCTGGAAACGTATCGACAACGGGCACGCTGCATCCTGTCGACGGTGGAGAACGGGGTCACACACGCAGATGTCCTCGGCGGGGCGCGACCCGAGGAGCAGAGTCGACAGAACCGCAGCCAAATGACCGCCATCGACAACGGTCACCGAAGGATCGCCTACTGCGAGTGCGGGGCGCAACTCGCGGGCCATTCACCGGAGGAGCTATTCGAAGCGACTCAACGCCACCTCGCGCACCATCATCCACAGCTCCTCGGGGCGCTGGGGCTGGAGCAGGTGCACCAAATGGCCGAGGACGTTAGGGGGTGACGCCTACGGGCGCCCGGGGGCGCTAACGCCTACGGGCGGGCGATGTGCAGACCATCGCCCGCCCTTTGGCGTTTAAGGGGCGGGATTTGGTTTAAGGGGGGGTGGTTTGGCGGACGCTCATCCGGCGCACGGACCGGTCACCACGGAGTGATCCCGCGCCAGCGCCACCAACAGCTGGGCCCGGACCAGCGCGTTCGGTACCGCGAACCCTCCGGGCCGCCGCGCGGCGCCTCCGGTGATCGCGGCGAACACGGTGGCGGCGACCTGGCCGTTTGCCTGCACCATCGGGCCGCCTGAGTTTCCGGGCCGGACGAGGCCTCGCAACGAGGTGATGCTCCTGACGATCGGTCCGTTGCCGTAGGCGTCCTCGGTGTTGACCGTTTGGGTGCTGCCGATGCGCCCCGGCTCGGCGTCGAACGGGCCGTCCAGGGGGAACCCGAGGATCGCTGCCGCGACGCCCGGCGGCGGATTTGAGGCCAGCGTCAGCGGCCGGGCCGAGAGGCCCGGGACGCGAAGGACCGCGATGTCGTCGTGCGGATCGAACGCGATCGCGTGGGCGGCGAGATTGGGGGGATGGCCGTCGAGCTGCACCGTGGTGTCGCTCTCCCCGGCGACCACGTGGGCGTTGGTCACGACCACGCCGGGCGCGGCCACCCAGCCGCTGCCCTCGATCCCGAGGCCACACGCGGTTCCGATGATGCGGACCACGCTGTCCTTCGCCGCGGCCACGCCGCTCGTCCTGAGGACCCCCGCGTTGGGCCGCGGCACGTCGGCCACCGGTCCGCGGACGGAAGGCAGCGGATCAAAGCGAGCCAGCGCGTGCAGGAGCCCGCCCGTGGGCGGCAGCAGCTGGTTCAGCTCAGTCAAGATCGCCGACTGCTGAATGTCCCTGCGCAACGGCGTCGAGCCCGACGCATCGAGCGCAACGGCGCCGATGATCCACGCGATGCCCAGTCCGACGCACGCCGTCAGCACCGCGCCGAGCACCCCATCGATCGTGCGCAACCCAGGCAGCCGCAGGGCGCCGCGGGCATGGACGCCTACTCCCTCGAAGCCGCTGGCGAGCATCCCACCGGCCAGCAGCGCGCCCAGCAGCCCGAACAGGGGCGCGTATTCGGAGTGCGAGCCACCCGGCAGCAGCAGCGGACCGACGCGCGTCCCGATGAACGCGCCGACGGCGAAGCCGAGCAGCGACAGCATGCCGACGATGAAGCCCTGCACGTAGCCGTAGAGGGCGAGCAGCGCCGTGAAGACGACGATCAGCCAGTCGATACCGGTCACCGAAGTGGAGATTAGCCACGCCTCGGCACCCGACTTGCCGCTTGTCCTCCACCGATTGAAGTGATACCCGACCCATCTTCTACCGTTCAGCGCTGAGGTGGCACACGCAGGCGCAATCGTTGCGGGCAGCGGATCGCGCTCCGGACGATTCAGACGGAGGCGGCGGCGGCTGCTGACGCGCACCGTGCCGCTCCTCGCGATCGCCCTCGCGGCGTTCGCCGTGGGCGTCGTCGTCGCCACCGGTCCGGGGCGGGCCGAGCGCCACCTGGTCTCGGAGTACGTGACCGCCTGGACGCACCACGACTACCCGCGCATGTACGCGCTGCTGAATCACGTTTCTCGCCGGCGCATCTCGGAATCGGGATTCGCGGCCGCCTACCGGGCGGCCGCGGCGATCGCGACGCTCACCTCGGTCACCTGGAACCACATCGGAGCGCGGGTCGGCGACGTGATCCCGGTCCGGATGCAGGCGCACACGCGGCTGTTCGGGATCCTGCCCGAGACGCTCGACGTGCCTCTCGTCGGCAGCGGCTCCGGTGCGTCGATCCGCTTCTCCGGAATGCTCCTGTTTCCCGGCCTGCACCGGGGCGAGAGACTGACCCGGCGGACCGTGCTCCCGCCGCGGGGGACGCTGCTCGCCAGCGACGGCACCCCGCTCGCCCAGGGTCCTGACCGGAGCTCCCCGATTCCCGACGTGGCCTCGCAGATCGTCGGAGTCCTCGGCCCGATCCCCGCCGGTGACGCGGCCCAGTACGCCGCCGAAGGCTATCCCCGGACGGCCAAGGTCGGGCTCGACGGACTCGAGTACATCTTTCAAGACCAGCTCGCCGGCACGCCCGGGGGGACGCTGCTGGCGGGGCCCCGTGTCCTGTCTCGCACGGAGCCGATCGCCGGACGCACCGTCACCACGACGATCAACCCGACGATCGAGCGTGCCGCGATCGCGGCGCAGGCGGGACGGTTCGCCGGGATCGCTGCCATGGACCCCCGCACCGGGGCCGTGCTGGCGCTGAGTGGCGTGGCCTTCTCGGCGGTCCAGCCCCCGGGCTCGACGATGAAGATCATCACCTCGACGGCCGCGCTCCAGGCCGGGATCGTCAAGTTGAGCGATTCCTTCCCGATCCAGACCAGCGCGACGATCGAGGGCTTCACCCTCAACAACGCCGGCGGTGAGGCGTGTGGCGGGACGTTCTTGAACGCGTTCGCGGTCTCGTGCAACTCGGTGTTCGCGCCGCTGGGCGCGAAGCTGGGAGGCCAGCGCCTCGTCGCCACCGCCGAGCGGTTCGGCTTCAACCAGCCGGCGTCGATCCCGGGCGCCGCCGAGAGCACGATTCCCTCCGCCGCCTCGATCGGCGATGCGCTCGCGGTCGGCTCATCGGCGATCGGCCAGGGAAAGGTCCAGGCCAGCGCCCTCGAGATGAGCGACGTCGCGGCGACGATCGCGATGGGGGGCCGGCGGCCGATCCCGACCGTGCTGGCTGACCAGCGTCCGCAGTTCGTCCGCGTGACCGGCCCGCACGTGGCGCACCTGGTGCAGGAGATGATGGTCGCGGTCGTTCAGTTCGGCACGGGCACGAGCGCCCAGATCCCGGGGGTGACCGTCGCCGGCAAGACCGGGACCGCCGAACTCGGCGACACCGCCACCTCCAATGACCCGAAGAACACCGACGCCTGGTTCGTCGGCTATGCGCCGGTCGGCCGCCCGGAGATCGTCGTCGGGGCGCTGTTCCCCGAGCAGGGCGCGGGCGGCGCCACGGCAGCCCCGGCCGTTCACGACGTGCTGCTCGCCGCGCTGCGGGCCAAGCTCTGATGGCCCGCGCCGGCGCGAAGCGCGCTCAGCGCCGGTACACGGCGCCGACCACGTCCGGCGCAAACGTGCCCTGCGACCACGCCGCCAGCGCCGCATTGGCAGGGCCGAACGTCAGCGCAAGGTTGGCGGCGTAGTTGGTCGCCGACACTTCGTAAGTGGCGGAGAAGCGCGTGGCGTGCGGTGGCAGGGCCCGCGCCAGCACGTGACCGCGATCAATCCAGCCCATCAGCGCTGCGCCGGCAGAGGACACTGCCACTGCGGGTGCCTCGGCGGCGTCGATCGACCCAAGCTGCTGGGGACGGCCGAAGGACCTGCCGGCGGATCGGATCGCGGCGCGCATCGAGCAGTTCGCGCTCCAGGTGCAGGTCTTCCAGCCGAGCACCTGATCGCCGTGAGCGTCGCCGGCGAACGTCAGAGCCGAGGCAATCGTGCCCGCGATCGGAAATGAGGTGGTCCGCTGCGGGTGAGCCAGATCGGCTTCGACGACCTCGGAGTGGTAGTTGCCGCGGCCGTCGTACCAGCTCTCGATCCACGCCACCGTCGCGCCCGCCGGTCCCGGCACGATCGCCATCTCATCGATGCCGTCGCCCGGGCCCACGGTGATCGCGGTGTGGGCGCGCCGCGGCGCGCGTGTCGAGCTTCCGGTGGCGATGAAAACGCTCCGGGATCCCACCTCACTCGAGTTCCCCCCCACCCATGCCACCGCCGTCTGGCCCTTCGGCAGCGCGATCGCGGAGAGCGTCTCGGGCTGTGCGCGCGTGCCGGCCAGCGCACTGGCCGGGCCCCATCGACCCGAGCCGCTCGACTGCGAGACCCATACGCCACGCTCGGTCGCGATCGCCGCGAGCGTCCGCCCTCCCACCCCCACGAGCTCCCCCGCGGTCGTGCCCGCCAGACCGCTGACGAGCTGACGGTCCGGACCGAAGCGCGCGCCGGCACCGATGCCGATCACGTCGGCCGCGCTGCAGCACGACTGCCCAGCAGGACTCTCGCCGGCCAGCAGCTCGAGCGTGCGACCCGCCCACGCGAGCCCAAGCACCTGTTGTGAGCCAGGTATCTGGCTTGGCGCCGAGAGCCTCCCGGATGCGCTGCGCACCGCCGCGAACGCGGTGGCTCCAGCGAGGCTGTCCTGGTCCTGGACGGCAAATCCGATGCCCGCCACCCCGCCGGGCGAGAATGCGACTTGCGGCCCCGCGATGTCCAGCGCCACCGGCGGCGCGAGCCTGACCGGGCGGCTCCACCCGGCTCGCGCAGGCCCGGCCGACGCTGCACCCAAGGCGGCGAGCAGCAGCCCTACAGCCGCGGTCCCCGCCAGACCACGCCGCCGCGGCGAGCAACCCACAGTCCGGCCAGGAAGCCGGCCACCAGCCCGACCAGCACCCCCACCACGATGATCGTCGTGTTCGGGCCGGCCGGTCGCGTGTAGCCGACGACCACGATCGGGATCGCCACGGCCGCGAATACGCCGAGCCCGGTCGAGAGCGGGTCGAAGCGCATGCTGGGCGGTGTTGATGGCCCGCGCGGAGGCGGGTCGCTGTCTCGCCACCGTTCCTCGTCCGTCACAGGTCCAACGAGACCGTGGACGGCGTCGTCTGGCCGGGGGCGTAGATCTGCAGCGTCAGCGGGCGGTTGGAGTAGACCGTCTCGTTCAGCTTGAACAGCACCAGTCCGCCCTGCGAAGGCACGTAGAAGCTCGCGGTACTGGGGATCGGCTCGGTCGCGCTGGGGGCCAGCGTCTGCGCGGTCCAGGCAAACGGATTGACGCGCGTGTTGATCGGGATCGGGTAGTACTTGTTGCCCTGCGTGTCGACGATGTCGAACGAGTCGGTCGTGGTCGCGTCCTTGTGGGTCTGGTTCTTGGCCCACAGCCATATCCCAAACCACTCCTGAGAGGCCGAGGGAGTCGGCGAGGACGCCCCGGCGAGGAACTGCCGATCATCGGCGGCGTACGGGTTCAGCTGTCGCGAGACCTGAACCTGGTAGGTGATCGGCCCGGCGTCGACGTACTCGCCCTCGCTGTCGACGGCGGTCGGATGTGAGAGCTTGCCGCACGCGGCGAGGCCGACGGCGATCAGCACGGCGCAGGCGAAGAAGCGAAGCCGACGGGCGCTCGTAGCGAGGACACGGGCACTCACAGCGCGCGGGAGTCTATCCGCCACCGACTCACCGAGCGGCGACCGTGGCACGGCGGCCGCGGTCCCGTCCTTCCTCGAGAATCGTGCGGAGTCGACGCATCGCCTTGGCCGCCTGGCGCTTGTTCCAGGAGCGACCTCCGAACGATTCCATCAGCTTGTCGGAGAGCATCACCGGCTCGGTCTCGAGCGTGTACTCGACCTTCGTGGTCCCGCTCGGGCCGGGCGACAGCGTGTAGGTCGAGAGCATCCGGATCCGGTTGAACTTGCCGCCCCTGCCGTGCTCGACGATCCGGAATGGCGGCTGCAGGTCGGCGAGCGTCATGTCCGCCCAGGAGAAACGGCTCAGCGGCGCCTTGACCCGGAATCGAGCGCCGGCCCCCTTCCCGTAGGGATCCTCGCGCGTGAGGTGCCAGTCGACCAGGTAATGATCGGTGAACTCGGCGTGGTTGGCGATGTCCGCCAGATATTCGAACACCTCCTCGCGCGGCCTGGAGATCGTTGTCGAGACGGTGATCGGATCCACGGCGGGGATTTTATGGCCGCGGGACTGCCGAGAGCGGAACGTGCTCAGGCTGCGGCGCGCGGAGCGGTGATCCGCATCGTGTGCCCGAACTCGGGGCCGTGCACGAGCCGCGACCACTGCGGCGCCTCGCCCCGGTCAGCCTTGCAGAGCTCGCACAAGAGCGCGCCGGAGCTGTAGCTGTAGACGCGCTCTCCGATCAAGGGCGTGCGGTGGCAGCTGGCGCACCGCTCGCGCTCGGCGGACAGCTCGTCGACGCCACGGCGAAGCAGCGCCAGCCCGAGGTCGTTCATTTCTTCACACGCCGAGCCATCCATGACCGGTGTTTCGGCGGTTTTGGCGCGGTTCCTTCAGCTCGCCACCAGGACCGGTTCCGGCAGCTCGTGAACCCCTGGTATTCTCCGTTTTTCCTGTTTCTGGAGCGGGTAGAACGAGAGTTCTTTTCCGCCGCAATTTGGGCTCTCAACCCCGAACGTTTGTTGAAAATGCTTTAGGACCGCTTTGACGCACCGGCTATGATGATGCGGTCCGTTTAGACGGCTCGGCGAGAAGTCTGCATCCCGTTAGAAGGAGAGTTGTGCCCCATGAAAGCTTGGATGTCGGGCAACGTTGCGGGGACCGGAACCTTCCGATGCACGGACTGTGAGTACCCAGTCTCCCTCGACGCCGTGGACGAGCTGCCCACGTGCCCGAACTGCGGGGGCCGGGAGTTTGTCCGGGCGTCACTGTTCACGACTGCGCAGACGACGGTAGTCGACATGAGCTCAGACGTTGAGGACCAGGTCTGGCTGGAAGAGCTTCGGGACGGGTTGGATGAGCCGGGGCAGTACATCGCCTACCGCTCGGGAGACGGTGAGATCCTCGCCTTCACGCTCCAGCGCGAGTGGACGCGGATCGGCCGCAGCCTCGCCGCCGACATCCGCTTCGACGATCCGACCGTATCTCGACGCCACGCGCTGATCGTCCGTCAGCCGGACGGGCTACGGGTGCTCGACGATCGAAGCCTCAACGGCGTGTTCGTCAACGGTGAGCGGGTCGAGTGGAGCACGCTGGCCGACGGTGATGAGATCGTGATCGGACGCCACCATCTGCACTTCGTGGACGTGCCCGCGATCTCGGGGATGCGCTACAGCCACAGTGCGGAGCGCGGCTCGACCAGTCCGCAAGCAACCTGAAGGCTAATAGCCGCCCACCCGAGCCGGCCGAGGCAACCGCTCTATAGTGGCGCCGCGAATGGCGACGATCGCAGTCCTTTCGCAGAAGGGCGGCACCGGCAAGACGACCGCGGTGAGGACTCTCACCGACGTCTTCCGACGGCTTGGATTGAGCGTGCTCGCGCTCGATCTCGATCCCCAGGGCAACCTGTCTGACTATCTCGACGTCGATCCCGACGCTTCACCCACGATCGGCGATGTCCTGGCCGGACGTGCGAAGTCCCGCGACGCGGTCCACGACGGCATCATTCCGGCCAACCTCGGGCTCGCCGAGGCGGAGCTGATGCTCGGCGGCAAGATGGGTCGCGAGCTGACCCTCAAGCGGGCCCTCAGGGAGCTTCGCTCGGACTACGACCTGATCTTGATCGACTGTCCTCCGGCGCTGGGATTGTTGACCGTCAACGCGCTCGTGGCGTCGGACTATGCGCTGCTCTCGGCCGAGGCCCAGTACTTCGCCCTGCAGGGTGTCGAGCAGGCGCTCGAGGTGATCGAGCTCGCCCGCGAGAGCCTCAACCCTGACCTCGAGTGGCTCGGGATCGTCCTGAACATCGCCGACATGCGAACGCGACACTCACGCGAGGCATTCGACTCGCTCCGCGAGCACTTCGGCGAGAAGCTGCTCGACAACACCATCCGCGCCTCGATCGCGTACGCCGAATCCGCCGAACGCGCGATCTCGATCCTCGACTATCGGCCCGATCTTGGCGCCGACTACCTGACCGTCGCCGACGAGCTGCTTCGGCGCCTGGGGATGGACCACGCCCGCCAGCGACTCGCTCCCCTGCTGAGCGAGTCGCAGGCCGGCGTCTCCTAGACGCAGCGCTACAGGCTTCGCACGTCCGCGCCCTGGGTCTCAAACGGAGCCCGGATCACCTTTGCCCACCCCTCCGTCCGCCGGATGAGCCCGTCCATCACCCCGCCGGTCTGCTCGTAGTGGCACCACACGAGCACCGCCGGTCCGGCGCCGGAGATCGTCGCGCCGAGCGCACCCGTTTCGCGCGCCCGCGCCAGTAGCTCGGCCGAGCGCGGATAGAGATGGGCGCGGTGGGGCTGGTGCAGGCGATCCTGGAGGCCTTCGGAGATCAGGTCCCAGTCGGCAACCGAGAGACCGCGGATCAGCATCGCGACGTGCGCGAGGTTGAACGCCGCGTCGGCGATCGGCACGGTGGCGGGCAGCGCCGCCCGTCCAGCCTCGGTCTCCACGGGCTCGTCGGGGACCACGAGAATCGCCTCGAGCCCCATCGGCGGTTCGAAGCGGTGGACCACAGCCTGATCACAGATGACGAAGCCGCCCTCGAGCGCCGCCGCGACGTTGTCCGGATGGCCCTCGAGCTCGACGGCCAGCGAGCGCACGTCGGCGTCGAGCTCGAAGATGTGATCGGCCGCCAGCAGGCCGGCCACGACCGCCGCGGCGCTTGACCCGAGTCCGCCCGACAGCGGGATCTTCGACGCGATCCGAAACTCGAAGTCGTCGGCCGGGTGGAGCCGCTCGAACGCCTGTACGAGCAGGTTGCCGCGGTCGCGGGGCAGCTCGAGCTCGGTGAGGACCGCGAAGCTGCCCGTTTCGATCACCTCGACCTCGAGGTGCAGCGCGAGCGCCGCGGCGAGCACGTCGAACCCGGGACCCAGATTGGCGGTCGAGGCGGGGACGCGGACCAGGCGCCGCCGCTCCAGCGTCACTCCAGCACCGCCCGCTCGATCGCCGCCAGCTCCGGCTCGCACGGCACCACCGCGCCCCCGCGCGCCTCCCCGGCGCGAACGGACCCAGGCTCGTCCTGCTGCGCGAGCGCGGTCTGCGGATCCTTCAGGCCGTGACCGGTCAACACACACACGATCCGCCGTGCCTCCAGGGCGCCGTGGGCGAGCAGCCCGGCAACGCTGGCCGCCGACGCCGGCTCGCAGAAGACTCCCTCGTGCGCGGCCAGGAAGCGGTACGCGTCGATGATCTCCTCGTCGCTGACCGCGGCGACGGCGCCGCCCGATGCGATCATCGCGTCCATCGCCTCTTCCCAGCGCGCCGGATTACCGATCCTGATCGCGCTCGCGACGGTCTCGGGGTGCTCGACCGGCGCGCCGTGCACCAACGGCGCAGCGCCGGCCGCCTGGAACCCGAGCATCCTCGGCCGCTGCCCGGTCTCGTTGAACCCCTTCCAGTATGCGGTGATGTTGCCGGCGTTGCCGACGGGGATGCACAACGCGTCGAGCTCCCCCTCGAGTTCTTCGGTCAGCTCGAATGCGGCCGTCTTCTGACCCTCGATGCGGAACTCGTTGACCGAATTGACCAGGGACACCGGATGCCGGCTCGCGAGCGCCCGCACCAGCTCGAGCGCCTGATCGAAGTTGCCGCGCAGCGCGACCACGCGCGCCCCGTGCATCAGCGCCTGGGCCAGCTTGCCGGCGGCGATCTTGCCCTCGGGGACGATCACCGCGCCGCGCAGGCCCGCGCGCGCCGAATACGCCGCGGCCGACGCGGCGGTGTTTCCGGTCGACGCGCACAGCACCACGGTGGCGCCCTCCCGGACCGCGGCGGAGACAGCGCAGGTCATGCCCCGATCCTTGAATGACCCGGTCGGATTGGCACCTTCGCACTTCAGCCACACCTCGGCGCCGACCCGCTCGGACAGCCGCGGCGCGAGCACCAGCGGCGTCGAGCCCTCGCCGAGCGACACGACCGGGTCCGCTGCGGCGAACGGCAGGCGCTCCCGGTAGCGCTCGATCAGTCCCGACATGGGCCGCAGCATGTCAGAGCGCACAAATCGCCCGCCGCTCAGCGCGCCCCCTACGCCACGTCGAGCACGACCTTTCCGGTCGCGCCGCGTCCATCGATCAGCTTCAGCGCCTCGCCCGCCTGCTCGAGCGGGAACCGCGCACCGACGACCGGTCGCACGACTCCGCCGTCGATCAGACGCGCCAGCTCCGTGCCGATCGACGTGATCAAGTCGGGCTTGGAAAGTACGTACGCCCCCCAGCCGGCGCCGATCACCTCCGTGTTGCCGAGCAGCAACCGGTTCACCCTCACCTCCGGAATCGAGCCGCCCGTGAATCCGACCACCACCACCCGGCCGCCCTCGCGCAGCGAGCGCAGGCTGTCGGTGAACCGGTCGCCTCCGACGGGATCGAGCACCAGGTCCACGCCGCCGCCGCTGAGCTCGCGAGCCTCGTCCTTCCAGGGCCCACCTGAGCGGACGACCTCGGCGGCCCCGGCCTCGCGCGCCACCCGCTCCTTCTCGTCGCTCGAGACGACCGCGATCGTCCGGGCCCCCAGGCCGCGAGCGACCTGCAGCGAAGCGGTTCCGACGCCGCCGGCGCCACCATGAACCAACACCCACTCCCCCTCGGACAGCCGCCCGCGAAGCTTCAACGCGAAGTAGGCCGTGTGATAGTTCAGCACCAGGCCGGCGCCCTGCGCGAAATCGAGCGGCTCGGGCAGTGCAAAGCAGAAGAATTCGGGCGCCACCGCGACTTCGGCGAAGCCGCCAAGCATGCAGAACGCGGCGACTCGGTCCCCCGCCTTGACCGCCGCGCCGTCGGACGCCGAGCGGACCACGCCGCCGACCTCGCTTCCGGGCACGAACGGCAGCGGCGGCTTGACCTGATATTCGCCCCGCGTCTGCAGGACCTCGGGAAACGAGACTCCCGCCGCACGGACCTCGACGACCACGCCGCGCCCAGGGGTGAGCATGTGCGATGGCTCGGGCTCGGGCGCGTCGACCAGCTTCAGCCCCGTGTCCGGCCCCGTCAGCTCGACGATCTGCATGGCCCGCATCAGCGCGGGACCCTAACCGAACTCCTCCTCGAGCACGCGGATGGCCCGCGGCGGGGCCCGCAGCACGTCGAGCTGGCCGATCCGCTCGATCGCCACCGCGAAGCGCGCCTCGACCACCGGGTGCACGACCATCACCAGGCGCGCCTGCTCGCCCAGGCCGCGCTGGAGGACGGACTTCACCGACACGTCCTGCTCGGCGAGGACCTGGGCGACCTGCGCCAGCACGCCCGGTTCGTCGGCGACCTCGAGATGGATGTAGAACGCCGAGACGACGTCCTGCACGATCTCCAGCACGCTCATCGTCGGCGGCGTCGAGGCGGGTGGGATCATCGCGCTGATCACATCGCCGAGCACCGCGCTCGCCGTCTGCGGTCCGCCGGCGCCGGGTCCGGACATCGTGATCTCGGTTATCGCCCTGGACTCCACCGTGACGGCATTGAACGGTCCGTTCACCGACGCCAGCGGATGGCCTGGGTACAGGAACGCCGGGTGCACGCGGACCGACAACCCGCTGCCGATCCGCTCCGCGGTTCCGATCAGCTTGAGGCCCAGTCCGAGCTCGCGCGCGTACTCGAGGTCGTCCGGCTGGATGTGCTCGATCCCCTCGTAGCGCACCTGATCGAGGTGGACCGGCGTGTCGAACGCGAGCCGGGCCAGGATCGCCATCTTTGCCGCCGCGTCACGCCCATTGACATCGTCGGCGGGGTCGGCTTCCGCGTAGCCCAACCGCTGCGCTTCCGCCAGGGCCTCCTCGAAGCTCATTCCGGTCCGGGCCATTTCGGTCAGGATGAAGTTGGTGGTGCCGTTGACGATCCCGTGCACCCGGTCGATCGTGGCGCCCGCGAGCGACTCCTGGAGCACCCGGATCACCGGGACCACTCCCGCCACGGAACCCTCGAAACGCAACTGCACCCCCTGCTCACGGGCGGTCTCCCAGAGCTCCTCGCCGTGCTGAGAGAGCAGCTGTTTGTTGGCGGTCACCACATGGCGGCCGGAGCGCAGCGCACGCAGCACGTACTCGCGGGCGGGCTCGATCCCGCCGATCAGCTCGACGATCAGATCCGATCCGGCAAGCAGCTCCTCGAACGAGCCGCTGCCCCGGGTCAGCACGCCCGACAGTTCCGGCCTCAGGCCGGTCAGCACCGAGATCCGCTCCGCGTGCTCGGGCAGCAGCCGCGCGAACGCCGCCCCCACGGTCCCGTGCCCCAGCAGGCCGACTCGAAACCGCCCGTCAGACGTCACGGGCGGCCAAGTCCGCGTAGTTCTCGCGTCTCACCACCAGCCGCGCTTCGCCCCGGCGGCAAAAGATCACTGGGGGCCGCGGCACGAGGTTGTAGTTGTTGGCCAGCGAGTAGCCGTAGGCTCCCGTGGCCGGCGTGGCCAGCACGTCGCCGGGGGCGGGATCGGGCAGCGCGGCGTCGCGGACGATCACGTCGCCCGACTCGCAGTGCTTGCCGGCCACCTGGCAGCGTTCGGTCGCCGCCGCGAGCACCCGGTCGGCGATGATCGCCTCGTAGACCGCGCCGTAGAGCATCGGGCGCAGGTTGTCCGACATGCCACCGTCGACCGCCACCCACGTCGAGACATTGCGCTTGACGGTCTCGACCGTGTACACCGTCACCGCCGAGTTCGCGACGAGCGCGCGGCCGGGCTCGAGCAGCAGCCGCTTGTCGGACCCGAGCAGATCGTGGACCGCCTGCACCATCGTCGAGACGTACTCCACGATCGGCGGAGGGTTCTGCGTGGCCGTGTAGGCGACGGCCAGGCCTCCTCCGAGGTTGTAGACGGGGAACTCGCCCAGCGCTGCGATCGCTCGCACCGCCTCGCGGAACGGGTCGAGCTCAAACAGCTGCGAACCGATGTGGAAGTGCAGACCGACCAGCTCGAGCTGCGGGACACCGGCCAGGCGCGCGATCGCTTCGCCGGCCTCGAGGACCGAGAACCCGAACTTGGAATCGGCCTGACCGGTCGAGATCGCACGGTGGGTGTCTCCGGCGACCCCCGGCGTCACCCGGAGCAACACCTCCTGCGCCACGCCGCGCTGCTCGGCGATGGCGGCCAGCCGGTCGATCTCGTCAAAGGAGTCGAGCACCACGTGACCCACGCCCGCGTCCAGCGCCTGACGCAGCTCGTCCGCCGACTTGGCGTTGCCGTGGAAGTAGATCCGGGCCGGATCAAAGCCGCCCCGCAGGGCCAGCGCGAGCTCGCCGCCGGAGGCGACGTCGCAGGCGAGACCCTCCTCGGCCAGCACCCGATAAACGGCGGTGCACGGAAACGCCTTCGAGGCGAACAAGACGTCGTAGTCGCCGTGACGAGCTGCCAATGCCTCCAGGAACGCACGCGCGCGGTCGCGCAGGTCGTCCTCCGCGACCAGATAGGCGGGGGTGCCGAACTCTCGCGCCAGCTCGACCGCGTCACAGCCGCCGATCTCCAGGCGACCGCGCTCGTTGACGCGCGTGCCGAGCGGATAGACGTGCGAGCTCGATGTGATCGTGGCGGTCACGAGCGCTCGATCATGCCACGCCCACCCCGGCATGGGATGATCGCCGCCGTGCGGCGCCTGCGGACGGTAAACCCCGTGCTCCCAACCGAGATCGGATCGCATGCCGGACTCGCGTACTCCCTGTGGATTCCGGACCGAACGGCGACGATCCGCGGGGGCGTGGTGATCCTGCACGGCGCCGGATCGTGCAAGGAGAGCCACCACGACTTCGCGCGCGCCGTCCTCCCGCTCGGGTTGGCGGCGCTCGCCGTCGACCAGCGGGGACATGGCGAGAGCGCTGGACCGATGGACGATCGGGTGATCGAGGACGTCGCCGTGGTCGCGAATCTGCTGCGCTCCGCGATCGGCGATCGCGCGGCACCGATCGCGCTGCGCGGCTCGAGCATGGGCGGATATATGGCGATCGTCGCCGCGGGGGACGCCGACGCCGCTGTGGTGGTGGCGATCTGTCCCGCCAGCGCCGAGGGCCTGCGCCGCGGCCTGCGCTCGGGGACCCTGCAGTTCGACGCCGACATCCCCGCACTCGTCGCGTTCCTGGCGGCGCACGATCTCCACGCGGCGGTGCAGGCACTCGACAAACCGCTGTTGCTGCTGCACGCCGAGGGCGATGAGCGGGTGCCGGTCGAGCATTCTCGCGAGCTGGCGGCGTGCGCGACCCATCCCCAGAGCCGCCTGATCGCGGTCCCTGGAGGCCATCACCGCTCGGTCCAGCACGACGCGGAGCTGCAGGCGGTGAGCCTGCGGTTCATCACGCGGACGCTCGGCGCCGAAGTGTGAGTCCTGCCGTACCCCTCGGACGGCGGGGAATACCGATAATTGCGCCCGTGCTGCCCTCCGTAGCGATCCTCTGTGGCGGCCGCGGCACGCGGCTACAGGAGCACGCGCGGTCGCTTCCGAAGCCACTGGTCGAGATCGGCGGCAAGCCGATCCTGTGGCACGTGATCCAGATCTATCTCGCCCAGGGATTCCGTCGCTTCCTGCTGCTGACCGGCCACCAGGGGGAGCTGATCGAACGGTTCGCGGCCGGGGAGGCCTGGCCCGCCGGAGCGGCGATCCAGTGCGTTGACACGGGACCCGACACCCCCACCGGCGGACGGCTGCGCCACGCGAAAGCCGCTCTCGCCGAAGATCGCTTCTGCGCGACCTATGCCGATGGGGTGGCGGATATCGATCTCCACGCCCTCCTCGCGCAGCACCATGGACGCGGCGCCCGCGCGACGATGACGGTCGTGCGCCCGGAGCTCCAGTTCGGCCTGGCGGAGCTCGACGGCGACGGACGGGTTCACGGGTTCGTGGAGAAGCCCCGCAGCGAACGGTGGGTCAACGGCGGCTTCTTCTGCTTCGAGCCCTCGGTGATCGACCTGCTCGACGAGCGGTCCGTACTCGAGCGTGAGCCACTTTCGCACCTCGCCACTTCCGGCCAGCTCCACGCGTTTCGGCACGACGGGTTTTGGGATTGCATGGACACCTACAAGGATGCCCTGATCCTCAACGACCTGTGGGCCGCCGGTCGGGCGCCGTGGAAACTGTGGGATTGACAAACCGATCGATCCTGGTGACCGGCGCCTACGGGCTGCTCGGCGGCTGGCTTGTCAAGGCGCTGCTCGAGGCCGGCGCCCGCGTGACCGTGTTGCGCCGCGACGAGCCGGCGCGTTCGGCGCTGCTGGGGATGGGACTCGTGCCGAGCGTGAATGTCGTCCCCGGGGACGTGTGCCTTGACGGGGTCGTGGCTCGGATTCTCGCCGAGTACGAGATCCAGGACGTGTTTCACCTCGCCGCGCAGACCATCATCCCGACCGCCAACCGCTCGCCGGCGTCCACGTTTGAGACCAACATCCGTGGGACGTGGCTTCTGCTCGAGTCCTGCCGGCGCCACGGCGTCGAGCGGCTCGTCGTGGCCTCGTCGGACAAGGCCTACGGGCACTCGTCGGAGCTTCCCTACCGCGAGGATTTTCCGCTCTCGCCGCTCTACCCGTACGACGTCTCCAAGGCGGCGGCCGACCTACTGGCGCGCTCCTACTGGCACACCTGGCAGCTGCCGGTGGCGGTCACGCGGTTCGCCAACCTGTACGGCGGCGGTGACACCAACGGCTCGCGGCTGGTTCCCGAGGCGGTGTCGGCTGCGCTGGCTGGACGCCCGCCGGTGGTGCGCTCCGACGGCTCGCCGGAGCGCGACTTCCTGTACGTCGAGGACGCGGTGGCGGCCTACCTGGCGATCCTCGAAGCGCTGGGGCGCGGCGAGGGAATGGGCGAAGCCTTCAATGCGGGCGGCGGCCGACCGCACCGCGTGCTCCACGTGGTCGAGCTGATCTGCCGGCTGGTCGGCGCCGGCGTGCAGCCGCTGGTGATGGGCGTCGGCACGCCGCAGGGTGAAATCGACCGGCAGTGGGTCGACTTCTCGAAGCTCCGATCGCTGACCGGTTGGCAGCCGCAGGTGAGGCTGGAGGAGGGTCTTCGCCGGACGATCGAGTGGGAGCGGGGACACGCGCCACAGCACGATCGGAGCGTGTCAGCTGCGCACGCAGACCAGTAACCGCGTCGCCGAACGAGGTCCGTTGACAGGTTAGGATCCGGCCCGATGATCGATCGCGATCCGGGCGGCGAACTGGCGCGGGACGTGGCGGCGATCCGATGGTTCCACACGATCGATCTCGGAGGAGGAATTGTCACGCACGGAGAAGATGACACGCCTCGGAAACTCCGCTGGCTCGACCTGCCGCCATCTCTGAGTGGGAAGTCGGTGCTCGACGTCGGCGCCTGGGACGGATTCTTCTCGTTCGAGGCCGAGCGACGGGGCGCCGAGCGCGTCGTCGCCCTCGACCCGGCGTGTTGGCGCGATCCGGCCTGGGGCCCAGACGGGTGGGGAACGCAGCGAGGCTTCAACCTGGCTCGACGTGCGCTCGGGTCCGCCGTCGAGGACATCGACATCGATCTGCTGGACATCGCGCCGGAGACGCTTGGGATGTTCGACCTGGTCCTGTTCCTCGGCGTGCTGTACCACCTACCCGACCCATGGCCATATCTGGCTCGGGCGGCCAGCGTCGCCAGCGAGCGCATCATCATCGAGACGCACGCGGACTTCATCGACCTGCGGCGTCCGGCGATCGCTTACTACCCGGGGGATGAGATCGACGGGGATCCCTCAAACTGGTGGGGGCCCAACCCGGCGATGCTGACCTCGAAGCTTCGAGAGCTTGGCTTCGCAAGGATCGACGTCGTCCATCAAGAGTCGCTCGTGTACCGAGCGGCTCGCTCCGGATATCGGCGGCTGAGAGGGCCGCGCAAGCACGTCATGGAGGGTCGCGTCGTGCTCCACGGTGTGCGGTGACTCGAGCGCCCCGCGGTCACGCCCGGCGCGCGCGCCACTTACGAAACCCTTCGCTTGCCCGCCAGCCCGTCTGCCAACATTGGAGGCAAACATGGCACGCTCAACCTCATTCGGCCGAGATTCCGGGCTCCAAGCCCGGATGTTGCTGACGCTGTTCCTGCTCGGGCTGGTCTACGCGGTCCTGATCGGAGTCCTGATCGCCGCCGGAGCCGGAGCGGTGACCGTGGCGGTGATCGCAGCGGCCCTGTTCGCGGTCCAGTACTTCACCTCGGACAAGATCGCGCTGCTCTCGATGGGGGCCCACGAGGTGGGCCCGGCCGATTCCCCCCAGGCCACGCGTTTGCACGCGATCATCGAGCGGCTGTGCATTCAGGCCAATCTGCCCAAGCCGCGGGTCGCCATCGCCGAGACCGCGATGCCGAACGCATTTGCGATCGGGCGCTCGCCGAAGACGGCCACCGTATGCGCCACCACGGGCATCCTCAACCTGCTCAACGACGCCGAGCTCGAAGCGGTCCTCGGGCACGAACTGACCCACGTGCAGAACCGCGACGTGATGGTGATGACGATCGCGAGCTTCTTCGCCTCGATCGCGTCCTTCATCGTGCAGATGGGCTTCTGGTTCGGGGGCGCGTTCGGCAGTGACGATGACAACGGGCCGAGCTGGATCGTCGTGATCCTGGTCTCGGCGCTCGTCTACATGGTCTCGTTCGTCCTGCTCCAGGCGCTCTCGCGCTACCGCGAATTCGCCGCTGACCGCGGCTCGGCGATCATCACCGGACGCCCGAGCGCACTGATCTCGGCGTTGCTCAAGATCAGCGGCGGCATGCAGCGGATCCCCCAGCAGGATCTCCGCGCCGCCTCCGGAGAGCTCGCCGCGTTCTACATCTTCCCGCCCAAGGCCAAGCAGACGGTCGCCACCCTGTTCTCCACCCACCCGCCGCTGGAAGCGCGGATCGCGGCGCTGGAGAAGCTCGAGGCGCAGCTGCAGGGCACGGCTTAGCCCGCAGACCTGCGCGATAATTCGCCCTCCATGGGCTTCCTCGACGTTCTCACCGGCCGGCGCAAGCTGGCCGGTCCCGCGCCCGACCGGTTGTTCGCGATGAGCACCGCGTACGTCAAGCTCGAGACCGAGCTCGAGATCACCTCCCGCGGGTCCGCCGCGATCGTCTTCCAGCCCCTCCCAACCGCCGATTTCGAGTCCATCGTCCGCGAGATGGAAGAGGTGGTCCGGGCCACCGCCAAGGACAGCGGAACCACGGTCGACAGCTCGGACGATAGCTATGGGTTCCGTTGGCTGGTGCTCCGCGGCAGCGACTTCGACGACCTCGTCGTCGGCATCAACGCCGTCAGCGGGGCACTCGAGGCCGGCGGCTACGGAGACCGGGTGCTGTGCGCGGTGTTCGCCTTCGAGGACGCTCACAAGCGTCCGCTGTACTGGATCTACAACTACAAGCGCGGGGCGTTCTACCCGTTCGTCCCCGCCCCCGGCGCACAGCAGCGAGACACCGAGCGCGAGCTGCGCTGCAAGGCACAGATCGGGGCCGAGCTTCCCGTCGAGCTGGAGCTCGAGCGGTGGTTTCCCCTGTGGGGGATCCCGATCTGAGCTCCGGACGCTGACGCGTCAGCCCGGGATCAGTCCCTCGCCGCTGAACTCTTCCCTGGCTTCCTCGAGCGAGACGTCGGGCGGCGGCAGGATCAGATCCGAACCACGCAGGTCGTCGTCAGGGACCGGCTTGCCGTTGGTTCGCACGAATTCCAGCAACCGCTCGAAGGCGGCGTGAAACCCCTGCTCATCGGTCGTCGCACACGCGTTGGCCGCCTCGTTGTCCAACTGGTTGAGCGTGTCCCGATCGTCGTCGGGCACGTCGTACTGGCCCTCGGTGGCGATCCTGACGATCACGGCGCCTGCCCTTCGGCAGCACCCCCAGCCTTCCCGGCACCGAGTTCACCGGCGGGCTGCGAGGACCCGCTCGAGAGCTCGGCCTTCATCTTTTCGAGATCCGCGTCGACCTCGCTGGTGCTCGAGAGCTCCTTGAGCTGGCGATCGATGTCATCGTCACCGGAGCCGAGCGCGGTGAGATCCTCGAACGTGCCCGCCGCTTCCAGCTCCTGTACAGCGTCGGCGCGCGCCTTCATGTTCTCGGTCTTGTCGAGCGCCCGCTGCATCGCGAGACCGACGTCGGCCATCTCGTCGCCCACGCCGGTCGCCGCCTCGGAGATCCTGACCTGGGCCTCGGCGGCCGAGTACTGGGCCTTGATGACCTCCTTCTTGGAGCGGAACTGCTCGATCTTCGCGCGCAACTTCTGCTCGGAGGCGGTCATCTGCTCCTGTTGCTGCTCGAGCTGGGTGATCTGGGTGTCGAGCGACTGCAACTCCGTCTGCGCGACGTTCTTGCGCTCGAGCGCGGTTCGGGCGAGTTCCTCGTTGCCGGCGGCGAGTGCCTGACGAGCCTGCGTATCGAGCTTCAGGACCTGGCCCTGGAGCTTCTGCTCCTGCAGCTGGAGGCGCTTTTTCGAGGTGACGACGTCGGCGATCCCCTTCTTGACGTTCTGGAGCAGCTCGATCTGCTTCTGGTAGCTGTACTCGAGCGTCTCGCCCGGATCCTCGGCGCGATCCAGGAGTTTTGAGATCTTGGCTTTGACTACGGTGGACATGCGCCCGGAAAGGCCCGGCATCGCATCCTCCTTGGCGGGTTGCTGGACAGGCATCTGAAGCGTAGCGACCGCGCGGAATAGCATGCGCGCGCATGGATCCGAAACCCGCCTCCGACTCGCGCGGGCAGATCGTGCATTGGATGGGGCCGCTGGACGCCAACAGCGCCGGCAACGTCCACGGCGGGACCGTGATGCGGCTCTGCGACGAGGCGGCCGCGCTGGCGGCGATCAAGCACTCGCGCTGCCGCGTGGTCACCGTCGGGATGGACCGGATGAACTTCATGTACCCGATCCGCGTCGGCGAGCTGGTCACGTTCAGCGCCACCGTCAACGCCGCCTGGCGCACTTCGATGGAGGTCGGCGTGCGCGTCGACGCCGAGAATCCCCGCACGGGAGAGATTCGCCACACCAACACCGCCTACCTGACGATGGTCGCGCTGGACGGCGAGGGAAGACCGGCCCCGGTTCCGGAGCTGATCGCGCGGACCTCGAGCGAACAGCGCCGGCTCCGGGAGGCCGAGCTCCGGCGCGCCAACCGGCTCGGCGAGCGCGACCAGATCCTGCGGCACCGGTCAGGGGAGTGAGCGACGCCCGCTAACGTCCGCCGCAGGATGCGATCGACCGCATGCACAGCCCTCTTCGCGTGCCTGGCCTTGGCCGGCTGCGGGGGTGGCACGCGGCTGTCCGGGGGCTCCTCGACCGTCGTCTCGGTCGTTCATTTGCAGACCCCTCAGGCCGCCGCGAAACTCGGCGTCCCGGCACTCGCCACCAAGAACACGACCCGGGTCGCCGGCGCCGACCCGATCGCCGACGCCGCGTGGGTCGCGCTGGCCGTCTATCCGTCCTCCGCCCAGGGCACCCACCCGAGCGTCGTCACGGTCGCACCCACCGACGACTGGCAGGCCGCGATCGCCGCTTCGGTGCTGATGGCACCCCCGATCCGCGCGCCGGTGCTGCTGTCCGGCAGCTCCTCGCTTCCGGCCGCAACATCCGACGCCCTGCACCAGCTGAGCCCCTCGGGATCGGGCGCGGTGGGCGGCGCCCAGGTGATTCGCGTGGGCGATGTGGCGAGGCCCAAGGGAGTCCGCGCCGCGACGATCTCCGGCGGCGATCCGTACGCCCTGGCGGCGGCGATCGACCGTTTCTCCAGCGCCGCCCAGGGCTCGAGCCCTGCCTCCAGCGTGGTGATCGCCCCCGGCACCAACCCGTCCTACGCGATGCCCGCCGCGGGTTGGGCGGCCGAGAGCGGAGATCCGGTCCTGTTCGTCAACGGCTCGAGCGTGCCGGCAGCTACCCGGCAGGCGCTGCTCGCCCATCAGAAGCCCCATATCTACGTGCTCTCCCCTGCGAGTGTGATTCCCAACAGCGTCCTGACCCAGCTCTCGAAATACGGGCGCGTCAAGCGAATCAGCGCCGCCGACCCGGTCGCGAGCTCGGTCGCGTTCGCGGAGTACCGGGATCCGGCCTGCGTTTACGCGCAGCCGTGCGCGCATGTGCCCGGCAGCTTCGGCTGGGCGATGCGCAGCCCGGGCCACGGATATGTGCTCCTCAACGAGCATCGGCCGCTCGATGCCGCTGCCGCGGCGCCCCTGTCGGCGAGTGGAAGCTACGGGGCGCAGTTACTGGTCGACAATCCGTCTACGCTCCCGACTGCAGTGCTGAACTTCTTCCTCAACTACGCCACCCCCGGCTACACCCAGGAAGGCCCGACGGCGGCCGTCTACAACCACGGCTGGGTGATCGGTGACGAGAGCGCGATCTCGGTCTCGGTCCAAGCACAGATGGACAGCCTGCTCGAGGCCGTACCGCAGAAATGAGTCAAGCCGAGCACCCCGATCGCCTGCGCGAGAGCCACGAGGTCACGGTCGAGGACGTGCGCCAGCTGATGGGCGCCTCGACGCCCCACTTCGCGCTGCAACTAAGGGAGCGGATCCGAGCGCTGATCCGAGGGATCCCGCCAGACCACCCCGCCCGGATCGAGGGCGAGCGCGAGATCGCCCGGCTCGACCGCCTGGCGTACGCCGGCGAGATCCGCGGCCATCCTGCCGAACCCGGGCTCGCACCTCTGCCCAGCGTGTCCGCTGAGTCCGTCGAACCCCATTGAGCGATCACTTCGTCTCCGTCATTGGCCTCGGGCGCGTGGGATTGCCGCTGGCGCTGTGCTTCGCCGATCGCGGCCTGCGCGTGCTCGGCGTGGACCACGACCCCGCGGTGCTCGAGTCGCTCCGTGCCGTGCGGATGCCGTTCCAGGAGGCCGGGGCGCAGGAGTTACTCGATCGGGTCTCGCGCAGTGGCCGGCTGCAGTTGACGGACCGCGCGGCGGACGCGGCGCAGGCGGACGACATCGTGATCACGATCGGGACGCCTTCGTTCTCGCACGTGGAGAGCGACCTGCGCGAGGTGCGCGCCGCGCTCGACGATCTCCTGCCACTGCTCCGGAGCGGTCATGCCCTGATCCTGCGCTCGACGATCGCGCCGGGGACGACGGAGTTCGTGGCCGGATACCTCGAGAAGCGCCGCGGTCTGCGGATCGGCGAGGATGTGTTCGTCGCCCACGCTCCGGAGCGGATTGCGGCCGGACGGTTCCTGACCGAGATCTCCACGCTGCCGTGCATCATCGGCGGCGTCGGCGAAGCCTCGACGGAGCGCGCCGCGAGCCTGTTCAGCGCGTTCGGCGCCCCGATCGTCAGGACCACGCCGGTCCAGGCTGAGCTCGCGAAGATCTGGACGAACATCCTCCGCTACGCGACGTTCGCGCTGCCCAACCTGTTGATGATGGACTGCGACCGCTACGGCGCCAACGTGTTCGAGGTGATCGAGTTGATCAACCGCGATTACCCTCGCGGCGGGATGGCGATGCCCGGGCTGACCGGAGGCACCTGCCTGCGCAAGGACTTCGCTTTCTCCGAGGAGCGCTCGAACGCCCCCGGCATGTTGCTGGCCGTCTCACGCGTCAACGAGGCGGTGCCGCTGTTCCTGGTCGAGGGCGTCAAGCGGCGGCTGGGAACGCTGGCCTCGCAGAAGGTCGCGGTGCTCGGACTGACCTTCAAGCGCGACACCGACGACGAGCGCGACTCGCTCTCGCACAAGCTGATCCGGCTGCTCGAACGCGAGCTCGCGGACGTGGCGGTGTGCGATCCGCACGCTCCCACCCCCACTCAGTCACTCGGCGACGCGGTCCGGGGCGCCGACGTCGTGATCGTGGCCACCAACCATCCGGAGTTCGAAGGCCCGGACTGCCTGCGGGAGATCCTCTCCGAGGGATCCGATCAATGCCTGCTGGTCGACCCGTGGAACGCCCTCGGGACCGGCCAGGTGTTTGTCTATGCCCCCGAGGCGGCGGCGCTCACCGGCGCCTCGCACGACGTCGTCTCCCGCGAGCTCCGCGAGTTCAGATGAGACGGGTGCTGGTGACCGGCGGGACGGGGATGATCGGCCGCGCGGTGGTGAGGCGGCTGTTGCGCGATCCCGACTGGGAGGTCCGCGTGGTGGACCATCGCCCGGCGCCGGACTGGATGCGAGAAAGCTGCCAGCTCCAGCTGGGGGATCTCCGTGAGCGGGACGTGGCACGGCAGGCGCTCGATGGCTGCTCGCACGTCATTCACCTGGCGGCGATCGTCGGCGGCATCGCCAATTTCCACAAACTGCCCTACACGCTGACCGAGGTCAACAACGCGCTCACGGGGCGGGTCGTCGGCGCCGCGATCGACTGCGAAGTGCAGCGGCTCGTGTACGTGTCCTCCTCGATGGTGTTCGAGCGGGCGACCGAGTATCCGACCACCGAGGAACATCTGCGCGACTGTCCCGCGCCGCGCTCCGCCTACGGCTTCTCGAAGCTCGCCGGGGAGGTGTACACGCGCGCGGCTCACGACCAGCACGGGCTGCGCTACACGATCTGCCGTCCGTTCAACGCCTACGGTCCTGGCGAGTTGCCCGACCCCGAGGAGCCGGGTATCGCCCATGCGGTTCCGGACCTGATCGCCAAGGCACTCGCCGGCCAGCATCCGCTTCAGATCTTCGGCTCCGGTGAGCAGACGCGGACGCTCACCCACGTCGATGACATCGCCGACGGTATCGTCACCGCGATGGCGGCACCCGCCGGCGAGAACCAGGACTTCAATATCTCGGCCTCCGAGGAGCTGACCGTGGCCGCCATCGCCCGGCTGATCTGGCAGGCGTGCGGGCTCGATCCGGCGAGGCTCCAGTTCGAACACCTTCCCAGCTTCGCGGTCGACGTCGTGCGCCGCTGGCCGTCGGTCGAGAAGGCGCGCAGCGATGCTCGGCTGGGAGGCACGAATCGATCTGCGCGAGGGGATCGCGGACACGGTCGCGTGGCTGCGAGAGCGGGTGGCCGCGCCGGCGGGAGCGCGATCATGAGCGTCCGCCGCGCCCTCATCACTGGCATCACCGGCCAGGACGGAAGCCACCTGGCCGAGTTCCTGCTCGAACGGGGCTACGAGGTTCACGGCATGGTCCGCCGTTCCTCGACCGAGCGCTTCGAGCGGATCGAGCACATCCGCGATCGGCTCACGCTGCACCAGGGCGACCTGCTGGACCAGCGCTCGCTGGTCGACACGCTGCGGGCCTGCACCCCGCACGAGATCTACAACCTCGCGGCGATGTCGTACGTGGCGGCGTCGTGGGTCCAGCCGACGCTGACCGCCGAGTTCACGGGCACCGGGGTCACCCGCCTGCTCGAGGCGATGCGCGAGGTGTGCCCGGAGGCACGCTTCTACCAGGCCTCCTCGAGCGAGATGTTCGGCAAGGTGCGCGAGGCGCCGCAGACCGAGACCACCCCGTTCTATCCGCGCTCGCCGTACGGCGTGGCCAAGGCCTACGGTCACTTCATCACGATCAACTACCGCGAGTCCTACGGGCTGCACGCGACCAGCGGGATCCTGTTCAACCATGAAGGGCCTCGTCGCGGGCTCGAGTTCGTCACGCGCAAGATCACCTGGCATGCGGCGGCGATCAAGCTCGGCCTCGATGTCAAGCTGCGGTTGGGAAACCTCGACGCCGAGCGCGACTGGGGCTACGCGGGCGACTACGTGCGGGCAATGTGGCTGATGCTCCAGCAGGACCAGCCCGACGACTACGTGATCGCGACCGGCAGCTCGCACTCCGTGGGCGAGTGCCTGCAGCTTGCCTTCGACCACGCGGGGCTCGCGGTCGACGAGTGCGTGGTGATCGATCCGTCGCTGATGCGCCCCGCCGAGGTCGAGCACCTCGTAGGCGATGCGAGCAAGGCCAAGCGAGTCCTCGGCTGGGAGCCGGAGGTCAGCTTCGAGGAGCTGATCAGGATGATGGTCGACGCCGATCTGGCGCTGCTTCGAGGCGAGCTGGCAAGGCGCGGCGTGGCCGCCGGCTAGTGGCGCGAGACGCAGATTCGCGTCATTCCACTGCGACGGAGAACGCGCAGCCCCGGGTCTCGAGCTCCGCAAACATCTCGCCGGGATCGATGCACCGTTCGGGCGGCAGCGCTCCGGTCGCCGTCAGCGAGCCGCGGGCCAGCAGCCGCACGGAGGCGGCCGCCGGCGCGGCCGTGGAGACGATCGAGCCGCCGAGACCGAAATGCGGCGGGCTCTCGGCTCGCACGCTCGCCGTGCGCCCGGACGCCCCAGAGACCCTGACGAGATGAACCGAGACGGTCTGGGCTGACTGCGGCGCCGCTTCGCGCGCCGCCCGGGCGACCTCTTCCGCCGGCGCGCCGGTCAGCTCCTTCAGCGTGCTCAGCAGCGCCGGACTCAGCGACAGCCGGAAGCTCGCCTCCCGGCAGCCGAAGCTCTCGCCGAACGTGGCCAGCTCGGAGTGGAGCGTGTAGATCGTCTCGGCCTCGCCGATCGGCGGCCCGAAGTCGACCGGCCCACCGCCGGTCAGTGGCTCGATCTCCGTCGGACGACCATCGCGCAGCACGACCGGCGCGAGCGTCAGCTCATCGAGCAGCGTCTGAATCGCGTATGGCGGGCGAAGCCGCCCGTCGTCGGGGGCCGCGCCATCGCGGCCCGCCGCGAACACGTCGATCGCCTCGATCTCGCCGCCACCGTTCCCCAGCTCGGCGACGGCGCGCGCGGCCATCAGATTGGTTTTGCCGGGGCTCGAGCCGATCCCCAACAGCGCCAGGAGCCCGTCCCGTTCGAACTCCGCGCCGAGCTGCAGCTGCTGGGCGGTCACCCAGTACAGCCCGCCCAGGTCCAGATAGCTGCACCCGGCCTTCAGGCATGCCCGCATCGCATCGAGATTGATCCGGTAGGAGGCGGTGTTGACGAGCACGTCCGCACCGGACAGGGCGCCGGCCAGCTCGTCGGTCTGCCGTCCGTCCGCCGCCCGCGCGAGGGCCTTGCCACCCCCATGCTCACTCGCGACCGCTTGCGCCCGCGCACCGTCGAGGTCGAGCAACGTCATCCGTGCCACCTCATCGGACTGCGCCAGGTCGCGGACGATCGCCGGCGCGATCGTTCCCGCGGCGCCGAGCACCGCTACTGACACCTGGCCTTGGGGCATGCCAGCAGGACCGTAGCGGCAGGCGACTTGGACATTTCGTATAAATGCAGCAATACTTTGTGATGCACGGAGGGGTTGCGGCGCTGGGAGCATCCGCATAACTTTGGCCGCGCTTTGGAGAGCACAACCGTCCCACAGACAGCGGGAGCGTCCGCTCTAGATCCGACCGCCCCCGGCAACAAGGGGCTCAAGTCCGACGCTCTCGGCTACATCTCGAACCTCGTCATCGCAATCGCGTCGACCGCGCCGGCCTACAGCCTCGCGGCCACGCTCGGCTTCATCGTCGCGGTTGGCGGCATCGGCGTGCACGCGCCGGCGGTCCTGATCATCTCGTTCATCCCGATCCTGTTCGTGTCCGTCGGCTATCGCTTCTTCAACCTCGCCGACCCGGACGCCGGGACGACCTTCGCATGGGTCACGCGCACATTCGGGCCCCAGCTCGGGTGGATCAACGGCTGGGCGATCTTCCTCGCCGACATCATCGTGATGGCGTCGCTGGCGGCGATCGCGAGCAACTACACGTTCTCGCTGTTCCGCTCAGGCAATGCCGGCGCGCCCGGCAACTTCTGGCTGATCGTCGGCGCGGTGGTCTGGATCGCGCTGATGACGTGGATCTGCTACCGGGGCATCGAGCTCTCAGCCCGGATCCAGACGATTCTGCTGGGGTTCGAGATCGTCACGCTAGCGGCGTTCACGGTCGTCGCGCTGATCAAGGTCTACGCCAACAGCCCGACCCACTCGATTCACGTGACGGCGTCGTGGTTCAACCCCTTCGACCTGAGCTGGGGTGCCCTGATCGACGGGGTCCTGCTCGGCATCTTCATCTACTGGGGGTGGGACTCGGGCGTCGCCGTCAACGAGGAGTCGCGCGACCGCCATCGCGGACCGGGCAAGGCGGCGGTCGTCTCCACGGTGATCCTGCTCCTGATCTATGTCCTCGTCGCCGCCGCGGCCCAGGCGTACCACGGCACGAAGTTCCTATCCGGCAACTCGGCCGACGTCCTCAACGCGCTCGGTCACGGCGTGTTCGGCTCGCCGCTCGACAAACTGGTGATCATCGCCGTGCTCACCTCGGCCTCGGCCTCAACGCAGACGACGATCCTGCCGACCGCGCGCACGACCCTGTCGATGGCGCGCTGGAAGTCGATCCCGTCGGCCTTCGGGCGCGTCCACCCGCGCTTTCTGACGCCGACCTTCTCGACGCTGCTGATGGGCGGCCTGTCGATCGTGTGGACGGTGGCGCTGCTCGCCTTCAACCCCAACCAGGACGTGCTCGGGGACACGATCTCGGCGCTGGGCTTCGCCGTCGTTTTCTACTACGGCTTCACCGGACTGGCGTGCGCCTTCTATTTCCGGCGCGATCTGTTCAAGAGCGCTCGCAACTTCTTCCTCGCCGGACTGATCCCCGTCGTCGGCGGGATCATGATGGCCTACGTCGGCATCAAGGCGTTCAGTTACTACAACACGGCGGGGAACAACTACTCGCACGCGCTGTTCGGCATCCAGACGCCGATCCTCGTCGGCATCGGCGGCCTGATCCTCGGCGTCGTCCTGATGTTCGCCTCGTGGCCGTTCTTCCCGCAGTTCTTCCGCCGGCGGCCCGAGACCGCCGACCCCGCGGTCCTGGCCGAGGATGCGACCCACCACATCGTGGCGACCCCCGGCGAGACGGACCCGGAGCTAGACCGCCGCTCGACGCGGAGCTAGACGCCGCCAGCTGCGCGATCCGGTCGCGGGAGCTAGACCGCCGCTAGCTCCGCGACCCGGTCACGGTGCCAGCGAGCATCGCCGAACGCGTGCGCGTTGGCCGTGGCGCGCTTGAGGAAGTAGTGCAGGTCGTGCTCCCAGGTGAAACCGATCCCGCCGTGGACCTGGAGCGACGCGGCGGCCACGCGGAACCCCGCGTCGCCGGCGTAGGCCTTGGCCATCGAGGCGGCGCGCAGCGCCGTCTGGGGCTCGTGATCGAGCGCCCAAGCGGCCCAGTAGGTCAGCGACCGCGCTCCCTCGACCTCGAGCAGCATCTGCGCGCAGCGATGCGAGATCGCCTGGTAGGAGCCGATCGGCCGGTCGAACTGCTTGCGCTCCTTGGCGTACTGCACCGCCATCTCCATCGTCCGCTGGGCCACGCCGACGTTCTCGGCGGCAAGCGCGGTGATGATCGTCGCGTAGGCCTGGGCCACCCGTTCGGGATCGTGGCTGGAGAGCGGCGCCGCCGTCGCACCCGAGAACTTCACGCGGAACAGCTTGCGGGTCGGATCGAGTCCCGGTTCGGCGATGACCTCGACCCCGTCGGCGCCGGACTCGACCAGGTAGTGATCGCCGTCGGCCGCGCTCACGATCACGAAGTCGGCGCAACCGGCGTCGGGCACCGCGATCTTCGTGGCATTCAGCGCGCCGTCCCGCGCCTCGACCTCGGAACGGTCAGGGGCCCAACCGGCATGCTCGTCCCACACCGCCAAGCTCCCGCGCAGCTCGCCGCTCGCGAGCGCCGGCAACCACTTAGCCTGCTGCTCCTCGCTTCCCGCGGCGCTCAGCAGCAGCGCCGCGGAGACGTCCGAATGAAGCGGGTTGGGCGCCAGCGCGTACCCGATCTCCTCGGCGATCACCACGAGCTCGACCGCGCCCAGTCCGAGTCCGCCGTGCTCCTCCGCGATCGTCACGCCAGGCCACCCGAGGTCGACCAGCTCGCGCCACTGCTCGTCGGTGAACCCGCGTTCGTCCTCGGCCAGCTCGCGCATGACCTCGGGCTTGTAGCGCGCGGCCAGGAAATCCCGCGCCGTGCGCTTGATCGCCTGCTGGTCGTCGGTGAAGTCGAAGTTCACCGCGTCACCGCATCCGGGGAAGGCCAAGCACGCGCTCGGCGACGATGTTCTTGAGGATCTCGGTGGTGCCGCCTTCGATCGAGTTGGCCCGCGCGCGCAGGAAGCGGTAGGTCCAGCGGTCGCTGTCGAGCATTGCCCTGGGCCCCTCGATCTGCATCGCCAGCTCCGTCAGCGCCTGATTGATCTCCGACCAGTGCCACTTCCCGAGGGAGCCTTCGGGACCCGGCACGCCCGTGCGCATCGTTGCGCTGAGGCCCCGGTAGGCGTTGAGCCGCAGCACCTCGGACTCGATCAGCAACTGAGCCAGCCGCTGACGGATCACCGGGTCCTCGCTCGCCGGCCGCCCATCGTTGCCGCGCGCCTCGTGCGCCTTGTCGAGCAGCTCTCCCAGGGCGATCTGGACCCCGACCTGGAGGCTGAACGCGAGCGTCGCACGCTCGTGCATCAGGGTGGTGATCGCCACCGCCCAGCCGTTGCCCGCGCCACCGACGATGTTCTCCTCCGGAATCCGGGCCTGCTCGATGAACAGTTCGTTGAACTCGGACTCGCCGGTGATCTGGCGCAGGGGCCGCACCTGCACTCCCTCCTGCTCCATGTCCATCAGGAAGTAGGTCAGGCCCTTGTGCTTGGGCGCATCGGGATCCGTCCGCGCGACCAGCATGCACCACTTCGCGTGGTGAGCGAAGGTGGTCCACACCTTCTGACCGGTGACCACCCATTCGTCGCCGTCACGAACCGCCCGGGTCTTCAGCGACGCCAGATCCGAGCCCGAGTCCGGCTCGGAGAAACCCTGGCACCAGATCTCCTGCGCCGAGAGGATCGCCGGCAGGTACCGTCGGCGCTGCTCCTCGGATCCGTGTGCGATCACCGTCGGGCCGCCCATCGCCAGCCCGAGCACGTTGGCTACTTGCGGCGAGTGTGCGCGAGCCGTCTCCTCGTTGAAGATCGCCTGCTCGATCAGCGTCGCGCCGCGGCCGCCGTACTCCTTGGGCCACGACAGGCCCGCCCAGCCCGCCTCGTTGAGCCGGCGCTGCCAGGCGCGGCGAAACTCGAACGCGGCCTCGTCGCCGGTCGGCTCCTCGCCGGGATGGCTGGCCTCGAGCCAGCCGCGCAGCTCGTCGCGAAACGCCTCCTCAGCCGGTGACAGGGTCAGATCCACGGACGAGGCATCGTATCCGCCTTCCGAGCTGCGCTGTAGCCTCGACGCCACCGATGACAGAACCGCAGCAGGCATCCGCCAGCGCCATCCCGGACAGCGAGCTGCCCGGACCCTACCCGGTCGGCAGCTACGCGGCGCAGCTCAAACGGCGCCTGCAGGAGTTCGCCCGGGTTCAGCTGGTCGGCGAGGTGTGGGGGTTCCGGCCTGCTCGCGCGCGCGTCTACTTCGAGCTCCGCGACGCGCGCGGCGCGCTCCCCTGCTCGATGTGGCGAAACGATTTCGACGCCCTCGGCGTGCACCTGACCGATGGGCTGCGGATCGTCCTCGGCGGCGGCTGCGACTACTACCCGGGCAGCGCCACCTCGTCTCCGTCGTTCAGCTTTGCGGTGTCGGAGCTGCGGATCGCGGGCGAAGGCGATCTGCTGGTCCAGCTCGAGCGCCTCCGGCGCCGGCTCCACGCGGATGGGCTGTTCGAGCCGCAGAAGCGGCTGCCGCGCCCGCTGCTGCCGCGCACGATCGGCGTGGTCACCGGCGAGCGCGGCAAGGCGCGCGACGACGTCCTGGCCGGTCTGCGCAGACGAGGTTGGGGAGGCCGGCTGGTGTGGGCGTTCGCGCCGGTCCAGGATCGACACGCCGCCCCTGCGATCGCGGCGGCGCTGCGCGAGCTGGCCGCGATCGAAGCGGTCGAGGTGGTGATCGTCGCCCGCGGTGGCGGCTCGCTGGCGGATCTATTCGCGTTCTGCGACGAGGCGTTGTGCCGGACGGTCGCGCTGCTGCGCGTCCCGGTGCTCGCCTCGGTCGGCCACCACACCGACCGCACCCTGATCGACGACGTCGCCGCGGTCTCCTGCTCGACGCCCACCCACGCCGCCGAGACGGCGGTCCCGATCGACTGTCGCGCCGCGCGGGCCGACGTGGCCGCCTACGCCCGCCGCCTTCACGGCCATGGCCGCGGGGCGATCCTCGCCCGGGCGCGCGCGCTCGGTCATCTGGCTCGCGCGCCGGCGCAGCATGTCCGCCGCCACCGCGTCAAGCTCCACCAGCAGCTGCGCGAGCTGCGCGCCAGCGCCAGGCGCGCCTGCGCTGCGGGACGCGAGCTCGGTGGTGTCCATCTGCTCGTGCTGGGCCGCGGAGCCGACCGTGCCCGCAGCTCCGAGACGGCCAGGCGCCGGCGCGAGCTCGAGCGCCTGTCGCTGGCGCTCGCCGCGCACGACCCCGAGCGGACGCTGGCGCGCGGATACGCGCTCGTTCAGGATCGTGCGGGTCAGCCGCTGAGCTCGGCCGTGGCCGCCAGCGAGGCCGCGGAGGTGCAGCTGCGCTTTCACGACGGGGTCGTCGATGCCAGGATCAACGAGGGCGAATACGAGTGAACGAGCGAACCTATGAGTCGGCCGTGGCTCGAATCGAGGCGATCATCCGGCGGCTAGACTCCGGCGACGCGGGACTCCGAGAGACGCTCGAGCTCGTCAAGGAAGGAAGGGACCTGGTGGAGTACTGCGCAACCGAGCTCGAGGCGGTCAGCAAGGGTCTCGAGGAGCTGCGGCTCGAGGAGCTCGTCGCGCGGCTGGAGGCCGGGGCGCGCGAGCCGTGAGCACCTTCGATCTGCTCGCCGACCTGCCGCTCGAGGTCGACGGCTACACGCTCGAGGGCAAACGTGCGGAGGTCTCGAGCGGCTTCGAGCGCCTGTCGACGATCGTGCACCTGCAAGGAGGACGGCTCGAGGGGGTCGGCGAGGACGTCGTCTACGACGCCCTCGACCACATCGCGTTCCAGGACGCTGGTCCGGTGCACGCGCTCGCCGGACGCTACGCGCTGGGGGAGTTCTGCGAGCTCATCGACGGTCTGGATCTGTTTGCGGTGGAACCGGTGCGCGAGGTCTCGAGGCTCTACCGCCGCTGGACATTCCACAGCGCGGCGCTCGATCTGGCGCTCCAGCAGGCCGACCAGCCGCTGCACGAGGCGCTCGATCGCGAGCCGCGACCGGTCACCTTCGTGGTCTCGCTGCGGCTTGGCGAACCACCCACGCTCGACCCGATCGAGCGTCGCCTTTCCCACTATCCGACGCTGCGCTTCAAGCTCGATCCGACCAGCTCGTGGACCCCCGAGCTGATCGCGGCGCTCGTCGCGACCGACGCGGTCGATTCCGTCGACTTCAAGAGCCTGTACCGCGGGACCGTGGTCGACCAGCCGCCTGACCCGGTCCTCTACGAGCGGGTGGTGGACGCGTTCCCCGACCGCCTGGCTGGAAGATCCGGACGTGGTCACGGCGGAGACGGCAGCGGTGCTCGCCGACGTCCACGACCGGATCACCTGGGACGCACCGATCCACTCGATCGCCGATATCGAGTCACTACCGTTCCCGCCCAGGATGGTCAACATCAAGCCTTCGCGGATCGGTGGCCTGTCGAAGCTCTGCGCGACGTATGACTACTGCACCGAGCACGGCATCGGCGCCTACGGCGGCGGGCAGTTCGAGCTCGGTCCCGGGCGCGGGCAGGCCCAGTACCTCGCATCGCTGTTCCATCCCGAGAACGCCCAACGACCTCGCGCCGACCGGCTTCAATCAGAACGATCCCCCCGCCGGGCTGCCCTCGAGTCCGCTCCCGCCGGCGCCGAGCGAGACCGGATTCCGCTGGGTGGCGGCGTGAGCCCCGGCGAGCTCGACGGCACCGTCGCGCTGGTCACCGGCGCTTCGAGCGGGATCGGCGAGGCGACGGCGCTGGCGCTCGCGGCCCGGGGCGCCTCGGTCGCGATCGCCGCGCGCCGCGAGGACCGGCTGCAAGCGCTCGCGGGCCGGATCCGCGACGCGGGCGCCACCGCGCTCCTGGTGGTGGCCGATATCACCTCCCAGTCAGACGCCGAGCGGGCGGTGGCGCAGACGATCACCGGACTCGGGCGCCTTGACATCCTGATCAACAACGCCGGCATGATGCTGCTCGGGCCGGTCGAGGGAGCGCCGCTTCAGGAGTGGCAGCAGATGGTGCAGATCAACGTGCTCGGGCTGCTCTACTGCGCGCACGCTGCCCTCCCCCACCTGCTCGGCGCCGCCGCGGACGAGCCTCGCCGGGTCGCGGACATGGTGAACGTCAGCTCGGTGGCCGGCCGGGTGGCCCGCCGGGGCAGCGGCGTCTACAACCTGACCAAGCATGGCGTCGGCGCCTTCGCCGAGTCGCTGCGCCAGGAGGTCGCCTCGCGGCACCTGCGCGTCTCGCTGATCGAGCCCGGCGCCGTCGCCACGGAACTCGCCGGCCACAACCGGCCCGAGATCCGCGAGCAGCTCGGGCAGCGGTTCGGCGACATCGAGCGGATGCAGGCCGACGACATCGCCGACGCGATCCTCTACATCGTCACCCGTCCCCGCCACGTGGCGATCAACGAGCTGCTGATCCGGCCAAGCGAGCAGGCGGATTAGGACTAGGGGGGAGGCGCGCGAGCGCGCCTCCGGGGGTTTGGGCCTCCGCGCTGCGGAGCTACACGCGCTGGAGCACGGTCCCGGTTCCGAGGCCGCCGCCGCAGCACATCGTCACCAGACCGATCTCCTTGTCCGAGCGCTCGAGCTCGTGCAGCAGCGTGGTGATCAGCCTGGCGCCGGTCGAGCCGAGCGGATGGCCGAGCGCCATCGCCCCGCCGTTGACGTTCACCCGCTCCATGTCGGGGTCGAGCTCGCGCCGCCAGGCGGCCACGACGGGCGCGAACGCCTCGTTGATCTCGATCAGGTCGATGTCGTTGATGCTCATCGCGTTTCGCGCCAGCAGCTTCCGGGTGGCCGGGATCGGCCCCGTCAGCATGATCACCGGATCCACTCCGACGGTCGTCTGGTCGAGCACCCGCGCCCGCGGCCTGACACCGAGCGCATCGGCCTTCTCACGCGACATCAGCAGCACCGCCGCGGCGCCGTCCGAGATCTGCGAGCTGTTGCCCGCGGTGATCTTGCCGTCGGGCTTGAACGCGGGCTTGAGCTGCGAGAGCGCCTCGATCGTCGTGTCGGGCCGGATTCCCTGATCCGCCACGTACGTCGAGCCGTTGACCTTGAACGGCACGGTCTCGCGCTCGAAACGGCCCTCCTCGGTGGCGCGGTGCGCGAGCTGGTGCGAGCGCAGCGCCAGCTCGTCGAGCTCGGAGCGGGGGATCTCCCACTGGTCGGCGATCATCTCCGCCGAGAGGCCCTGCGGGACCAGGTTGTAGCGCTCCATCAGCTCCGGCGGCCACGGCTGCCCGACCTGATCGACCCAGTTGAAGCCGACGCCCATCGGAATGTGGCCCATGTGCTCGACGCCGGAGCCGATCACGACGTCGTGGACGCCGGCGCCGATCAGCGCCGCGGCAAAGTTGACGGCCTGCTGCGCGGAGCCGCACTGGCGGTCGACCGTCGTCGCCGGGGTCTCCACGGGAAGCCCGGCCTGCAGCCACGCGTTGCGCCCGACGTTGAACATCTGCTCGCCGTACTGCTGAACACAGCCGGCGATCACATCCTCGACCTCCTCGGCGGGAATCCCCGCGCGCGCGATCACCTCCGTGTAACAGCGGCCCAGCAGCTCGTTCGGGTGGGTGTCCTTGTAGTAGCCCTTCTCCCGATGTCCCCGTCCGATCGGGGTGCGTACCGCCTCGACGATGACTACTTCGCGACCTACCGCCATGCGCTGCTCCTTGATTGCTGAGGGGTCAGACCGGGATGCGGTCAAGCTGCCGTCCGAGTGAACTGTCACGTACTGTACCCCGCGTCGCCGATCGGACTGAGACCAGGAGAAGCCTTGCAGGAACGACTCGGAATTGCCGGCTCGGGCGCGATCGCGTGTGGCCTGGCGGTTACGGCGGCGCGCCACGGCGAGGTGCTCTTGTGGGCCCGCTCGGACCAATCCGCGGATCGGGCGCGTGCGTCGATCGCGAACCTCTGCGCCAAGGCAGGCCAGGAGCTCGACGGGGAGCGCGTTCGGGTGGTGACGGATCTCGATGAGCTGCGAGCTGCGACGTTCTTGGTCGAGTCCGTGGTCGAGCACCGCGGCAGCAAGGCGGAGGTGCTGGCTGACCTCGGCGACCTTGCCCGGCGCGCCGGCGCCGAGGCCGTGCTGGGCACGACGACCTCGTCGCTCTCGATCGCCGAGCTCGCGCGGGCGAGCGGACATCCCGACCGGTTCGTCGGCCTGCACGTGTTCAACCCGGTGCCGCGGATGGAGCTGATCGAATTGGCGTTTCCGGCCGAGGCGAGCGCCAGGACCCGCGAGCGTGCCCGCACGCTCTGCGACGAGCTCGGAAAGACGCCCGTGGAGGTGCCCGACATACCCGGGTTCGTCGTGAACCGGCTGTTGTTCCCGTATCTGTTCAGTGCGGTGGAGCTGATTTCCCAGACCGGGATCGACCCTGCCGACATCGACCGCTGCATGACGCTGGGCGCCGGCCTGCCGATGGGGCCGATCGCCCTGCTCGACTTCGTCGGCCTCGATGTCGCGCAGGCGATCGGCGAGGCGATCGGAGCCCCGGTCCCGCCGCTCCTGGCCGAGCTGGTGGCGCAGGGTGCGCTGGGGCGCAAGGCCGGACGAGGCTTCTACAGCTACGACTAACTCTTTAGGGGTCGTTGAGGTGCCGCGCGCACACTTCACAGCGCGACGTACCTCATAGCAGCACCTCCTCCCCAGAAGCACGGAGCCGGCCCGTCCCCAGCGGGCCGGCTCTATTTTCGGGGCCGGCCCCCGGATAATGAAGCCGGCCCGCGTAAGGGCCGGCTTCTCTCTCCTCTCAACCACCGGAAGCTTTGCGATCAGCGCAGTGACGGCAGTTGTGTGCGCGTGAAATGTAACGAATGTCGCGAGGTTTTGCGCCGGCTCTCACACGACAGCTCGGCGCTGGCGGATGCGAACCGCTTCGATCCGGTTCTCGCGCACCGACTCGACCCGGATCGAGTAACCGTTGGCAGTAACCGTGTCGCCTCGCTTCGGCAGCCTGCCGAGCTCCGCGAACACAAACCCGCCCACCGAGTTGTAGGCATCGGTGTCGACCGGCAGCTCGAGCCCGTAGTCCTCCAGATCGGTGACGGCGACGTGCCCGCGCACGAACCAGTCCCCGTTGGCGAGCCGCCTGACCGCGCCGCCAGCGGGGTCGGTCTCGTCGGAGATCTCCCCCACGACCTCCTCGATGATGTCCTCGAGCGTGACGATCCCGGCGGTGCGGCCATACTCGTCGATCACGATCGCCAGCTCGGTCCGCTCGCGCTGGAGATCCGCCAGCAGATCGTCGAGCGGCTTCGTCTCCGGGATGATCGGGGCATCGCGCACGAGGCGCGCGAAAGTGGCCTCCATTCCCTCGGCCATCATCAGCTTGACCAGCTGGTTGACGTGGACGATTCCCTTGACCCGGTCCTGGTTCTGCTCCTCGGTCACGACGAGCCGCGAGTGGCCGGTCGAGACGCACCGCCGCAGCGCCGCCTCGACCGTCTCCGCCACGTCCACGGTGACGACCGCCGGGATCGGCGTCATCACCTGGCGCGCCTCCTGCTCGTGCAGGTGGAAGACGCCGGTGAGCATGTTGGCCTCGCCGATGTCGAGCTGGCCACCAGTTTGGGACTCGGCGATGATCCGCTTGAGCTCATCCGGAGTCCCGCCCTCGGGGACGGCATCGGGATCGGTTCCCAGCATCCGCAGGATCGAGTAGGACGAGGCGTTCAGAACGATGATGAACGGGTTGAACAGGGTCCGGAAGAACTGCAGCGGGGGGGCGATCCGGCGGGCGACGCCCTCGGCGTGCTGGATCGCGTACAGCTTGGGCACGATTTCGCCGGCGATCGTCTGCGTGACGGTGATCAACAGGTAGGCGACGATCACCGCGATCACGACCGCGGCCGTGTGACCGATCGCCGGGCCGAACAGCGGTTCGAGCAGGTGCGCGATCGCCGGTTCGCCGAGCGCGCCGATCGCGATCGAGGCCATCGTGACCCCGACCTGGCAGGCGGCGATGTACTCGCCGATGTGCTCGTGCTGGGAGAGCGCCAGCCGGGCCCCCCTGGCGCCCTCTTCCGCCAGCCCCTCGAGCCGAGGGCGGCGCGAACGCACGAGCGCGTACTCGGCGATCACGAAGAAGGCGTTCGCCAGGACCAGGAGGCCCGTCAGGATGATGAACAGGGCCTTCACTTAGCCGAGGGGGCGATGCAGCGCTCCGTCCTGGGGGAGCAGCTTCTCTTCCCGGCGGCGCAACCCTCGGTGCGCTCGCTGCTACTTCGGGATGGATCGTCGTCGCTCATGAACCGACGCGGCGAACGGTAGCAGCCGAGGATGCGGATCCGGCCGCTCTGCCGGCGACCCTAGTCGAGATCATCGACCTGCTTGGCGAGCTCGAAATCGGCGTTCGTAAGGCCGCCGGCGGAGTGGTGGTCACCGACAGCCGCACCTTGTTCCAGCCGCTCCCGGCCAGCCGGGAGGCCGATCTCCTCGTCGTTGAGCAGCTCTGCCATATCGTTCTCCTTGCAGTGGTTCCCCCGATCCTTGCTTAAACGCCGCCGGCGAGCCAACCATCTTGATGCGAATCGTCAGCCTCGTCCCATCAGCGACCGAAATGCTGTTCGCCCTCGGGGTGGGGGCCGATGTCATCGCGGTCACCCATGAGTGCGACTACCCGCCTGCCGTTTCCGAGCTGCCGAGGATCACCCGCGACGTCCTTCCCCATGGCCTGAGCGCCGCGCAGATCGATGCCGCGGTCAAGGAGCGGACGCTCGCTGGACAGTCGATCTACGAGCTCGACACGGAGATGCTCCACGATCTCCGCCCCGATCTGATCGTCACGCAGGCGCTGTGCTCGGTGTGCGCCGTCTCCTACGAGGACGTCCGCGCCGTCGCCGAGGAGATCGAATCGCGTCCCCGCGTGATCTCGCTGGACCCCCACACCGTCGGCGAGGTGCTCGGCGACGCGCGAACGCTCGCCCAGGCCACCGACCACGAGGATGCGGCGGGCGAGCTCGTGCGCGACGCCGCTGCCCGGATCGACCGGATCCGCGTGGCAGTCCGCCGCGCCCGGCGCCCTCGGGTTATCGCGCTGGAGTGGCTCGACCCTCCATTCGCGGCCGGCCACTGGACTCCGCAGCTGATCGACTACGCCGGCGGCGAGGACGGGCTCGGGTTCGCGGGGGAGCCATCCGAGGAGCGCTCCTGGGATGAGGTCGTGGCGGCGCAGCCGGACATCGTGATCGTGATGCCGTGCGGCTATGACGCGCAGATCGCCTACCGCGAGGCCGAGATGCATCGCGACCAGCTGCGCGCCCTCGGCGCCGGCGAGGTCGTGGCCGTCGATGCCGCCGCGTACTTCTCGCGGCCCGGACCGCGGATCGTCGACGGCCTCGAGCTGCTGGCGCACATCCTGCATCCGGAGCTGTTCCCGGAGGCACCGGCGCAGGCGCTGACGCTGGAGCTGTGAGGAGCGCGCGTCCTGCGGGGGCACGCCCTGCGGGGGCACCCCTGCGGGGCGCGCCCTCCCACCCCTCCTGAACTAGCTGCTGAACCCGATGCCGTTAGGCGCCAGCCCGTGGCCGCCCGCGACCGCCAGCGCACCCACCACGCTCAGCGCCGCCACCACCAGGCAGCCCGCCAGCACGATCCCCTGCATCCGCCGGCGCTCCCCGAACTCGACCACCAGCCAGCCTGTGATCAGCCCGGCGACCAGACCACCGAGGTGTCCGCCGATCGAGATGCCGCTGAAGCTGACCGAGAACAGCAGGTTGAGCACCAGCACCGGGGCGAGCCCGCTCTGCCAGATCGGGATCCCGCGCGCGTGGGCGACCACGATCAGCGCTCCGAACACGCCGAAGATCGCGCCTGAGGCGCCGACCGTCAACGCGTCCGGCTGGAACAGGAGCGCGCCGAACGAGCCCGCCAGCAGCGAGGTGAAGTAGATCGCGGCGAAGTTCAGCGATCCGATCGCCGGCTCGAGCACCCGACCGACGAAGTACAGCGACAGCATGTTGACGGCGATGTGCAGCAGTCCGTCGTGCAGGAAGCCGGCGCTGACGATCCGCCAGTACTGGTGCTGATGGACGATCGCAGGGCCGAACAGCGCGCCGTGGTTGAAGATCGTGCCGCCGCTGTTGGCCCCCAGCGACCCGCCGGCCGCGGTCTCGGCGATGAACACGATCACGTTGATCACGATCAGCGCCTCGGTCACGATCGGCGTGGCCGGGGTCGAGCGGATCGTCTTGACCTTGGTTCGCTCCCGCGAGCACTCCGGGCAGCGCATCCCGACCGGCGTCGGCGTCATGCAGTCCGGACAGATTGCTCGTCCGCACGACGAACACGAGACGCCGGTCTCGCGGGAGGGATGTCGATAGCAGACGGCCATCGGAGTGACGCTAGCAGCGGGCGCCCGGGGTCCCGCCAACCGGCGTGGCTCAGCGGCCGGGCAGGATGTGCCGGGCCTCTTCGGCGAAGTCGTGCAGCGTGCGCTCGGCCAGCTCGAGCAGGTTCTTCGACTGCTGCTTGCGCGAACGGTGATGTCGGCGCACGCGCAGCACCACCAGCGCGGTGCCCGCCGACGCACCCACCACGGCGGCGGCCGCCGGACGGACCCAGTTGCGCGGGTCGCGCATCGCCGAGAGCTCCCAGGAATCGAGCTCATCCTGAGCCAACTCGGTCAGGTTGACGAGCGTCAGCTCGAGGCGCTCCACGAGGTCGTCAGGGGGATCGACCGGAGTCAGCGCCTGGCGCAGCAGCTCCTCGAAGTCCTGCACGCCGGTGCTCATCTGCCGCCGCCCTCCGTGCTGGCGGCGCCCTCGGCGACCATTCCCTCCAGTTGCCGGATCGCGCGATGGAGCAGGACCTTCGTGGCGCCGTCGGTCCTCCCCAGCGCCCGCGCGATCTCGCGGTTGTCCATTCCGAGGGCGAACCGCATGATCAGCGCCTCGCGGCGATCGTCGGGAAGCTGCTGGACGCCGGCGAGAATCGACTTCAGCTCCTCGCGGCCCTCGACCAGCGACTCGGTCGTGTGCGGCGCAGAGATCATGCCCGCGTCATCGATCGCCGATTCCGGCTTGCGCGAGCGGTCACGATAGAAGTTCGCCGCGAGGTTGTGGGCGATCCGGATGAGCCACGGCCGCAGCGGCCTGCCGTTCGATTCTCTGAGCGCGCGCTCGAAGTGACGGTAGGCCTGAAGAAACGTCTGCTCGGTGAGGTCCTCTGCGTCGTGGTGGTTGCCGACCCGGTAATAGCTGTAGGAATACACATCGCGGAGGTGCGCACGATAAAGCTCGGTGAAGCGGGCATCGAGCTCCGCCTTGCCGGTGGGCAGCGGTTCGGACACGGCATAGGAGAGCGTACCCTCGCGTTATGCAGCGCGCACATGGCGTGATCGCTGCGGGCGCGCCGGCTCGGTGACGGTCGCGGTCCAGCGCTCGGGCTCGATCCGGCCTTCCACCAGCGCGGCCAGATTGTCGAGCGCCGGCGTGTCGAGGCGGGCGTCCCGCGCGACCGTCGTGAGCAGCGGGACGGCGTCTACCGCCTCTGCTGCCTGCCCGAGTGCGCGGCCGATCTCCGCTCCCGGTACCCCCTGAGCGAGCAGCTCCCCGGCGCGACGATTGCGCGAGCTCGATGACACGACGGTTGCCACCAGGTCGCCGGCGCCGGCCAGGCCAGCGAACGTCTCCGGCCGCCCGCCGCGCAGCCGGGCCAGCGCATCGACCTCGGCGAACACCTTGCCGGCCGCGGCGCCGGCCACGTTCGGACCGGCGATCGACGCGGCCGCGGCGGCGAGCGTCGCGACGTCCGTGGCGCACCCGGCGAGTTCCACGCCCGTCACGTCGGCGGTGATCGATACATCGATGCCGGCGGCGAGCAGGGCGTCGGCGAGTTGGCGGGCGAAGCCACGGTCAAGCGAGGACAGCACGACCGACGCCCCGTGCTCGATCACCTCCGCCGCATGCGCCGGTCCGCCCAGGACCGCGACCGCGCGTGCGCCGCAGCGCTCCGCCGCGAACGCCGAGGGGAGGGTTCCGAGCGGCGGCACGAGGCCCTTCGACAGGACCAGCAGGCCCGAGCGTCGGGGAATCCGCTCCCCGTGCGCGGCGAGCACGTTGGGCAACGAGCGGGCGGGCACCGCGAGGCAGACGAGGTCATGACCGCCCAGCTCGAGCTCGGCCGCCCGGAGCACATGGACCGAATCCGGCAGCTCGATGCCCGGCAGGTATCTCTGGTTCTCGCGTGCGGACGCCAGGATCTCCGCCTGCTCGGCGGTCCGGCATCCGAGCTCGACCTCGAACCCGGCCCTCGCCAGGCACACCGCGAGGCTCGTCCCCCAGTTGCCGGCCCCGATGATCGCGGCACGGCGAATCGGCGGCAGGCCGCCCAGCCACTCCCACTGGAGCATCACGCACGGCCAGATCCGCTGGGTTACCGCCCTCGCCAGCGCCGGCGAGGCGACCGGCACCTGGGGGAAGCGCAGCGGGCGGCCCGCTCGGATGCGGACCTTGCGCGGACGGATCCGCCAGCCCCGGCGGATCGCCTCGGTGCCGATCACCGCGACCGGGACCACCGGCGCGCCCGTCTCGAGCGCGAGGCGACCCACGCCGCGCTTCGGCTTGCCCAGCGACCCAGGCCGGATCCGGGTGCCCTCCGGGAAGATCAGGACGATCTCACCGCGGCCCAGGATCGCCTTGGCGGTCTCGATCATCTCCGCGTCGCCGGCGCCACGGTCGACCGGAAACGCGCCGAGGGCATTCAGGATCCAGGACTGCCAACCGCGCTTGAACATCTCCTTCTTGGCCACGTAGTACATCGGCCGGCGCGCCATCGTCGCGATCACGAACGGGTCGAGGAAGCTGCGGTGGTTGGCGGCCACGATCACCGGGCCGTCCGCCGGTATGTGGTCGCGGCCGATCCGGCTCAGCCTGAAGTAGATCCGGAAGAACGGCTGCAGCACGGCGCGGACCAACCAGTAGACGACCCGGTTGGCTCCTTGTTCGCGCGCACGACGGTGCAGCACATCGTGATCCATCGCACATAGGCGTACCCGTTCTGGCGCTGCCCGTTACAGTTGCGTGTCTTGAGCCCTACTCTCGACCGTACGCGCACGCTTAGGGGAGCCGTCTGCGGCGTGGTCGCGGGCGCGGTGTGGGCCCTCCAGCAGCCCCTCGACAAGCTCGTCTTCGCAAGCTCCTACGACGACGTCGAGCTGCTCGGCAGAGCCGTCTGGCGAGGTCAGGGCTGGTATCCGGCTGGCCTGGCGCTGCACATCCAGAACGGTGCCGCCTTCGGGGCCTTCTACGCGAATATCGCGCCGCTGCTCCCGTTGCCGCCGGTCAGCCCGGGGCCCGGTCGTCGCGCTCACCGAGCACCTGACCTCATGGCCGCTGACGGCGCTGAGCGATCGCTTTCACCCGGCTCGCAAGGAGCTGCCGACGCTGGCTCGCAACCGCCGAGCCTTTGCCCAAGCGACGTGGCGTCATCTGCTCTTCGGGGTCGTGCTCGGTGAGCTCGAACGACGCCTGAACGCCGCACCGGAGCCGGCGCCGCCGGGTCCCGAGACGGACTTCTCCAGCAACGGCCACGGCTCGCTCGAGCACGCGGTAACGGTCGAGCCCACTTCCTAGGCGTTGCGAGTCCTGATCACCGGGGCCTCCGGATTCGCGGGAGGCCACCTGGCAAGGAAATGTGTTGCGGCGGGGGATGAGGTGGTTGGGCTTTCCCGCAGCGGCGCGCCCGGTGCGGATGGCGCCGAGGGCGTTTCCGTCGACCTCCGAGACGAGGACGCCGTCCGCCATGCGGTCCGCTCCGTGCAACCCGAGGTGCTCTACCACCTCGCCGCGCTCAGCCACGTCGGCCGCGCCTGGGAGGAGCCGACCGAGACGATCATGGACAACGTGGCCAGCGCCGTCAACGTGCTCGAGGCGATCCGGCACACGGCGCCCAGGACGCGGGTGGTGTGGGTCAGTTCCTGCGAGGTCTACGGCCCCCCCGAGCAGCTGCCGGTCGAGGAGTCCGCGCCGCTGCGACCCGCCAATCCGTACGCGGTCTCGAAGTCCACCGGCGATCTGCTGGCGGGGGTATACGCCGATGCTCACGGCCTCGACATCGTCCGGGCGCGACCGTTCAACCATGCCGGGCCGGGACAGCTGCCGATCTTCATCGTCTCCTCGCTCGCCCGGCAGGCCGCCGAGGCACGCCTGGCGGGCGCTCCCACGATCCAGATCGTCACCGGCAACCCCGACACCCGCCGCGACTTCACCGACGTCCGCGACGTCGTCGACGCCTACCGTCTGCTGGCCGAGCGCGCCGAGCCGGGCGTCTACAACGTCAGCTCGGGCCACTCGATCTCCGCCGGCGAGCAAGTCAAGCTGCTGGCCGAGCTGCTCGCACCGCTCGAGGTCAGGCACGAGGTCGATCACACGCGCCTGCGCGCGAACGAGGTCATGGACCTCCGCGGCGCGAATCGCCGGATCGCCGCCGTCACCGGCTGGCGCCCGACGATCCCCTTCGAGCAGACGATGCGCGACACGATCGACTGGTGGGAGCGCGAGCTTTCACGCCCTGGCGCGACAAACCCCGTGCGACACTGAACCTCCACCGCCCGCCTAGCTCAACTGGCAGAGCACTTCACTTGTAATGAAGGGGTTGGGAGTTCGAGTCTCCCGGCGGGCTTCGAGAAATAGCTGCAAATCCACTCTGGGAAGTAGGGGGCGAAAAGCGCAACGAGAAAGCCAGCGTGACGCCAAAGAAGGCGCGGAATCTGCGGTCGCACGGCGGGGCATTTGAACTTGAAGGGAGGCAGATCAGGGCCCCCTCTAGAGCCCGTTCTGGCAAACGTAAAGAACAACTCGAAAAGGGTGTAGCTGATGATAGACGCCTCCTGTAATCCATAGGGCTTACTTGTCAGGAGCAGGAAGAGAGGCAGGCTGCCGACGGTCAGGCAGAGAAAGATCGCGGCCATCAGGACGAAACGTGGAGGCGAAAAGGTCCGGTCTCGGCACGGATCGGAGTATGGCCATTGCTGCGCAAAGTGAGGTTGAGGCTCCAATGAAGTAATCTCATTGACCGGAATGGCCCGGTTACGGCGACGACCGTTTCGATGAGGGCTATCCCGAGAGATCGCATCGACAACAAGCTGATCACCCTCTTCATTTAGCCCTACAACCTCCGCAGTTATCCGCTTCCCATTCTCAAGTGTGAGGATACCGACAGTGCCCACCTCAGCTTTATCCAGCCATTGTGGAGGAACGTAGCGCCTTATCTCATCGGGCGAGATGTTGCGCCGCGCGAGTTCCTTGTCGAGCACCTGCTCGGCTTCCGCTGTGAAGCCGCCTTCCGCCCTAAGCTTCAAAAGCTCCTGGTCGGTGTGGGCCTTATAGTACTCGTCGAGCGTTTTTCCGTCGGCCATGAAATTGAGTGGATTATAACTCTTGCTGGATTTGGTCTGAGTCGCGTGGAGGTTCCGAGCGTCTGGTCGCTTGCTCTTCACGCGGCTTGCTGGCGGCGACTCTGGCGTTGCTGTCTGGCGGCTTCCAGCTTGCGGTCGCGTTCCGCGTGGATCTCCTGCTGACGCCCCGCCAGCACGTCCTTCGGCGTGATGTAGCCGGTGGCACTGTTCAGGCGGACGTTGTTGTAATGCTCCACGTAGCCCTCGACCAGACGCCGCGCATCTTCCAGCGACAGCGGCGTTCCCGGCCGAATGCACTCGCTTTTCAGCGACTTGTGCCAGCGCTCGATCTTGCCGTTCGACTGTGGATAGTAAGGGCGAGGTTCGGACGTGCGTCATGCCCGAGATGCGAATGAACTCCTTGAAGTCGCGAGCAATGAACTGCGGGCCATTGTCGGAGATGATTCGCGGCTTCGCTTCCGGGTACTTCTCCTTGGCTCGCTGCAGAATCACTTCGACATCCGCTTCTCGCATCGACTCACGCAGATCCCAATGCACGAGGAAACGACTGAACCCATCCAGAACGCTGCACAAGTAATAGAAGGTGCCGCACAGGTTGATGTAGGAAACGTCGATATGCCAGTGCTGATGCGGCTGCAGCGGCTGCTCGAAACCGGTTCCCTTGCGCGATGGCTTGCTCTTCCACCGGGATAATAATCCAGCTTGCTTCAACACTCGCCAAACGCTCGCCGGACTGACCGCCACAACGTCAGCGTCGAGCATCATGAACGTCAGCCGCCGATAACCTTCCAGCGGGTTCTTCAGATGGAACTCGATGATCGCTTCTTTCTCCCACGGCTCCAGCCAGAAATCGCGGGGAACCCAACCGTTGTGCTCGTTGACGCACCCGTACCGCTGCCGCCAGTCATAGAACTTGCTGGCGGTCACGCCCAGCCACTGGATGAACCGTCCGACGCCGATCTCGGCCTTCTCCGACCAGCGCCGGACGAAATCCACGACTTGATCCCGCACATCATGCGGCACCCAGATACCGGTTAGAGTTCCCCAAGACTTTTTTTTAGCGCGATGTGCTCAGCCATCAGCTCAGCCAGGACCTCGTCCTTGGTCTGCACCTTCTTCTCCAAGAACTCGATCCGTTTCTGCTTCTCCTCCACTTGGCGGTGGGGACGCTCTTGAGACTGAAAAGCGGCGGCTCCGTTCTCGAACAGTTCCTTCTGCCAGCGGTAGAACACCGTTGGCCGCAGGCCCAGTTCTTCACACAGCTCCGAGACGGGTACTTTGTCCACAAGATGCCGCCTCAGGATGGCTACTTTTTCTTCTGGGGTGAAATGCTTCCGTTCCTTCCTCATACGTTCGCTCCGCTATCTTAACGGACGAACGCTTTCTCCATTTCCAACTGAGGCAGGACACGGTTGGGTAGGTCGCGGTCAAATTATCGCCCTCCGTTTTATAGGTAACCGTTAGCGCATTGTCTGATAAGGTGTCGAACTTTGTGATTCGCCACGAGCCCGAGATAACGTGCGATCCGGCTAACCCTTTCGCCACTTGCGTCTCCTTTCCTCTGCCCGTGACAGGGTCGGCATTGGTGTTACTAGTGTGCTAAATTCAAACGTCAGAGTCTTACCATTCGTAGAAATTGTTGTTGTCGTGGCGTTCACGGTCTTGCCATTCTTCTTGTCGGTTTCCTTAACTGTATGGTCATCCACGACCTCGATAGCGGCGCTGTCATAGTAAGGATGTCCCGTTACGGCGTGATCTTGTCCATCGGCTTGAACCTTGACCGGCGGAACGCAAGTCTTGCATTCATACACGCCATCCTTCAGCGGATATACGTCGGTTTCTTCGGCATTTGTGCTTTGTTCATATCGACTTTCCAGACCCCATCGAATACACTTTGCGCGATTGCCGTGATCGGGATCAAGAACGCGATGGCTAACCCTGTCACCAATACAAGCGGGAATAGTTTTTTCATCTTGTCTCCAATTCTTCAGCTGAGAAGTACTGCCACGCTGATCAACGACAAGTAATCTACGCTTGGTGAGGCTTAATCGCAATTTGCTCCAACAGAACGGACGTCTGGCAGTTTCCAGGGTGGTCAGGGTCGTAGATGCAAGGCTACAAAATCTTTTCCCTGGAGCAGCAGCTCTGGCAATAAACCCGAGCGTAAGTAGAGGGTAATCAGGTCTTCCCTCCACTCGCGAACGCCTCGAAGCATGTGAAATCGATGAGGCCCCCGGCTCTACGCACACCTTCTGACCATACTTCAATCATCGTGACCCTAAGATAGTCGAGGTCGGACAATAAAACGGTAGGGCGTGGTATTCTCGATGCCGTATCTTTCAATCTTTGTTAAATTTACCGCCCAGGGAAAAATAAATATGCCAGATGTAGTCATTGAAAATGCGATTCAGTCTCTAAAGAAGCGCCGTGACGAAATAGACAGCGGAATTCGGGCGCTAGAAAGCCTAAATGGGAGTAGTAGCCAAGCCAGCGCAGCCCGCACAGTGTCGAAGAAGTCAGTTGGTAAGAGAGGCAAGCGAATGTCCGCCTCGGTGAAAGCAAAACTGAGAATCGCTTACGCGAAAAATCACCCCGGCTGGAAACCGAAGAAAAAGTAACAGGGACTATGGGCTGCGAAACGTAGAGTCCGCATTGCTCATCTTCGAACGGCAGAATGAAGGCGCGAACGACAGTAAAGTAAATGGAGATAGCCCCATGAGGACGTGACTGCTTCATTTACTCTGCCGTTCGACACGAGAAAGATTTGGGGCAAGCCAAAGTTCGGGTGAAGGTGACGATAAAACGGGTCACGAGGGGAGTGCTGCGCTTCTTCTCGTAGCTCCGTCGTGTCAAAGATACCCTTTACTGAGACGTACCAGCACTCGATAAGTTTTGTTTAACTCTGAGCTTTACGATTCTCTTGATTAAGTCGTAAGGTATCGGCTGATCGAAAGGGAATCGTAGTGCCCTTCTCCCTGCGTAGATTGAAATTGACTGCTGTAGCTTCGCATCGCCCCTCACCGGCGGATAAAAGCCGATGTGCTTCTTGAACGCGGCGAAGTAGACCAAAATACCATTTTGCGTGAACGCTGGAATGTTATAGCTGATCGTTTCCTGCGCATCGGGTGCACTCTGCCTGATGGTCAACCTAATCCTTTCCAGGATTGTCTGGATCGCAGGCGAAGATGACGCTATGTATTCGTCGATATTCCTGGGTTTTCGACTCGCTGTCATAAGCGCCCACTTGACACATAATATAACCGGTGCGCGCGGTGCAGTGGACATCTGGGATAAAAATAGTAGAAATTGCCTCAAATTCCACAGGCGAATAGATAGCGAATAGAATGCCGAGATGGAAGAAGGCCGAAAACGGGTATTGGGGATTATTGCCGGAATTCTCGTTGCGCGTCACTTGAAAACAGCTGACGATTTATTTGGAAGTCCGAACGGAAGCCCGCGAACGGAAGCCATGGTTGCGGCTGCAATCCAGTGGGGGGATCGAATCATGCGGAAGATCGATAATGTTTTCGGCAAATAAGTGTTATTGGAAAATCGGAGAGGTAATTCATGCGCCCTCGCTGCGCAATCGACTACGAAGCCCCCTGTCCGAGGCGAGAGAACTATGCAATAGACCCTTCCTTATTTCTTCAACAGCATCTCTCATCAGTATGGCGTGATGCCACTTAAGCACAATCAGACACGAGCCCCATCTCATTCGCTTTCGACAACGCACCTTCGAATATATTTGCGATGTGTATTCCCAATTGGAAATTACAGGCTCGGTTCCGTATGACCAGACAATCGCGGATCGAGTCATTGGTGTGTGAGGCACGTCTTCCAAAGCAAGGGATAAGCGTTTTTCGAGGCGAACGAAAGTTAAATCAAAGGAAGAACTTCTCTCGACGGTGAGAGATCACGGACATTTCATCGCGCACAGCGTCGGCGGTGCTCTTGATGTAAATCTTTTCTCGCAGGAACTTCGTCTAAATCGGGGCTGGTCGCCTCAAGGGAAGATTTATCGCCGGATGGAAAAATACTGCCACCAGCAGGAGGGCACATTTTGTTTTTCGCGTCCGATATACACGGATGGTTCAAATGTTCCACGTTGGCTAGAGTTCGGCGTGCTGAAAGACTGACCAGACCCTCTGGGTCGAGGTTTTCGAGAATTGA
>CAVYFE010000021.1:0-175858 GCA_963767695.1 uncultured Solirubrobacterales bacterium
TCGAAGATCGTCGAGCGGGTGAGCACCTGCCGGGGGTGTCTCATGAACAACTCCAGGAGCAGGAACTCGGTCTTCGACAGCTCGATCAGCCGATCGCCGCGCCGTACCTCGTACGCAATCGGGTCGAGCACGAGATCCGCAAAGCGGAGCACTTCGCCCTCTTCGTCGCCTTCTCCCGCGCGTCGCAGCAGCGCTCGCAGCCGGGCCTGGAGCTCCCGCAGCGCGAACGGCTTGACGAGGTAGTCGTCGGCGCCGACATCGAGTCCCTGGACGCGGTCGTCGATGGCATCGCGCGCGGTCAGCATCAGGATCGGCGTGTGGTCGCCGGCCTTGCGCATCCGTCGGCACACCTCGAGCCCGTCGAGCCGGGGCATCGCGATGTCCAGGATCACGGCGTCGGCGGGGGCGCGCGCGAGGGTGTCGAGCGCCTCCTCGCCGTCGGCCGCAAGCGCGACTTCGTAGCTGTCGAGCCGCAGCGCACGCTCGAGCGCCCGCCTCACGGCAGGCTCGTCGTCGACTACCAGTACGCGCGCCACGGAGCAAATGATGGCGGGTGCGCGTAAAAGTTCGCGAAGAAGCGCGGCGCGCGAGGAATTCTCAGCGGCGTGGTTCGAGCGGGATCAACAGCGCCAGCTGCTGACTCTCGGCCAGCAGCGTCCCCTCCGAAGACCACAGCTCTCCGCGCTCCTCGATGTGGCCCTCCTGGAGGTTGCGGGTCTCAAAACGCGCCAGGACCGGGCCATGAACGGGTTGCCCGGTGCCTCGAAGATAGACCGTGAGTTGCAGCGTCGGTGCTCCCGCGGGCGAGGTCAGCCAGGTAAAGATCGCCGGCAACCACAGATCGCACAGGGCGCACAGGCGAGCGGCGTCCAGCGGAGCGTCGTCGTCGCGCAGCGACAACCATCCTCCGGTGAGCGCATCCGGGGCACCCGAGAAAACCGCCGACCCGAAGGTCGGCCGAAGCTCGACCTGACTGAACATCGGCGGCCCGAGAGCGCTCCGGGGCTCCACCGGCTCGACGAGCTCATAGCGTGGAGGCTGCGGAACTTCACCCGCCAGGCGCCTCTGCTCCTGCGCGCGCGGCGCCGAACAGACGAGTGTCATCTGCGCGACGAGCCGGTCCGCCTCACGCATCCGAACGTCGCAGACCGCGACTCGCTTGCCGCCGCGGAGGATCTCAACCCCAATCTCCACCGATCCGTGACCCGGAGCCTCGAGAAACTGAGCCGAGACCGTGCGCGCGGGCGGCGCTTGCGAACCGAGCTCCGCCTGGGCGGCACGGACCATGATCGCCGCCAGGACGCCGCCATTTGGTGCAACCGGGCCATTCCAAGTACCGTCGATCACGGCTCGGTAGCGGCCGCCGCCGACTGGCTCGACGGCGACCGCATTCTCAAACGGCGTCCGGGTGTCAGGTTCAGCAGCCATCGGCAAGCCAGCCTACGCGGCAGGCGCAGTCGGCCGCTGGCAGACGGAAGCGGAAACGCCTCGCCGACTCGTGCGACACTGATTCAGATGCGACGCATCGACGCTGAATTACTTCGGGACCGTCTCCAGCGTGAGGATCAGGACCACAAGTACCTGCTGCGCGAGCAACCTGAGGACGAATGGGAGGTGGTGCGGATCGGTCTCCCGCCCAGCGGCCCGCAGCACCTCAGGGCCGAGCACGGCGAACCCGCGGACTTACCGGAGGACCCGCGTCCCTCCCTGATCCGCCAGATCCCGCCGTATGGTCCACCAGGGCTCGGCTGAAAGTGATGCTCTGGCGTTCGGCACCCGTGACCCCGATGCCCACCGAATGTTCGATATTGCCATACATCACGTGTGGTAGTGTAGGTGCGTGGTCAAGACAACGATCTACATGCCCGAGGCGCTGCACCGAGAACTCAAGCTCGCAGCAAAGGAGCGCGGCACGAGCGAAGCGGAGCTGATTCGCACGGCACTGCGCCACGAGCTGCTCGGCGCCCCCCCGGGACAGGCAGAGCGCGCGCAACGGCGCGCCCGGCTGCTGGCCGCAATGGGCACGCTCGACAGCCAGACCTACCCGCCCGGCTATCTCGACGAGCTGCGCGCCGGATGGCGCGGCTGATCGTTCTCGACGCAAGTTTCGCAATCGCCGCGCTCGCAGCGGATGACGCTCATCACGCCGCCGCGTCAGCGGGGCTCGCCTCCGCCACCGACGACGAGTTTGTACTTGCCGCCACGACACGAGCGGAGATCCTCGTGGGCCCCTCCGGAGTCGGAGGCACGGCATTGCGGAACGCACGGGACTTCGTCGCCGGTTGCGCAACCGTTCCCGTCACCGCCTCGATGGCCGACGCTGCCGCCACACTCAAAGCTCGCCACCGCTCTCTGAGCCTGCCAGATGCGCTCGCGCTCGTCGTCACAGACATCGTTGACGCGGACGCCGTTTGGACGTTCGATCGACAGTGGAGCGGGGTGGACCCACGCGTCACGATTCCGCCGTCGGCGCCAGGACGCTGAATCGGTCGCCGCAGCGATTTCGATGATTAACGTCCCGAGGCTCGCCCCCCGCGGGCTTCCCTGGGACGCGAGCCGGTCGGCGCGGGCGTCTGAGCGGGCTGGTTTGCGTCCGTGGCGCCGGGGCCCCGACAAGCCCGGCTCCGTTCGGAGGCCGACGATCAGCGCCGGCTCACGACTTTCGCGATCATCAGTGATGATGGCCGCTCGCCAGAAGCTCTCCGATTACCGCGCCAAGCGCGACTTCGAAACGACGCCGGAGCCCTCCGGTGACGGCCGCGGCGAGGCGCCGGCGAGCGGGGCGCGGTTCGTGATCCAGGAACACAGCGCCACGCGGCTGCACTGGGATCTGCGCCTCGAGCACGACGGTGCGCTTGCGTCGTGGGCGATTCCGAACGGGATCCCTGCCGATCCATCGGAGAACCGGCTGGCGGTGCGGACCGAGGATCACCCGCTCGACTACCTCGAGTTCGAAGGCGAGATTCCCAAGGGGCAGTACGGAGCCGGGACGATGCGGATCTGGGACCGCGGGACCTACGACACGCACAAATGGGAGGAGCGCAAGGTCGAGGTCACGTTCCACGGCGAGCGGCTGCGTGGACGCTATGGGCTGTTCCCGATCGGCCGCAGGGGCGCTGACTCCGGCGAGAACGACTGGATGATCCACCGCATGGATCCGCCCGACGACGCCGGGCGGGAGCCGATGCCCGAGCGGCTGGTGCCGATGCTCGCGCGGCTCGGTGAGCTGCCCGCGGATGAGAGCCAGTGGTCGTTCGAGGTCAAGTGGGACGGAGTGCGGGCGATCGCCTATGTGCAGCCTGGGCGGTTGCGTCTGGAGAGCCGCAATCTCAACGAGGTGACCGACGCCTATCCCGAGGTCCGCGGGATGCTGCGGGCGCTGGGGATGCGCGAGGCGGTGCTCGACGGCGAGATCGTCGCGTTTGACGAGGCCGGCCGGCCGAGCTTCGGCCGGCTCCAGCGCCGGATGCACGTCTCATCGCCGGCTGCCGTTCGACGGCTCGTCGCGAGCACGCCGGTCGTGTACGCGATCTTCGATCTGCTCTACCTGGATGGTCATTCGCTGATGGAACTGCCCTACGCGCAGCGCCGCGAGCGGCTGGAAGCGCTCGAGCTCTCCGGGCCGGCGTGGAGGGTTCCGGCCGCTCATCCCGGCGAGGGGTCGATGCTGCTGGAGGCGACGCGTGCTCAGGGGCTCGAGGGGATCGTCGCCAAGCGGCTCGATTCCCGCTACGAACCCGGGCGGCGCGGTGGTGCCTGGCTGAAGGTCAAGCACACCCTCAGGCAGGAGCTGGTGATCGGCGGCTGGATCCCCGGCGAAGGCCGGCGCTCGGAGCGGATCGGAGCGCTGCTGATGGGGTACTACGACGGCTCCCGTTTTCGCTTCGCGGGACGCGTTGGAACCGGGTTCACCGAGCGAGTTCTCGATGATCTGGCGGCGCGTCTGGCGCCGCTGCGCCGCGACCGCAGCCCGTTCGACTCGATCCCGAAGCTGCCGCGCAACACCGTATTCGTGGAGCCGCGCCTGGTGGCCGAGGTCGAGTTCAGGGAATGGACGGAGGACCGGGTGATGCGGGCGCCGTCGTTCAAAGGGCTGCGCGAGGACAAGGATCCCCACGACGTGGTGCTGGAGACCACGGCCGCTTCCGAGGCACAGCCCGACGGCTCACCGGAGGCTCTGTTCGACGCCGTGGAGGCGCTCCCCGAGGGATCGCTCGAGGTGCTGATCGAAGGTCGGCGGCTGCGGCTCTCCAACTGGGAGAAGGTGCTCTTTCCGGCCCCCGGCTTCACCAAGGGCGATCTGATCGCCTACTACGCCCGGATCGCCTCGGCCGTACTCCCGCACCTGCGGGACCGTCCGCTGACGCTGAAGCGCTATCCCAACGGCGTCGAGGCTCAGTACTTCTACGAGAAGCAGTCGCCCTCGCACCGTCCCGAGTGGGTGGCGACGGCGCGAATCAACGACGTCAACTACACCCTGGCGCAGGATCGACCCACGCTGGTGTGGCTGGCCAACCTCGCCGACATCGAATTGCACACCTCGCTGTCGTTGGCCGACGAGCCAGAGCGCCCGACGATGCTGGTGTTCGACCTCGACCCTGGCGCGCCGGCGACGATCGTCGAATGTTGCGAGGTGGGGCTCGTGCTGCGCGGCCTGTTCTCGCAGCTGGGGCTGGAAACGGTGGTCAAGACCTCCGGCTCCAAGGGTCTGCAGATATACGTCCCGCTGAACAGCCCGACGAGCTACGAGCAGACCAAACCGTTCGCGCGGCGCGTCGCCGAGCTGCTCGAACAGCGGATGCCCGAGCTCGTCGTCTCGAGGATGACCAAGCGGCTGCGGCCGGGAAAGGTGCTGGTGGACTGGAGCCAGAACGACGCCCACAAGACGACGGTGACGGTCTACTCCGTACGCGCGCGCGAGCGCGCCACGGTTTCGGCTCCCGTCAGCTGGGAGGAGGTCTCGCGCTGCCGCCAGGCCGGGGACGCGGAGCTGCTCAGTTTCGACACCGATCAGGTGCTGAGCCGAGTCGCCGAGCTGGGCGATCTGTTCGCGCCGCTGCTGAGCCTCACCCAGGAGCTGCCCGCCAGTGGTTAGGCTAGCCGCGATGATCGCCATCGCTGCAGGCACGGTGCTCGCCGGATGCGGCAGCACGTCGCTGGTAGGCCCCCAGCCCCCGCCGAACAAGCCCGTGGCGCCGGCCGCGACGCGATACCTGGCGGCGCTCGGCGCTGCGCAATCGAACCTGGCTGCCGCGGAGCGCGCGATCCCCCGGCGACCGAGAACCCCCGCCGCGCTGGCGCGGGCGATCGGGCAGCTCCAGGCGGCGATCACTCATCTGTCCGCCGATCTCGCCGCGATTCGTCCGCCGGTGTCAGTGGCTGCCCTGCACGTGCGGCTGGTCAGGATCGTACGCCTGTACGCAGGGAGGCTCGGTCATGCCGCGCAAGTGGCCGGCCGGCCGGAGGGCGAGCTCAGCGCCGTCGGCCTGCTCACCTCAGCCACCGAGCAGGCGACCCGAGAATTTCCGGCCACCGTCGAGCAGATCGATCACATTCTGGCGCGCCGATGAATGATCCCGGCGCGATCCTGATCACCGGTTGCTCGTCGGGCATCGGACGTGCGACGGCCCAGCACCTGGCGAGCCGTGGACACATCGTGTACGCCACGGCGCGCTCCCCGGAGTCGCTGGCCGAGCTCGAGCGCGCCGGCTGCCGGACGCTCGTGCTGGACGTCCTCGACGAGCAGTCCGTGCGCGCCGGCGTCGCGGTGGTCGAGGACGAGCACGGCGCCGTCGGGACGCTGGTCAACAACGCGGGCTACGCGGTGAGCGGGGCGATCGAGACGGTCTCCCTGGACGCCGTCCGTCACGAGTTCGACACCAACGTGTTCGGCTACGTCCGCATGACGAATGCGGTGATGCCCGGAATGCGTCGCCGCGGGACGGGCAGGATCGTCAACCTCAGCTCGGTCGCCGGGCGGGTGACGATGCCCGGCGCCGGAGCCTACGCGGCATCCAAGTACGCGATCGAGGCGATCAGCGACGCCCTGCGTTTCGAGGTCAGGGGGTTCGGCGTGGACGTCGTGGTGATCGAACCGGGGCCGATCAAGACGGCGTTCACGAGCACCGCCAACGCCGCGATCCCGCACGGCGGAGAAGGTCCCTACGGGGCCTATCACGAGGCCGTCGCCAAGGGGGACGCGGAGACCGACGAGAGCTTTCTGGCCGGCACGCCGGACCAGGTCGCAAAGACGATCGAGCGGGCGATCACCGCCTCGCGGCCGCGGCCTCGCTACCGCGTGACGCCGATCGCGCGCGTGTTGCCCGTCTTGCACGGGACGCTCGGCGGCCGCGGCTTCGATGCCTTCCTGCGCACCCAGATCAAGTCTCCGGGCGAGCCCTGAGGGCCGGCCCCGCTCGTCCGCCGCCGACAGCCGGTGCTCGCGCCCTTTTAGGATGATTCGAGAATGGATCCGATCATGCTGCGAAACCGGCTGCTGGTGGCGACGGGGATGTGGCGAGAGGCGACCGGGGAGCCGCTCCCGCGGATGCCTCCCGGCGACCCCGCGGACCAGATCGAGGCCTTCGAGCTGCAACTCGTCGACCGGTTGTGGGAGGGCGCCACGCCAGAGACCGCGAGGGAGGTCGCCGACCGCACCTGGGACCTGGTCCACGACCGTGAAGACGGAGATCCGGTCAAGGCGCGCGTGATCGAGTGCCACGAGGCGCTGGCGCGGATGACGCGGCTCGGGGACTAAGCCGATGACCGGGGAGCGAGCACCGATGCGCCACGAGCGCCACTACACGCTCGAGCAGGCGAACGCCGTTCGCGGCTGGGTCAGCGAGCGCGTGAGCTGGATCCGCGACGCGCGAACCGAGCTGATCGCGCTCGGCGATCGGGCGGCTGATGCGGTCCGGACAATCGAGCCACAGGACGGTGGGTCCTATCCGGGGCGCGAGGTGGCGCGCCCGCTCGTCGAGCTCAGCCGCGCCGTCGGCGAGCTCGAAGCCGTCGACGTCGTGTTGCGCGACATCGACCGGGGCCTGGTCGACTTCCCGGCGCTGCGCGACGGCGAGGAGGTGTACCTCTGCTGGCTGCTCGAGGAGCGCGAGATCGGGTTCTGGCACGCGCCCGATGCCGGTTTTGCCGGCCGCCAACCGCTGTGAGTGGTGCTCAGCTGACGCTTGGCGCCGGCTCGGGCTCGGCGGCGGCCGGGTTGCGCGGCAAGCCGGCCGCGGCGTAGGCATCAACTTCGTCGAGGGTTTCGCGGTCGAGCAGCGCCGCGACCAGCGAATCGAGGTTGTCGCGATGTGCGCGCAGCAGACCGGTCACCTCGGCGTACGCGGTGTCGACGATCCGCCTGACCTCCTCGTCGACCATCCGCTGCGTCGCCTCCGAGGTCTCAGACACTCCCGGCAGCAGCGGTCCCATCCCGTCCATCGGGATCACCGCGATCGGGCCGATCGCGGGGCTCATGCCCCAGCGGCCGACCATGTGGCGCGCGATCTGCGTCAGATGCTGGATGTCGGATTCCGCCCCCGTCGTCATATCCCCGAACACGATCTCCTCGGCGGCGCGCCCACCCAACGCGACCTTGATCTGGCCCAGCAGATGGCGTTGGTCGAAGTTGAAGCGATCCGCGTCGGGGGCCGAGAAGGTCACGCCCAGCGCGCGACCGCGCGGGATGATCGAGACCTTACGGACCGGATCGGCGCCCGCCGTGAGCATCCCGACGATCGCGTGTCCGGACTCGTGATAGGCGGTCCGACGGCGATCCTCCTGGCTCAGCATCACCTTGCGCTCGGCTCCCAGCACGATCCGCTCCAGCGCGATCGAGAAGTCCTCCGGCGTGACGGCGTCGTGACTGAGCCGGGCGGCCAGCAGCGCGGCCTCGTTGACGAGGTTGGCCAGATCGGCGCCGACCATTCCGGGGGTGGAGGCCGCGAGCGCGCCGAGGTTTACCTCCGGAGCCAGCGGCACCGATCGGGTGTGGACGCGCAGGATCGCCTCGCGGCCGGCGCGATCGGGTGGCTGGACGTTGACGCGTCGGTCGAAGCGGCCGGGGCGCAGCAGCGCCGGGTCGAGGATCTCGGGCCGGTTCGTCGCACCGAGCACGATCACCCCGGTGCGCGGGTCAAAGCCGTCCATTTCGGTGAGGATCTGGTTGAGGGTCTGCTCGCGCTCGTCGTGGCCGCCCGAGATGTTCGGCCCACCGGCCGACCGGGCGCGCCCAATCGCGTCGAGCTCGTCGATGAACACGATTGCCGGCGCCGCCTCTTTCGCCTGCTGGAACAGATCGCGCACGCGCGAGGCACCGACGCCGACGATCATCTCGACGAACTCCGAGGCCGACATCTGGAAGAACGGAACGCCGGCCTCGCCGGCGACCGCCCGGGCGAGCAGGGTCTTTCCGGTGCCCGGCAGCCCGCTCAGCAGCACTCCGCGCGGGATCCTCCCGCCGAGCCGGAGGTACTTGTCGGGGTTCTTGAGGAAGTCGACGATCTCGGTCAGCTCCTCCTTGGCCTCGTCGATGCCGGCGACGTCGTTGAAGGTGACCGGTTGGTCGGCGGCCTCCACGCGTCGCGCGCGCGAGCGCCCGAACGACATCAACCCGCCCGCACCACCGGCGCCCGTCGCCGCGCGGCGCATCACGAACACGATCAGCAACACCAGCAGCAGCGTCGGACCGAATCCGAAGATCAGGCTCTCCAGCAGCGACGGGCCGCCGGAGGGAGCGTTCGCGTCGATCGTGACCTTGTGCTGCTGGAGAAGCTGTGAGAGCTGGGAATTGTCGGCAAACGACGGCACCTGCGTGGAGAAGTCGCTCGTCGCCGGGACGTTCGAGCCGCCCGGCGGGTACTTGATCGCGTGATAGAAGCTGCCCTGGATGGCGTCGCCGGTCGATGAGATCTGACTGACGTTGTTGTTCTCGACCTCGGCCAGGAACGTCGGGCTGTAGGGGATCCGCACGCGCGCGTTCGGCTTCAGCGCCTGCGTCGAGATCCACAGGTTGAGGGCGAGCAGCGCTCCGATCAGGAGTACGGCCAGCCAGCGCGTATTCGGTCCCTTCGGCGCCCCTCGCGAGGAGCGCTGGCGGACCCGGCCGTCGGGGGCGGGAGTCACCCGCCACCCCGACGTGACCCGCGTCGGCGGCTCGCCGCGCCTGCCTCTGGGGGTGGCTTGGCGCCGTGCGGGTTCCTCGGCCATCGTCCAATTGTGACAAGCCCATCTAGCTGGCTGATCGGGCTCTTCGTAGGTCTTAGCGGACGATTAAGGAAGCTTCTAGCCGGCGTCCAATCGCAACCGGAACGACTCCGCGCCGAGCACGCCGGCGCCCACCGCCGCGGCACGATCGGCGAGCCATCGATCCGAGGTCACCACCATCACGTTGGCCGGATCGCGATCGGCCCGCAGCCGGCGGACGATCTCGTCATCGGCCGCGTTGCGCCTCGGCCGCGGAGCGTGCGCCACCTCGATCACCGAGGAGCGGATCGGCGGCGAGGGAGGCCGCTCGAAGACGACCGTCACGTCCTCTCCGTCCTGCGCCGCCCAGCGCTCGAGCACGTCGACCAGACGCAGCATCGCCGCGTCGCGATCCTTCCACCAGGCATCGGGCCGCGTGCCGATCACGTTCATCCCGTCCACGAGCCAGCGCATGGGCAGACCCTAGTCGTCCGCGTGCGGGGTGCGCCGCGCTCGTTTACGTTCCGCTTGCCGGCGCTTGCTGTCCAGCCGCCGGCGTCTCGCCGCCTCGGTCGGCTTGGTGGGACGGCGCTGGCGGGGGACGGCCAGCGCGCTCTCGAGCCTGCGGCGCAGGCGCTCGAGCGCGAGCTCCCGGTTGCGCGCCTGGCTGCGGGCGTCCTGCGCGACCGCGACCACTCGCCGGCCGTAACGGGCGCGGATCCGCCGCTTCTGCTCTTCGCTGAGCGCGTCGGAGGCATCGACGTCGAAGACCGCCTCGATCCGCGACGCTGTGACGTTCGCGTGCTGTCCGCCCGGCCCCGAGGATCGGGACGCGCGAACCACGACCTCGCTCAACGGGACGGCGGCGTGGCGAGCGAGCTGCATCGGATCTTCCATCGCCCCGAAAGGATGAACTGTTTCTGAGTCGTGAAGCTGGCGGCCGCCGGCATGGCCCTCGTAAGCACGCCGTGATACCGTGGCCCGCCGTAAGGCCGCCCAAACAACGGCGGCGCCAAGTAGGTGCAGGCCCCGGGGTACGTGCGAAGCATCCTCCGCGGTAGCAGCACTTCGAGCTACGGAGGAGCACTCCACATGCCAACAGGCACAGTCAAATGGTTCAGCGACGAGAAGGGGTTCGGCTTCATCACTCCCGATGAGGGCAGCCGGGACCTGTTCGTCCATCACTCGAGCATCAACTCCGACGGCTATCGCTCGCTCGCGGAGGGCGCCAAAGTGTCCTTCGAGGAGGAGGCCGGCCCGAAGGGGCCGAAGGCGATCAACGTCCAGAAGATCTAAACAGGTCTGTTGAGCGGGGCGCATGCGCCCCGCTCCGCCGGCCGCATGCGGCCGGCGCGGATCGGTGCATGCACCGATCCGACCATCATCCGGGGTATGGCCGACTGGGCCACCATCTCATCGCTCGCCACCGCCGGCGGCACGCTGGTGCTGGCGATTGCGACGTTCGGATCGACCAGGTCCGCGAGCCGCTCGGCGCGGGTCGCGGAGCGCTCGCTGCTGGCCGGCCAGCGACCGCTGCTGATCCCGTCGCGAGACGAAGATCCCGAAGAGCAGGTGCGCTTCGGCGATGGAGTGCACCTGGCCGTGCCCGGACACGGCTGCGCGATCACGTTGTCGGGCGGCAACGTGTACATGGCGATCGCGCTGCGCAATGGCGGCACCGGACTGGCGGTGATCCACGGGTGGCGGACCGAGGTGGCGGAGCGAACCGGGAGCGCGACGCCGCCCATGGACGAATTCCGACGCCAGCACCGCGACCTGTACATCCCCGCCGGGGACACGGGCTTCTGGCAGGGCGCGATCCGCGATCGGAGCGACCCCTCCTACGAGGAGCTGCGCTCGGCCGCAAGCAACGAGGAGCGCGTCTTGGTCGATCTGCTCTACGGCGATTACGAGGGCGGGCAGCGGACGATCACGCGGTTTGCCATCACTCCCTGGCCGGACATCGAGGGGGAGCGGGCCGAGGTCCTCAGGTACTGGAGTGTCGACCGAGACGATTCAAGCTAGGACTGCTGCAACGGTTAAGAAAGGCTGGCGGCTTCGCAACGTTGGCGCGCGGCGTCTAGGCTCGTGCGTACAATCGGTAAGTAGCTGAGGATTTATGCGGGAAGCTGGGCGCACCAGGGAGGAATTGATTTGAGCAAGGCCGTCGAAGAGCGCGAGCGCGTTGTCGTCCGTTTCGCGGGCGACTCCGGAGACGGGATGCAGCTGGCCGGCAGCCGGTTCACCGACGCGACTGCGGTGGTCGGCAACGACCTCGCCACGCTGCCGAACTTCCCGGCGGAGATCCGGGCCCCCGCCGGCACGCTGGCGGGCGTGTCCGCGTTCCAGATCCATTTCGCCTCGCGCGACATCCTCACGCCCGGCGATGCGCCCAACGTGCTCGTGGCGATGAATCCGGCCGCGCTGCGCGCCAACCTTCCCGAGCTCGAGCGTGGGGCGACGATCATCGTCAACGAGGACTCGTTCACGAAGCGCAACTTCGAGAAGGCCGGCTACGAATCCAATCCCCTGGAGGATGGGTCGCTCAGCGGCTATCGCGTCCACCGGATCCCGATGACCGCGCTCACCCAGCGCGCCGTCGAGGGCGTCGAGGACGCCTCCACGCGCGACGCCGGCCGCGCCAAGAATCTGTTCGCGCTGGGCGTGTTGTCGTGGCTCTACGGACGTCCGGCCGACGTGACCCAGAAGTGGATAGAGCAGAAGTTCGCTCGTAAGCCCGCGGTGGTGCAGGCCAACCTCGCCGCGTTCAACGCCGGGTGGTCGTTCGGCGAGACGACCGAGCTGCTCGATGTCCAGTACCGCGTCCCCCCGGCCACCGACGTCCCGCCCGGCGTGTATCGCAACGTCAACGGCACGACCGCGCTGTCGCTGGGCCTGATCGCCGCGAGCGTCCGCAGTCGCCTCCCGCTGGTGCTCGCGAGCTACCCGATCACGCCGGCATCGGAGCTGCTTCACGAGCTGTCCCGCCACGCCGGCTTCGGCGTCAGCACGATCCAGGCCGAGGACGAGATCGCCGCGGCGGGAATGGCGCTCGGCGCCGCGTTCGGCGGACGTCTCGGAGTGACGGCCACGAGCGGGCCGGGAATGGATCTGAAGGCGGAGACGATCGGATTGGCCGTCGCCCTGGAGCTGCCGATGATCGTGGTCGACGTCCAGCGCGCGGGGCCGTCCACGGGGATGCCGACCAAGACCGAGCAGTCCGACCTTCTGATGGCGCTGTACGGCCGCCATGGCGAATCGCCGCTCCCGGTGATCGCCCCCAGCACGCCTGGCAATTGCTTTGACGTCGCCTTCGAGGCGGCGGCGATCGCGATCCGCTACCGCACGCCGGTGATCATCCTGTCGGACACGTTCCTCGCGTCCTCCTCGGAGCCCTGGCTGGTGCCCGCGGTCTCCGGGCTGCCCGAGATCGATCCAGGATTTGCGAGTGCGCCGGCCAACGGCGGTGGAGCCCATGCGAGCGGTGGCGATCCGGTCGAGGAGTTCCTTCCCTACGCGCGGGACGAGAATCTCGCCAGGCCCTGGGCGGTGCCTGGCACACCCGGGCTGCAGCATCGGATCGGCGGCCTGGAGAAGTCCGACGGGACCGGCAACATCTCCTACGACCCGGCCAATCACGCCCGGATGACCGAGCTACGCGCAGCCAAGGTCGCCGCGATCGGCCAGCAGGTCCCCCCGCTGACCGTGGACTCCGAACCGGACGCTCGGCTGCTCGTGCTGGGCTGGGGCTCCAGCCAGGGAGCGATCCGCGCCGGCGTGCGCCGCGCCCGGCTCGAGGGCCACAAGGTCGCGTGTGCTCATCTGCGCCACCTCAACCCGCTGCCCGTCAACACCGGCGACGTGCTGCGGTCCTTCGACCGGGTGCTGGTGCCTGAGATGAACACCGGGCAGCTGGCGCAGGTGCTGCGGGCCAAATTCCTGATCGACATCGAGTCCTTCTCCAAGGTGCAGGGCCAGCCCCTGTTCTCAGGCGAGATCGAGCAGCAGATCGCGGAGCGGCAATGAGCGTCGTGGCAAAGAACGGAAACGGCGGCCACGGCGATGGCGGGCCCGACTACGTTGACCAAGGCCGACTTCCAGTCCGACCAGGAGACGCGGTGGTGTCCAGGGTGCGGCGACTACGCTGTGCTGTCCGCCGTCCAGCAGTTCATGCCCGAGCTCGGGATCCCGCCCGAGCGGATCGTGTTCATCACCGGGATCGGGTGCGCGGGTCGGTTCTCGTACTACATGAACACGTACGGGATGCACGGCATCCACGGCCGCGCGCCGGCGCTCGCCACGGGCCTGGCGACGGCGCGTGAGGACCTCTCGATCTGGGTCGTGACCGGCGACGGCGACTCGCTCTCGATCGGCGGCAACCACCTGATCCACGCGCTGCGCCGCAACGTCCCGGTGAAGATCTTGCTGTTCAACAACCAGATCTACGGGTTGACGAAGGGCCAAGCCTCGCCAACCTCGGAGCTGGGGAAGATCACCAAATCCACCCCCTTCGGCGTCTCCGACCACCCGTTCAACCCGGTCGCGCTCGCACTCGGCGCGGAGGCCACGTTCGTGGCCCGCACGATCGACCGCGACCGCCGTCACCTGACCGACGTGCTGCGCGCCGCGGCCACGCACGAGGGCTCGGCGCTGGTCGAGATCTACCAGAACTGCCCGGTGTTCAACGACGCCGCATTCGCGGCGCTGACCGAGAAGGACGTCAAGGACGCCAATCAGATCCGGCTCGAGCCCGGCCAACCGATCCGGTTCGGCGCTGCCAGCGAGCGGGGCGTGGCGCGCGGCGAGGACGGCGGCCTGCGGATCGTCGAGATCGCCTCGGTCGGCGAGGACGCGCTGATCGTCCACGACCCCCACCGCTTCGATTCGGGGCTCGCGTTCTCGCTCGCAAGACTGGCCGAGGATCCCACGGGTCCGACGCCGATCGGGATCTTCCGCGACATCGAGCGTCCGGTCTACGGCCGCACCGGCCGGGTCGCCACCGAGACACCGTCGAGCGAGCAGCTTGGCGAGCTGTTGCTCGGCGCTGACACCTGGACCGTGGGGTAGGGTCGTTCTGCCCGGGCCTGAGGGTCCGGCTGCGCTCGCGGGGCGGGGGGCATCACGGCGGTGTTGGGGCTGTGTGCCGTGGCGGGGCTGCGCGGCCGTGGGGCTGCGCGGCCGTGGGGCTGCAGGCGAGGCCGTGGGGCTGCGAGGCCGTGGGGCTGCGAGGCCGTGGGGCTGCGAGGCCGTGGGGCTGCGAGGCCGTGGCGTCCTGCCTCGGAGCTGAGAACGCGGGCAGGCCGTGGGTGCCGGAACCTGCTCGATCGCCCAAAGCTGTCCGCCGGGTGGGCGATCTGGGCGTTTGAACACGGCCGGCGTGTTGGATCGCCCATTTGCGTGGGCGGACGGGCGATTTGGGCAATCAAACATGGCCGGTGTGTGACGGCGGGCTCCCGCGTAGCCGCCCAGCCCTCGTGAAACCGCCAAAGCCGTCGAAGCCACGTGATTCGCCCTGAGTACGCTCATAGAAATGCGTATTCCCGAGATCGAGCTTCTGTGGTGGGAGGGCTGCCCCTCGACCGAGCGGGCGCTTGGCGAGCTGCGCCAGGCGCTGCGCGAGGTCGGCATCGACGATGCCGACGTCCGGCTGCGGGAGATCCAGACCGATGCGGATGCGGAGCAGGTTGGCTTCCCCGGCTCACCGACGATCCTGATCGACGGCATCGACGTGGTGCCGGCCGGCGTCGAGGAGCCGACCGGACTGAGCTGCCGCGTGTATCACCGCCGCGACGGACGGATCGCTCCGACCCCCGATCCCGATGATCTGCGTGAGGGGCTCCGCCGCGCCCTCGCGCGCCAGGAGGTGAATCGATGACATTGACGATTGGTGAACCGGCACCATCCTTCGAGCTGCCCGATACCGAAGGCAGACGGTGGTCCACGTCGGACGATGGCGCGTCGGCCACAGTGGTGGTGTTCACGTGCAACCACTGTCCGTACGCGCTCGCCTGGCATGACCGGATCGCGCAGGTCGCGCGTGACTACGCGGACCGGGAGGTGCGGATCCTGGCGATCAACTCCAACGACAGCGACCGTTATCCCCGTGACTCGTACGAGGCGATGAAGCGGCGCGTGGCCACCGAGGAGTGGCCGATGCCGTACCTGCACGACGCCTCCCAGGACGTGGCCCGGGCCTATGGCGCCAAGACGACGCCGGACGTGTTCGTGATCGACTCCGGTGGGCGGCTGGCCTACCGGGGCGCCCCCGACGGCGACTACGACGCACCCAGCGAGAACGCCCGGTGGTTGCGGGCCGCCCTCGACGCGGTGCTCGCCGGCCGGGAGCCCGACCGTCCGGAGACCAAGCCGGTCGGGTGCTCGATCAAGTGGAAGCAGTAGCGCCGGCTCAGGAATCGGCCACGTAGCCGTTCGGGGGATCGAGCGGCAATCCCGCCGCGCTCCATTCGAGCAGACCCCCGGCCATGTTGTGGGCGTCGAAGCCGGCGCCCCGGAACGCCTCGGCAGCCATCGCCGAGCGGCTGCCGCTACGGCAGTAGAACACGACCGGCTGCTCGCGATCGATCGCTTCGCTCTTCCCGCCCAGCTGCATCAGCTCGATCCATCGGTCGCCCGCGATCCGGCCGGCCTCGTGCTCGTGCAGCTGGCGGACGTCGATCAGCTGAATCTGCTCGCGCCCGAGCAGCTCCGCCACCTGTTGCGGTGTGTAGTCCGCCATCTCGCCGAGCCTAGCGGACGTGCGCCGCGGCTCGGGCGCCCCGGTCTGCAACGGATCCCTCAAACGGCCGGCGGTGCCAGCGGCGGACACGCGGTCCGCCACTGACATCGTGGGCGTCTCTCAGTCAGGTGTTGGCCAGCTCCCGTACCTGGGTCAGACGGAAGCTGTTCCCCGAGGGGTCGCGAAAACCGGAGTCGATCCCGTACGGCCGCTCCTCGGGCTCCTCGGTGAATTCCACCCCGCGGCTCTTGAGCTCCTCGTAGTCGGCTTGGACGTCGTCGGTGGTGAGGAAGATCGTCCCGGCGAAGCCCTTGCCCATCAGCGCCCGAACCTGCTCGGCGGTGTCGGTATCCATCACCGGCGGGCCAGGGATCGCCATCAGCACGATCCCGATGTCCGGCTGGCCCACGGGTCCGACCACGAGCCAGCGGAAGTTGCCCATTTCCGGGAGCGTGACGTCGGAGCGAACCTCCATGCCGAGCTTCTTCGTGTAGAACGCGAGCGCCTGGTCCTGGTCGTGGACCCACAGTTGTGCGACTGACAGCTTGACCATCCGGTCCTCCTTCGAGTTGAGTGCAGCGACGCTGGCGACACTAGTCCGGCGCCGAACCGTTGTCTTCTCGAAACGTGCGGCGTTGGGGACGTCCGTAGAAGCGAACCACGCACGCCGGGACGAGGGCCTGGTCGGCAGCCGGTGGGAACGACGCTCTGTAGGCCGTGGGGGACAGGCCATAGGTACGCGTGAAGCTGGTGGTGAACGAGCCGAGGCTGTGAAGGCCCACCGAGAAGCAGATGTCGGTGACCGAGCGGTCGGTGCTTCGGAGCAGAGCCGCCGCACGCTCGAGCCGCCGCGTCAGCAGGTATCCATGCGGCGATTCACCGAACGCGCGGCGGAACTCACGACTGAAGTGCGCCCGCGAGAGACCGGCCGCGCGAGACAGATCGTCCACCCCCAGCGGCTCGGAGTAGCGGGCGTCGGCCAAGTCCTTGGCTCGCAGGAGATGACGGGCGGGCGGGACGAAGGCCATGGCCTCAGGTCGCTACGACAGGCGCTCTATGAGCATCGCCTGGCCCATCCCGCCGGCGACGCACATCGACTCGATCCCGTAGGTGCCGTCGACGCTCTGCAGGCCGTTGATCAGCGTGGTCATGATCCGCGCCCCGGTCATCCCGAACGGGTGGCCGAGGGCGATCGCTCCCCCGAACGGGTTGAGCTTCTCGTCGGGAATGCCCAGTTCTTCCTTGCACGGAACGATCTGGGCCGCGAACGCCTCGTTGATCTCGACGATGTCGACGTCCTCGATCTTCATCCCGGTCTCCTCGAGCAGCGCCTGGATCGCCGGGATCGGACCGAGGCCCATGATCTCCGGACGGATCGCCGCCACGGTCGAGCCGAGGATTCGAGCCTTCGGCGAGAGCCCCAGCCGCCTGGCTTTCTCTTCCGACATCACCAGGACCGCGGCGGCGCCGTCGTTGAGCGGGCAGGAGTTGCCGGCGGTGACGGTCCCGTCTTCCCTGAACGCCGGCTTGAGCTTGGCGAGCACCTCCATCGTCGTGCCCGGGCGCGGCCCATCGTCTTTGTCGACGACGGTCTCGGGCACGTCGATCTCGTTGCCTTCCTTGTCGAGATCCTGGTGCGCGGACACGGTGACGGGCACGATCTCGGCGTCGAAGTGGCCCGAGTCGCGCGCCTGCACCGCCCGGTTCTGCGAGATCACCGCCCACTCGTCCTGCTGCTCGCGCGTGACCCGGCAGCGGCCGGCGACGTTCTCCGCCGTCAGCCCCATCGGGATGTATACGTCGTAGGCGGACCCGTCCGAGCCGTTCAGGTTCGGGTGCTTGGCTTCGTCCATCATTCCGGCGCCGAGTCCCGCGCGCGAGACCGCCTCGACGCCGGCAGCGATGTACTGGTCCCCCTCGCCCACCTTGATCGCATGGAAGGCCATCCGGATCGTCTGTAGCGAGGAGGCGCAGAAGCGATTGACGGTGCAGGCGGGCACGTGATGGTCGACGCCCGCCAGCAACGACGCATTGCGCCCGACGTTGTATCCCTGCTCGCCGATCGAGGAGGCGGCGCCCATCATCACGTCGCCGGTCTCGGCGAAGTTGACCTCGGGATTGCGCTCGATCAGCGCGCGGATCGGGGTCGCGGCGAGCTCATCCGCACGGACGGTCTTCAGCGAGCCCTTGATTGCGCGCCCGATCGGGGTGCGGATTGCGTCGACGATCACGGCCTCTGGCATTTCTCGGTGCCTCCTCGAAGAATTGGGGGCGGGATCCTAGTGGTGGTCTCACCAGAGAGCGCGCCCCGGGCGCGACTCAGAGGCCCAGCCCTCGCACGCCCTTCTCGTTCCAGCCGAGGTGGTGGGCGAGCTCGTGGCGGACGGTTCGGGTCACCTGCGCCTTGAGCAACTCGGGATCGTGGCCGAAGTCCCGCAGCAGGGTGTCACGGAAAATCACGATCCGGTCGTGGAAGTAGTCCTGGGCGACCGTATCCCCCTGGTAGAGGCCGTACGCGCGGCGCTTGCGCCCGCCCTCGGAGACGACCACGGCGACATGCTCAAGCGCGCGATGGAACTCGAGCGGCAGGTCGTCGATCGCCGAACGCACCAGCGCCCTGAAGTCCTCTTCGTCGTAGGGATCGAACAGGTCCTCGTCCTCGCGATCGCCCTCGTAGTCTTCGCTGTCGCCCCACGAGTCCTCGGCCGCCAGGCGCTCCGCGCGCTGGACGAGCGCTTCGAACTCCTCCTCTGACTCCGGGTCCCGCCAGCCGGCGAGACGGATCATCACCAGCACTGCCGCCCCGCCGATGATCACCGCGCCGGCGCCGAAGATGGCCAGGCCCTGGAGCAGGCGGAGCGGGAAGTAGTCGCTGAACCCGGTGATCAGGCTTGCTGCGCCGAGACCCACGGTCAGCGCCGCGAGTGCCGAGAGCAGGATGCGGCGGGCGGTTGGCGGCGCACCACTCATCGCCCTACCTCATCGTCCTGGCAATCACGAGTCGCTGGATCTCGTTCGTGCCCTCGTAGATCTGGGTGATCTTGGCGTCGCGGAGCATCCGCTCGACCGGGTACTCCTTAACGTAGCCGTAGCCGCCGAGAACCTGGACGGCCTCGACCGTGATGGCCATCGCCGCATCCGAGCAGAACAGCTTCGCCATTGCGGAGTACTTGCCGGTGTCCTGAGCAGCTGGATGACTCTGACGCGGCTCGTCATCGGTGAGGCTGGATGCCGAGCGAGCCGCGTCAGAGCGGTCGATCTTGGCGCACGCCTGATAGAGCAGCTCGCGCCCGGCCGCGCACTGCGTCTCCATGTCGGCGAGCTTGAACTGGATCGCCTGGAAGGAGTTGATCGGCTTGCCGAACTGCTTGCGCTCACCGGCATAGGCGGCGGCGTAGTCGGTCGCTCCTTGCGCGATTCCGAGCGCCTGGGCGGCCACCCCCAGCCTCGAGCGATCGAGGGTCGACATCGCGACCTTGAACCCCTGGCCGACCTCACCGACGACGTTCTCGGGAGGAACGCGGACGCTGTCGAAGATCGGCTGGCCGGTAGGGGAACCGCGGATCCCGAGCTTGTGCTCGAGCTTGCCGACGCTGAAGCCGGGACGGTCGGCCTCGACCACGAATGCCGTGATCCCACGCGAATGGCCGGCCTGCTGGTCGGTGACCGCGAACACGACGTAGAAGTCGGCGATCCCGAGGTTCGTAATCCAGTTCTTGGTGCCGTCGATCACCCACTCGTCGCCGTCCTGCACGGCGCGGGTCAACATCCCGCCTGGATCTGAGCCTGCCTCGGGCTCCGAGAGCGCGAACGCCGGGCTCCACTCGCCCGACGCGCAGCGGGGCAGGAACCGCTCCTTCAGCGCGTCGGAGCCGAACAGCTTGATCGGCAGCGTTCCGAGCTCTTGGATCATGAGGATCAAGGCGGTTGAGGCGCACGCCTTGGCGATCTCCTCGACCGCCATGTTCAGCATCAGCGTGCCGCTGCCGGTGCCGCCGTATTCGGTCTCGAACGGAAGACCGAGGATGTCCTGTTCGGCGAGCAGCCGTCGCAGGTCGTGGGGATACTCGGCCTTCTCGTCGATCTCCGCGGCGCGCGGCGCGATCCGCTCGCGCGTGATCTGCCGGATCGTGTCGCGGAACTCGAGGTGCTCCTGCGGGATCGTGTAGAGCTCAGCGAGCGCCGACATCACTTACCAATCGTACGTGACGGCCGTCGGCTGGTGCAGGGTCGCCGAGCAGGGGAGCGCCGGCGGTCATCTGGGCGGCATCCGCAGCGCTCCGTCGAGCCGGATCACCTCGCCGTTGAGCATCTCGTTCTCGACGATGTGAACGGCGAGCGCAGCAAACTCGTCGGGCCGTCCGAGGCGCGAGGGGAACGGCACCGCCCGACCGAGCGCCTCGCGCGACTGCTCCGGCAGCGCCGCCAGCAGCGGCGTGTCGAACGTGCCTGGAGCGATCGTGCAGACCCGGATTCCTGCGCTCGCCAGATCGCGCGCCGCGGGCAGCGTCAGCCCGACGATGCCCCCCTTCGAGGCCGCGTAGGAAACCTGTCCGATCTGGCCATCGAAGGCCGCGATCGAAGCCGTGTTGATGCATACCCCGCGCTCTCCCGAGCTCGTCGGCTCGGCCGGCACCATCGTGGCGGCCGCGAGGCGCAGGACGTTGAAGGTGCCGATCAGGTTGATCCTGATCAGGGTCTCGAACGGCTCGAGGCGATGGGGACCACGCTTGCTGGCGATCCGCTCGGCCCAGCCGATTCCCGCGCAGCAGACGGAGATCCGCAGTCCACCTTGCTCGGCGGCGGCGCCGACCGCGGCCTGCACCGCGCCGGAGTCGGTCACGTCCGTCCGTAGGAACGCGGCCGGTTCGCCGAGCTCCGCCGCGAGCGCCGCGCCGCGCTCCTCGTTCAGGTCCGCGATCAGCACGCGCGCTCCCGCCGCGTGCAGCCGGCGTGCGGTGGCCTCGCCGAGTCCCGATGCACCACCGGCGACCAGCGCGCCGTTGCCGTTGATCTGCATGGGGCGGAACCCTACTGTTCTGATCGTGCCGGATTCGGATCCGCCGCGGAGCGAGGAAACGGCCCCGGAGCTGGGCACGTCCGGGCGTGCCGAGATCGACCGGAGCGTCAGCGCGGGCACGTTCGCCAGCGCCGCGACCGACCGGAGCGCCGGCACGTTCGCCAGCGCTGCGACCGACCGGAGCGCCGGCACGTTCGCCAGCGCCGCGACCGACCGGAGCGCCGGCACGTTCGCCAGCGCCGCCACCCACCGAAGTGTCGGCACACTCGCCAGCGCGGCGACGGCGTGGAGCGCCGCCACCGCGGGCAGCGCCGGCACCGCCCTGAGCGTCGCCACCGCGGGCAGCGCCGGCACCGTTGCGAGCGTCGCCACCGCGGGCAGCGCGGGCACGGTCCTGAGCGTCGCGACGGCCGGTTCGGTGGCGAGCGGGCTGTCGGTGGCGCTCGCCGGGTGCGCGGCGTGCTTGGCGTGCGTGCGCTGCACCCGATGCGTGGGCTGCATCGCCTGTGTCGACTGCGAGGGGCTGCGGTTCGCGGTCGGGAAGGTCGGCGTCCGGAAGAAGGGCTGAATCCGTGGCGCAGTTTCACTGGGATCCCGACACCTACCTCGAGCTGATGCGCGAGGAGGTGCCCGACTACGAGCACCTCCAGGACCGGGCCGCAGCCGCCACCGGCAGCGGCGCGAGGCGAGTGCTCGAGTTGGGAATCGGCACCGGGGAGACCGCGCGACGTGTCCTCGCACGCCACCCGACGGCAAGCCTGCTCGGATTGGACGCCAGCCGCGAGATGCTCGACCAGGCCCGCCGGGCGCTCCCACAGGACCGCGTCGAGTTGCGCGTTGCGCGCCTCGAGGACCCCCTGCCGGATGGCCGGTTCGACGTGGTGATCTCCGCCCTGGCGATTCACCACCTCGACGGCGACGGCAAGGCGCGGCTGTTTCAGCGCGCCGCCGGCGTCCTGTCACCGGCGGGGCGCCTTGTGGTCGCCGACGTCGTCATCCCGGAGGTTCCCTCCGACGTCGTGACGCCGATCGACAACGACTACGACACGCCCAGCACGATCGCCGATCAGCTCGGGTGGCTTGCCCAGGCGGGCCTGGAACCCTCGCTGGCCTGGGCGCACCGCGACCTCGCGGTCATCATCGCCACGCTGCCCCCAGCCTCACCGGCCGATGATCAGCTGCGGCGCCCGAGCGACAGCGCGAACAGCTGATCGGCGTCGGTGTACCACCGCTCCAGCGCCAGACCGGCCGCCTCGAAGTCAGCCTCGATCCGGGAGCGGGTGAACTTCGCGCTGATCTCCGTGCGCAGCTCCTCGCCGGCCGCGAACTCGATCCGCAGATCAAGCTCGGCGATCAGCACCGTGCACGGTCGCCTGGCCCGTAGCCGCATGTCGATCCACTCGTGGCGGCGATCGAAGAACGCGATGTGGTCGAACGACTCCGGGGTGAAGTCGGCGGCGAGCTCGCGGTTGAGAACGTGCAGCAGGTTGCGGTTGAACTCGGCCGTCACCCCGTCGGCGTCGTCGTAGGCGGCCTCGATCACCGCCGGATCCTTGACCAGGTCGGTGCCGAGCAGCAGCCGGTCCTGGGGGCGCAGCAGCGACGCGATCTTGCCCAGCAAGCGGCGGCGCGTGCCCGGCGGGAAGTTACCGATCGTGCCGCCCAGCAGCGCCACGATCCGCACGCCTCCATCGGGGGCCGGGATGCGCTCGAGATGACGTTCGAAATCGCCGATCACGCCATGGACCTGGAGGCCGTCGTACTCCCGCACGAGCTGGCGCGCGGCGTCCTCGACGACCCGCTCGGAGACGTCGAGCGGGACGTATCGCTGGAGCGTCGTGGCCTGCGCCATCGCGTCGAGCAGGATCCTCGCCTTGTCCGCGGCTCCCGAGCCGAGCTCGACCAGCTCCCCGGCGCCGGTCCGCTGGACGATCTCCCGCGCCCGCTGTCGCAGGATCTGGGTCTCGGTGCGCGTCGGGTAGTACTCGGGCAGCTCGCAGATGCGCTCGAACAGCTCCGAGCCGCGGGTGTCGTAGAAGTGCTTGGGGGGAAGCTCTTTGAACGGGCGCGTCAGCCCGTCGAGCACGTCGTTGGCGAGCGAGCGCTCATCGGTCTCCGAGAGCCACGATTCGATCCGGATGTCGGCGGAGTCGAGAACGGCCTTCATCTCAGAGCTCCTTCGCGAGTCGGAAGCCGGAGAAGATCTGGCGGCGCTGCGGAAAGTCCCAGTTGCGGAACGTGGGGCCGGCCACCCGCGCGCGCGTCGCCCAAGATCCGCCGCGCAGGACCTTGTATTGCTCGCCGAAGAACACCTCGGAGTACTCCCGGTACGGATAGGGGGCAAAGCCGGGGTAGCCGTGGAAGGCGCTTTCGGTCCACTCCCACACGTCGCCGATCATTCCCAGGCAGCCATATGGCGAGGCGCCGTGCGGGTGGCTGCCGGCAGGGGCCGGGCCGCACCCGTGGTGGTCCAAGTTGGCATGGACGCCGGCGATCGGGGGATCGCTCCCCCACGGGAAGGCCCGAGCGATCCGCTGCTCCTGATCCCAGGTCGCCGCCTTCTCCCACTCGATCTCGGTGGGGAGTCGAGCGCCGTGCGCGCGGGCGAAGGCGTCGGCCTCGAACCAGGACACGTGGACCACCGGCTGGTGCGGATCCAGCGGCTCGAGCCCGCCGAGACGCCACTGCGCACCGAGGTCCGCCGTCCACGCCGCGGGTCGGGTGATGTCGTACTGCTCCTTCCACGCCCATCCCTCAGCCGACCACCACTCCCGGCGCCGGTAACCGCCACCCTCGACGAATGTCAGGTAAGTGGCATTGGTGATCGGTGATCGAGCGATCCCATACCCACGGACGTCGGTGCGATGGCGCGGACGCTCGTTGTCGTACGCGAAGCTCCAGTCCGGTGCGCCGATCGTGCACTCTCCCGCCGGGATCGGGACGAATTCGAGACCGCTGAGCGGAGGATCAGGCGTGGCGGGAAAGGCCCGGCGTTCGGGCGGCTCGTAATCGATGAGCCGCGCGAGCTGGAGCGTCTGGAGCATCGTCTCGTCGTGCTGGTGCTCGTGGCGGAGCACCATCTCGTGCAGAGACCCGTCGCCGATCCCACGATCCTCGATCACCTCGAGCGTCCGGGCTCGAACCTCGTCGAGGTACTCACGCGCCGGCGCAGCTGCGAGAAGCGGAAGATCGCCCCGGTCCGAGCGAGGCGTCTCGAACGCGTCGTAGACGTCGGCGAGGTCTTCGCGCAGCAGCGGCCGGCCGCCGTAGCGGTGGACCAGCCACAGATCCTCAAACGCGGCGATGTGGCCGAGATCCCACACCAGCGGGCTCATCAGCGTCGAGTGAACGCGCTCGAGATCGTCGTCGGAGACGGACTGCACGAGCGACAGCGTTCGCTCGCGCGCCTCCTGCAAGGCCTCGACCGTATCGCCCGGTGACTGGGTGGCGGTCGCTCCAGGAAGGCTCGCCATCCAGAGATTGTCGCATCCTGGGTTGCTCGGAAAATGAACGCGGGGTGACGGCGCTCAGCGAAGCGAGTAGCGGTGGTACAGCGAGCCGTGACGTTCGAGCAGCCAGATGAGCCGCGAGTCGGCCGGATCGGCGAGCTCCGGGCCGACCGAGATGGGGGGTCCGTGACCGCCGCCGGCCAGCTTTGGCGCGACGGTCAGGAACAGCTCGTCGACGAGACCTTCATGCACGAGCGCGCCGAACAGGGTTGGCCCGCCCTCGCACAGGAGCGAGCGCACGCCGTGGTCGGCTCGCAGCTGCCGCATCACGGTCGTCAGCGTCATCTCGCCGGGATCGAGGTCGACGACCTCGACCTGGGCTCGGGCGGCGAGATCGACCTCGGCCGGCGAGAACACCAAGATCCGCGCCTCAGGCTCGTCGAACAGGGGGATGTCGGCGGGGATCTCGCCGCTGCGGGTGATGATCACCGCCAGCGGCTCCGGGCTCTGCCCACGCTGCGCCCGACGCTGGCGGCGCTCGGCCTTGCCGAGGACCCGCCCGTAGCGCTCGACGCGCAGCGTGCCCGTACCCGCCACGATCGCATCGACCTGCTCGCGCAGGCCGTGGAACATCAGGCTGTCGCCGTCATCTCCGAGCGGCCCTGAGCGACCGCCGAGGGTGGCCCGGCCGTCGACGGTGGCGACGAAGTTCGCGATCGTGTACGGCCGATCGATTGGGGCGGAGGCGTCGAGCCCGAGCGAGCCGAGCAGGTCGGCTATCTCGATCGTGGTCGCCTCCGGCAAAAGCCGGCGGAACTCCATCAGCCGCGCGAACCTAGCAGTTAGAGTCGCCCGTAGTGCTCGACTGCACCTATCGAGTCCAGATCCCCCACCGGACTGGTCAGCTGGCGCTGGTGGCGGGTGCGATCGCCCAGGCCGAGGGGCTGATCGGGGATGTGGTGACGATCTCGGTCGGCCGCGAGCACTCGATCCGCGAGATCACCGTCGAGGTGCGCGATACGGGCCACGCCGAACGGGTGGCGGAGATGGTCGACGCGCTCGACGGCGTACGACTGCTGTGGCACCAGGATCGGGCGCTGATCCGCCACGAAGGCGGAAAGCTCCGCGTCGACGCGATCCACCCCGTGAGCACCGTCCAGGAGATGCGCGACGTCTACACGCCGGGCGTGGCTCGGGTCTGCAAGGCGATCGAGGCGGATCCGAGCCTGGCCGGGCGCTACACGATGATCTGGCGCAGCGTGGGGATCTGCACGAACGGCACGCGGGTGCTCGGTCTGGGCGACATCGGGCCGGTCGCGTCGATGCCCGTGATGGAGGGCAAGGCGGTGTTCTACCGCCAGTTCGCCGGAATCTCCGCGATCCCGATCCTGATCGACACCCACGACGTAGATCAGTTCGTGGAGACGGTCATCCGGATCGCCCCGACCTTCGGCGGGATCCATCTGGAGGACATCTCGGCGCCGGAGTGCTTCGAGATCGAACGGCGGCTGATCGAGGCGCTCCCCCAGCCGGTAATGCACGACGACGTCCATGGCACCGCGGTCGTGTCGGTGGCCGCCGCGCTCGTTGCCTGCGCCCACGCCGGGATCGAGCTGCGCGCTGCGACGGTCGGGCAGCTGGGCCTGGGTGCGGCAGGCCTGGGCATCGTCTCGCTGATGGTGGACGGCGGCGCGCGGCGCGTGATCGCGTTCGATCCGCTCGAGGCCGCGCACCTGCGCGCGCGCGAACTGGGAATCGAGATCGTCTCGATGGAGGAGGTGATGCGGTCGGCCGACGTCGTGGTGGCCACCACCGGCCGGCCGGGACTGATCAAGCCGGCGATGATCCGGCCCGGGCAGGTGATCCTGGCTCTGTCGAATCCAGATCCAGAGATCGCGCCCGAGGACGCCGAGCGCGCCGGCGCGGCATTCGCCGGCGATGGACGGAGCGTCAACAACGTACTCGGCTATCCGGGCATCTTCCGCGGCGCGCTGCAGGCCGGTGCCGCCGGCATCAATCGGGAGATGAAGTTGGCTGCGGCGCACGCGATCGCGGCACTCGCTGACGAGGATGAACTCGTGCCCAACGCACTCGACCAAGGGGTCCACGACGCCGTCGCGCGGGCCGTCCGCGAAGCCGCCGAGCGAAGCGGCGTCGGGCGTCCGGAGCTCGCCACGGCGGGCCTCTGAACCGGTTAGGCTCCGGCACGATGGACTTCACGCGGCTGGACAGGGGAGAGCTGATCGCGACGGTCGGGGGGGCGATGTTGGGGATTTCGCTGTTTCTGGCGTGGTTCGCGCTCGGCAACCGCTTCGCCACGCTGAACAGCTGCCGTGGGCCCCACAGCTCCTGCACCGGCTGGCAATCGCTGAGCATCCTGCGCTTCCTGCTCCTGATCGCGGCGGTGGCGCCGGCGATCCTGGCGTGGATCATCATTCGCGGCCACGCGCTGTCATGGCCGCGCGGCGAGCTGACGGCGGTCACCGCCCTGGCGGCGCTGACATTCACCGTGTTCCGCGGAGTCATCGACCGGCCCGGGTCGCCTCCGAGCGAGATCTCGATCGCGTATGGCTGGTGGGTGGCGCTGGCGGGGGGGCTGTTGATCCTGTTCGGCTCGATCTGGCGCTCGCAGGAAGGCGCCGCCCGACGCAAACCGCCCGGAGTGCTGTGACGTTGTCGAGCTCGCACGACCCCACCCGCCCCGACCGGAACCTGGCGCTCGAGCTCGTGCGCGTGACCGAGGCCGCCGCCCTGGCGGCCGCCCGGATGGTCGGCCGCGGCGATAAGGAGGGCGCCGACCAGGCCGCGGTCGACGCGATGCGCAACGTGCTCGACTCCGTTTCGATGAACGGAACGGTGGTGATCGGCGAAGGGGAGAAGGACGAGGCGCCGATGCTCTACAACGGTGAGCGGATCGGCGATGGCAGTCCTCCCGAGGTCGACGTCGCTGTCGACCCGCTCGAGGGGACGCGACTGACGGCGCTCGGGATGCCGAGTGCGCTTGCGGTGATCGCCCTGTCCGAGCGCGGCGCAATGTTCGATCCGGGGCCGTGCGTGTACATGGAGAAGATCGCCGGGGGTCCGGAAGTCGCCGACCTGCTCGATCTCGATCGGCCGCTGCCGGAGACGCTGGCGCTGATCGCCAAGCGCAAGGGGATCGACATCCGCGACGTGATGGTCGTGATGCTCGATCGCGAGCGCCACCACGACGCGATGCGCGAGGTACGCGAAGCAGGGGCGCGGGTGCGGCTGATCATGGACGGGGATGTCTCGGCCGCGATGCTGTCGGTCAGCGACAACTCGCCGGTCGATCTCCTGTGGGGCATCGGCGGAACGCCGGAGGGAGTGATCTCGGCCGCCGCGATCAAATGCATCGGGGGCCAGCTGCTGGGGAGGCTGTGGCCGCGCGACGATCAGGAACGCGAGGCCGCGGTCAACGCCGGTTACGACCTCGCCCGAGTGCTGCATGCCGAGGACCTGGTGTCGGGCGACGACGTGTTTTTCTCCGCCACCGGAGTCACCGACGGCGATGTGCTGCAGGGCGTCCGCTACCAGGGCGATCAGGGAGCGACCAGCGAGTCGCTGGTGATGCGGTCGCGCTCGGGGACGGTGAGGCGGATCTCCGCCCGCCACGACCGAGCCAAGCTGCGGGCGCTGACCGGCGTCCGCTACGGCTGAGGCTGGGGGGACGGCTCCGCCGACACGAAGGGGTCCGCCGGCATGGGGGACTCATCCGCCACCGGCGTGCCGGTCACCGGGAGGGCGAGTCGGCCGACCCGCGACTCGGCCAGATCCAGCGTTGCCAGCGAGCGCAGGAACGCGTGCGTCACCAGCACGTGGATCGCGGATTGGGTCGCCTCGTACACCGGCGTGCTGAACGATGCGGCGATCGCCGGGTAGAAGTTCGCCACCTCGACCTCGATCCGGAGCTTGATCTGCCCGCTGGCATCCGGATCGCGCTCGCGGCGTACATCGAGCGCGAGATAGCCGCACCCGCGGCCGCCACGCGCGACCAGCAGCCCATCGCGGACCAGCCAGCGGACGGTGCCGTGATCGGCCTCGAGCACGTACTGTGGCGCCTCGAACCGAAGCAGCGTGAAGGGGCGGATCAGGAACACGACGGAGCGCTCGTTCTCGCCGTAGACGACGCGGATCAGCCCCAGGGTCACGCGAGACAAAAATCGCCAGTAGGTCCGGGCCAGGTTCTCGAGGTTGGTGGCGTTCCAGAGCCGCTCGAGGTCCGAGGGAGCCACCGCCAGCTCGGCCGACTGAACCGAGCGAACGCCCCCGTCGCGCGCGACGCTCGTGGACTTGCGGGGGGAGACGATCACGGCGCGAGCCGGGCGCCGGCCGCGCCGGCGGGCCCGCGCGGCGATGAGCGTCGCCAGTGCTGCCAGCGCTGCCAGGATCTGAACCACGACCTCAATACTCCCCGGTTTCAGCCGATCAATGCGGAAGCTCTTCAAGCGCCACCCTCGCCCCAGCCTCGAGCTCACCTTCCCCGGGCGGGATCATCGCCAGGGCGTCCGCACCGAGCAGGGATGTGACCATGTTTGAGCCCTGCGGCCCGTTCGGAACCGCGACGAGGCCCCCATCGAGCCGCTCGAGACGGACCCGCAGCGCCTGCTCCCGGCTGGGATTGCGGCGGACCGTGACGCCGAGCGTCGCGTGCCGGCAGCGACGCTGCGAGGCGCGCGCGCCTTGAAGCGCCAACAGCGCCGGACGCGCGAACAGCGAGAAGGTGACGGCTGCGGATACGGGATTCCCCGGCAGCCCGAACACCAGCTGCCCGTCCCTGGTTCCGAACCAGGTCGGCTTGCCCGGCTGGAGCGCGACGCCCCAGAAGACCTGTTCGACGCCCAAGCTCGCGAGCGCCGGCTTGACGTGATCGTGGGGCCCGACCGACACGCCGCCGGAGACGACCACCAACTCGGAGCGCTCGAGCGCTTCACCAAGTCCGGATTCCGTGTCGGCGCGATCGTCGGGCAGCCGCCGTCCATCGTCCACGATCGCGCCGCAGCGGGCGGCGAGCGCTGCGAGCATCGGCGCGTTGGAGTTGTGGATCTCGCCGGGACCGAGCGCTTCGCCGGGAGCCCGAAGCTCATCGCCGGTGCACAGAACCGCCACTCGAGGTCGCCGGGCGACGCTCAGGGAGCCGGCGCCGGCCGCCACCGCCGCGCCGAGCTCGACCGCGCCGAGGCGGGTTCCAGCGCTCAGCACCGTCATCCCGGACGGCATGTCCTCACCCGTGGAACGGAGGTTCTCCCCCTCCGCGGTGTCGGTCATCGTCTCGATCTGATCTCCGTCTCCGCCCACGTCCTCCTGGCGGATGACCGCGGTGGCTCCGCTCGGCACCGCCGCGCCGGTCGAGATCCTGACCGCTTGTCCCTCGTCGAGGGAGCGCTCGAACGGCGACCCGGCCCGCGACTCGCCGATCACCTCGAGCGTTCTGCCGGCGGCCCCGGCGCGCAGCGCGAACCCGTCCATCGCCGAGCAGGGGAACGGCGGAACATCGCCGGCCGCCCGCACGTCCTCGGCGACGATCCGGTTCACGGCGCCGTCAATCTCAACCCGCTCGGCTTCGAGTCTGCCGGTCGCCATGAGGACCAGGTCTCGGGCCTGGCTCACGGTTATCAGCGTCTGCGCCATTTCCCGACAATTGTCCATCCCCGCGCCGTGCTTGATCGTCCACAGCCAATCCGCGGCGACAGATCGGCGTGATAAAAGAGGCTCCATGCAGCACGGCCCGCCACGACGGCGTCGAGCCAGGCCGGTTCCGGATGCCCCGATCGAATCGCTTCTGCTGGCGACGGAGGACCTCACCAAGGGATGGCTGGTGGCGCTGCTCGAAGTGTCCCCGCTCGAGGATGCCCCGGCGATCCTGGCCACGGATCTGACCCGCGATGGGCCTCGGATCTGCGAAGCGATCGTTCGGGCACTCGCGGACGAGCAGGACTTGCAGCGACTCGAGCCGGGTGGTGCGCTCGAACCACTGGTCTCGCGGACCGGCGAACTGGCGGGCGCGCGAGAGTCGGCGCCGACCTCGGGGGCGGTCGACGCGCTGCAAGGGGTCATCTGGAGCGCGATCCGCGCCCAGTTGCAGGGGGCCGACGGCGACCTGGTCGCGGAGCTCGCCGAACGGCTGGCGCTGATCGGCGAGCTGGTCCGGAGCGCCGCGCTGAGACGGATGAGGACCGACCGCGGGCGTGGCGAGGCGCTGTGGATCGGCGCCGTGCAGGACGCGGTGGCGCGGGCGCACCAACTCGACATGCCGCTGTCGCTGTTACTGGTCGAATTCGAGGATGCCGAGCGCGTCCTCGCCGCCGAGGAACCGGCCGAGGCGACAGCGACATTCGGGAGGTTCGCCGGGGCGCTGCGCCGCGTGGTCCGGCGAAAGGACATCCTCGCTTGCGAGACCGAGACCCGGGCGTGGATCATCGCGCGGGAAACGGGGAGGGTCGGCGCGCAGGCGCTGGCGACGCGGGTGGCGAGCGCAGTGGGCGCATCGAGCCCGTGGCGAGGCGGACCGATGAGCGTCAACATCGGGATCGCGGTGCTCGACGAGGATGGACGAGAGGCGCGAAGCCTGATCGAGGCGGCCGAGGAGGCGAAGTTCGCAGCCGCAGCGGCGGGAGTCACCGTGATCCACGAGCTGCCACCGGAAGGGAGCGGTGGCGCCGGACCGCGGTTGGTCAGCTGACAGGGGCGCCGGGCAAGGACACTGCCCCGATCGCCGCTGTCCCCTCGACGCCGAGGGCCCGGGCGGTCGCCTCGGTGAGGTCCCAGTCGGCGTTGTTGGCGTAGGGTCCGCGGTCGATCACCGGGACGACGATCGTGGCTCCTCCGTAGTAGATCGCGACCGCGGTCCCGCACTTCAGCGTGCGGTTCGCCACCCCCAAGGTCCATGGGCGCAGGAGCTCGCCGCAGGCCGTCCGCTCGCCGTAGAAGCCGGGCCCGTAGATCGTGGCGAGCGACGGCCGGTAAACCGTGACCGTGAGGGACGGCGAGGCCGCCGCGGCGCGGGCGCTGTCGGCTGCCTGCACCACGGCGCGGATCGCGAACCGGCCAATGTGGTTCGTGGGCCAGATCGCCGAGAACGCGCCGTCGGAGGAGGCGACGGCGTGGGTTGTCGGCGCCCACGTCCAGTGCGTCTCGCGCCCGCGTCGCTCGATCTCGATCGTGTTCCCGGCGGCGCCCGCGCCGACGCTCCCCGAGAATCGCAGCGGCGTGCGCAGGAGCGCAGAGGCTCGGGTCCCGAACGTGATCCCGTTGCCGCTGGCCGTCACGGTCAGGTTCCCGGGCTGGATCAGGGGGTTCCCGGCGCCCTGAGGCGAGCCGCCGTGAATCGAGCCGGCCCCGCTCGCGCCACCGGATGGCGATGAGCCTCCCGACGCTGCTTTCACCAGCGCCGGAGCCGCAAGGGCGAGCCCGCTCACGGCGAGCAAGACGGCAAAGTAAGTATTGGCGCGTCGATTCACGATCAGCCGGTCCATCCTGTTTTCGCCTGTGCCTACGGGGTGAGCTGACGGGCTCGCGCCTTGCTGGGCGCTACGGTCTCAGCGGGACCGATTCGCCCCTGCGGGCCTATGTGGACCGCAAGTGGTTCCCCCGCCGATCGCCCGCGGACGGACGATCGCTCGGCTGGACGGCGCGGAAGTATACGCACCGCACGAGCGGGTCGTGCGACGGCTAGGGGTGCGGCAGCCGCGCGAGTGCGCCGCGAATCGTCCGGGCGCCCACGGAGAGCCCGATCTCGGCCAGCTCCGCAGCGGCCTGAACCGCGGTACCGAGCACGTCTGACCCGTTCGCGGGGACGGGCTTACGGGTCCGCGGCGCCGGCGGGGTTCCGGCCGGCTGCGCCGGCTGGCGAAGTCGACCAGGCTTCGACCGCGCAGCGGAGCGCGCGGCGGCCGGGGTCGATTGGGCAGTGGCGTCCGTCTCGGGCCCGCGCGCAGGGCGTTTCTGGCTACGGCGGTGCGGCCGCGTGCGTGGCAGCGAGCCGAGGACGTCCGAGGAGCCTTCGCCGGTCATCGAGCCGCACATGATCGCGCATCGGCCCGGCGGCCGCGGTCACCCCCGGGCGCGCAAGCACGGGAATTGCGCAACGTTGCTCGGCGCAACTTGAAACGGGTAGCCCAGTTCTAGGTACTAAAGGTGTGTAACCGATCCGCCAGCGCGGCATCGGACCGTTTGCACTGTCCGCGACCACCCGTGGCGGATTGACTTCAAAAAATATAGTACCTATACTCACCCTTCGTATGTTTGAGTAGCGGGCGTGCGCCCTTGGCATGCGCCCGCTCTCTGATCCTTAGCGCCCGGTTGGTGTCCAGAAGCCGGGCGCAGACGACGGAAACGGAAACAGATGTCAGTAGCGGACCTGCAGGAACTCGAAGAGATCAAGGGACTCGTTTCGCGCGGACAGCAGCTCGGCGTGCTCACCTACGCAGAGATCGCCGGCGCGGTCTCGGAGCTCGATCTCGACGAGGCCGACGTCGAGGAGCTCCATGGGTTCCTCGAGCGGGCGGAGATCGAACTCGTCGAGGAGGTAGACCCAGCCCTCGCGGCCGCCGAGGTTGAGCGGGCGCCGGACAAGCGGGGACGGCGCAAGCCGAAGACCACGCTCGACCTCAAGCCCGACATGACCACCGATTCACTTCAGCTGTTCCTGAAGGACATCGGCAAGGTGCGGCTGCTGACGGCTCAGGAGGAGGTCGATCTCGCCAAGCGCATCGAGCGCGGCGATCTTGACGCCAAGCAGAAGATGGTCGAATCGAACCTCCGGCTGGTCGTCTCAATCGCGAAGAACTACCGCAACCAGGGGTTGCCGTTCCTGGACCTGATCCAGGAAGGGACGCTCGGCCTCGTGCGCGCGGCGGAGAAGTTCGATTACCGCAAGGGATTCAAGTTCTCGACCTACGCGACGTGGTGGATCCGACAGGCGATCGCCCGGGCGCTGGCCGACAAGGCGCGCACGATCCGGATTCCCGTGCACGTGGTCGAGAAGCTCAACAAGATCGGCCGCGCCGAGCGCAAGCTGGTCACCGAGCTCGGTCGCGAGCCGACCGCGGAGGAGATCGCCGAGGTGACTGGGATCGAGCCCGACGAGGTCGAATCGATCAAGCGCTCCGCCCAGGCTCCGGTGTCACTCGAGAAGCCGGTCGGCGACGAGGAGGAGTCCGAGTTCGGCCAGTTCATCGCCGATGAGCGGGCCGAATCGCCCTACGAACGGGCGGCGGAGATCCTGACCAAAGAGGCGCTCCGCGAGGCGCTCGAGAACCTCAGCTATCGGGAGCGCCGCGTGCTCGAGCTGCGCTACGGGCTCGGTGGCGAGCATCCGCGGACGCTCGACGAGGTCGGGCGGACGTTCAACGTCACGCGCGAGCGGATTCGGCAGATCGAAAACCAGTCGCTCAAGAAGCTTCAGTCTCTGGCCGAGGCGCAGAAGCTTCGAGACGTCGCCTAAGCCGTGACGCTGGGGGGCCGCGCGACTGCTCCGGCAGCGCGCGCGGCCCGCCGCTTCAGTTCCTGAAGCATTGCGCTAGAATCGAACTTCTGATGGACGCAAAGGACACTTGTCCGGTCTGCCGTACGGCCGAGATCGTGTGCGGCAAATGGACGTTGCTGGTAATTCGGGACCTGGCCGAGGGCCGCTCGCGGTTCTGTGAGCTGGAGCGGTCGCTGCACGGGATCAGCCCCCGCACGCTGTCGTTACGACTGCGCGCGCTCGAGGAGGAAGGCATCCTCGAGCGCCAGACGTTCCCCGAGGTACCGCCGCGCGTCGAGTACGCGCTGACCACCAAGGGCCGTGCGCTCGTGCCGTTGATCGAGGACATGCGCGCCTATGGCCGGGAGTGGCTCGGCGGGCAGTGCGGCGAGGATCTGCTCGAGGACGCGCAGTCCGCCGAGGAGCGCGAGCCGGCGATCGTCGCGGCCTGATCCGCGCGGATGCGGATCGCGATCGCCGCGGACGAGCTGGCCGGCATCGCCGCTGAGCTTCCCGACGAGCTTCAGCGCCGCGGTCACGAGCCGATCCTCCATGGCGTCTATGCCGACCACGAGCGCTCGGATTGGGCATGGGCCAGCGAGGCGGCCGCAAAGGATGTCGCCGAGGGCCGCGCCGACCAGGCGGTCGTGGCGTGCTGGACCGGGACGGGGGCCTCGATCGCGGCCAACAAGGTCAGCGGCATCCGCGCGGCCTTATGCGGCGATGCGCAGACCGCTCAGGGTGCACGCCGGTGGAACGACGCGAATGTCCTGGCGTTGAGCTTGCGGCTCACCTCGCACGCCGAGCTGGAGGAAATCCTCGACGCCTGGTTCGCGGCCCGTCGCAGCGAGGACGACGAGGACGTCGAGAACGTCGCCCATCTCGGCGCGATCGAACGGACGGACTGAGAACCGGCCGGACTGCAACCGGCTTCTCGCCGTGCAGGATCACTCTGGGCGAGCGCGAAACGGCGACTGTGCGCAACAGCACCCTGTACGGGATCCTCGAGGCATTCACCGCCGACGCGGCCTGCCAGCTGGCGGCCGAGCAGGCCCGGGGGGCGGAGATCCCGTTCGAGGTGATCGAGGAACGCCGCGGCCGCGTTCCCCTGTACTGCTACCGGCCGCTGACCGGCATCTTCATCGGACAGCGGCTGGGCTTGCTCGCGGCGCTGCCGACCTACGCCCCCGCGGCCGGCGCGCTGGCGGCGCTGAACGGGGCCGAGCACTACCTCCGCCAGCGGGGCGAGGCGCGGATTCCCGACCAGCCTCGGGAGCGCGCTGACGCCGCGCTGCGCTCGTTCCTGGGCAACGTCTTCGACGAGCGCAGCGAGTTCGAGCTCGAGCCGGCACGATTCGAAGCCGCATACGCGGAGCTCGAGTCCGCGCTCTACGAGGGCCGATGCGTGACCACGGTGATCGCGCCGCTGATGGGACTGGCGCTCGACCCGACCTCGCATGAGGTCCGATTGGGGGATGGGCTCTCGCTCGTGCGGGGCGACACGCTTGCGGATGCCCCTACCGAGGCGGTCTGGGGAGAGACCGAGGAACCGCACGTCCTGGCGGTGCTGACGGTCACCCAGGAGCGCTCGGCCCCGCCGCCGGTTTCCGTCGCCCGCGCCCGCTTCCGGCGGATCCTGACCGCGCTGCGGCTGTTCGAGCGCGGCGGGTTCGCGCTCGGGCCGCTCGCCTGGACGCGGACCGACACCGGCACCTGGCGGACCGCCGCGCTGGGCAGCACCGGTCGCGCCAGGCTCCTGACCGTGCTTGCAGCCTCGCACGAGGACGAGCTGCGGGCGTTCTGCAACCTGATCACGCGGCGGATACCGAATGGCGGAGAGCTCGCGTGGGCGCTGGCGCGGTTCGAGATGGGGCTCGAACGGCTGTCGCCGTTCGAGGCGCTGACGGACTACCTGCTGGCGCTCCGCGCGCTGCTCGAGCCCGAAGGCCCGAGCAGCGGGCGGTTGGCCGGCAGGCTGGCCGCGCTCTGCGCGCGGCCGCGGAAGTCGGGCGGCACTCGCGGAGCGGGTGGCCCACGCGATCTCATTGGAACGCGCCGTGATCGCCGGGACTGGCGCCCGCCGAGCCCGGGGTCGACGCACTCGTGGACGAGCTGGCGGAGCACCTCCGAGCGCTGCTCAGGGACGTGCTCTGCGGCCATCTCGACCCGGAGCTTCGCGCGCTCGCCGACGAGCTGCTGGCGCAGGCGCCCACCGAGGCGCCGACGGCTGAGCACGGCGTCAGCACTGAAACCGAGGCGCCAAGCCGCTAGGCTGAGCAGTGGCCGCTCCCTACTCGGTCCCGTCCGGGGCCGGGAGTGTTTTGCCGCCAGGCTCAACACGTAAGTCCTGGGGCTCTCAAGAAGTCAGGGGGAGCGCGACCGCAGCTTCGAGCGGGCCTGGTGCCCGCTCGTTCTGTGTGTGGGCGTGCGCCGGCTCGGTCCGCGCTCTATCCTGATCGAGTGGCCAGGGGTAACGCCTCGCCCGTACGAATTCCGAACGTCGATCCGGCTTGTAGCAACGTTCCACGGGTGCGCGACGACGGCTTCGAGGAGCTCTGTCACCTGGTCACCGATATCGATCCGGACACCGCGCTGTGCGGCAAGGACGTCACCGGCTATCCATGGAACCCGCCGTGGCCGCACTGCCAGGCTTGTCTGGCGGTTGCTCGGGACCAGATGAACTGACGCTGCCCGACCGGGCGCGCAGCGTGAGGCTCAGCAGACGGCCGGCGCCAGCGCTGCCGCTCACCGGCGCCGGCGCCAGCGCCAGACCAGCAGCGCGGCGACGGCCCCGCCGAGGACGGCGGCCGCCGGGATGGCCCGCTTGAGCACCGCGGCGCGCGAGATCTCACCCAGGTCGAGCACATCGTCGGCCGGACGGCGGCCCGCTTTCTGCGCCAGGCGGCCGTCGACGGCGCCGGCAGCGGCAGCCGCCACGGCCGCGTCGGCCGCCGGGCCGGTCGGCAACCGCCCTACAGGCGTCTCGTCGTAGCCACCCGGTTGCGTCGGGGCCGGCGCAAGGGCCGCCGTCGCCCAGTCCACGACGACAGCGGTGGCGCCGCTCGTCGCATCCCGCCCGTGTGCGGAGTCGGCCGGCGTTGCCTCGTTCGCACCCAGCGCGCGGGGCGGAGCGGCGTCGGCGTCGGCGGCCATCTCTTCGGCCAAGCAATCCGCGAACCGCGCCATGAGCTTCGAGGACACCTCCTGCATGACCCCGCGCCCGAACTGAGCCGCCGGACCTGAGATCTTGATGTCGGTCTCGACCGCGACGCGTGTGCCGTCGGCACTGGGCCGCATCTCGGTGGAGATCGTCGCCGCCGCGGTACCGGCGCCACGCGGATCGCGCGCCTGGGCTCGCATGACCGCTCGGCGGACGTCCGCGGCGGCCGTTTCGATGCGGACGGTGCCTTGGTAGCGGCTCCTCACGGGGCCGATCTTGATCGTCATCTGGCCTTGGAACTCGCGCCCGTCGCCTCCCTGCAACTGCGCCCCCGGCAGGCAAGGAGCGACCCGCTCGAGGTCGAGGAGCACCTCCCAGGCGCGTTCGACAGGCGCTGGCACGGTGAACTCGTTGTGAAGCTTCATGCCGGTTCCCCGTCGAGGACCTGCGCGAACGCGCGCGCGGCCGGACCCTTGAAGCCCTGCGCCACGGCCGGGGGGCGCTCGACCGGTCGGCTCATCCCGAAAGACCACCTCGATCGTCGCCGATCGTGGTGTAGAAGGCGCGCTCTCGGTCGGCCAGCAGCTCGGGGATCGCCTCCTGCTTGACCAGTCGCGTGAAGTGCTCGGAGTCCATATGCGCGTGGTACCCGGCCTCGTCGGTGTACTGCTCGTAGAGGAAGAACAGGTCCGGATCCTCGTCTGAACGCTGCGCCTGGTAGAAGAGGCAGCCTGTCTCCGCCCGCGAGGGCGAGGTCATAGCCTGGATGACTTCGAGCAGTCGCTCTGCCTTGCCGGGGTGTGCCCGCCACCTGGCGGCCACTACGTAGGCCATGACTAGGTCTCCTTTCGTCCGATCGTGTTGCGTAGGATGCCGATCCCCTCGACCTCGAGCTCAACGACGTCCCCCTCCTGCAGCCAGCGGTCGAGTTCGAGGCCGGAGCCGCCGGCGGCCGTCCCGGAGCCGATCACCTCGCCCGCGTAGAGGGTCTGGTGCTGCGAGGCGTAGGCGATCATGTCGGCGAAGCTGTGGTGCATCTCGGCGGTCGAGCTCTGGCCCCACAGCTCGTCGTTGACCCGCACCGTCATCCGCGCAGCCGAGGCGTCGAACTCGTCGGCGGTGACGAGGCACGGTCCGAGCACGTTGGACCCATCCCAGTCCTTGGCCTTGCCCGGACCGAGACCGATTGGGGTTTCCCGACGCTGAACGTCGCGCGCTGACAGGTCATTCCAGATCGTGTAGCCGAAGATGCAGCCGCCGGCCTCCTCGGTGCAGACGTCGCGCACTCGCTGGCCGATGACCGCCGCCAGCTCGAGCTCGTGGTCGAGCTGATCGGTGTAGGCCGGCCACGGCACCTCGACGTCGGGACCGATCACCGTGTCCGGCATCCCCTTGTAGTACGCCGGCAGCTCATACCACTCCGCCGGGATCTCTCGGCCCAGGCCCCGATAGGCGCCCTGGAGGTGTCCTTCAAAGGCGAGGAAGTCGCGCAGGGAACGTGGCCTCAGCGGTGCCAGCAGCCTCGGCTTGGGCTGAACTGGGCTGCCATCTCCGAGAAGCGCTCCGGCTTCGATGAAGGCGACCATGTCTCCGGCGAATCCGGCGTCGAGCACCTCCTCGCCCCGTAGGACACCGACTCGCGGGCCGGCGCCGGCGTCGTAAGTGACAAGCTTCACCGGCTCTCCACCAGCTCGGCGGCGGCACGGCGCACCGCATCCACGATCTTCACATAGGAGCCGCAGCGGCAGAGGTTTCCGCTGAGCGCCTCGGCGATCTCCGCCTCGGTCGGCTTCGGGTTGTCCGCCAGCAGCGCCTTGACAGTGAGCACGAAGCCCGGGGTGCACCAGCCGCACTGGAACGCATGGGCCTCTACGAACGCGCGCTGGACGGGATCCGACCCGCCGAGGCCCTCGACCGTCGTGACCTCCCGGCCCTCGACCTGCGGGGCCAGGGTCAGGCAACCCGAGACCGGCTCGCCGTCGATCAGCACGGTGCAGGCGCCGCACACCCCGATGCCGCAGGTGGCGCGGACCGAGCCAAGCCCTTCGCGGCGCAGGACCTCGAGCAGCATCTCGTCGGCGTCGCATTCGAGCTCGGCAGGCCGGCCGTTGAGGCGCAAGCCAACCCTCATCGCGCTGCGTTCCGGGCGTCGACCGCCGCCAGCACGCGCTCGGCTGTGATCGGCAGCTGGTGGACCTGCAGCCCCAGCGAGTGCAGCGCATTACCAATCGCTGCCGGCACCGGGGGCAGGACCGTCTCCCCGAGCCCGTGCACCTCCGCCCCCGCACGCTCGATGATCTCGTGCGTGAAGCGCTTGGGCAGATCGCCAATCGCAGGCACGTTGTAGTCGGATAGGTTGGCGCCCACGACCTGGCCGTCGGCGAAGTCGATGGCCTCGAACAGTGCGGTCCCGAGCCCCATGATCAGCGCGCCCTCGTTCTGCAGCTCGGCGCCCTCGCGGTTGACCACCCGCCCGGCGTAGGCGACGCCGTGGAGGTGCTCGATCGTGAGCTTGCCGGTCTCCTCGTCCACGGTCACGTGGGCGGCTGCGGCGCCCTGGTGCCAGTGCGTGGAGGCGATTCCCTGGCCGGTGTCCGGATCAAGGCCGCCCTCGTTCTGCACCTCGCCGTAGCCGCGCTCGCCATCGCCCTCGCGCAGGGCGCGCACCGCCACCTCCAGCGCGCGACCCATCATGTGCGTGGTGCGGCTCGAAGTGGTGCGGGTGTCGAAGGGAGATGTGTCGGTGTCGGGCTGGGGGACCTCGATCTGTCCGGGCTCACAGCCGAGCATCTGCGCCGCCATGAACTGCAACGAGCGGCGGACCCCCTGGCCCATCTCGCACGCCGCGGAGCGGATGACGTAGCCGACCGGGGTGCGCTCCACCGAGATTGCGGCCCGGCTCGGCGTCTGCATACCCTTGAGCAGCACACACAGCCCCTTGCCCTTGCGGTCGCGCTCGTAATTGACGGCGTCCGCGGCGGCCTGCAAACAGCGCTCGAACTGGACATCGTGCATGACCTCCCCGGTGGCGAACACATCGCCCTCGCGCAGCAGGTTCCTGCGTCGCAACTCCAGCGGGCTCATCTTCAGATGCTCGGCCAGCAGGTCCATGGTCCGCTCCGAGGCCCAGATCGACTGCATCGCGCCGTAGCCGCGGTAGGCCCCGTTGGGCGGCAGGTTGGTGTAGATCGCCAGCGCGTCGACGCGCACGTGGGGAATCCGGTAGGGACCTACGCCGGCATATCCAAGCTTGGTCGCGACACCCGGACCGCAGTCGGCGTAGGCGCCGGTGTCCACCCAGCAGTCGAGCTCCTTGGCCACCAGCGTCCCGTCGCGCCTCGCGCCGATGCGCACCCGGATCACCGAAGGGTGGCGGTTGAGCGTGACGAACTCCTCGGTCCGGTCCAGCACGACCTTCACCGGTCGGCCCGCCTTGCGCCCCAGCGCGGCCAACGGCGCCTCGTGCCGGACGAATGTCTTGGCTCCAAACGAGCCGCCCATCGGAGCGGCGATGATGCGGACGCGCTCCTCCTCGACGCCGAACGCGACCGCCAGATCGGCTCGCAGGTTGAACGGTGTCTGGGTGCCGGTCCAGATCGTCAGCCGTCCGTCCTGCCATTCGGCGACCGCGGCGTGAGGCTCCATCGCGGTGTGCGCCGCGCTCGGCGTTCGAAACGCTTGCTGCACCACTACCTCGGCCTCGGCGAAGCCCGTCCCGATGTCCCCGTGGACGAGCCGGAAGCGGTGACAGACGTTCGTACCGGCCAGCGGCCGCACTCCGATCGAGACCGCCTCGTCCGCCGATTGCGCGCCGCTCGGGTGCAGGAGCGGCGCGCCTGTCGACACCGCCTCGACCGGGTCGAACACGGCGGGCAGCTCCTCGTAGTGCACCTCGACGAGCCTGGCCGCGGCCCTCGCCGCTTCTCGCGTGGGGGCGGCGACGGCGGCGACGATGTCGCCGGCGTGGCGTGCCACCCGCGCCAGCACGTGCTGGTCGCGTACCTGACACCCGTACGGCTGGAGGTCCTGCACGTCCTCGGGCAGGAGCGTCACGCAGTTATCGGGCACGGCAGACGCATCAACGGAGATGACGCGGGCGTGCGAGTGGGGGCTGCGCACAAACGCGGCGTGGAGCATGCCCGCGCGCTCGGCGTCGACCGAGTAACGCTGAAGCCCGGTGACGCGCGCGTCGGTTCCGAGGCCGCTCACCCGCCGGCCTCGGCGCCGTCGGACGCGAGGACCGTCTCGACCGCCCGGCGCACCTCGACCGCGACCGCCCGGCGACGGTATTCGGCGCTCCCTCGAGAGTCTGACAATGGCTGCAGCCGTTCCGCGTAGCGGGCTCCGATCTCCCGCGCCAGCTCGCCGTCGCTCGTGGCGCCGGATGCCGTGGCGCATATGTCGGGGTAGTGCTGGGGCACCTCAGCGCACGCCCCGACGACAACGCGCAGCGTTCCCGCGAGGCGGGTCGCTGCGACCGCGACGCACGGCCGGTCCTCGCTCGAGCGCGAGCGGAACTTCCGATATGCCGCGCGCTCGATCGCGGCGGGCACGCGGACCTCGGTCAGCAATTCGTCGTCGGCGATACACGTCTCGTAGAACCCGAGGATCAGCTCGTCGATCGTCACCTGGCGCTCGCCCCGCGGAGAACGCAACACCGCGCGGGCGTCCAAGGCGGCGAGCACGGCGGGCGGATCCGACGCATAGTCGGCGTCGGCGAGCACGCCGCCGACGGTGGCCTGATTGCGCACGCGAGGGCTGGCCACGAGGCTGAAGGCATAAGCCAGCACAGGCCAGTCGCGGCACACCGTGAGGTCGCGCTCGACCTGGCGATGAGTGACCATCGCCCCTAAGCTCAGCTCGCCATCGCGCACCCCGATGTCGCGTAGTTCCTCGACGTGGCGGAGCGACAGCAACGACGACGGCTGCACGAATTCCTGGTTCATGAGGATGGCCAGAAAGCTCCCACCGGCCACTACAGTCGCGTCAGCGCCACGCTGGGCCCGCAGCCCGGCAGCCTCCTCGAGCGAGGAGGGCGCGAGCCACTCGACCGCACGGCCGCTCATCGCCGCCGATCATAGATCATCGATTATTTTCGTCAGCGCCTTGAAACGGCGCATATTCGCGGTGATCGCGGCCTCGGCGGGCAGGCGCTCCATGCTCGAGGCGCCGAAGAACCCGACGAGGCCGTTGGTGCGTGCAAGCACGTACGCAACGTCGTTGGGCTCAGCCATCGGGCCGCCGTGGCAGAGGACCACGATGTCGTCCCTCACGGCGACCGCCGCATCATGGATGGCTTGGAGCTCGAGCACACAGGCATCAAGAGTCTTGGCTGTGCGGGCGCCAATCGACCCTTTGGTGGTCAACCCCATATGCGCCACGAGCAGGTCGGCGCCGGCCCGCGTCATCGCTATCGCCTGGTCTGGATCGAACACGTAAGGGGCGGTGAGCAGCCCCAGCCCCGCCGCCTGTCGGATCATCTCGACCTCGAGCTCATAGCCCATTCCAGTCTCCTCGAGGTTGGCCCGGAACACGCCGTCGATCAGGCCGACGGTCGGAAAGTTCTGCACGCCGGCAAAGCCTTCCGCCTGCACCTGGCGCAGGAACACATCCATCAGGCGGAATGGGTCGGTTCCGCACACGCCGGCCAGCACCGGCGTTTCGCGGGCCACCGGTAGCACCTCCCGGCCCATGTCGATGACGATCGCATTTGCGTCGCCGTAGGGCATGAGGCCGCTGAGCGAGCCTCGTCCTGCCATCCGAAAGCGGCCGGAGTTATAGATGATGAGGAGGTCTGCCCCACCCGCTTGCGCGCATTTGGCCGACAGCCCGGTGCCGGCGCCCGCCCCGATGATCAGCCCGCCCGCGTCCAGCGTCGCGCGCAGCCGAGTCCGAGCTTGGTCTCCAGTCATCGGACCGGCCGCGCGAGGGGGTTCTCGGCGTGGTCGATCAGCGAGTCGGGAGCCACGGGCTGATCGCTCGCGCGCTCGTAGCGCTCGGCCACCGCGTCTGCCTCGACGGGCGCGAACATGAGCTCGGCGGCGGGATAGCCGAGCGCTCGAAACGCCGCGTCGGCACTCGCCGTGTCATACGCGGTGCGAATCAGGCGCGCGTCCGGTCCGAGGCGCAGCCAGTAGGCGCCGGGCTGGTACTCGTAGGGTCGGCCGACGCTCCCGGCATTGATCATCCGCCGCCCGCCGGCGGTGCGGTCGAACTGGCGGTGGGTGTGGCCCCCCACCATGACCTCAGCGCCGGCCTCCTCGAGGAGCCGCGCCAGTCGCTCGGCCGGCGTCACCACGGTCACGCGTTCCTCATCGCTACGTGCGCTGCCGTGGCAGAAGAGCACCTCGCCCACACCATCGACCGGCAGCGCCAGAAGGGCCGGCAGCGAGGCCAGGAAGTCACGGTCAGCGCGGCTGAGAAACGAGCCTGCCCACGCGTCGCCCTGGAACAGCGGCTGTTCCAGCAGCTCGGACGGGATCGTGCCGTCGAACCCCATCACCACCGCGCGATCGGCGTTTCCCCGCAACCAGTGGGCGGGCCATGGGAGTTCCCGCAGCCGCGCCAGCACCGGCACCGGCATCGGGCCGGCGCACACGTCTCCGCCGATGACCACCGCATCTGGCGGGTCGGCATGCAGCTCGGCCAGGACGGCGTCGAGGGCCGGCAGGTTGCCGTGGATGTCGTACAGGGCAGCGACCGTAGGCAGCCCGGTCACGAGCGGCCCGCTGCGGCGCGGGTATGTCTCAGGGCCGGCCGAGGCACGATCTGCTCGCAGCTGAGGGCATTGAATCGATTATCTATGCTCCGTCCGGCCGCCGACAAGTCGAAGAGGAGGACGATGCTGTTCGGATCGATACCGCGCCTGGCCCGCGACACGACGTGATGCGGGCGCTTGTCGTCTCGGGACCCAACGACTTCGCGGTCCGCGACGTGGAGCGGCCCACGCCCGGGCCCTACGAAGTTCTCTGCCGCGTCCGCGCAACCGCGATCTGCGGAACCGACCCGCACGTCATTCAGGGCCACTATCCGGACTTCTGGCCGAAGGAATGGCCGCTGATTCCCGGGCACGAGTGGTGCGGCGACGTGGTCGAGCTCGGGGACGGGGCGGCCGCCCTGGGGTGGCGGGTCGGCACGCGAGTCGCCGGCACCTCGCATGCCCCCTGTGGCTATTGCCGTCGCTGCGTGGAAGGCCGCTACAACATCTGCGAGAACTTCGGCGTCGATGGGCTCCACGCCCAGTACGGCCACAACGCACCGGGTGCTTATGCCGAGTACGTGGTCCACTCCGTGCGAAGCGTGTTCGCCGTCCCTGACGCGCTCAGCGACGAGGAGGCGGCGATGCTCGATCCCGCCGCGATCGCGCTGCACACTGTGATCCGCGGCGGCCACCGCGCGGGCGACGCCGTGGTGGTGGTCGGTCCCGGCGTGATGGGGCTGCTGGCGGCCGAATGCGCCCACGCGCTGGGCGCCGGCAGGGTTCTCGTCGTCGGTCGCGGCCCCCGCCTGGCCAAGGCGCGGGAACTCGGCCACGAGGTGGTCGACTTCGCGCAGGACGACCCGGTGCAGGGTGTCCGCGCGGCCACGGGCGGCGTCGGCGCTGACGTCGCGCTGGAGTGCTCAGGCGCGCCGGACGCCGTGGCGCAGAGCGTCGAGATGGTGCGCAAGGGAGGCCGCGTCGCGGTGATCGGCATCGCCTTGAAGGACGCGAGCCTGCCTATGCCGCGCACCGTCCTGGACGAGATCGACATCGTCGGAGTGCGCGCGGCCGCGGGTGAGATGCCTCGCGCGATCGAGCTTGCGGCCACCGGGCGCATCCGCCTGCGCGAGCTGATCACTCATCGCTTCGCGCTCGAGGACTTCGCCGAGGCATACGCGACGTTCACCGAGCGGATCGACGGGGCCCTGAAGGTCATCGTCCGCCCGCGGCGGGAGATGGCGGCATAAGCGACGCCCGTGTCCTGTGCTCGTGTGCGATCACCGGGGGGATGAGCGTTCCCGGCCAGAGCCCCGCGATCCCGGTCACCCCGCAGGAGATCATCGACTCGGCGGTCGGCGCCAATGCGGCCGGAGCGGCAATTGTGCACATCCACGTGCGCGAGCCCGAGACCGGCCGGCCCTCCGCGGATCTGGGCCTGTTCAAGGAGGTCCTGGCCGGGATCGGCGAGCGCTGCGACGCGATCGTGCAGCCCACGAGCGGCGGCGGCGTAGGCATGACGATTGAGGAGCGTGCCCGCGTGGTCACCGAGTGCCGGCCCGAGATGGCGACCTTCAACTGCGGATCGTTCAACTTTGGAATCTTCGGAGTCCGGCATCGTCCTGAGATGGCGCCGTGGGAGACGGAGTACCTCGAATCCACGCGCGAGTACGTGTTTCGGAACACGTTCGCCGACATTCACCGGCTCTCCGAGCTGTTTCGCGAGGCCGGCGCCAAGCCCGAGTACGAGGTCTACGACGTCGGGCATCTGTACAACCTGCGCCACCTGGCCGACCACGGACTCGTCGACTTCCCCTTTCACGTCCAGTTCGTGCTCGGTGTGCTCGGCGCCAACGCGGCGTCCCTGTCCCAGCTCGTGCACATGCAGGCGACCGCGGCGTCCCTGTTCGGGGCCGAGGGCTTCACCTGGTCGGCAGCGGGCGTCGGCTACCCGGCTCAGTTTCATCTGGCCGCCGCCTCGCTGATGCTCGGCGGCCACATCCGCGTCGGGCTGGAGGACAATCTCCGCGTCGCGAGCGACCGGCGCGCCGCCTCGAACGCCGAGCTCGTGCAGAAGGCGATGGCGCTCGCGCCGCTGCTCGATCGCGAGCCGACCGACGCCGACGGCGCGCGCGAGCTTCTGGGTCTGCCACTCGGCGGAAGGGGGTAGCTGGCAATCATCGATTATCTACGATCGTCGCCCGAGAACCACGTGAGGAGAGGGACAACAGCATGGCCGTAACCACGCAGCACGACGAGGTGCTGGATACGAACTTCGGGACCGAGGCCTTCCCGGTCGACTGGCAGGAGGGCGAACGAGAGCTCTTCTGGATCCATGACGATCTGCACATCCCCAATCCGGTGTCGCCGCTGTTCTTCGACATCGGGGGCTGGTGGCTGACCTGCGACCACATGTTCCGACGCTTCGCCACGCCATTTGCCTGCGACTGGATCGCGAAGGTCGTCAACGGTTACGTCTACACGGCCGCGGTTCCATGTGAGCCGGCGCTGCACGCGGAGGCCACGGAGTACGAGAATCGCTACGTCCCGCGCGTCCCGCGTGATCCTGAGTACGCCGCCCAAACCGGCGTATACCTCGGCGCGGTGCTGCCCGTGTACGCGGCCAATTTCATCACCTGGTGGAAGACGCGCCTCCGTCCCGAGATCGAGCGCAACTTCGAGCACCTGGACACCTTCGACTACGACGGCGCGTCCCTGCCGGAACTGGCCGTGCTGCTCGAGGACGCGATCGATATCCACGACCGCCACTGGAAGATCCACTGGATGCTCAACTTCGCCCAGTTCGCCTCCACGCAGAACCTCAACACGGTGATCGAGCAGGTCGGCGCCGACACATCGGTCATGGGCCGGCTGCAGTCCAGCATCGAGGACCGAAATTGGGACGCCATCGAGGACCTGTGGCGGGCCAAGCAGGAGGTCAAGGCGGACGACGAGCTGCAGTCGGCGTTCGAGCAGCCGAGCGCCGGCGCGGTCATGGAGGCGCTCGGCGGCAGCGACCGCGGTCGGCGCTTTATCGCCGAGCGCATCGAGACCCACCAGCAGACATTCGGCTACAAGGCGATGTGGTCGCACGAGTTCATGTACAAGCTCTGGGTCGAGGACCCGGCGCCGATCATCGAGGCGATCCGGGGTTACGTGGCCACCGACTACGACTATCCCTCCAATCTCCGGGCCGTGGCCGACGACCTCGAAGCCGCCAAGCGGGAGGTCGTGGAAGGCGTGGAGGGCGAGAATCTCGACAAGCTCAGCCGCGCGCTCGAGCTGTCGCTGACCATGAACCCGCTGACGCCCGACCATCACTTCTTCGTCGACCAGGGGACGAACGCGCGTCTGCGCGTCGCGGTGATCGCGATCGGCCGAAAGCTCACCGCCGGAGGGGCGCTCGACGACCCCGAGGACGTGGTCTTCCTGCGCTACAACGAGCTGCGCCGTCTGATGACAGACCCCGACGCCTTCGATGCCCGGAGCGTCGTCTCGGACCGGCGCGACGACCATGAGGAGGCCTTCGAGCGTAGACCGCCGGCATGGCTGGGCACGGCCACGAAGTCCGCGATCGAGTTTCCCTATGGAGGCCTCTGGGGATTCCCCGATCGCTTCTACGCCGGCGAGCCGTCGACCACGGGCGAGATCAAGGGACTGGCGGCCTCCCCCGGAGTGGTCGAGGGACCTGCGCGGTTCGTCAGCTCGCTGGAGGAGTTTGACCAGGTCCAGGAGGGGGACATCCTCGTCTGCCGCATGACCAATCCGGCCTGGGTCGTGCTGTTCACGAAGATCAAGGGGCTGGTGACGGATGCCGGCGGCACGACCTCGCACCCCGCCGTGGTGGCGCGCGAGTTCGGGATCCCCGCGGTGGTGGGGACCGGCAACGCGGGCGAGCGCATCAAGACGGGCGACCGCGTGCGGGTCAACGGCGCCACCGGCATAGTGGAGGTGCTGGGGTCATGAGCCTGATCCTCCCGTTCGGCGAGTCAAGCTGCGTCAACGTCAGCCGGGCCGGTGGAAAGGGCTCGTCGTTGGCCCGGATGGCGGCCATGGGGCTTCCGGTGCCGCCCGGCTTCGTCGTCCCGGCCAACGCGCTTGCCGATGCGCTGCCCGGCGGCGGCGCCGAGCTGCGCCGGCTGGCCGAGGCGCAGGACGCCGAGGCGGCGCAGGCGCTGATCAGGGTCGTCGACTTCGATCCGGCGCTGCGCGAGGAACTGCTGGCGGCCTACACCGCGCTCGGGCCGGGCGACGTGCCGGTCGCGGTCCGGTCGAGCGCCTGCGCCGAGGACTCCGAGGCGGCGAGCTTCGCCGGCCAGCAGGAGACATTCCTCCACGTGCGCGGTGACGACCAGGTCCGAGGCCGGATCCGCGACTGCTGGGCGTCGTTCTTCTCCGAGCGGGCGCTGTTCTACCGCTCCCAGAAGGGCTCGCTGGCCGATCTCGGCATGGCGGTGGTGGTCCAGCGCATGGTCCGGGCGGACGTCGCCGGCGTGCTGTTCACCTGCGATCCGGTGCACAAGCGCCGCGACCGGATGGTCGTCGAGGCGGTCATCGGTCTGGGCGAGGCCGCGGTATCGGGAGCCGTGACGCCAGACCACTACGTGATAAAGCGCGACGGTCGCGTGCGCAAGGCCCACGTGCACGAGCAGCCATACGCGATCGTCGCCGATGAGGCCGGCGGCGTCGTGGAGCGGTCGCTGTCAGCCGAAGAGGGCGGTGTGCGCAAAGCAGGGGATGAGCTGTTGGCCAGCCTGGCCCGGCTGGGGAACGACCTCGAGGAGCGCGTCGGCGTGCCGCAGGACATCGAGTGGGCGGTCCAGGACGGCGAGCTGTACGTGTTGCAGGCGCGGCCGGTGACCACGTGAGCGACCTGCTGCCGGCGGCACGGGCATGGGTGCAGGAGGTGCAGCATCCCCACGCGCGCCATCTTCTGCGCACCGAGGACTGGCTGCTCGCGCTCGACCCCGGTGCGAGCGAGCGGCTGCGCATCGCGGCGGTGCTGCACGACATCGAGCGCGCGTTTCCCGACGCCGATGCGGGCTGGGACTCCGCCTGCGACTGGGACTCGCTCGAATACAACCGCTGGCATCAGGACCGCTGTGCGGCCATCGCCTCGAGCTGGTTGCGTGAGCAGGCGGCTCCCGACGCGCTCGTCGAGGAGGTGGACGCACTCATCCGGGTGCACGAGGATGGCGGCTGGCCCGAGGCAAACCTCCTGCAGGCGGCCGACTCGCTGTCATTCCTGGACACCCTGGTGCCGCTCGTGGTCAGCTGGGTGAGGTCGGGTCGCGCCTCACCCGAGCGAGCGGCGGCCAAGGTGCAGAGCTCGGTGGACCGCATCGACCCGAGCCTGGAGCGGGCGCGCGAGCTGGCGCTGCCGATGCTGGAGAAGGGGTTGAGCGCCGTGGACGCGGCCAGCGCGGAAGCGACTGCCAGATGAAGGCCACGCCTCGCGCGACCGGAGGTGACCGGGGCATCGTGCGCGCGGGGCAGCCGGCCGCCGAGGCGGCCGCGCCGACACCTGAGCATGTCCTGTCCGGAGTGTCGTTGATCCGGGAGGGGCGGATGTACCGGCTCGCCCGCGAGCGGTTCCCGAAGATGCCGCTGTTCCCGGGGCACCCAACCTTCGAGGTCATCTCCTACCGCACACCGCAGGGCAGCCGGGTGACCGGTGAGCAGCACTGGGGGCCGCCCAACGACGCCTGCCTGGGCTACCTCAGCGAGCTGGTCATCGGGACCACTCACACTGGCGCCCACATTGACGCGCACGCTCACATGACCGTCGGTCCCGAGCATCGCTGGCACGGGGGCTCGGCGCGTAGCGACCTCGGCGACTTCGGGCCAGTGGTTGGCGACGCCACCGAGATCCCGCCGCTCTGGCGCCGCGGCGTGCTGTACGACGTACCGGGTTATCGTGGGCTGCTTGCGCTACCCGCCGGCGACGCCGTCACAGCCGATGAGCTGCTGGCGATCGAGGCCGCGACCGGCGTTTGCGCCGGCGCCGGCGACGTGGCATTGGTGCGCACCGGCTACCTCTCCGGATGGCCCGATCCCGACTGTCTGGCCGCCAGCCGCGGCGCCGGCCCTGACATCTCGGCGGCTCGGCTCCTGCTCGAGCGCGGCGTTGTGGCCACGGGCTCGGACACCGAGACCTACGAGGTCCAGCCGGCGCCCGAGCGCGGAACCCCGGCCAATCCGCAGCCCGTCCACACGCTGCTGCTGATCGAGCACGGGATCTACCTGCTCGAGAGCCTCGACCTCGAGGGGATCGCCGCTGCCGGCGTGCGCGAGTTCCTGTTCGTGGCGCTGCCACTGGCGATCCGCGGCGCGACCGGGTCGATGGTCGACCCGGTCGCCGTCACCTGACTCCCCTGGCTCGGTGCCGATTCCCTCCGGTCATACCGCCAGATCCAGTCCAGACCGGCCGCCTGAGAAAATGTGCCGACATGGTGTCCGATCCTAAGTCCGCCTCGACCGCGGCGCTCACACCGCTTTCGATCCGGCGCACGGTGCTGCGCGAGGAGGTCAAGAGTGTCCTGTTGGAGCGCATCGTGTCCGGCTACTACGCGCCGGGGGACCGGTTGGTGGAAATCCGCATCGCCCAGGAGCTCGGGGTCAGCCAGGCGCCGGTACGCGAGGCCCTGCGCGACCTCGAATCGGTGCGGTTCGTCGAATCCGCCCCGTTTCGAGGGGCACGCGTGCGCCAGATCAGCGATGCCGAGCTGATCGAGGTTTACCCGATCCGGGGCGCGTTGGAGGAAGTCGCGGCCTGCGAGGCGGCAAAGCGGCTCGGCGGCGAGGTCTCGGCGCTCGAGCTCGAGCTGACTGGGATGCGCGAGGCCCAAGATCTGCGCGAGCAGGTCGAGCACGACGTGCGCTTTCACGAGCTGATCGTCGCGGCGTCGGGGAACTCCCGGCTGATCGAGATCTGGTCCTCGCTGCAGGTGGAGACCCGCACCGCGATCACCGCTCTGCTCATCGGGCTCACTCCGCAGGAGGCCGCCGAGCTGCACGAGCCGATCGTCGACGCGCTCCGACTCCGCAAGCCAAAGGCCGCCGGGCGGGCGATCCGCAGCCACTTCGCGCACTTCGGCCAGCTGCTGACCAAGACGCACTCGGACGCCAGCTGAGCGCACCGGCACCCCGTGCCGGTCAGGCCGGCCGGTGCAAAACGCTTTCAGTTCTCGACGAAGTAGGTGCCGCGATCCTGGCCGCTGGAGAAATAGCGGCTGGTCACCGTCTTCTTGCGGGTGTAGAACTCGATCGCATCGGGACCGTGCGCATGGAGGTCGCCGAGGAACGACGCCTTCCAGCCCGAAAAGGGGAAGAAGGCGACCGGCGCGGCCACTCCGATGTTGACCCCGATCATGCCTACCTCGATGTCGTGGCGGAAGCGCCGCACGGCGGCGCCGCTCTCGGTGAAGATCGAAGCGCCGTTGCCAAACCGGCTGCGGTTCACGATCTCGATCGCCTCGTCGAGGCTCTTCGCGTGCACCACCGTCAGCACCGGACCGAACACCTCCTCGGCGACGATCGGCGCGTCCGGAGCCACGTCGGCGAGGATCGTCGGCCCGAGGAAGGCGCCGTCGACCGACAGGTCCTCGCCACGCGGCTGCCGTCCGTCGACCACGACCGTCGCCCCATCCTCGATGGCGCGATCGATCCAGCCGGAGATGCGCTCGCGCGACGCGGGCGAGATCACCGGGCCGACATCGATGTGCTCGTCCAGGCCATCGCCAACCGACAGTTCCTCAGTCGCCTCGCGCAATGCGGGTATCAAGCGCTCGCGCGCTTGGCCCACGGTCACGACCACCGAGCCGGCCATGCAGCGCTGGCCCGCGGCGCCAAAGGCCGAGCCGAGAATCCCCTTCACCGTCGGTCCGATCACGGCGTCGGGCATGACCAGCATGTGGTTCTTGGCCCCTCCGAGCGCCTGCACCCGCTTGCCGGCCTTTGCGGCACGCTCATAGACCAGCTTGGCAACCGGAGCCGAGCCCACGAACGAGACGGCGTTGATACCGGGATGCTCGAGGATGCCCTCGACGACCTCCCGTCCGCCGTTGACGAGGTTCACGACGCCCGGTGGCAAGCCCAAGCCGTGAAGGACGTCGAAGGCGATCTGCTGGGTCAGCGGCACCTGCTCGGATGGCTTGAGGATGAACGTGTTGCCGCAGGCGATCGCAAACGGCAGAAACCAGAACGGAACCATGGCGGGGAAGTTGAATGGCACGATCGCTGCGCACACACCCACCGGCTGGCGGATCGTCTCGCAGTCAATATTGCGGGACACGTTCTCGAGGCTGCGGCCCTGCATCGTCGTAGGTACGGCACAGGCGCACTCGACCATCTCGATCATCCGAGCGACTTCGGCGCGCGCGTCGATCAAGGTCTTGCCCATCTCGGTGGTCACCGACCGAGCGAGCTCCTCCCGTCGGTTTGACAGCCCCTCACGCAACTCGAACAGCAAACGCGCCCGGTCAGGCACGGACACTGCACGCCACACGGGCAGCGCCTGGCGCGCCGCCACGACCGCCGCGTCCAGGTCATCCGGGCTCGACAGGGGGACCTGCGCCATGACCTCACCAGTAGCCGGGTTGGTGACGTCGAGCGTCTGCTCGGCGGCTGGCGCGATCCAGCGCCCTCCCACGTAGTTCTGGATCACTCGGCTGCGGGTCGCGGTGACGGTCATCGGTTACCTCCAGGCGGTGCTTGGCTCCGGCGCCTCATTGCTCTGACGGCGCCGGTCCTGTGTTGTCGTCAACGATCGCGACAGCGCGTACTGGCGCTGCCGTAGTGCCGAGCCACATGATCGGCAGCACGCACATCTGGAAGCCGTGCGGACGTCCGATCTGCTCGAGGTTCATGAGGTTCTCCAGGTGCCAGTACTCCTCGTCCCACATCACCCGGTGAGCCTCCCAAAACAGCTTCTTCTCGAACATCGCCCACACCGGCGGATCGTAGGTGATGGCATCGCAGCCCATCAGCCGAACGCCCTGGGAGATCAGCCAGCGGGTCGCCGCACCGCTCATGCCCGGGTGGTCGGTGCGGTAGCGCTCCTCGGTGTTGTAGGCCCCCGCTCCGGTGTGGTTGACGACGATGTCGCGCTCCTTGACCGTGTACTCGATGCGGTCCAGCTCGCGCCGCACGTCGTCCTCGGTGATGACGTAGCCCGGCTCCTTCTCGGTGAAGTCCAGGAGGACGCCATCCGACATGCAGTACTCCAGTGGGATGCTCTCGGGGCCGCCGGCATCGGGCACGATGTGCTTGCGCGCGTCGAGATGGGTGCCGACGTGGTCGTTCTGAACGACGAGGTAGCTCGCGGTCAGCGAGTCGACGCCATAGGCGCTGGCGCCGATGCGCTGAGCGAAGTCTGTGTGGCTCTCGTAGACCGTCAGAGCAGGCGGCGGCACCCGCGGGAACGTGAGCATGTCCATATGGACTGGCATGGAGAGATCGATGATGCGCCTCACGGGAGGTCCTCCTGTCTCGGGTCCGTGTCACGGTGTTTCACTGGCACGCAGTCAGTCCTCCGTCGAGGGTGAGGACTTGACCGGTGATGAACGATGCCGCATCCGTGCACAGCAGCAGCGAAGCGCCGACGACGTCGTCGGTGCTGGCGATCCGGTGCAGGGGGATCCGGGCCTCGAGACCGGTCCGGAAGTCTTCGTCGGCGAGCAGGTTCGCCGCCTGCTCGGTCGCCACGAAGGTCGGAGAGATGGCGTTGACGGTGATCGCGTGCTTGGCCCATTCGGTCGCCTGCTGGCGGGTCAGCGCATCGAGCGCGCCCTTGGCGGCCACGTAGGCCGAGAATCCGTTGTCTATCCCGAGCTGGCCGCGCACGGAGGAGAAGTGCAACACTCGCCCGCCGCGCCCGGAGGCGATCATCGCCCGGACCGCCGCCTGGGTGGGCAGCAGCGCGGAGCGGAGGTTGAGGTCCAGGATCCGATCCCACTCCTGCTCCGGATAGGACTCGGCCGGGTACAGCGCCGTCCCGGCGCCGCCGCCCACCGTGTTGACGATGATGTCGACCCGCGAGAACGCCTCCAGGGCATTGTCGACGAGCCGATCGGCATCCGCGCGGCGCGTCAGGTCGCCGACCGCGGGAATCGCCTCGACGCCCTCCTCGCGCAGCCGCTGAGCCAGCGACGCCGCTCGGGCCTCATCGCGACCGTGCACGACAACGCGCGCGCCGACTCGACCGAGCGCCTGGCTCAGCCGGCTGCCGATGCCCCCGGTGCCGCCTGCGACGATCGCCACGCGGCCATCGAGTCGGAAGCGCTGAAGCTCATCGGTTCTCACCGTCGTCTCGGTCATCGGCCTCCTCCAGGATCGCAGTCGTCAAACGGGTTCGGGTGTCGCCGCCCGACCGGCCCGGCTCGCGGGCCGGACCGATCCTGGCGACACATCGGCGCCGTGGCTAGGAGCCGCTCGACCAAGGGGGCAGTGGACCCTTGGTGCACGCCGGCGAGGTCCGGCTGGGCGCCGGCCCGCCCGGCTTGAACACGCCACCGAAGTCCTGGCTGACGTTGTCGACGGTGTGCAGCACCTGGAAGCCGAGCCCGCCGCTGCTGTTGACGACCTGCACCACGTAAGCAGGCTGGATCGAATTGCGGTTGGCATCGAGCTTGACCTGCCCGTTTGGGAAGGTCGGGGTGAGCTTGGTCAGCGCGGCCCTCAGCGCCGCCTCGTTGTTCGACAGCGAGCCCTTGACCTGGTTGAGGCCTTCGATCGCGGCCGTCATCGCGTTGTAGTAGAGGACAGTGAACAGCGACTGGGCCAGCGACTTGTTGTAGACCGACGAGAAGCCGTTGACATAGCTCGTCCACTGGGCGCTGGTTCCGCCCAGCGGCACGGGCGAGCCGCCCGTGAGTCCAGCCAGCTGACTGCCCACCGTGAAGGCGGTTGGATCGAGCACCGAAGAGCCGCCCAACACGTGCCCCTTGATCTGCTCGCCGAACCCGAGGTAGGCCTTGAGCGTGTTGACCGTGTCGGTGCCACCCGTAAGGAGCAGGACCCCGTCCACGTCACGCGGTAGCTGCGCTGCGTAGGACGACCAGTCGGTGGTGGTGAGCGGCGCCCAGATCCGCTTGGTGATCTGACCGCCGAGCCCGCAGAATTCGGCGACGAATCCCGCCGCTTGGGTATAGGGATACGAGTAATCCTCGCCCAGGATCGCCGCTTTGCGCCAGTGCAGCGTCTTGTAAGCGTAGGTGCCCAAACCGGCCATCCACTGGGCACCGTCACCGCCGTAGCGGAAGAAGTTGGGCGCGTGGACGCTCAACGTCGTCGCCTGCGCACCAGAGGTCCCGTTGATGAAGGTGACCTGCGGCTGGGTCTTGGCGTAGTTGGCCACCGCGATTCCCTCGTCGCCGGATAGCGGCCCGACCAGGATGTTGACCTTGTCGCTCTCGACCAGGCGCTGCGCCTCGGCGACGGCCACGTCCGGCGTGGCGTCAGAACAGCCGAAGTACAGGCTCACCGGGCGTCCGGCAACGGTCGCTCCCGAGACGCCGGCCTGCGCGCCGGTGCCGAGCGACTTGCCCCCGGCCTCCTTGACCAGCGCGTACTTGGCGCCGGAGAAGGCCTCGTTCTCGAACAGCGCAAAGGAACCGCCACAGGTTGCCAGCACCCCGATCTTGATCGCGTTGGCGCTGCTGGAGCTGCCTGGCGCGGCGGTGTTCGCAGCCGTGGTCGGTCCCCCCGCAGAACTCGACGAGCTGCTGCTCGAACCACAGCCGGCTATGGCGAGCGCGGACACGCATGTCGCTGCGACGAGCACGCTGCGGCCATGGCCCCGTACCCGCGACCACATCTGTGTTGCCATAAGTACTTCCTCTCCTCGATCGACACTCAGGCCGAGGCCAACCTGGCGGGTCAGACCGCCGCCTCGGCTGTTTTATACCCACGATTGAAGGTAAGAATCAATAATCGATTCTCGGTGCTCGTTCCTGGTTACAGTCCGCCGCCGTGAAACGAGGTGCTTCGGTGCTCTCCCGTCGTGGACCGGCAGTCCTGGGATGGCTGCTGCTCGCATTCGCGATTGTCTGGGTGGCGATCAAGGCCTTCGGCCAGGGGTTCGGGATCACCGGCAACGGGCCGCAGTTCGTGGTCGTGGCGCTCGACGGCGTGAGCCTCGCTGCCCTGTTCTTCATCACCGCGAGTGGGTTCACCTTGATCTTCGGGCTGATGCGGGTGGTGAACATGGCCCACGGCTCGCTGTACCTGCTCGGCGGCTACGTGGCCCTTGACCTGATCAACCACGGCATCGGCTGGTGGTCGGCGATGGTGCTCGCCGCGCTCATCACGGGCGCCGTTGGCCTGCTCATCCATCAGGCGCTGCTGCGCTGGAATCAGGGTCAGGATCTGCGCCAGGCGTTGATCACGATTGCCGTGGCCACGATCCTGGCGGACCAGATGATCGTGCACTTCGGCGCCACGCCGGAGTCGCTCAACCCACCCGGTGCGCTGGCCAACTCGGTCGGGATCGGGCTCTACCACCTCGAGTATCCGGCCTTTCGCCTGTTCATCATCGGTGCCGCGCTGATCGTCGGGCTCGCGCTGTGGCTGGTGATCCGGCTCAGCCGCTTCGGCATGATCATCCGGGCCGGCGTGGACGACCGCGCGATGACCGGGGCACTGGGCATCAACGTGCCGCTGGTGTTCGGCGCCGCGTTCTTCATCGGGGCGGCGCTGGCCGGCCTGGGCGGCGTCATGGGCGGCACCACGCTGTCGCTCGCGCCCGGGCAGGACGACCAGTTCCTGCTCAGCTCGCTCGTCGTGGTGATCGTGGGTGGGCTGGGTAGCCTCCGAGGAGCAGCTGTGGGAGCGCTCCTGCTGGGCCTGATCGAGCAGCTCTCCTCGGTCTATCTCCCCCAGCAATTCACCGACGACTCGATCCTGCTCACCTTCATCCTGCTCGTGGTGGTGCTCGCTGTCCGCCCGGCCGGCCTCTTCGGGCGGAGCACATGAGGCTCATCCCGCCCCGCTCGCTGCGCCTGGCCCTGGCCGTGTTGCTGGTGGCCGCCCTGGCGTTCGTGCCCGCCGTGTTCACCACCTACTTCACCAGTGCCGTCGCCGCGCGCGCGCTGATCTTCGGCCTGGCAGCGGTCAGCCTGACCTTCCTGGCCGCGTACGGCGGCATCGTGTCGCTGGCCCAGACCGGCCTGTACGGCATCGCCGGATTCGTCATGGCCAAGTTCATCGTCACCAACCACATGGACCCGCTCCTGGCCGCCGTGCTCGCGATCGCGATCGCCGTGATGTTCGGGCTGCTATTCGGCGCCCTGGTCAGCGGCAGCGAGGGGATCTACCTGTTGATGATCACCCTGGCGCTCGGAGTAATCACCTACTACTTCTTCTCCCAGGTGACCACCTTCGGCGGCCACGAGGGCATAAACGGCGTGCGGGCGCCGGGCTTCATCGGCAATCCGATCACCCATCCGGCTGCCATCTACGAGCTGCTCCTGGCCTGCTCTGTGATCGCCTACGCGGCGATCCGCTTCCTCGCCCGGACGAACTTCGGCCTGGCCATGCAGGGTGTTCGCGACGACCCGGTCCGGATGCGCGCGCTGGGCTTCAACGTGCGCCTCCACCGGATGCTGGCGTTCACCGCCGGCGCCGTGATCGCCGCGGTTGCGGGCGTTCTGGGTACCTGGAACGACACCCGCATCTCGCCCGGCACGATCCAGGTCTCCGAGATCATCGCGCTTCTGACATGGCGGTCATCGGGGGCCTGTACCGGATTGAGGGGGCCTGGATCGGCGCGCTCGCGTACACGCTGCTGGAGACCTATACCCGCGGGATCACCGACCGCTTCGAGACGTGGATCGGCATCATCCTGCTCGTCATCCTGATCCTCAGCCCCGACGGCCTGACCGGGCTGGCGCAGAAGATCGTGGCGCGCCTTTCGGACCGCGATCGATGGGGGCGGCCGCCCCCATCGCCGGCTGCGGACCGGGCCACGGGAACCGAGGACATGGAGACCGCGCCGTCCGTAGAGCCCGGTCAGGTGACGCGGTGAGCGCGACGGCGACCGCGACGCCGCTGCTGCGCGCGCGGGGCCTGAGCCGCTACTTTGGCGCCGTGCCGGCGGTGCGAAACGTCGACCTCGACGTCATGGCCGGTGAGCGGCGCGCCATCCTCGGTCCAAACGGCGCCGGCAAGTCGACCTTCTTCAACCTGATCGCCGGGGACCTGCTCCCCACCGAGGGCAGCGTGGAGCTGTTCGGACGCGACGTGACCGCGCTGGCCGTGCGCAAGCGCGCACGGCTCGGTCTGGGACGCACGTATCAGACCTCTCGGGTGCTGGGCGGCCTGGCCGTCGAGGACAACCTCTACCTGGCCGTGCTGGGTGCGCGCGGCGGCCATTTGCGGCCGCTGCGCGGTGGATCGGAAAGCACGATCCGGGAGCGAGCGCGTGACATTGCCGAGCAGGTCGGGCTCACCGCCCGCCTGCAGGCTGTGGCCGGTTCCTTGTCGCATGGCGAGCAGCGCCAGCTCGAGATCGGGCTCGCGCTCGCGCCCTCGCCACGCCTGCTGATGTTTGACGAGCCCGCGGCCGGGCTGTCGCGGGCCGAACGCGTGGTGCTCACCAAGATGCTGCTCGAGCTCGACCGGGAGGTGACGCTGGTCATCATCGAGCACGACATGGATGTCGCGCTCACCGTGGCCGAGCGTGTGACCATGCTGCACCAGGGCGAGACGCTGCTGGAGGGAACGCCCCAGGAGATCCGCGCCAACCAGATGGTGCACGACCTCTATCTCGGTAGCGGACATGTCGGCGAGTGAACCGCTGCTGGAGGTGAGGGGACTGCGCGCCTACTACGGCTCAGCGCTGGTCGTCGAGGACGCCGAGTTCTCGGTTGGGACGGAGTCGGTGTCGTTGATCGGCCGCAACGGCATGGGCAAGACGAGCCTGTGCAAGGCGATCGCCGGCATGGCGCCGCCGGTGGCCAAGGGATCGATCACCTTCGCGGGCCGCGAGATAGTCGGCCGCCCCGCCTATCGGATCTGCCAGGCCGGCATCGGCTACGTGCCGCAGGGACGGCGGCTGTTCGGCTCGCTGAGCGTGGACGAGCACCTGCGCATGATCTCCAAGCGGCTGGTGCGCCGCGGTCGCTGGTCGCCCGACGCCGTATATGAGCTGTTTCCGCGGCTGGCCGAGCGGCGGCGGATCAGCGGGACCCAGCTGTCGGGCGGCGAGCAGCAAATGCTGACCATCGGCCGCGCGCTGCTGACCAACCCCCGCCTGCTGCTGATGGACGAGCCATCCGAGGGGCTGGCTCCGCGTATCGTGGAAGAGCTCATCAACACTTGCCGGACGCTCGAGCGCGAGGGCATCGGGCTGCTGCTGGTCGAGCAGAATCTCGGCATGGCCACCGCCGTCGCCGACCGCATCCTGGTGATGGTCTCGGGCCAAATCGCCCTGGAAACCACCGCGGCCGAGCTGACCAGCGATGCCGAGGCTCAGCGGCGGTATCTTGGCGTCGAGCCGCTTGCCGCGCCGGCCTGACGATGATCCCTCCTCCTCTCGACGCAAAGGAATCCAAATGACCGGATCGATGACAGACGTGGTGAGCGGGCCGGACACGAAAGGGCGAGCTCTGGCGCCGCTGCACCGGACCGCGATGACGGCCACCGACTACTGGAACGACTCCTGCTCGATTGAGGAACTGACCTACGCGATCGAGCGAGGCGCTGTCGGCGCCACCAGCAATCCCACCATCGTGGGAGAGGTGCTGGGGAAGGAGATGCCTCTCTGGCGCGAGCGGATCGCCGAGATCATCGCCGACCGTCCGACCTGGACCGAAGACGACGTCGCGTGGCAGCTGATTGAGGATATGGCGCTCCGGGCCAGCGAGCTGCTGCTGCCGATCTTCGAGCGCGAAAACGGTCGGAAGGGGCGGCTGTCGATCCAGACCAACCCCAAGTTCTACCGGGACGCTGAACGGATAGGTGCCCAACTGATGCGCTTCAGCGAGCTTGCGCCCAACATCCAGGTCAAGGTGCCCGCCACGCGAGCCGGAATCGATGCGATCGAGGCGGCCACCGCGGCTGGGGTGAGCATCAATGCCACCGTCTGCTTCACGGTGCCCCAGGCGCGGGCGGTGGCCGACGCGGTCGAGCGCGGGCTAGGCCGCCGGGAGGCGGCGGGGGAGGACATCTCGACCATGTCGCCGGTGTGCACGATCATGGTTGGGCGCCTGGACGACTGGATGCAGGTACTGGTCAAGCGCGATGGTGTCGTGGTCGACCCCGGCCTGGTCCATTGGGCAGGCATCGCCTGTTTCAAGAAGGCCTACGGCTTGTTCCGGGAGCAGGGGTACCGGACGCGACTGCTTGCGGCCGCGTACCGCCACCACTTGCACTGGTCGGAGTTGATCGGCGGGGACATCGTCCTCACGATCCCCCATGCCTGGCAGCGGCTCTTCAACAACTCCTCGATCGAGGTCGTGCCCCGCATGGACGACCCCGTGCCGGATGGCATCGTCGAGCAGCTCTACGTCAGCTTTCCCGACTTCCGGCGGGCGTACGACGCCGACGGGATGGCGCCGGAGGAGTTCGACAGCTATGGCGCCACGGTGCGCACGCTGCGGGGGTTCATCGCCTCCTATCAAGACCTCGTGGCGATCATCCGGGATTTCATGCTGCCGGACCCCGATCGGGGCTGATTCGAGTATCGCCGCTGCTCGGCGACCGCGGCAGTCTGAGCGCCTCTGGTTTCACCCCCTCACCGGAGGGAAGGAACAGCGCATGAGCCAACAGCCGCTGCTGTGCGTGGTCGAGATCCCCAAGGGTTCGCGCAACAAGTACGAGTACGACCCCGAGCTTGGCACGATCAAGCTGGATCGGTTCGTGTCGGCCTCGGTCGTGTACCCGACCGACTACGGCTACCTTCCCGAAACCCTCGCGCCCGACGGCGATCCGCTGGACATCCTGGTCTGCGTCTCAGAGCCGACGTTCCCGGGATGTGTCGTCCCGTCGAAGGTCGTCGGGCTGTTCAAGATGAGCGACGAGAAGGGGCCCGATGACCACGTCGTGTGCGTGCCGTGCAACGATCCGGGGTGGAACATGGCGGAGGAGATCGACGATCTGCCGTTGCAGCTGCGCCGCGAGATCGGTCACTTCTTCGAGGTCTACAAGGACCTCGATCCAGACCGGCATTCCGAGGTCAAGGGGTGGGGGAACGTAGAGGAGGCGTGGGAGCGGATCGCGTCGGCGCGCGAGCGCTACAGCGACGGAGCGTAGACCCGGCCGAGTCGGTAGTCCGTGCCTCGCACGTGCGACGCTTCGCGCGGTGTTCCACGTCGAGTTGCGCCAGTTCCCGAACGTCGGCCGTTCCTTCAACCTCTCCCGAGACGAACTCGACGCTCGGATCCTGAGGGCGTGGGTGACGGAGCAGCCGGTCGAGTTCGACGAGCGTCGATGGTCTCCGCAGAAAGCGAAGCTGACGATCTACGAAGGCCCGCCACTGCGCCAGGAGGAGATCGGCCTGGGGCGCGGTTGGGCGAACGTGACCCGAAGCGGGGAGGAGGTCACGGCGCGGGTGCTCGAGGAGGCGAGGGCAGGACAGGCGCCGGGACGTGCGGACTCGGTAGGCGCAGCTCAAGCTGGACGCTGATCGGGCGCGCGGGCGCCGGCCCGTTTCCGATCGGCGACGCGGTTGCGCTCGCGGGCGTCGAGCACCCCGGCCGCCGGGTCAGCGAGCAGCTCGCGCTCGCCGAGCAGGCGATCTGGGAGCTACTGCACCAGCACCGCGTGCGGATGCTCCGGGGCGAGCACGAGGTGCCCGTGGAACAGTGGCAGTCGGTGCTGCTGGCCTGGGACACGTGGGCACGGGCCGAGGTCGTGCTGATGGCGGTCCTCGAGCCCTGATCAGGCAACCAGGTCCGCGATCAGCCGCTCGCGCTCGGCGTCAGAGGCGAACAGGTAGCGGTGCATCCGCCGCAGCCCCTCGATGTCGTGGACGTCGTCGTCGAGATGAGGAACCAGCAGTAGCGGCTTGCCGTGGAGCTCCGCTTCCAGGCGAGCGACGTTGCGTGCGTCGTGGCGGGCGAGCACGTGGTAATCGTGGAAATTCTTGGCCACGCGGGCTGCGAGCTCGGGGGCGAGCTCGTCGGCAAGGGCGGCATCGAGATCGTCGGGCTCGTGGTCGCCGAGCATGTCGTGGTGGACGCGGTTGACGAGCACGCCGGCAAACGGCAGTCCGCCCTCCTCGAGCGTGCGCCGGAACCAGATCGTCTCCTCGATCGCCTCCGGCTGGGCGGAGGTCACGAGCAGGAACGCGGTGGTCTCGGCGGTCAGCATCTCCTGCACCTGGCGGGCTCGCGCGCTGAAGTCCTCGGTCATGTCGCCGAGCAGGCCGAAGAACGTCGAGAGGTCGGCGAGCAGGTCGATCCCAGTGATCCGCCGCAATCCCGCCAGCAGCGGCGTGGCCCCTCGCCCGAGCACCCGCATCCCGGCTCCGGTAGGACGCACGAACGCCTTCAGCGCGCGGCCCTCCAGAAACGAGGTGAGCCGTCCGGGGGCGTCGAAGAAGTCCAGCGCATTGCGCGAGGGAGGCGTGTCGAGCACGAGCAGATCGAAGTCGCCCTCGTGATCGAGTTCATAAAGCTTCGCGATCGCGGTGAACTCCTGCGAACCGGAGACAGCGCTCGAGAGCTCGCCGTAGACGCGATTTGCCTTGATCTCGGCGGCTCGGGCGCCGTCCGGCGCGACTCGGTCTATCAGCTCGTCGAAGGTCCGCTTCGGATCGAGCATCATCGCCCACAGTTCGCCCCGGACCTCGAGCCCGATGTGCTCGAGCCGCGCCGGGTCGACCCGATTTGGCTCGTTTGCCAGTGACTCCAGTCCGAGCGCGTTCGCCAGTCGCCTGGCCGGGTCGATCGTGACGACGGCAACCTTTGCGCCCTCGGCCGCCATGCCGAGCGCGATCGTCGCCGAAGTCGTGGTCTTGCCGACGCCACCCGAGCCCCCGCAGACGCACACGCGCTTGCCTTCGAGCAGCTCGGCGACGCTCACAGGCGCTGAGTCTAGGACGCGCGGCCGTGTGCTGCCGGGCGGCTCGGCGATCGCCGAGCGCGGGACGGCTTGAAGAGACCCGACTCCAGCGCGTCCGCGAGCTGCTCGAGCTCGGCGAGCGCCGATGTGGTCGGCGAACAGGTAGGGCAGGTCGATCAGCTTCACGCCGAGTCCGTTGCTCAGCCGGTCGCGTTGCTCGCGCTGGGAGACGCCGCGGGCGTGCTCGGAGATCGCCGCGCTGACAGCGCCCTTCGCGATCGGCGAGCTGGTGCGCTCAAGCGCCTGGGTGAGCTCCTCGAGCTCATCGTCGTCGAACCGCGGGGGATAGAGGGCGTTGACGATTACGGCTTCGAGGTCGAGGCCCTCCTCGGCTAACGCAGATCGCAACGCAAACGTCTCGTTGACGGGCATCTCCTCGGCCGTCGAGACCGCGATCACGGCGGTGAAATCGGGGTCCGCGATCGTGGCGGCGATCGTGCGCCCCTGGTGCGCAATCGGGCCGACCCGCGCGATCTCGGCGAACGTCCGCGGCGTGCGCAGGATCCCGACGCCGTGACCGGTGGCCGGGGCATCGACGATCACCAGCTCGTACGGTGCGGCGCCTCGCGTGCGCCGCTCCAGCTGCGCCAGCTCCCACACCTTCCCGATGCTCAGCAGCTCGCGCATGCCCGGCGTCGCCATCGCGAAGGCGTGGAACAGCCGGGTCGAGGCGAGCGCCTGGCCGACCTTCCCGGTCTTGACCCGCAAGTACTCCTCCATCGCGTGCTGTGGATCGATCGAGATCGTGAACAGGCGAGGCGCGAGCTCGAGCTCGCGGAACTGGCTGCCCTTGTAATGGAAGACCCGCTGCACCCGCTCCTGGCTCCCGAGCTCGGCCACGATCGTACGCAACCCGCGCCGCGCCGCGAGCAGCCCGAGCGCGGTGGCGACGGTCGACTTACCCACGCCGCCCTTGCCGGTGACGAAGATCAGGCGTCGGTCGAAGAGGCCGGGCATCGACGCGAAACATAGACGGCGGCCGGGTGGCGGGGCGGCGGTGGCGCGGAGGATTCTGCTCTGCGCGTGCGAATACAGGCGCGTATGAGTTCACCGAAGCAACGGAGCCGGAGGCACCTCCTGTGAGCACGAAGGTGATCGCGTTCGCCAACCAGAAGGGCGGCGTCGCCAAGACCACGACCACGCTCAATCTCGCCGTGGCCTTCGTCGAGGAGGGCCACCGCGTGCTGTGCTGCGACATGGACCCGCAGGGCAATCTGACGATGTCGCAGGGCATCGATCCGGACACGCTCGACAAGTCGATGTACGACGTGCTCGTCCACCGGGTGTCGATCCGCGAGGTGATTCGCAAGCGCGAGGTCGACGTGGCGTGCGCATCGATCGACCTGGCCGGCGCCGAGATCGCGATGTCGACGATGATCGGCCGTGAGCGATCGCTGCAGAAGGCGCTCAAACCGGTCGAGGACGACTACGACTTCGTGTTCATCGACACGCCCCCGAGCCTCGGGCTGCTGACGATCAACGCGCTGACCGCCGCCGACAAGGTGATCGTCCCCGTGCAATGCGAATATCTCTCTATGCGCGGATTGATCCAGCTCCAGAACACGCTGGCGATGATCCGCGAGAACCTCAACCCGGATGTCGACATCGAGGGGATCCTGCCGACGCTCGTCGATTCCCGCACTCTGCACGCGAAGGAGGCGATCGAGCTGCTCGAGGAGAACTTCGGCGATCGGGTTTTCGCTTCGAGAATCCGCAAGACCGTACGTTTTGCGGAGGCGCCCGTGAAAGGCATGTCGGTCCTGAAGTACGATCCGGACGGTATCGCCGCGCACTCCTACAGGCAGCTCGCGAAGGAGGTCCTCTCAAATGCCAACCGGTAAGCGCGCAAGCATGCGCGAGGGCCCACTCGCGGCTCTGTTCCGCAAGAGCGCGGATGACACCAGTGGCAAGCCGCCCGAGGATCCGCCCCCGGCGCCCGAGCAGCAGCGCTCGGCCCCGGCGCCCGAGCAGCCGCGCTCGGCCCCGGCGGTCGAGGAGCCGCGCTCGACCCCGGCGGTCGAGGAGCCGCGCTCGGCGTCCGCGCCCGGGCCGGCGAGCGCGCCGCGGCCGGGTCCACCGGTCGAAGCGACCGGGCCCGAGTTCGAAGTGCAGGAGCGCGTTCGGACTCCGCAGGAGCGGCTGCGCCACGCATTCTCCGCGGACATTCCGCAGAGCCTGATGGATCCCCCGCGCAGACATCCGCCCGAGCCGCCCTCCCGGCAGGGTGACGACGTCTACGCTCGGCCGGAACGCGCCAGCGAAGGGTTTGCCACGCCCCGGCCGCTCGGGACGCCGGTGCTCCGGGTCGTGGGTGTGGGGGGCGCCGGGGTCAATGCCATCAACCGGATGGTCGAGGCGGAGATCGAGGGCGTCGAGTATCTGGCCATCAACACCGACCTGCAGTCCCTTCAACAGTGCGCCGCCCACGAGACGCTGCACATCGGCGACTCGCTCACGCGCGGGCTCGGTTCGGGCTCCAACCCGGACCTCGGCCGCCAGGCGGCGCGTGAGGAGTACGACCGGATCAAGGCGCTGCTGCGGGGCTCGGACATGGTCTTCATCGCCGCCGGCGCCGGCGGCGGGACCGGCACGGGAGCGGCCCCGGTGGTCGCCCAGATCGCGCGTGAGCTCGGGGCGCTGACGGTCGGGATCATCACACGCCCATTCCAGTTCGAAGGCAGCCGTCGTCGCCAGCAGGCGGAGGCGGGGATCGCCGCGCTCGCCGAAGAGGTCGACACGCTGATCGTCGTCCCCAACAACCGGCTGCTATCGGTGCTCGACCGCAACGTGTCGATGGTCGATGCCTTCCGAGTCGCCGACGACGTCCTGCGGCAGGGAGTTCAGGGCGTCTCGGACCTGGTGACCCTGCCGGGACTGATCAACCTCGACTTCGCCGACGTCAGGACGATCATGTCCGACGCCGGCAATGCGCTGCTCGGTATCGGCATGGGGACCGGCGAGCGGCGGGCGATCGACGCCGCTGAGAAAGCGGTCGCCTCGCCGCTGCTGGAGACGAGCATGGAAGGTGCACGCTCGATCCTGCTCTCGATCACCGGCGGACGCGACCTGTCGCTGTGGGAGGTCAACGAGTCCGCCAAGGCGGTCGCCGAGGCCGCCCATCCCGACGCCAACATCATCTTCGGCGCGATGCTCGACGACAAGCTCGAGGATCAGGTGTGGGTGACGGTCGTGGCGACCGGGTTCGGGAACGGCCGCCCGTCCCCGCCCGAGTTCGGGCGGCCCGGATTGGGCGAGCGTCGCGACCCCGACGCCAGACCGTCGCTGCGAGAGCCACGGGGTGAGCCGCGCGTGAGCCGCGTGCGTCGCGAGTTCGACGTCCCCGAATTCATCCCCAGGAGATAGCCCGTCAGGTGGCCGAGCCCCAGCTCGGCGTCGTCGCTGCCGGTCACCCGGTCACTGCGCGGATCGGCGCCGATGTGCTGCGCGGGGGAGGCAACGCGGTTGACGCCGCGGTGGCGGCGGTGCTCGCGTCGTTCGCCTGCGAGCCGCTGCTGACCGGGTTGGGGGCCGGCGGGTACATGCTGGTCATCGCGCCGGAAAGCGCCCCGGTGCTGCTGGATTTCTTCGTCGAGGCGCCGGGGCGCGGCGGTGAGGCCGCCGCGCGCGCCGAGCTCGTGCCGATCAGCGTCTCGTTCGGCGACGCGGTCCAGATCTTCAACATCGGTGCCGCTTCGGTCGGCACCTACGGGCTTCCGCTGGGGCTGACGGAAGCCTCGCGGCGCTTCGGGCGGATACCCCTGGCCGAGCTCGTGCGGCCGGCGGTGGAGCTGGCCCGGGACGGCGTTGAGTTGAACGTGCAGCAGGCCTACGTGATCGAGATCCTGGCTGGAATCGTTACCTCGACCCCCGAGTCCGAGGCGCTGTTCGCCCCGGGAGGCGATTTGGTCGGGGCGGGTGATGTGATCCGCCAGCCGGAGCTCGCCGACGCGCTCGAGCGACTCGGCTCGGAGGGCGCGAAGCCGTTCTACACCGGCGATATCGCCGCCTCGATCGTGCGGTGGGTTTCCGAGCGGGGCGGGATGCTCACACGGGACGACCTCGCTTCATACGAGGTCGTGGACCGCTCCCCGGTCCGAGTCTCCTACCGCGGGCGCGAGGTGCTGACCAATCCTCCGCCGTCAGCGGGCGGGATCCTGATCGCGCTGGCGCTCGGGTGGCTCGACGACCAGCCGGGCCCACCCGACCTGGCGCGGATCGTCGAGGTGATGGAGCGTACGCAGGCCGCTCGCACCCCGGAGTTCCTGGACGGGCTCGATGATCCCGAGTTCACGGCCAGGTTCCTGGGCGGCCGGCTCGGCTCGACGACCCACATCGCCGTGATCGACGCCGATGGGTCGGCATGCTCGGTCACCTGCTCCAACGGCTCCGCTTCGGGTGTGATCGTGCCCGGAACCGGCGTTCACCTGAACAACATGCTCGGCGAGCAGGACCTCAACCCGCTCGGCTTTCACCGCGATCCTCCGGGCCGGCGCCTGCCGAGCATGATGTCGCCGACGGTCGTGCTGCGCGACGGCACTCCGGAGCTCGTGCTCGGGAGCGCGGGCTCGAATCGGATCCGCTCGGCGATCCTGCAAACGATCATCCGCGTCGTCGACGAAGGCCTTCGCGCCGGGGATGCCGTCGAGGCGCCGCGGGTCCATTTCGAGGACGGCATCGTGTACGCCGAACCCGGCATCGACACCGCCGCGCTGGAACGAGCGGGAATGGCGATCGGCCGCTTTCGCGAACGCAACCTGTTCTTCGGCGGCGTCCAGGCCGCGGAGCGCGACCGCGCCGGCCGGTTCTGGGGAGGCGGCGACCCGCGGCGTGGAGGCGATGCGATCGTGGTGCAATCAAGGGCGTGGGCAGATCGCTCCCGCTCGTCCTGATCGCCGTCCTGCTACTCGCCGGATGCGGCCTCGACATCCAGTCGCCCGACCTGTTCCTGCTCACCCGCACCGGCCCGGGCCAGCACCTCACGCTGCTGGTCAACGACTCGGGAACGGTCCGCTGCAACGGCGGCAAGGCGAGGCCGCTGTCCAACGAGCTGCTGATCCAGGCGCGCGATTTGGCGCAGAATCTCGACTCCGACGCCAAGGCCAAGCTGCGGATCCCGAAAGCGCCGAATAGCGTCGCGCTCTACACGATCAGACTCCAGGACGGCACGATCGAGTTCCCCGACACGGCCGCCGCTCGCCACCACGAGCTGGCGGCGGCAGAGCTGTTCGCAGTCCAGGCCGCGCAGCAGGCGTGTCACCTCGCGGGGTGACGGCTCCGTGAGAATGACCTCATCACGGCCGTTGATCCTGAGCGCCCGTTTACCCGCCGGGCTACCCTCCGCGCTCGATGCTCGCAATCGCCTCCTCCCTAATCACCACCTTCCAGGCAATCGTCCTCGGCGTCCTCCAAGGCGCGACCGAGCTGTTCCCGATCTCGAGCCTCGGGCATACGGTGCTGTTCCCGAACCTGTTCGGCTGGCACAACATCGTGGCGTGGCAGTCCCAGCCCGAATCGCCGTGGCTCGCGTTCGTGGTGATGCTGCACGTTGGCAGCGCGGTGGGACTACTGATCTACTTCTGGAAGGATTGGGTTGCGGTCATCAAGGCGTTCTTCGCCACGGTGCGCAAGCGCCGGATCGAGACTCCCAGCGAGCGACTCGCGTGGCTGATCATCTGCGCGACGATCCCGGTGGGGATTCTCGGGGTCCTGCTCGAGCATCCCGTGCGCGTGGCCCTTGCGAAGCCGCTCTCGGCGGCGATCTTCCTGGTCATCAATGGCCTGATCCTGCTCGCGGCCGAGCGATACAGGCGCCGCGCGGACGTGCGGGCACTAGCACTGCGCGAAGGGGTCAAGTCCGACGGCGGGCGGCGGCTGGACACGCTCGAGTTCCGGGAGGCGGGAGTGATCGGCCTGGCCCAATCCACGGCGCTGATCGCCGGGATCAGCCGAGACGGCGTCTGCATGGCAACCGGGCTAGCCCGCGGCCTTGACAACAGCGACGCCGCGCGGTTTGCGTTCCTGCTCGCGACGCCGCCGATCCTCGCCGCCGGCGTATACAAGATCGGCGATCTGACGGGCCCGCTGGGCGCTGGCATTCGCGGTCCGGCCGTGATCGCCGCGGTGGCCGCGGCGCTCACCGCGATCGTGACCGTGCACTTCCTGATGCGCTACTTCAAGACGAACAACCTTGTGCCGTTCGCGATCTACTGCATCGTGTTCGGCGGCGCGATGATCGTCTACAACGCCTGAGCCCCGCCGGGCGCGAGCACTCAGCCGAACCTGACCTTGCCGTTGGAGCGGGCCCGGGCCTGTGCGCGGTCGACGAAGTCGAGCCGCTTGATCGCCGCGCGGAACAGGCGCGTGACCAGTCGCAGCCGGGCGTTCTCGGAGCGCAGATCGAGCAGTCCCTGCTTGGCGTCTAGGCCGAAGTCGACCGTCGCGGCCATTGCGTAGGCGCTCATCTCGGCGAGCTCCTCCTCCTCGGGGTCGCGGTCGGTGGCGCGCCTGACCAGGTCCGCATAGGCTTCATGCGCGCCCCGGAGCAGCTCTGGATCGACTGCCTCGGAGCGGTCCTCGACAAACTCGATGACACCCGCCGGGTAGGCCAGGTGAGCCTGCCGCTCCACGACCCGGAACGGCCGGGTGCCGCGCGCGAGCAGGTTCATCCGGCCATCGTCGAGCCGCTCGAGGACGCGATCGATCTCGCACGCGCAGCCGATCTCCCGCAGGCCGTCCTCCGACAGCCACACGATCCCGAATTCCCGCTCGTCCCGCAGGCACTCGTTCATCATCGTCTTGTAGCGCTCCTCGAAGATGTGCAGCGGGATCAGCTCGCCGGGCACCGCGACGAGACCGAGTGGGAACAGCGGAAACTCGCGCGTGAGCCGGTCAGGCATCACGTCGGAGTCTACGAGCGTTGGCCGGCGGCTACGGCTTGCGCGCGGTGATCAGCAGGTTGTAGAAGATCGCCGGCGGGAGCAGCGGCTCGAATACTCGCTCGTCGAGCCGCTGCAGCAGCAGGTAGCCGCGGAACGCGTACTGGCGCCACAGCATCGGGACGTCATCGGGCTCCGCGGTCGCCTCGAGCGCCCGGTTGAACCATCCGAACCAGTTCGCGACCAGCTCCTCGCCGCGCACGCGGATATCGGCGAATCCCGCGCGACGCGCGTGCGCCACCAGGTCTTCCGGTGCAAAGGCATGAATGTCGACACACCGCTCCAGGTCGTGGTCGATCCCGTCGGAGCTTTCAGGATCGGCGGCGGGTGTGGTGGCGCCGGCCCGCAGCAGCGCTCGCCAGGCGGGGGCGAGACGGTGGGCGCCGGCCTTCGGGATCGCCGCCAGCCGATCGCCGAAGCGCGAGGGCTCGCCCGCGAACACGATCCTCCCCCCGGGCGCCAGCACGCGATGGAACTCGGCGAACGCGCGCCGCAGGTCGGGGAGGTGGTGAAGCACGGCGTGACCGAGTACCAGCTCGAAGCTCGCATCAGGAAACGGGAGCGATTCCGCGTCGGCGCAGGCGGTCCTCACCCGCAGCCCCAGACGCTCGGCGTTGCGGGCCAGCGCGGAGACCATACCCGGCGAGATATCCGTGCACGTCGCCTCGCGGACGGTCCGGGCTTGGAGCAGGTTCAGGCTGAAATAGCCGGTGCCGGCGCCGATCTCGAGCGCGCGCCCGTAGCCGGCGTCGAGCTCCGGGCCGAGCAGCTTGCGGAGCTTGCCGATCACCTGCGCCTGTCCGACCTGGCCGAAGTTGATGCCCCACTTCGTGTCGTAGCCGGCCGCGGCGATGTCGTGGTAGCGCGTGTTGGCGTCGCGGATCTCGTCCGCCCTTCTGCTGACGGGCAAGGTTGGTGCCTCCATGGCGGCCGTCACATTACCCTGTCAACCTGCCAGTGAACGTGTACGTTCAACACAACCAGCCCCCCGGGGTCCCACCGCTCGAGTTGACCGGTGAGCGAACGCTTCCCGATGTCCCGGCCGAGAACTACTGGTTCCGCCGGCACCTGGCGGTCTACGAATGGATCGCCGAGCGGGTCGCCGGCAAGCGCGTGATCGACATGGCCTGCGGCGAGGGCTACGGCTCGGACCTGCTGGCGCAGCGGGCCGCGGAGGTCGTCGGGCTCGACGCCAATCCCGAGGCCCACGAGCACGCGCGGCTGCGCTACCGCCGCGCAAACCTTCGTTTCGCGCGGGGTCTGGTCGAGACCTTCGGCGAGCCCGGCGCGTTCGACGCCGTCGTGTTCCTGCAGACGATCGAGCACGTCCATGACCCGCTCGCCGTGCTCGGCCATCTGCGTTCGCTGCTCGCTCCCGGCGGGACAGCCTACGTGTCGACACCCAACGTGCTCACTCTCGCTCCGCCGGGCGCCGAGCGATCCGGCAATCCCTGGCACCTCAAGGAGTACCGGGCGGCCGAGTTTCGTCAGCTGTGCGGGGGGGTGTTCGGAGCGGTGGAGCTGGTGGGCCTGTTCCATGCCCGCAAGCTCCACTTCCACGAGCAGGCGCTGCGCCTTGGCTGGGACACGGTTCATGCCCGCCTGGGGATCACGAAGCGTTTCTACGACTGGTTCACGCCGGCGATCGCGACGAGCGATTTCGTGCTGCGACCCGGCCCGCTCGACCGGGCGCTCGATTTCCTCGCGGTGTGCCGGGCGTGACGCGCGGCGCGCCGGCGGCTTACTCCCAACCGAACGTCCGCGGCGCATCGCGCGTGCGGATGATCCGGGCCGGAATGCCGGCCGCGACCGCGTTGTCGGGGACGTCGCAGGTCACCACCGCGCTGGTCCCGATCACGGCGTTGTTGCCGATCACGACGCCGCGCAGCAGACACGCGCCATAGCCGATCCACACGTTGTGGCCGACGTCGACGTTGCGCTTGTAGATCCCCTGCTCGCGGATCGGCCGCTCGACTTCGACCATGCCGTGATCGAAGTCGATCATCATCACCCGGTCGGCGACGATGCACTCACGGCCGATCGAGACGTGCTGGAAGGCGGAGATCGTGCATTCCTGCCCCAGCACCGACTTGGCACCGATCGAGACGCGGCCCTCGTGGGCGCGGATCTTGCACCCGTGGCCGATCCATGACCAGCGTCCGAGGGAGACGGTGGCGTCACGCCCGATCTCGAACTTCACCCTCGGGCAGACGAAGCACATCCCGTCGGTCTGCAGTCTTCCGCGCCAGCGCAGCTTCAGCCACAGCCAGCGCACGATCAGCACGAAGTAGCCGGGGGTGAGCATGTGGTGCCGGCGGGCGAAACGCAGAAACCTCAGCGGACCGCCGCGCAGCGGCGGAGGCGCCGAGCGGATGAACCGCGGCACGTTCGGAGGCGCCGGAGCGGTGTCGAGTTGCGGCGTGCCTACCGACTGCACCCCCAGATCGTAATGGTCTACCTGGAGGCTGTCGCTAGCCGTCGTCGATCAATCCCTGCAGTGGTCCGAGCAGGCGCCGAGATCTGCGGGAGACGCCCGGCAGCGCGAGCAGCCGGTGTGTCGGTGGCTGGCCCGCACGGCGCCGCTCGAGCTGCTCGCTGGCAATCGCTCGCCAGTACTCGTCGACCAGCACCCGCGGCTCGTGGCCGGCGACAGTCGCTGAGTCGAGCTCCAGGTGCTCGGCCCACAGGCGAACGCGGGTGTCGCGCGCGAGCTCCGGGTCGTCGGTCGTGACGTTGAGCTCGGTGTCGTTGAGCAGTGAGTGAGCGTTGAGGTTGGCCGAGCCGATGGTCAGCCAGCGGTCGTCCACGACCGCCACCTTGGCGTGTACGTACACCGGGTCGTCGCGCCCGTTTGAGAGCGCGCGGATCGTCGCGGCGAGCAGGCACCCTTGTCCGTGATCGGCGTTGCTGAGAATCGCCAGCTGACCGAGCGTGTCGTCGCGGCCGTTGTTGGGTTTCGCCGGCAACACGATCACGAGTCGAAACTCGGCGGCGGGGGGATTTCGCAGCTTGTCGGCGAGGATCTCCACGATCTCCGGAGCCCACAGGAACTGGTTCTCGATATAGATCAGCCGCTGCGCCGAGCGCAGCGCCCGGACGTAGCTCTCGAGGACTCTGAATTCTCCCCGCGGCAGCCGGTCGTACATGTTCTCCGCGACGGTTCGCACGACCTGCACCGTCTGGTTCCCGGCTGATCCCGGTGGGTCAGGGCGCTCGAGCCGTTCGCCCGTGAGCTCGCCCCAGCGCAGCGCGAAGTGGTCTGCGACGTCGCTCACCGCGGGGCCGTGCAGCCGCGTGGCCGCGTCGTGCCAACCGAGCTGCCGCCGCGCGGGGTGGGTCTGGGCGTCGAAGCGGTCGCCGGCGTCGTTGGTGAGATCGATCCCGCCGACGAACGCGAGCTCGCCGTCGATCACGATCGTCTTCTCGTGATGGCAGTGGAACGGGTGCTCCCGCGGGTCGGTCTCGCAGCGGATTCGCGTCTCGCGAGTGAGCATCTGGACCGCTGCTTGCACCTCGCCGCGGGTGGGGTGAAAGGCCGGCACCGGCGCCCCCGCCCAGACGAGGATCCGCACGTCGACCCGCTCCGCCAGCTCGGCCAGGAGAATCCCCAGGACGAGGGGCGACCGGCCCCGGACCAGCTCGAAATCCGGGGCGATGTGCCAGCCGCTGATATGGATCGAATGGCGTGCCTGCTCCATCGCCCGCGCCATCTCCGGCAGCGCCCGGGCGCCGTCGATCAGCACCTCCAGCTCGCAGCCGGGACGCGGTGGCGGATCGCCGGCCGCCCACAGCCCGTCGGCCGGCGGGTCCAGCGCCCGCTGCCAGCCCAGCCTGCGCAATCTCAGCCGGTGTTTTGTCTTCACCGCCGCCTCGACGCCGTCGCCGATCAGGGAGTCGAGCCGGGTGAGGACTGCGCCGTTCACCCTGGCATGATTGCTCGCGGTCTTGGGCAACACCGATCAGACCCTAGTGCAGCGGCTGCTGGACGGCGACAAGCGGGCTTTGGCCCGCGCGATCTCGCTCGTCGAAAACGACGATCCGGAGGGGTGGGAGCTGGTGCGAGACATCTATCCCCACACCGGGAAGGCGGCGATGATCGGCTTCACGGGGCCTCCGGGGGTCGGCAAGTCAACGCTGCTGGGGGCGCTGACCAAGCTCGAGCGTGAGCGGGAGCGCACAATCGCGGTGCTCTCGATCGACCCCTCCTCGCCATTCACCAAGGGGGCGCTGCTCGGCGATCGAATCCGTCTCAGCGATCACTTCTTGGATCCTGGCGTGTTTATACGCTCGATGGCGAACCGCGGGGCGCTCGGGGGACTGAGCGAGGCGACGCTTCAGGCGGCGCTGCTGATGGACGCCTCCGGACGCGATCTGGTGCTGCTCGAGACGGTCGGCGTCGGCCAGGCGGAGGTGGACATCATCGACCACGCCGACACGGTCGTGCTGGTCCTGATGCCGGGCTCGGGTGACTCGATCCAGGCGCTCAAGGCCGGGGTGATGGAGATCCCCGACGTGATCGTCGTCAACAAGGCCGACCATCCCCTCACCGACACGATGATCAGGGAGATAAAGGGGGTGCTCGCGCTCGGGCCCCGGGAAGGCTGGGAGGTCCCGATCGTCAGGACCGAGGCGGTGCGCGGCGAGGGGACCGAGGAGCTTGTCGACAAGCTCGCCGAGCACCGGGCGTACATCGAGGCCGAAGGGACGCTGTCCGAGCGCCGCCGGCGCAACCTGATGAACGAGGTCCTCGCGATCGCCACGTTCCGGATGCGCCGGGAGCTCGAGGCGTCGGTCCACGACGATCCCGACGTCAAGGAGCTGCTCGACCGCGTCGTCTCCCGCGAGCTCGATCCCGCCAGTGCCGCGACGCGGATCCTCGAGGAGCGGGTCAGCCGGTGAGGGCATGGCGCAAGCGCTGAGCGCACCGTTTCTCGTCGCCGCGGTGGTGCTGTGTGCCGCGGGCTTGGCGAAGCTGCGCTCGCCGACCGGCGCCGTGCGGGCGCTGGCGGCCGTGGGCCTCCCGGCACGGGCCGGTTTGGTGCGGGCCTTCGCCGGCGGGGAGCTGGCGCTGGGCACGTGGTCGCTGCTGTACCCATCGCCGCGCTCGGCGGGTGCGGTGGCGTGCGTGTACGCGGGTTTCTGCATCCTCTCGCTCGTGCTGGCGCGCCGGCGCGCCGCGTGCGGATGCTTCGGGGACGGCGATGCGCCGGCCTCGGTCGTTCAATCGCTGCTGAGCGCGGCGCTCGGCTTGGTGGCGGCTGGCGCCGCGATCGCACCGGCGCACGGCGTCGGATGGATCCTCGGCGGGGGTATCCCGAAGGCCAGCGTGCTGACGGTGGGGATCGCCGGGTCGGCGTACGCGATCGTCCTCGCCTACACGAAGTTGCCGCAGGCGTGGTCTGCCTGGAGCCCGCAGTGAGCGTCAGCGAGCGGCTTGCCCGCGGGGTCGGGGCCGCGCTCGAGCGACGGATCTCACGCCGGAGCGCCGTGGCCCGCGCGGCGGTCGCGGGCTCGGCGCTTGCGGTGGCGCCGCTTCGCTACCTGCTGCGTCCCGGAACCGCGTGGGCGGTGATCAGGCCCGGTGACTGCGCCTCGGGCCGGTGCCGGGACGGCTACACGGCGTTCTGCTGTGAGATCGAGCAGGGCTACAACAGGTGCCCGGCCGGAACCTATATCGCCGGCTGGTGGAAGTGCACCGACTATCGCGGCCACGGGCTCTGCCACGACGAGGGCGTCCGCTATTACCTGGACTGCAACCGGATCCCCGGCCAGGTCTTTGCAGGCGGCTGTCAGTGCGCGAACGGGGATTGCCGGCGCCGGCGCGTCGACTGCAATCGGTTCCGATACGGGCAGTGCAACACCCAGGTTCACGGGGCCACGGAAGTCGTATGCCGGCTGGTGATCTGCCAGCACCCGGCTTCGGCCCAAATCGGCTGCAACGACACGCCGATGACCGACAACCGCACCTGCAAGCACGAGGCAAGCTGCCTGCGTGGCCTCGCGGTACAGCAGCCGGGAGGTGGCGGGGCGTGACCGCGGTCGTGTCGGTCGAGACCATGCTGCTGGTCGTCCTGATCGTGCTCGTCGCGGGGCTGCTGCGCAGCCACGCGGAGATCCTGCGCCGGCTCGGACCACCCGAGGTGGACGGCCAGGGTCAAGCCGCGGCGCCCGCGCCCTCCTCTCGCCCGCGACGCGAAACCGGGGCGAGCGCGCCGGCGCTGGCCGGCACGACTCCGGCCGGCGACGCGGTCCACCTGTCGTTCGACAGTCCCGCAGCAGCTCCCACGCTGCTCGCGTTCCTGACCAGCGGCTGCACCACCTGCGCGGGATTCTGGGAGAGCCTGGGCGAGAATCGCCTCCCGCGCGGGGTCCGGACCGTGATCGTCGCCCGTGGCGCCGAGCGCGAGCAGCCCGCGCGGCTTCGCGCGCTGGCGCCTGCGGGGGTGCCGGTGGTGATGTCCTCGGAGGCATGGCACGACTTCGACGTTCCGGGCGCTCCCTACTTCGTTTTGGTCGACGAGACGATCCGGGGGGAGGGAGTGGCGACCAGCTGGCGGGCGCTGAGCTCGCTGGTGGGCGACGCGCTCGAGGACCAGCGAGTCGCTGCCGAGGAGCACGCCGGCGAGCGCCGCGCGCGCACCGTGGAGGAGACGCTGGCCGCCGCGGGGATCGGACCCGATCATCCGAGCCTCCATCCCGCGGGCAAGGGGGGTCAGTGACCGAACTCGTGGTGCTCGGGTGCCTGGCCGCCGTGGCGGGGGCAGTGGCCTCCGCCTGGTCGCCCTGAGGCGAGTCGATGCTGGCGAGCATCACTCCGCTCGGCGAGCGGGGCCGGCAATCGCGATGGGGTGTGACGGTCGCCGCGTTCCTGCTCGCCGCGGTCGGCGCCGGGGTGGCCGGCGGCGCGCTGCTGGGGTTCGCCGGCTCACTCCTCGTCTCCGGGCTCGGACTGCACCTCAGGCTGGCGCTGCTGGCCGGCGGCGCGCTGATCGCGCTGGCGCTCGACGCCTCCCGGCTGAACGTCCCGGGCCCGCGGCGACAGGTCAACGGACGGTGGCGCGAGCAGTACCGGGGATGGGTTTGGGGGGGTGGCTACGGCGCTCAGCTCGGGGTCGGGGTCAGCACGGTCGTCTTGAGCGCGGCTACCTATCTGGCGCTGTGGGCGGCGCTGCTGGCGGCCGGGCCGGGCGCGGGGGCGCTGATCGTGGGAGTGTTCGGCCTGATTCGCGGCCTGCAACCACTCGCCACCTGGAAGGTGCGGGGGCCGGCGGAGCTGGTCCGCTTCCACGTCGGGTTGGGGCGGTGGCGCCAGGGCGCCCGCGGCGCGGGATGCGGGCTGCTGGCGACGATTCTCGCGCTGGCGGTGGCGGGAGTGCTGGCGTGATCCTCGCGGCCCACGGGCTCCGGGTCGAACTGCCGCGGGGGTGGAGCGGGCGCGTGTTCGGGCGAGCCGGTCAGATCGCCACGTTGCACGCCGGGAACTTCCCGATCCCGCTCGACGACGACGGCGAGTTCGGCGATCGCAGCACATCGCTGATGCCCGACCACGCCGCATTCGTGGCGCTGACGGAGTATCGGGCGGGGGGCGGGCTCGAACCGGGCCACGGCCTGTTCGCGCCACGCCGGATCCCCCGGCGGCTGGACCCGACTCGATTCACCAGCAGCGGACTGGCCCACCCGATCCGCGGCCAGGCCGGGATGCAGCATTTCTTCAGCGCAGCGGGGCGGCCGTTCTGCCTGTACGTGGTGATCGCCGGCGCGCTCGTGGCCCGGCGTCGCCAGCTGGCCGTCGTCGACCACGTGCTGGCGACGCTGCAGATCGCGGCGCGCCGGTAGACACGGCCCTCCGCGTGTGAGACAGTGCTCGAGAGATGGGGGGAGTCACGGAGGAGGAACGATGGACAAGTTGATCGCCCGGCGCGAGTTTCTGGCCGCCGCTGGTGCCGCAGGGGTCTCGCTGTCGTTGCCCGGCGGCGGGGACGTTGCCGCCGCGATGCGCAGGCGGCGGCTGCGCTCCACACCGATCAGCGGCCTGCAGCGGGTGATGCGGGGCCACGTGTTCACGCCCGGCTCGCGCGGATTCAACGCGGTGGCCCATGTCTACAACGAGCGCTTCGACTACGAGACACCGCTGGCGGTCGCGCGGCCGATCAACGCCGCGGATGTACGCGCCGCGGTTCGCTGGGCGGTCACCCACGGCGTGCCGCTGCGCGCCCGCTCAGGCGGCCACAGCTACGCCGGATACTCGACGATCGCGAATGGGCTGGTGCTCGACCTGCACGCGATGAACGGGATCTCGGTCGACCGTGGCGCCGGTACCGCCACGATCGGCGCCGGAGCTCAGCTGATCGACGTCTACAACGGGCTCGGTAGCCGCGGGGCGACGATTCCGGGCGGCTCGTGCCCGTCGGTCGGAATCACCGGGGTCACGCTCGGCGGCGGGATGGGGCTGGCCGGACGCCAATACGGGCTCAGCGCCGACAATCTGGTCGGGGCACAGCTGGTAACCGCGGACGGACGCTTACGCACGGTCGATCGGCGCAGCAATCCCGATCTCCTGTGGGCGCTGCGGGGAGGCGGCGGGGGCAACTTCGGGGTGGTGACGCAGCTGACGTTCAACGTCCATCCCATGCCTCGCAGCGCGGCCTACTTCCTCGTCTCCTGGCCGTGGTCGCAGGCGTCGGAGGCGCTCGCGGCGTGGCAGAACTGGGCTCCCCACGCTCGCGATCAGCTGACCTCGATCTTCCATCTGTCGGGCGGCGCCGGCGTCGCCTCGGCGAGCGTATCCGGCCAGTATTTCGGCGCCAGTCAGGATCTGGGCCGGCTGCTCGCGCCGCTGCGCGGTGTGCCGGGCACGAACGTGTCAACCGGATCGCTCGGCTACGTGACGCTGCAGCTGCTGTGGGCGGGTTGCCTGCACACCTCGCTGAGCGCCTGCCACACGGTCGGTACCGCTCCGGGCGGGACGCTGGCACGCGAGAGCTTTCGCGCGAAGTCCGACTACGTGAGCACGCCGCTGTCCGGGCAGGCGCGGGCCCTGCTGGCCGCGGCGGTCGAGCGCCGGGCGTCGCAGCCCGGATCGGGAGCGATCCTGTTCGACTCCTACGGCGGGGCGATCAACCGCGTCGCTCCCAGCGCCACGGCGTTCGTGCATCGCAACGACCTGTTCTGCATGCAGTACCTGACCTACAACGGAGGCGCTGCGTGGCTGAACCAGGTCTACGCCAACATGCGCCAGCACGTCTCGGGGATGGCCTACCAGAACTACATCGACGCCGATCTGAGCAGCTGGCGCCACGCCTACTACGGCTCCAACTATTCCCGCCTGGAGTCGATCCGCCGCACCGTCGATCCCCACCACTACTTCAACTTCCCGCAGGCGATCGGGCGCTGAGAGGCGGGGCCGCCCCGATGGCGCGCGGGCGCGCCACGGCGCTGGGAGCGGGCGCACACCGGGCCGCCGGCGCTGACGGGTCGGCGCCAGCGCATCGGTCCGACCAAATGGAGGCTTCCCGATAAGGCTGAATAGTTCAGCCTTTTTGACCACCCTCAACACTTGTCACATTTTCGCTCGGCGGCGATCTAGCTTCGGCGACCGTCGAGTCCTCGCTCTTGCGGTGCTCACAGCTGGAGGGTGCCCTGGTAGACGGCCGCGTCGTGACCGGGCACGGCGACGCAGCGGGTCAGGTTGGTTCGCTTGCGGTTGGTGTAGGTGGCGCCGAGCTGCGTGGTGACGAGGGCTCCGTCCACGAGCGAGGCACCCGTGATCTGAACCCGGATCGTGAACGGAACCGACTCGCCCTCGGGGAAGATGCGCTTCCCGCACCGCAGCGGGGCGTAGAACGCGCCGGCGCCGGTGTACTCGTCGGGGGCGGTGATGTGGAGCACGAGGCTGTCGGTTCCGGCGCCCCGCTGACGGGTGAGAGCCACGAACTGGCACGGGCCGACCGGGCACAGCGGGGTGAAGGCCCACGTGCGAACCACGGTTTCGCCGACCTGCTCGCCGAGCACGTGATGGGCGACGGTGATCCGCCCGGTGAGCTGGAACTGACCCTCGAGCCGGGCCGTCCCGGTGAGCGGCGGCTGGGCCTGGGCCGCGAGCGCCCATCCCAGGGACGCGAGCAGGGCGAGCGCCACAGCGATCGTGCGCGCCGTGGCCCGGGGAGCGCGGATCACGCTGATCAGGCCCCCAGCGCCCGAGCGATCACCATCTCCTGGACTTCGTCGGTGCCCTCGCCGATCGTGAGGATCTTGGCGTCGCGATAGAAGCGACAGACTGGGTACTCCTCGATGTAGCCGTAGCCGCCGTGGATCTGGACCGCCTCGTCGGCGGCGTGGACCGCGATCCGCCCGCTCTTGAGCTTGGCCTGCGCCGCCGTGAGCGTGAAATTGCGGCCCATGTCCTTTAGCCAGGCGGCCTTGTGGACGAGCAGCCGGGTGGCCTCGATCTCGGTCGAGAGGTCCGCGAGTTTGGCCTGGATCGACTGGAACTTCGAGATCGGCTTGCCGAACGCGCGTCGTTCCTTGGCGTATGCGAGCGCCTGATCGAGCGCGCCCTGCGCGAGGCCGACCCCCATCGCGCCGACGCCGATCCTGCCGATGTCGAGGGTGTGGAAGAACTGCCGCAGGCCCGCTCCGCGTTCGCCGACGAGGTTCTCGGCAGGGACGCGGCAGTCGCTGAACGACAGCGGCCGGGTGTCCGATGCGTTCCAGCCCATCTTGCGATACGGCTGCCCCGGCTCGTAGCCGGGAGTGCCGTTCTCGACCAGGATGTTGGAGATCTCCCGGTCTCGATCGCCGGCGCTGCCGCCGGTCACCGCAGTGATCACCACGAGCCCCGAGATGTCGGTGCCGGCGTTGGTGATGAACTGCTTGGCGCCGTTGATCACCCATTCGCCGTCCTCGAGCATGGCGCGGGTCTTGGTGTTGCCGGCGTCGGACCCGGCCTCGGGCTCGGTCAGGCCGAACGCTCCGAGCCGCTCGCCGCGGCACAGCGGCGGCAGCCACTGCTCCTTCTGGTCCTGGGAGCCGAACAGATAGATCGGCTGCGTCCCCAGCGAGGTGTGCGCGCAGAGCGTGATCGCGACCGACGAGTCGACGCGCGCCAGCTCCTCGACCGCGATCGCGTAGGCCACCGAATCGCCGCCCCCGCCGCCGTACTCGGTCGGAAACGGGATCCCCATCAGGTCGAGCTCGCCGAGCCGCTTGACGATCTCGTAGGGGAACGTCTTGGTGCGATCGAGCTCTTCCGCTACGGGCGCGATCTCGTGCTCGGCGAACTCGCGGACCGTCTCGCGGAGCATTCGGTGGTGGTCTGCGAAGTCGAACTCCATGCCCTGATTCTCACAGTTCAGCTCGCGAGCCCGCACGCGAGCTCGACCAGCAGGCGCACGCCGAAGCCGGTGGCACCCTTGCCGACGAAGTACGGGCGGGGCACGTCATAGGCGGTGCCGGCGATGTCGAGGTGGGCCCAGGGCGTGCTCCCGACGAAGTGGTGCAGGAACTCGGCGGCGGTCAGCGGCATCGCCTCGCGCCGCTCGGTCCGGTTGGTGAGCTGGGCGTAGCGGCCCTTGACCATCTCCGCGTAGTCCTCGTGGAGCGGCATCCGCCACACCAGCTCTCCGGTGCGATCGCCGCAGGCCACGACTCTGGCGGCCCAAGCGTCGTCGTTCGACATCACGGCCGCGTAGGTCGAGCCCAGCGCGGCATCGATGACCGTCAGGGTCGCGAGGTCGACGATCAGATCACATCCCTCCCGCCGGACATAGGAGAGGCAGTCGGCGAGCACCAGCCGTCCCTCGGCGTCGGTGTTGTTGACCTCGATCGTGGTGCCGTCGAACGAGCGAACGATGTCGCCCGGCTTGACCGCGGTGCCGCTCGGGAGGTTCTCGCTCGCGCCGACCACGCCGCAAACGCGAATCGGCGCACCGAGCTCGGCGAGCCCGGCGACCGCCTCGATCACTGCGGCGCCACCCGCCATATCGAACTTCATCGCGATCATCGATGACGGGGGCTTGAGCGACAGTCCCCCCGAGTCGAACGTGATCCCCTTGCCGACGAGCCCGAGCCGCGGCGCTGCCGCGCCGGCGCTGCCGTCGTAGTCGAGCCGAATCAGGCGGGCGTCGTTCGCCGATCCCTGCGCGACGGCGGCGAACGCTCCCATGCCGGCGTTCCGGATCTCGTGCCCCTCGAGCACCGTCACCGATACCGAGCCGTGGCGATTCCCGAGCTCCTGGGCGTAATCGGCGAGGGCGGCCGGGGTCAGCTCGTTGGCGGGGGCATTTCCGAGGTCGCGGGCGCGGTTCTGCGCGGCCGCGATTGTCCCCGCGCGGCGAACCGCATCGGAAGTCTCGCGGTCGGCACCGATGATCAGGCGCTCCACCTCACCAGCGGACTCGCGGGGCTTGTAGCGATCGAATCGGTAGGCACGCAGGAGGGTGCCCTCGACCACCGCCGCAGCGACCTCGTCGCCGAGCCCGGGGGGCAGCTGCCAGCACAGCCTCGTGGCGCTGAGCTCCTGCGCCCGGGCCAGCGAGGTGGCGGCCGCGGCCCGGGCTCGCTCGGGCTCGAACCGCTCACGCGAGCCGAGCCCCACCACGATGAACCGCCGGCCCTCGGCGTGGAGGACCGCCAGGCGCCCCAGCTCGCTGCGGGCCTCGCCCAATCGCCTCAGCTTGCCCAGCGGCTCTCCGGGCGCGTCGTGCGCGATCTCCTCTCCCTCGAAGATCCCGACCACGATCGTGTCGGCCGCCGTCTCGAGCGGGCTGGAGGTGGTCGCCTCGACATCCACCGCCGGGAACCTACCAATGCCGCTGCGGCGTCCGGCGATTACGATTGGTGGACCGCCAAGCGAATCAGGAGGGGAACAGAGCGATGCCGAAGACCGTGATCCTATCCGCAGCCCGCACGCCGATCGGGAAGCTCGGCGGCGGCCTGTCGACCCTCGACGCGACCGAGCTCGGGGGCACCGCGATCAAGGCCGCGCTCGAACGCGCCGACGTGGAGCCGGAGCAGGTGCAGCACGTGGTGATGGGTCAGGTGATCCAGGCCGGACAGGGCCAGGTCCCCTCGCGCCAGGCGCAGATCAAGGCCGGCATCCCCAAAGACGTCCCGTCCGAGACGATCAACAAAGTATGCGCGTCGGGAATCCGCGCTGCCGGGCTGCTCGATGCGGCGATCCGGGTGGGAGATATCGAGCTCGGCGTGGGCGGCGGGATGGAGTCGATGTCGCAGGCCCCCTACCTGCTCAAGCAGGCGCGGTTCGGCTATCGGATGGGCGACGCCAAGGCGATCGATTCGATGATCAACGATGGCCTGACGAACCCGTTCTCGGGCAAGCACATGGCCCAGGAGGCCAGCGAGGTCGCCTCCGAGCTCGAGCTGACGCGTCCGGACATGGATCGCTGGGCGCTGCGTTCGCACGAGCTTGCCGCGCGCGCGACCGACGAAGGTCGCCTCCCCGAGGAGATCGTGCCGGTCACGGTCAAAGGCAAGAAGGGTGAGACGATCGTCGACGTCGACGAGGGCCCGCGCCGGGACGCCACCCTCGAGGCCCTCGCCAAGCTCCCGCCGATCTTCGTCAAGGACGGCTCCCACACCGCGGGCAACTCGCCCGGCGTCAACGACGGCGGCGGAGCGCTGGTGCTGGCCAGCGACGAGTGGGCGCAGCGCAACGGCCGGCCGGCGCTGGCCACGATCATCGCCCAGGCACAGGTCGCCGACGAGTTCGCCTACTTGGCCCGGACGCCCGCCAAAGCGGCGAAGAAGGCGCTCGAGCGGGCTGGGCTGAGCGTGGAGGACATCGATCTGTGGGAGATCAACGAGGCGTTTGCGTCGGTCACGCTGAACTCGATGCGGATGCTCGGGATCGATGAAGATCGCGTCAACGTCAACGGCGGCGCGGTCGCGCTTGGCCATCCGATCGGCGCCTCGGGCGCGCGCATCCTGGGGACGCTGGTGTACGAGCTTCGCCGCCGCGGAGGCGGGCTCGGGTGCGCCGCGATCTGCTCGGGCGGCGGCCAGGGCGACGCGGTGATCGTGAAGGTGAACGGCAGCTGAGCCGCCGGATGACTTGCGCGCCGCGCGTTCCGGCAGCCGGATGATCCGGGCGCGGCCCGAACAGCGAGCATGATGCCGAGCGGGCCGCAAGCCCGAGCGGACGCCGAGCGCGCGGCTTGCGCGAGCGCCGCATTCTTCGATTTGGACCGGACGCTGATGGAGGGCTCCTCGGCGTTCCAGTTCGGTCGTGCCGCCTACAAGGCGGGTTTGATGAGCCGCCGGCAGCTGCTCGCCGACGCCTGGGCGAACATCCGATTTCGACTGCGCGGCGCGACGGACGATGACACCCACGCCCTGCGCGACCGGATCTCGGCCTCGCTCGCCGGCACGCGCGTGCGCGACATGGAGCGCCTGGGCGCGGACGTGCTGGCGGGGATCCTGCCCCGGATATATCCGCAGATGCTGGCCGTGGCGTACGCGCATCAGGACGAGGGCCGACGCGTGTACATCGTCACGGCCGCTTCGCAGGAACTCGCCTCGATGCTCGCGCACGTGCTGGTGCTCGACGGCGCGATCGGCTCGAAGTTCTCCGAGGTGCAGGACGGGGTCTACACCGGCAGACCGACGGGCCTGTTCATCTACCGAACCGACAAAGCACGCGCGATACAGCAGCTGGCCGAACGAGAGGGGATCGACTTGAACGAGTCCTATGCCTACTCCGACTCGGAGTCCGACCTTCCGATGCTCGAGGTCGTGGGCAATCCGGTCGCCGTCAACCCGGACGGCGAGCTGTTGCGGGTCGCGCGCGAGCGTGGGTGGCAGGTGCTCCGGTTCGATCGCCTGGGGCGGAGGCTGAAGGCCGCGGTGGCGCTGGCGGGGGCTGCCGTGGCGGGCGGCGTCGGGAGCGCTGCGGTGGCGATGCGCGGGCGGCGGCGGATGCTGTCCCATCGGATGCCTCCGCTGCGGCGCGGAGGGTGGTGGCGCTGGGCGCCCAGAGTCAGATGAGGCCGCGCCTAACCGAGCCATCCGGTCAGGGACGGGGATTTGCGGCTGGTCGGAGGCTCGTGCCCGTGACGCGGAGGGTGCTGAGGAGCTGCTTGGTCAGGCTGACGGACTGGCCTTGGACGACCAGCCATCCTGGGCCGATGCGCTTGGCGACGATCTCGGCCGGCGCATTGATGAAGACTCCTGATTGACCGGTCGACGTGAGGCCGGGCAGCTGGGGGGCGCGACGTCGTGGGTCTTGGGCGTTGAGCAGGATCGCTGCGGAGTACGAGTAGCTCTGGCCTTTGATGTAGAACCAGCTGCGCGCGCAGCTGAAGAGCTCGTTGCGGGAGACCCCCGGTCCGAGTGCCGGTGCGTTGGTGGCGACCACTTCCCTTTGGGCGGTGATGCTGGGTAGATGAGCGGCGTGAATCGCGCACGGGCTCGGGGTGGTCCCAGCCGGGTCATAGGAACGGGTTGAGGCCGCTGCGCCAGATGGGGATATGCCGCTCACCGCCGGTTGCACCGGTTCGGTGATTGGGCGGCCGGCGCGGCCCAGAGCCGTCGGCAGCGCCGGCGGCTGGAAGCGAGGGGCTCGCACGAAGGCAACGACCGCTCTCCAGCCCGCGGGAAGCCGCGGGTCTGGACGCGGCCTGATCACGTCGCCTGGTCGCAGTCGCACGGCGGCAACGCGAGCGCTGACCACCATCCAGACGAGGTTGAGCTGACCGTGCTGGTCAGCCAGTGGCGCATGTGGCGGAAGATCTCCTGGGTCGCCGATCGCCTCAGCGCCATCTAGGATCACGGGCTCGCCGGGCGCAACCGCGATTGAGCATATGCCCGTGCCGCCGCCCGCGAGATCGGTCAAGCCGTGGGGGATCCAGAAGATCGGATAGCTGCACCAGCCGGCATTTCCCGGGTCGAGGTCGGGGGTGATCGGGATGTCATAGCGCAGCAGCTGTCCGGTGATCCCCGGCACTGCGCCCGTCAGCGGGGCCGAGCCGGTGTCCAGAAGCGATGTGATCGTGGCGGCGGCGGATCCACCGACCAACAACGCAGCCACCACGATCGCCGGCGCAGACCAGCGGCGCCGAAGGCGGCGTCGCAACGGCATCGCGGAGGGAACCTCTCGACTATCGAACCCGGCCTGTCCTCGGCCCGAACGCGCCCCGTAGCTTCCCGCAGGCCGATACTCGCGCGCTGCGGCCTTGCGCAGCGCCTGCTCCAGGCTGGATATGTAGTCGCTCATTCCTGCTCCTTGATCAGGGTCCTGAGACGTTTGAGGCCCCGGCTGACGTGCTGGCGCACGACCTGCTGAGAGCAATCCATCTCGGTGGCCAGCTCCTCGTACCCGCGCTCGTCGAGCACGCGCGCACGCACCGCGTCGCGTTGTGCCGCAGGAAGCTGCTCGAGCAGCGCCAGTGCCAACTCTCCGGCGCTGGCGAGCTCCTCCACGCGAATCAGATCCTCATCGCCAAGGGCCAGCGGTGGAATCCCAAGCCGCTCACGCGCGCGCTGGTCGATTCGTCCGCGCCGGGCGCTCTCACGCAGCTTGTTGTGCGCGATCCCGAGCAGCCATCCCAGCGCCGGCGCGCCACCGGGGCGATAGCGCCGACACCCCAGCAGCGCCGCGGCGAACGTCTCGCCGGCGAGGTCTGCCGCGAGCTCATAGGACCTGGTCCGGCGCGCCAGAAACCCCAGCACCTCACCCACGTGGCGGCGGTAGAAGACCGCAAACGCCTCGGCATCCCCCTCCGCTGTTGCCAACAGCAGATCATCGTCCGCCCGCGGATCCTCGATCGACGCCACTACAACTAAGCTTGCGCGACTCAGCCGTCTGTGACAACCGGTTCAGGTTCAGCCCTAGCGGGGCCCACACCGAAAAGCAGAAATCGGTTCTTAAGCAGAGCCCCCAGGCTGCGCCGGCGCTGGCGCTGTAGAGCCGGCGGTTTTCGCGCCAGTGCGACAGGCGCGCGGCGCAAGTGTTATCAATCCCCGCCAAATCAACGTCCGGAGTTGGGAGGTCTAGATGAAAAGCAGGGGTTTGTCCGCCTTGTGCGGGACGATTGCCGTTACCGTCGCGACCCTGATCTGCGGGAGCGTGCCCGCGGCGGCCCGCCCGCTGCACGTGCTCGTCCCCCACCGTTTCGCCGCGCCGCCGACCACCGCGCAGTGCGAGGCGACCGCCGGGCTTGCGTGCTACCAGCCGTTTCAGATCCAGAGGGCGTACGACATGAACCCGCTCTACCACGCCGGGTTGACCGGCCGGGGGGAGACGATCGTGATCGTCGACTCGTTTGGATCGCCGACCGTCCAGAGCGACCTCGCCACATTCGACGCTGCGTTCGGATTGCCCGCGCCGCCATCGTTCCAGATCATCCAGCCCGCCGGCGCGGTTCCGCCGTTCAATCCCAACGACCCCAACCAACCCGGCTGGGCCGAAGAGACCTCGCTCGACGTCCAGTGGGCGCACACCATGGCCCCCGGCGCGAACATCCTCCTCGTCGAGACGCCGGTGGCCGAGACCGAGGGGGTGCAGGGCTTCCCCCAGATCATCGAGGCCGAGAACTACGTAATCAACCACGACCTCGGTGACGTGATCACCCAGAGCTTCGGCGCGACCGAGCAGACGTTCCCGAGCCCGGACTCGATCTATGCCCTGCGCAGCGCGTACTTTACTTGGAATTGAGGCGGAGGGGCTTCGGCGATGGCGAGTGTGGTCATGTCGTGGTCCTTATGGAGCTCGGGTGAACGGATCGGTTGGGTCGGCGAGGGGTGGTGCCGGCGACGTGGGCCGCCGGCACCGGTCGTTTGATCAGTCGGCGTCCTCCTGGTGGTCGCCGTTGGTGGGCTCGTCGTTCGGTTTGCCGCCGAACTGGACGCGTCCGACGATGTGGTGGCGGCTGCGGCGGGTGCCGTTGTCGTCCCACTCGCGGTAGACGAGCCGGCCGGTGACGGCGACGGCGCGGCCCTTGGTGAGGTACTTCGCGCAGGCGTCGGCCTGGGCGCCGAAGGTGGCGACGTCGATGAACATCGGCGGGTCCTTCTGGTCGTTCACGGCGACCCGGAGGTTGCAGACCTCGCGGTCGTCGTCGAGCTGCTTGAGGACCGGGTCGGCGGTCAAATTTCCGACCAAGAGTGACCTGGTTAACGGCGGGGGCTGAGGCGCTCATCTTTGGTTCCCTCCTTGTGGGGATCCGGTGGTTGACGTGAGCCCGAAACGCCGGCTGGCGGACGGACGCGGAACCGAGCCTTTGGGCGAGGGGAAGGGAGACGCCTGTCGACCTTGAAGTCGTCCGGCCGACTGTCGGCGACACTGGGCGACGGCAACCCGCCGTGGTCCCGCGTCGGGGGGACCGATGGGTTCTCAGTGCCGGCGGTTGCCGGTGGCGTATTGATGGGGATGCGATCCTTGCCGGGTGCTTGATTTGTTTTCCGATCGCGCGCGGCACGTCGTCGTTGAGGCGAGCGAAACCGCGCGAGCTTTGGGCCACGGGTCCATCGGTGCCGAGCATTTGCTGCTCGGTGTGATCGCTGAGAAGCACGGTGTCGGGGCGAGGGTGCTCGAAAGCCTTGGGGTCACCGACGAGGCGGCTGCGTGGAGAGCTGCTCCTGCGCCATCCGCAGGGCGATCGGCCGAGCGAGGGCGGGTTGCCGTTCAACGAAGAGGGCAGGAGCGTGCTGGAGCACTCGCTCGTCGAGGCCAAGAACTTGGGCGATTCCCGGATCCAGACCGAGCACATGCTGCTTGCGCTGTTGTCGACCGAACCGCGTAGCGCGGCGAATCTGCTCGAATATCTCGGCGTCCGGGCGAGTCGCGTGCAGCGCGAGGTGCTGCGCGTCGCGACGGAGCGCCGCGGGTGGATGGCCGAGGTGAACAAGCCGGACTTCGGCGTGTGGGAGAGGCTCGGTCCGACGGGCGAGTTGCGCAGCGTGCTGATCGCTGCGGCGGAGTTGGCGGTCGAGTGCGGTCGCTCGCATATCGAGCTGGCGGACGTGGTGTTCGCGATCTGCGAGGACCGCAACGCGATGCCGTTGCTAGGACGAGCTCGGGATTCAGATCGAGCGAGTGCCCGAGCTGCTCGAGCGCCATCGCTCGACGCGCCAGCCCCCGACGGTTGGCGACTCCAACTGATCGGAGCGGACCGTCGGTCCCGAGGCAGGGTTGAGAGCAGGTATTCATTGCTCGGCGTCCCTCCTGTCGCAGCTTGCGGTGTCGTTGACCGAGCCGATCTGGCGGGGCGTGTGGCCGGCCGGGGTCGGGGTGTCGGTGAGCAGGTCGATCAGCCGCCCGACGGCGGTCTGATCGCCGTTGACCGCGGCGCGTTCCTCGTCGGTGAGCGGGATCTCGACGAGCATCCGCTGCAGCCCGTCCTTGGCTTCGAGCAGCTGCGCCTCGCTGGAGGGTTTCGGGAGGTAGAAGTCGCAGCGGGCGCATGCCATCCGGTGCGGGCATTGCTCGAAGAAGCTGTAGGTGCAGTAGCCGTGACCGAGGTCGTAGAACTCAAACGGTCCGCCGCCGGCGGCTTGGCCGTTGGTGATCGCGTCGCGGTCGAGCAGCACCTCGATCGTGCGGACGTTCGGGCGAAGTACCCGGCGTCGGTGTAGGCCTTGGTCAGGGTGATCGGGGTGATCCGCGCGTAGTGCTGGGTGGAGTGCGGCGATGAGTGCCCAAGCCAGGCCTGCAGCTCGAACAGCGACATGGGGTCCTTGGCGTTGTAGAGCTGGGTGGCGATCGTCGCCCGGGCGCGATGACCGGTGATCGCGCCGCGAACGTCATCGCGCGGGACCCCGGCCTTGCGGCACAGCAGCGGCACGAGCACCCGGTTGATGTAGCGGGAGCTGAGCTGCTGCACCGCGGAAGCAGAACAGCATGTCGACGAGCTCGCCGGTCTTGCGGTCGATGAACCTGGGGTGCGGCGGGACGGGCCTGCTCCCACTCGTCGATCGCGTCGCCGACGAGTCGGATCGACCGGCTTGGTGAACGCGGTCGCGGTCTTGCTGGTCGGCACGTCGAGCAGACACACCCGCTCGCCGGCCGGCTCGGTCTGGTTGTTGCCAGCGGATCGTGCCGACGCGCAGCCGGAGGATCTCGTCGGTTCGCAGCCCGGTGAACAGCCACACCAACGCGATCGCGCGGACGAGCTCCAGCGGATACCACGGCGTGCCGGTCCCGCCGCGGTTGGCGTGCTAAGGGGAGATCGTCGCTGGTGAGGTTCAGCACCGGCCCACATCAGCTTGGCCCACACGTCGTCGGCGATCACGCGCGGCTCGGGTCCGATCAGCGCGGCGATCGACCGGGGCAGCGCGAACGCGCGGCGAGCATCAAACCGCCGCTCGATCCACTCCCACTCCTGGAGGTCGTTGAAGAACCGCCGCGGTGCCCAGATCAGATGCGCCTTCGTGCGCGGCAACAGCTCCCCGCCGGACCGGCGGCGCATATAGTCGGTGTTCGGCGCCGTGCGAGTACTCGCCGACGAGCATCCGGTCCACGCGCGCGACCCACGCCGGCGGCGAGCTCCCGCGTCCCAGCGAGCCGGGATCGGCGAACTCGGGCTGCTCGTGCGTTAATCCAGCGGCCGAGCTTGATCAGCGCGAAGTACGTCTGCGAGCGGCTTGAGCGCGTCAGCGTCGAGGTCTGAAACCACCGCTTCGCGTAGAATCCAGCCATAGCTCCGGAACGTCCAGCTCCCCGGCGCGGCTGCGAGCGAGCCACTCGTCGCGTGTCGTCTTGCCGGCGAACGGCAAGGCGCTGAGCACGCCCATGTCAACCATGGTTCGGGCGAGCTGCTCAACCCCGGAGCGACGCGGCGTTGTTGTGCTCGTGCGATCGCGGATCTCTGGCAGCAGCTCGGGCCGCTCGGAGAGATCCTCGAGCAGCGGGCTGCGCGGCAGCGAGCATCAGCTCATAGAGCGCGCGCTGCAGATTCGGGCGTCGCAGCTGCGCCGCGTACCCGAGCATGTCCAGATGCGACTGCGACCCGACCAACCGTCTCCGTCAACGGCCGCGTGAGCCGAACACGCGGCCCGCAGAACAGCCGCATCTTGAACCCGCGGATCTCCCAGTGCAGATCATTGATCCCGCACAGCTGGTAGGCGACCGCGATCAGCAGCTGGCGGACGTCGACGTTCGCCCGCAGCGACCGTCCGCTCCCACTGCACGCGATCCCAACCCCAGAACGCCATCCGCTCCCGGCCGATCGCCTGACAGCAGATCCCCGCGGGTCGGCGCCCCCGCCCACGACCCGGGCTTCAGACCAGCGACCGTCGAGCACGTCGTTGACCGGGGCGGTGAACCGCGCGAGCGCCTCGGCGACCCCGGCCGGCCATCTAGTGCCGGGCGATCCGCGATCAGGGCAAGCGCCCGCCGCTCCTCGCGACTCAGCGCGATGCGGCGGTCATAGCGCGGCGGGTCAAGATCAGCGGCGTCCACCGCCGCTCGGGCGCCGCGCGCGGTGGCGGCAACGGCGGTCATGAGAGCACCTCGCCGATCAGCGCGATCCGCTCGGCGTGGATCTGCGTCATCCCGCGCGCGAGCCGGTCGGCGAGATCGCGGCCGGAGAGGTGGATGTAACGCTGTGTCGTCTCCGTCCGCCGGTGCCCGGCGAACGTCGCGATCGCGTGCAGCTCCCACCCAGACCGCGCGAGATCGGTCAGACACAGGTGCCGCAGCGTGTGCGTGCTGAACGCCGTCAACGCCGGCGCGAACCGCGATCGAGCGGACCACCTTCGACCACGTCCACGGCGACACCCCCGCCGCCCGGTTGCGCGGCGACTCCGACACGAACAACGCGCCGCGCTCTCGCCGTGATCGACCGGCGATGCGCCAGATACCCAGCCAGCAACTGGCCGGCGACCGCGGAGTAGGGAACCACCCGGCCGCGGCGTGTCTTCGTCGTCTCTGCCCGCACCGCGCAGCGTCCGGTGCGCCGGATCGAGATCATCGGTTGCGAGCAGGCACAGCTCCTCGCGACGCAGCGCCGCGTCGTAGGCCAGCGCGAACATCAACCGGTTCCGCATCGACTCGCCGGCCGCGACCTCGAGCACCGCCCGCCACTGCGCATCGGTCGGGATCCACGGCAACGCCTGGAACCTCGGCACCAGACCGCGGCGGCCACCCCGCCCGTCGCCGGCGCGATAGCCGCGACCGACCGGGTTGCGGTCTCGGACGCCCTCCTCGACGAGGAAGTCGTAGAACAGGCGCACGACCGTGACCCGCAACTGCAGCGTCGCGTTCGCCAACCCCGCGCCCGAGTCGAGCGCGACCACGTTCGCACCATGCCGTCCCGGCCGCTCGCGCAGATCGCGGACATAGGCGGCGATCTCGGCCCGGCCAGCAGCCATCGACGCCGATCTCGGCTCCGTTCGCAGAACCGTAGGTAGTCGACCAGCGACCGCGCATAGGCCTCGACCGTCCGTGGTGAGCGGCCGAGATCCTGCTGCCACACAAGCCACCGGACCGCCAGCGGGCAGAGCCCGAGCTCGGGCCAACGCCCCAAGAGCGCGGCGCTCGCCGCGGCATACTGACCGTGATGGCCGTCGAGCTGCCCGTCATCCAGCCCACCCCGACCCCCCAGCGGCCCGGCGACCGCGTCCCCGAGCGCGAACGGCTCCAAGCCCGCGCGCGTCTCCTCGCTCGCGGCGGCCTGGTCTGGCACGGCCTCGAGGCGGCCATCGCGATCGCCGCAGGCGCCGTCGCCGGCTCGATCGCGCTGATCGCGTTCGGCGCCGACTCGCTGATCGAGGCGCTCGCCGGGATCATCGTCCTGTGGCGCTTCAACGTCGCCCGCGCCAACTCCGAGACCGCTGAACGACGCGCCCAGCAGCTCATCGCGATCACGTTCTGGCTGCTCGCCGCATACGTCACCGTCGACGCCACCGTCGCTCTCGCCAGCGGCGAGCACCCCGCGAGCAGCCCGGTCGGGATATGCCTGTCGATCGTCACCCTGGTCGCGATGCCACTGCTGGCCAATGCCAAAGCTCGCGTCGCCCTCCAGCTCGACTCGCACGCCGGGCACAGCGAGAGCCGGCAGAACATGCTCTGCGCCTACCTCTCCGCCGCCCTGCTCATCGGGCTCACGCTCAACGCCACGCTCGGGTGGTGGTGGGCCGACCCGGTCACCGCGCTGCTCATCGCCGCCGTCGCCGCCCGCGAAGGGCGCGGGAGCTGGCGCGGCGAAAGCTGCTGCACCACCGACAGCTGCTGCTGAGGCGTCCACCGGGTCCCCCTCAGCGGCGCGCCCGCGCCAACGCGCCGCGCTCCTCGCCTCCGGCTCGTCGCTTCGCGCGCTGGCGCGCTCCTCAGGAACCAAGCCCATCCCAACCTCCCAGGTAGATGCCGTGATCAGCACCGGCATCTATCCACCCCGCCCCCCGGCGAGCAGCACGCGGTCCGTGTTGTGCGCTATCTGGAGGGAATTCCAAATAACACACATCAACGCCCTCCTGCACCGCGTCACGGTGCTGGCGTCCTCCGGCGACACCGGCGCCGCCAACTATGAGCTCAACGGCGTTGACCTGTACCCGTTCCGGGCGATCGGATGGCCCTCCAGCGATCCGCTCGTGACCTCGCTCGGCGGGACGCAGCTACACCTCGACGCCAATGGGAACCGCACGGCGCCGGACAACGTCTGGAACGACACCGCTCTGTTGGGCAGCCCCGCCGCGGGCAGCGGTGGCCTCTCGTCGGTGTTCCGCCGCCCGTTCTACCAGGATCGTGTCATCCGCGTGGTCGGCCGTAGGCGTGGCACACCGGACATGAGCATGAGCGCCGCAGTAAACGGCGGCGTCCTCGTCTATCTGGGTTTCCCCGGCGTACCGGCGGGCTACTACATCTTCGGCGGCACGAGCGAGGCATCACCCCTGTTCTCAGGGATCGTCGCGATCGCCGATCAAGCGGCTGGGCATCGCCTGGGGTTGCTCAACCCGTACCTGTACGCCCTGGGCGACGGACCCCGCTCCGGGATCGTCGACATCACCCGCGGCAACAACACGGTGACGTTCACGAACTCGAACGGACAGACCTACACCGTCCAGGGCTACGACGCCGTGCCCGGCTACGACCTGGCAAGCGGCCTCGGCACCGCCGACGGGGCGCGCCTCGTCGGCCAGCTGGCCGGATTCGGACGGTTCTAGCGCAGTCCTGATCGATCCTCCGGCTGCCGCGCCTGGCCGGGCGGCGGCCGGAGGAAGGTCGTCGGCTGCCGGAGTCTGGCGCGCCGTCAACCGCCCTGGTGACCCGATCTCGGTGAGGACCTCGAGGAGGTGACAGTGTCGCTGTCGCTACCACCCTGTTTCACAGCGCGGATCGGAGCGGTTGCGGCGGGGGCTGTCGTAGGCCGTGCGTTGAGCGGTAGCTGACTCTTGACCCGGATGGTCCGCTGTGTCGAATTCGTGGTCCGGCCCGCCGCAGTAGCCCGGCCGTCGTGCAGCGGAGTGCCGTGGGTCGGCTGATGCACGAACTGACTGCGCCGAGCGAGTGAATTTCGATGGGTGCGGGAGGCGCCCGCCGCGCCCGCCGGCGCCGTCACGGCAGCCACGGTTGGCCGCGTCACGGCACTCACTGGGATCGGACCCGGGCGCGCGGTCGCCCGCGAGCGATGTGCACCTGCACCGCAGCCACCGCCGATCGCCGCAGCAAGGGACACGCCGAGGAGGACGATCCCTCTGACAGCTCGGGCGCACCGTCGCCGCTTGCCTGCTATGGAGCAGTCACGGCCCAGTTTCCATCAACCTCGTAGTTCGTATTGGCGGCCACGCCGGTCGGGAACACGATCACGCCGAACTTATTGGGCGTCAGCGCCAACGTGCCCACGCCGCTGGCTCCTGTCTGGTTGACGGCGTACAGGCAGATTTGTCCGGGCGCCGCGGTCGGGTTGGTGTACGAGCCAGGGCACTGGGCAGTTGGCGCACCAGCGGGTCCGACGAAGTTGAGCGCCGGCGCCGACGCGAGCGGAAGCTGGAAGGTGATGCCTTCCTCCTGGACGAAGTCGGTCGTGGGGCCGATGTGCCCTCCCAGCCCAAACGTCCCTCGGAGCGTCTGTCCAGATGCCAACGGTCCGGCCAATCCCGTCGCGTTCCCGGCCGAGCCGGCAGCCGCCGCGTTGGTCGCGTTGTCGGCGCTGTTGGCGTGGTTGGCCGATGGGACGGTGCCCAGCCGGCTGAGGTTGAGCTTGGCGCCGGTGATCGTGTTGTTGGCGATCTTGGCGCCGGTGACGGCGCGATTCGCCAGCTTCCTGGTGGTGACGGCGTTGTTCTTCAGCTGCTTGGTGCCGACGCTGTTCTTCGGCACGGTAAAGCCCGCGTAGGCCGTGCCGCCGAGGGCGACAAATAGAGCGACGACCGAGACGGCCAGCGCCGGACTGGGCCGACGCAGTCGGAAACCCTTCATATCAGTCCTCCTGTCGATGTGGAGCTGCCAAGAGGCCAGGCGTGCACATGCCGAGCCCAGTGCACGGAGGCGCACCGTATTCCCCGGCGGCGCCGGCGGTCAAGCAGACGAGCGATTTGTTGCAGCAATGTGCTGCTTTCGTGGCGCCGACGGGCCCGCGGCGCGCCGCGGTCTCGAGGGCCGGGATCAGCTCCAAGGACATTCCTCCCCGCGTTCCAGAGTCTAGGCAGTTCCAGCCTTAGAATCCGCACATGGCCATACGTCCGACCCTGACCGAGCTCGAGCGCTGGGAACGCGAGCGCTTCGGTAGCACCTCCGAGCGTGACGCGCCGTTCTCGACGATCTCGGGCGAGCCGATCAGGCCGCTGTACACCGAGAGCGATCTGCCCGCAGAGCTCGATGAGACGATCGGGCTGCCGGGCGAGTTCCCGTATACCCGCGGCGTATACCCGTCGATGTACCGGGGCCGCCTGTGGACGATGCGCCAGTTCGCCGGGTTCGGGACCGCCGAGGAGACCAATCGGCGCTTCCGCTACCTGCTCGACCACGGTCAGACCGGGCTCTCGACCGCGTTCGACATGCCCTCGCTGATGGGACATGACTCCGACCACCCGCGATCGCTGGGTGAAGTGGGGCGCGAGGGAGTCGCGATCGACACGCTCCAGGACATGGAGGCGCTGTTCGCGGAGATCCCACTGGATGAAGTCAGCGTGTCGATGACGATCAACGCCCCCGCGCCAATCATGCTTGCTTTCTACGTCGCGGCCGCTGAACGACGGGGGATCGCGGCCGACCAGCTCGCGGGCACGATCCAGACCGACATTCTCAAGGAGTACATCGCGCAGAAGGAGTGGTGCTTCCCGGTCGATCCGGCGATGCGGCTGGTGACCGACATGATCGAGTGGTGCGCGGGGCACATGCCGCGCTGGCATCCGATCTCGATCTCGGGCTACCACATCCGTGAGGCCGGCTCTACCGCCGCGCAGGAGCTGGCGTTCACGCTCAAGGACGGGCTCACGTACGTCGAGCACGCGATCGCGCGCGGGCTTGCAGTCGACGCATTCGCGCCCCGCTTGAGCTTCTTCTTCAATGCGCACATCGACTTCTTCGAGGAGATCGCGAAGTACCGCGCGGCGCGGAGGATCTGGGCGCGGGAGCTGCGCGACACGTTCGGGGCTCGCGACGAACGCTCGCTGCTGATGCGCTTCCACACCCAGACGGCGGGAGTGTCGCTGACCGCGCAGCAGCCGCTGAACAACGTGGTGCGCACGGCGATCGAGGCGCTCGCGGGGGTGCTGGGAGGGACCCAGTCGCTGCATACGAACAGCTTTGACGAGGCGCTGGCGCTGCCCACCGAGCAGGCGGTGCGGGTGGCGCTGCGCACCCAGCAGATCATCGCCGAGGAGACGGGGGTCGCGAACACCATCGATCCGCTGGGCGGGTCGTATTTCGTGGAGGCGCTGACCGATCGCCTCGAAGAGCAGGCCTACGACTACTTCCGCAAGATCGATGAGCTGGGGGGGATGGTCGAGGCGGTCAAGCGCGGCTTCCCGCAGCGCGAGATCGCCGACGCGGCGTTCCGCTATCAGCAGGAGCTCGAGGCCGGTATCCGCAAGGTGGTCGGGGTCAACGCCTACACCGAGGGCGACGATCACGAGATGCACCTCCTGCGCATCGATCCCGCGTTCGAGGTCCATCAGGTCGAGCGGGTCAAGCAGCTCCGGGAGCGGCGTGACGGCGCGCGGGCCGACGCGGCGCTGCACGCCCTCGAGCTGGCGGCGCGCGAGCCGCAGGAGAACCTGATGCCGCTGCTGCTGGATGCGGCGCGCGCCGAGGCGACCGAGGGCGAGATGGTCCAGACGCTACAGAAGGTGTTCGGGACCTACACCGAGTCGCCCGCGTTCTGAGCACCCGGGCCGCGCCCGGCAATCCGGGACGCGGCCCCTCGAGAGCCCAAACAAGCGCCGGAACGGCGCCCTTATTACAATCCCGCGGCCTGCAGTCGCATCGCGCGCCTGCATTTCCCCATGCCGTCCTCCCCAGAGAAGAAGATTCGCGTCGTCGTCGCGAAGCCCGGCCTCGACGGCCATGACCGCGGCGCGAAGATCATCGCCAGGGCATTGCGCGATGCCGGCATGGAGGTGATCTACACCGGCCTACATCAGACCCCCGAGCAGATCGTCGAGACGGTGATCCAGGAGGACGCCGACGCCGTCGGGCTGTCGATCCTCTCGGGCGCGCATATGACGCTCGTGCCGCGGATCATGGAGCTGCTCAAGCAGCAGGGCATCGATGACGTGGTGGTGACGCTCGGGGGGACGATCCCCGACGACGACATCGAAGAGCTCAAGACGCTGGGGGTGGCCGAGGTGTTCACCCCGGGCGCCCCGACGCAGCAGGCGATCGATTTCATCCGCAGCGCGGTCCGGGCTTAGGGATGTCTTCCTACTCGCGCGCCGGCGACCGATTGACTCGTCAGTCAACGCGGTAATATTGCCATCGTTTCAAGGAATTAGGAGGCCCTGTTGAAGATTTGCGTCCTGGTCAAAGAGGTGCCGGACGCCGCCGTCGAGAAGCGCATTGATCCCTCGACGGGGCGGATGGATCGTTCGGGGGAGAAGAACCTGAATCCTTATGACACGCACGCGATCGAGGCGGCGATGCAGATCCGAGAGGGCGGGGCGATCGAGGTGGAGGAGATCGTGGCGGTGACGATGGGTCCCGAGTCGGCGGTGCGCGCGCTGCACAAGGCGGTTTCGCTGGGCGCCGATCGCTCACTGCATTTGACCGACGAGGCGCTCGCGGGCTCGGACGTCGCGGCGACCGGCTATGCGCTGGGAAAGGCGCTGGAGAAGGAGCAGCCGGACCTGGTGCTGCTCGGCCAGCAGTCCGATGACGGTGAGTGCTACACGATCGGGGCGGTCGTCGCCGACCACCTGAGGATGCCCTCTTTGACCCAGGTGATCCAGATCGATGTCCAGGACAGCGCGCTGCGCTGCGAGCGCCAGGCCGAGTATGGCTATGACACCGTGCAGGTTGAGCTGCCGGCGGTGATCTCGGTCGGCGACGCGATCAACGAGCCGCGTTACCCGTCGCTGAAGGCGATCATGGGCGCGAAGAAGAAGCCGCTGGAGACGCTCGCGGCGGGCGACGTCGGGATCGACGCCGCGCTGGTTGGGGAGGAGGGCTCGCGCGTGCAGTGCGGCGACTTCCACGACCCGCCGGAGAAGTCCGCGGGCCAGATCATCGAGGACGAGGACACGAACGACACGGTCGAGAAGATCGTTGCCTGGCTTGAGGAAAGGAAGCTGATTTAGCGATGCCCGATGTCCTGACCTACGTCCTTCATTACGAGGGCGAGCTCAACAAGAATTCGCTCGGCGCCGTGTCCGAGGGCGCGAGTCGCGCTTCGGAGATCGGCGGCGAGTGCCACGCGGTGGTCGTCGGCGGCGAGGATCTGAGCGATGAGCTGTGCCAGTCGCTGGGCGCTTACGGCGCCACCAAGGTGTTCCGCGCCCGCGGGCCCGAGGGGCTCGCGCAGCCGGTGGTCGACGTGATGGCCAAGGTGATCGACGAGCATGGCCAGGCCTATGCGCTGTTCGGGGGTGGTCTGCTGGGGTTCGAGATCGGCGCCGGGCTGGCCGCGCGCAAGCATGCCGGGGTGACGATGGAGGTCACGGCGGTGCGGGCGCAGGACGGCAAGCTGGTCGCCGAGCGGCCGATCCTCCAGGACTCGAAGATCTCGGTGTCGCGCTACCGGGGCGATCTGGGGATCATCATCGGGCGGATCAACGCGTTCGAGGTGACCCAGCGTGATGGCGGCTCGGCCGAGGTGGTCGACGTCGAGGTCGAGTACTCGCCGTGGTCGGGTCAGGCCAAGATGGTCCAGCGCGGCGAGCAGCGCGGTGCCGATGTCGACATCGAGGGCGCCGACATCCTCGTCGCGGGCGGTCGCGGTCTGGGCAAGGCGGAGAACTTCAAGCTCGCCGAGGAGCTCGCCGCGGCGTTCGGCGGCAACACCGCGGTCGCGGCAACGCGGGCGGTCGTCGACGCAGGCTGGTACCCGTACGCGGCGCAGATCGGGCAGACGGGCAAGACGGTGGCGCCGAAGCTGTATCTGGCGGCGGGGATCTCGGGGGCGATCCAGCACAAGGTCGGGATGCAGTCCTCGGAGAACATCGTCGCGATCAACAAGGACTCCAACGCGCCGATCTTCGAGTTCTCCGACCTCGGGATCGTGGGCGATTTGAACAAGATCCTGCCCAAGCTGACCGACGCGATCAAGGCGAAGAAGGACGGATAAGTGAGCGCGATGGCCTTGGTGAACGGGCACGGGCCGTACGCGCCGAGCGAGTTCCCGCCCCCGGTCAACTCGGTCAGGGAGTTCATCAAGCGCGAGCTCGACTCCGAGGAGGAGCGGATCGAGGTGGGCGTGGCGATCGTCGGCGGTGGCACCGCCGGCCTGGCGTGCGCCAACCGGTTGCTGCAGCTGTTGGGTGACGACGCCGAGGCGATGGAGAGCCTGGGCGAGGTGCCGGTGGCGATCATCGAGAAGGCCAAGACCTGCGGCGCCCACAACCTGTCGGGCGCGGTGATGCGCCCGGCCCCGTTGCAGGAGCTGTTCCCGGAGCTCTCACGCGAGGACTGGCGTCGCGAGCGGTTCGCGTTCGGCGAGGTCACCAAAGAGGCGGTGTACCTGCTCCCGAACGGCAAGGCGAAACTGCGGATTCCGACGCCGCCGCCGTTCAAGAACCACGGCAACGAGATCGTCTCGGTCGCGGCGCTGGCGCGCTACCAGCAGCGTCAGGCCGAGGAGGGGGGGCGTATGTCCTGACCGAGACCTCGGCGACGCAGCTGATCGTCGAGGATGACGCCGTGGTCGGCGTACGGTCGGGGGACAAGGGCCGGGGCAAGGACGGCGAGCCGCTGTCGAACTTCGAGCCCGGGACCGACATCAAGGCGCAGGTGACGGTGCTCGGCGAGGGCTGCTGGGGGCATTTGACGGGCGCGGCGATCCGCGAGTTCGATCTCGCCGACGGCCGCGAGCCGCAGGTGTGGGAACTCGGGGTCAAGGAGGTGTGGAAGGTCCCCAAGCCGCTCGACCGGGTGATCCACACGATCGGGCCCTGGCCGCTGAAGCTGTCCGGCAAGTACGGCCAGATCGGCGGCACTTGGATCTACCCGATGAAGGACTCAAAGACCGGCGAGGACCTGGTTTCGATCGGCTTCGTGGTCGATTTGGAATATGCCGACGCCACCACCTCGGCTCACGATCTGCTGCAGCTGTTCAAGCTGCACCCGCTCGTCCGCGGGATCCTCGAGGGCGGCGAGCGCGTCGCGTGGGGCGCGAAGGCGCTCCCGGGCGGCGGCTACTGGTCGATGCCGAAGCTCTCGATGCCCGGCGCGCTGTTGGTCGGCGACGCCGGCGGGATGGTCGACACGGTCGCGCTCAAGGGCGTGCACCACTGTCTTCAGTCCGGAAAGCTCGCGGCGGAGGCGATCTATGCGTCGTTGAAGGACGGCAAGTCGCTCTCGGATTACGAGGACGCGGTCGAGCGATCGACGATCGGCAGGGAGCTGTGGCAGGTGCGAAACACCCGCCAGCCGTTCCAGCGCGGCTTCCTCCGGGGCGGGCCGCTCGTGAACATGATGATCGCGACCAAGGGCCGCTTTCCCGGAGGGCGCTGGGAGTGGCATCGCAACGATCAGCAGCCGATGTTCATGGGCGACACGCGCGAGCGCTATCCCAAGCCCGACGGCAAGTACACCTTCGACAAGCTCTCCTCGGTCTACATCTCCGGCAACGCGACCCGCGACGACGCGCCCAACCACATCCGCGTGCGGCGCGAGGTTCCCCGCGAGATCGCCGAGACATGGCGCTGGATGTGCCCCGCCGGCGTGTACGAGATCCCCGACGACGCTCCCGCCTCCGGGCCCGTCGATGTGATCGTCAACTACACCAACTGCGTGCAGTGCGGGGCGATCACCGCCAAGGGGGGACGGCTGACGCCGCCCGAGGGTGGCGACGGGCCTCTGTACACGGTTACCTAGCCGTCGGTGAGCGGCTCTCCAGCGCCCGGGATGCAACTTCCGGAGCTCCGATTTGTTCTAAGAGCATGAGGCGACTCGTGATCGCCAGTCTCGCTGCGCTCGCCGCCGTGTCTGCGACCGTGGCCACCGCGGCAACTGCCGATGGGCCGAGTGCGGCCCTGCGCGGGTACGTCTGTCAGACGGCACTCGATCCGGCCTCCCGAGGGATGTCGATCACCGCCGTGATGGCTCCGCTACCCGGCACGATGAGGATGGCGATGCGGTTCGAGCTGCTCAAGCGGAGCAATCGCTGGGGCCGCTCCGTGTCCCTCTCCGGGACCGGTCTCAAGACCTGGATCACGCCGAAGGATCCGACGCTGGGCAGCCAGCCCGGCGACCGGTGGGTGGTCAAGCATCCGGTCGTCGACCTGGCCGCGCCGGCCTACTATCGGTTCAAGGTCACGTTCCGCTGGACCGATGCGAAGCGCCAGGTGATCGGAACCACGGTTCGGGAGAGCCAGCTGTGCTTCCAGCCCGAGTTGCGAGCGGACCTCGAGATCGCGAGCATCGTGGTCACTCCGATCGTCGCCGATCCGGGCTTCGACCGGTATGTGGCGACGGTCCGGAACGCCGGCAGGACCACGTCGGGGCCGTTTCAGGTCGAGTTCTCGGACGGCCCCGCCGGTCCCTGGAGCCCGCAGTTCAAGCTGGTTTCGCAGCTGCTCCCGCATCACCGAGTCGAACTCTCCTTCAAGGGGCCGGCCTGCAGCGCCGGCGCGCCGGCGACGGTCACCGCCGATCCCGGTCACCAGGTCGACGACGCCAACCCGAACAACAACTCGATGGTGACGACCTGCTCCTGAGCGGGCGCCGGGGTTGCCGCCGAGGCGCCTGGCAACCTGGAAGCAGCAGTCGTGGTCCGGGCCCGCGGGTGCCCGGGCGCGCTTCGCTGCTTCCTAGAGCGCCCGAGGGCATGCGATGAACAACGACACCAACACAACGATGGCCGAGGCGCTGCGGCTCACGCGTGCCGGACGGTTGGCCGAGGCCACTGAACTCCTGCAGCGGGGTCTCGCCGGTCCTCGTATCGCGTCGCCGGTCAAATCGACGGCGACTGGCGCGACTGCCGCGCCGGGGCGTGGTGCGCCCGTCGCGCCGGCGGCTCGTTCGAGCGCGGCCGTGAGCCCCGATGGCGCCGCCGGCGGCGAGATCCGCCACCTCACCCACACCGAGGCGGCCGGTACGCGCAGCTTCGACCTCTACGTGCCCAGCGGCTATACCGGCGACCCGGTGCCACTCCTGGTGATGCTCCACGGCGGCAGCCAGAGCGCCTCGGACTTCGCGGCCGGCACCCGCATGAACGATCTCGGCGAGCAGCACAGGTTCCTCGTCGCCTACCCCGAGCAGTCTCGCGCGGCCAACCACGGCGGCTATTGGAATTGGTTCTCCGCGGCCGATCAGCGCGCCGGTGCCGGCGAGCCGTCGATCATCGCCGGCATCACCCGCCAGATCATGCGCGACTTCGCCGTGGACCCGAGCCGCGTAAACATCGCCGGGCTGTCGGCCGGTGGTGCGATGGCCGCGGTCATGGCCGCGACGTATCCCGACCTGTACGCGGGTGTCGGGGTGCACTCCGGACTCGCCTACCGCGCCGCCCACGACGTGGGATCAGCGTTCGCGGCGATGCGGACCGGGGGCACACCCCCCGCCACCAGCGCGGTGCCGCTGATCGTCTTTCACGGGGACAAAGACACGACCGTCGCTCCGGTCAACGCCGACAAGCTGATCGCCGTCCGGCTTGCGGCCGGCGACAACACCGGCCGGGGTGAGCCGACCACGACAAGCGGCAAGCGCGGCCATCGTTACACGCGCACCGTGCACCACAACCTCGATGGCGTCCCGATCGCCGAGTGCTGGATCGTGCACGGTGGCGGCCACGCCTGGTATGGCGGAAGTTCCATCGGCTCCTATACCGACCCACGGGGTCCTGACGCCTCCACCGAGATGATCCGCTTTTTCCGCCTGGACCAGCCGCCCTCGCACCCGTAAACATCTGGGGGAGTCTCCCGATGTTCGCGGGCGTCTACGTGGGCGATCGAGTGCGTGTTATTCCGATACTCGATGGCCCACGTCACCCCCGGCGGCGCGATCGGCCTATTCGATCGCCAAAACGACGACCGTGCCGTCGTCCTGGAGCGGTTCTCGCCAGCAATCGGTCACAGCTTGCTGGATGGCCATTGCGGTGCACGCGGCGGTGGGATGGTCTGCGCGCCCGAGCGCACCTTTGAGGCCGTCGCTGCCGAACCTGCCGCCGCTTTCCATGTGCCGCTCGGTGATGCCGTCGGTTAGGAGGATGAGTCGTTCGCCCTGGTGCAGCTGACGCTCGTTCGTCTGGTAACTGGGATCGTTGGGTCCGGTCCCGAGCGCTGGGTGCGTTGTGCCCGCGAGTTCCTCAAGCCCGCCGTCGGCGTCGACGAGGTAGGCGGGTGGGTGGCCACAGTTGATCCAGGTGAGTTTGGCGGTGGCGGCACGCCATCGTGCGATCAGCGCGGTGACGTGAAAATCCGGATTGCCGAGCTCCCGGACGGTTTCGTGCATCGTCAGCACGGACTGTTCGAGATCTTGGCCGCTTCGCCGCGCCGCGCGTAGGGCGCCCAGCGCGGCGGCTCCGAGACCGGCGGCGGTGGGGCCTTTGCCGGCGGAGTCGGCGATCGCCAGCCAGGCGCCGTCGCGGTTCTCGACGAAGTCAAACCAGTCGCCGCCGACTTCGTAGCTGGGAAGCAGCACACCGGCGAGCTGAGCGCCGGCGATGCGGGCGATCCTCGGTGGGAAGAGGTTCTGTTGGATCTCTGCGGCGGCGCTTGTCGGCTTGCGCCGCCGGGAGGCTTCGATGTAGTCGGTGTACTGGTTGGCGAGCTCGAGCGCCGCGGCGCCCTGTTTGGCGATGTCCTTCAGCGACGCCACCGGTGTTCCGACGCACAGAAGCAGGCCGAGGACCCGGCCCCGCAGCCACAGCGGCTCGGCAACGCAGCCCGGGAAACCCTGCTGTAGGCGGGCGTAGAAGTCGGGCAGCCCCTCGGGGACGATCTCGGGTCCGATCGCGGGTGGGTCGTCAAGCCGATCGGGAAATTCCTCCGAGCCCGCGAGACGCAACAGGTGAGAGCCGTCGATGTCAACGACGTACAGCGCGATCGCGACACCGGCGGCGCGGCGTGCCTCCGCCACGAGCTGGTCGGGCACCAGGTGCGGAGGCACCTCGTCCAGCACCCGGGTGACCTCGAGTGCCAGGGGGTGCTCACGCCCCAGCCGCCCCGGCGCGAGGAAGGGCAACGTCGCGACCTGCCATCCGACGGACGCAGAGACCTCCGCGGCGGATTCGCTTGGATCAGCTTGGTGGGTCTCCAGCGCCTGGCCGAGCGCCTCGCGGCTGGGAAAGTGCCGGTAGAGCGTCGAGCGCCCGACGCCGGCCGCGGCGGCGATTTCGCTCATCGTCACGTGTCGGTCGCCGGTCAGCGCGGAGGCTGCTTCGAGGATTCGGTGGCGGCTGGCAATCGCGTCCGCGCGTGGCGATTGCCCTTCGGATTGCGAGGCTCTCCCCTCGTCATCCGGTTGCACGGTTGCGGCCATCTACCGGGTTTCTGTACCCGGAATCCCCGGTGCCCATAGCGTTTGTCCCAAAAGATCCCAGTTCGATGCAGAACCTGGGGCAAATGCGATTCAGCGTTGTGGATATCGGGTAGTGATTGGGGACAACCACGTCCCGTTTATATGGGACACGACAGGAGGGAGAGGCCGTGCCCGAGACAACTGAGGCGTACGATTTTCGCGGTCGGACAGTGCTGGACAATCAGGGCGAGAAGATCGGGAAGATCGATGAGCTGTACTTCGATGAGGAGGGTGGACAGCCGGAGTGGGCGCTCGTCAATACCGGGCTGTTCGGCACTAAGAAGACGTTCGTGCCGATCCGCGGCGCCAAGCCGACCGGCGAAGACGTGCAGGTTTCGATCACCAACGAGCAGGTCAAGGACGCTCCGCGGATCGACGCCGGCCAGGAGCTCTCCGAGGAGGAAGAGCGGCAGCTGTTCGAGCATTACGGGGTTCCGTACACGACCGAGGGCAGCACCACGGCCGAGGCCGGCACCACGGCCGAGGGCGCACCGCGCGAGTCCTCAAGGACAGGCGACGGCACGCATCGTGGCCACGGGACGGATGCTGGTGACGACGCGATGACGCGCTCAGAGGAGGAGCTCCGGGTCGGTACCGCCAGACAGGAGCGCGGACGGGCCAGGTTGCGCAAGTACGTCGTGACCGAGCAGGTTCAGAAAACGGTTCCGGTGAGGCGCGAAGAGGTGCGCGTCGAGCGCGAGCCGATCACCGACGCCAACCGCGAACAGGCGGTCTCTGGCCCGGAGATCACCGAGTCCGAGCACGAAGTCGTGCTGCACGAGGAGGAGCCGGTGGTCGAGAAGCGCGCGGTGCCCAAGGAGCGCGTGCGGCTGGACAAGGAGACGCACGAGGAGGAGCGTGAGGTCTCCGAGGAGATCCGCAAGGAGCAGATCGACGTCGACGACGAGCGCTAGGGCTGGACAGTCGAGCCCGCGGTCGAGAGGATTCGCGGGCTTGACTCCCTTCCTTGATCAATTGCTTCTCCCGCAGCGCCTCGCCGCGCGCGCGATGGAGGACCTGCGAAGAATCGCTGACGCCGGGTCGTCCATCGTGGCGCTGGCGAGCGACGTTGTCAGTGATGTGCATGGGGCGGTGGAGTGGGTCGAGCATGCTGCCCTGACGCTCGATTCCGCTCGAGATGAGATCCGTGCTCTGCGCGCGGCGCTTGAGCCGATGAGCGATGACCTGGACGCTCTGCGCACCGCGTTTGCGGGCACCAACGATGGGCTCGAGCGCGTGCGCACAGAATTCGCTCCCGAGCTGGCCGGGCTCCGCTCCGCCGCTGATGGGGTGTACGAGGAGGTGCGTCGTCAACGCGAGGAGCTCGACGCGCTCGAGGTGCAGGTCAAGGAGATGGGACAGCTCCTCGGCGGCGAGTTCTCCGCGCTACACGCGACGATCAAGCCGCTTGTCCGCGACGCGGACGAGGTGCGCGAGGTCGTGGAGCCACTGCAGACAGCAACCGAGCGGGTAGGCCGACTGGCGGAACGGCTGCCCGGCCCGGGCCGCAAGAAGTAGCCCGTGGGGCAGCTAGGAGGTCCCGGCCGCTCGCGCGGGGGTCGCTAGACTCAGTAGTGCAATGAAAACCGGTATCCATCCAGAATACGTAGACGCGCACGTTCGCTGCACCTGCGGCAACGAGTTCATGACCCGTTCGACTCAGCCCGAGATCCACGTGGAGATCTGCTCTGCCTGCCATCCGTTCTACACGGGGCGGCAGAAGCTGGTCGACACCGGCGGCCGTGTGGAGCGATTCCAGCGTCGTGTGGCAAAGGGCCGACGCTCGGCCCGCGCCGGCACCGGCGCGTAGCGCGGAGCTCGGTGTGAGCGACGGGGGCGGCGAACCGCGGCTGACCGCGTCGCGCGATGCACCCGTCGGCGGGCAGGCCGTGCTCGAGGGCGTGATGATGCGCGGCGTCTCGACCTGGGCGGTCGCAGTGCGTAAGCCAGCCGAAGATCCCACCGGCGCCGCGGACCCCGGCGAGGTCGCCGTCCATGCATTTCCGCTCGTCGCCTGGACGAAGCGCCGGCGCGTCTACCGCTGGCCTGTGATCCGCGGCGTGGTGGCGCTGGCGGAGTCGCTGGGGATCGGCTTGCGCGCGCTCGGCATCTCCGCGAACGCGCAGCTGCCCGAGGAGGTCCAGGAGATCTCCGGTGGCGTCTGGGCGGGGACGGTGGTGATCGCGCTGGTGTTCGCGATCGGGCTGTTCTTCGTGGTCCCCGTGGGCCTCACCAGCCTGATCCGGCACCAGCTCGGCTCGCCGGTCCTGTTCTGGGTGGTTGAAGGCGTGCTGCGGACGGCGATCTTCCTCGGTTATCTGTGGCTGCTCTCGAGGTTGCGCGACCTGCGCCGAGTGCTCGAGTACCACGGCGCCGAGCACAAGGTGATCTCCTGCTACGAGGCGTCGGACGAGCTCCGCCCGGAGCGGGCCAAGCTGTACTCCCGACTTCATCCGCGCTGCGGTACGAGCTTCCTGCTGATCGTGATGATCATGGCGATCTTCGTGTTCGCCCCGATCGGCCTGCCGGCATGGTGGGTGCTGGTGATCACCCGGATCGTGGGCGTGCCGCTGATCGCGGGCCTGTCGTTCGAGGTGATCAAGTGGGCGGGCCGCAACCGCCGCCGGCGCTGGGTCCAGGCGCTCATGTATCCCGGCCTGCAGCTGCAGAAGCTGACGACACGCGAGCCCGATCTCGATCAGCTGGCCGTGGCGATTGCCGGGCTCGAGGCCGTACTTCAGGTGGAGACGCCCGGGGCGTCCGCCGCCGACATGGTCGGCGTCGAGGTCGTGGCGTAGCTGCCACCCGATCGCGGCGCCCGATTCCGTGCCGTAGGCGGACCCGCGTCCTACACTCGGGCCCACGATGATCGATCAATTGGTCTCCCAGATCGAGGCGCGCTTCGGCGAGTTGGAGAACGAGCTTTCGGATCCCGCGGTGATCGGAGATCGCGAACGGTTCACCGCGACCAGCAGGGCGTACCGGGAGCTCGAGCCGGCGGCGCGGCTGGCCGCGGCCTATCGCCGTGCCGTGGACGATTTCGAGGGTGCCCGCGAGCTCCTGGCCGAGGACGGCAATGATCCGGAGCTCCGCGCCCTGCTCGATAGCTCGCGCGCGCAGATCGAGTCGCTCGAGGACGAGATTCGCCTGGCGATGGTGGAGCGCGATCCCAACGACGAGAAGAACGTGATCGTCGAGATCCGGCCTGGCACCGGGGGAGACGAAGCGTCGCTGTGGGCGGGCGACCTGTTCCGGATGCTGACCCGATACGCGGAACGCCGGGGCTTTACGGTCGAGCCGCTGGCGGTCGGCGACGGCACGTACACGTTCGCGGTCAAGGGCGACGGGGCCTACTCGGTGTTCAAGTTCGAAGGGGGAACGCACAGGGTCCAGCGCGTCCCGGAGACCGAATCGCAGGGGCGCATCCACACCTCGACGGCGACCGTCGCGGTACTGCCCGAGGCCGATGACGTCGAGGTCGAGATCGATCCGGCCGATCTCCAGATCGACGTCTACAGGAGTTCCGGCCCCGGCGGCCAGTCGGTCAACACGACCGACTCCGCCGTGCGGATCACGCACAAGCCGAGCGGGATCGTGGTGTCGATGCAGGATGAGAAGTCACAGCTGCAGAACCGCGAGCGGGCGATGCGGGTGCTGCGCGCGAGGCTCTACGAGCGGGCACTGGCGGAGCAGCAGGCGGAGCAGGCGGCCTCCCGACAGGCGCAGGTGGGCACAGGCGAGCGGGCCGAGAAGATCCGCACCTACAACTTCCCAGAGCGGCGCGTGACCGACCATCGCATCGGGCTGCGGCTGCACAACCTCGACGCGATCCTGCTCGGCGAACTGGATGAGCTGACGGCCGCGCTGCAGGACGACGAGAAGCGACGCACGCTGGCGGAGAAGGCGGTTGCCTGAGGCCGTCGTGGAGTCCGCGGTCCCCGAGGCCACGGTTTCGCGGGCGCTGCGGCGGGCGACGGCGCGGCTGGCGCAGGCCGGATGCGAGACGCCGCGCCTGGACGCGGAGGTGCTGCTGGCGTGGGTGCTGGACGTGGGGCGCGAGCGCCTCGTGCTCGACGCGGGTACTGAGCTGGGCGCGGAGGCCCTTACCCGGTATCGGGAAGCGATCGCCCGGCGTGCGGCCCGGGAACCCGTGGCGTACATCACGGGCTTCAAGGCGTTTCGCCGGATCTCGCTGGCCGTCGACCCCAGGGTGCTGATTCCCCGGCCGGAGACCGAACTGCTGGTCGAGGTCGGGTGCTCGCTCGACGCCGGGTCGAGCGTAGTCGATGTGGGCACCGGCAGCGGCGCAATCGCGCTGGCGCTGAAGGACGAGCGGCCGGACCTTTCGATCGTGGCCACGGACCTCGACCCGGATGCGCTGGCGGTGGCGGGCGCGAACGCCGCGCGGCTGGGCCTGGACGTGCGGTTCCGCCGCGCCGACCTGCTGCGGGGGATCGATCAGCGCATCGACGCGGTGCTGGCGAACCTGCCCTACGTGGCCCGCGCCGCTGCCGCTGCCTTGCCGCCCGAGATCTCGCGTCATGAGCCGGAGCTGGCGCTGTTCGGCGGGGATGACGGGCTGGAGGTCGTCCGCCGCCTGCTCGGGATGGCCGAGGGAGTACGACTGGTGGCGCTGGAGGTGGGGTTCGATCAGGCGCCGGCGGTCTCGGAGCTGCTCGAGCGGGCGGGACTTCGCTCGGTCGAGCGGTTGCGGGATCTCGCGGGTCACGAGCGGGTGCTCGTCGGGCGGCGGTGAGCGCCGCCGGCTCGTCGCGGGACTTCGAACGGTGCCTGGCCGTCGGAGGGCTGGCTCTGTTCCCCGCGGACACCGTCTACGGGCTCGCCTGCGATCCGGCGAACCGGTTTGCGGTCGAGCGGCTCTACCTGCTCAAGCGACGGCCGCTCGCGAAGCCGTCGGCGGTGATGTTCTTCGACGTCGAGCTGGCGCTGGCTGCGCTGCCCGAGATCGGCGGACGCACGCGCGAAGCGATCGGCCGGCTGCTGCCCGGCGGCGTGACGGTGCTGGTGGCGAACCCGTTCGGGCGGTTTGGCCTGGCCTGCGGCGATGACCCCTCGACCCTGGGGCTGCGGGTACCCCGGATGGATCTGCTGGCCGGCGTCCGATGGCCGGCGCTCCAGTCGAGCGCTAACCGCGCCGCCGGTCCGGACCCGCGGCGCCTGGCGGATGTGCCCGAGCTGCTCCGGGCCGCCGCGGATCTGGTGATCGACGGCGGAGAGCTGCCCGGCACGCCCTCAACGGTCCTCGACCTGCGGCGCTACGAGGCCAACGGCTCGTGGTCGGTGGTGCGGGCGGGGGCGGTGAGCGCGGAGGAGCTCGGCGCGGCGCTCGAGTGAGGCAGCAGGCACTTTCGCCACCGCCACTCCCGCTGGTATCGTCGCCAGTCGTGAACGTCGAGTTGCCGCCCGACTTCTTCAACCGGCCACTGGCCGATGTCGATCCGGAGATCGCCGAGGTACTGGGAGCGGAGCTCGAGCGTCAGCAGAGCACGCTCGAGATGATCGCCTCGGAGAACTTCGTGCCGGTCTCCGTGCTCGAATGCCAGGGGTCGGTGCTCACCAACAAGTACGCCGAGGGGTATCCGGGCAAGCGTTATTACGGCGGCTGCGAGTACGTCGACATCGCCGAGCAGCTGGCGATCGACCGTGCCAAGGCGCTGTTCGGCGCCGAGCATGCCAACGTGCAGCCACACGCCGGCGCGCAGGCAAACGCCGCCGTCTACTTCGCGCTGATGCAGCCGGGCGACACGATGATGGGCCTCGAGCTCGCGCACGGGGGGCACCTCACGCACGGGATGAAGATCAACGTCTCGGGCCGCCTGTATGACATCGCGCCATACCACGTCGACCGCGAATCCAGCCTGATCGACATGGACGAGGTGCAGCGGATCGCGGAGGAGCGCCGGCCGAAGGTGATCCTCGCCGGCTGGTCGGCCTATCCGCGGGTCCTGGACTTCGCGCTGTTCCGCGAGATCGCGGACTCCGTCGGCGCTCACCTGGTCGTCGACATGGCGCACTTTGCCGGGCTCGTCGCCGCCGGCCTGCACCCGAACCCGGTGCCGTTCGCCGACGTGGTGACGACCACGATCCACAAGACGATCGGCGGCGCGCGCGGCGGGATGATCCTCTGCAAGGAGGAGTACGCGAAGAGGATCAACTCCGCGGTGTTTCCCGGCCAGCAGGGCGGCCCGCTCGAGCACGTGATCGCGGGCAAGGCGGTGGCGCTGCGGATCGCGATGTCCGAGCCGTTCCGCGAGCGTCAGGAGCGGACGCTCGCCGGCGCGCGCGCGGTGGCGCGCGAGCTGCTCAATGCCGGCGGCGGGGTCAATGTTCTGACGGGCGGAACCGACGTGCATCTGGTCCTGTGCGATCTGCGGGAATCGGAGCTGGACGGAAAGCAGGCCGAGGACCGGCTGGCGTCCGTCGGGATCACGGTCAACCGCAACGCCGTCCCATTCGATCCCCGGCCGCCGGCGGTCTCCTCGGGGCTGCGGATCGGCACGCCGGCGCTGGCCACTCGCGGACTGCAGGTAGAGGACTTCGTGGAGATCGGGAGGATCATCGCGTCGGCGCTGCAACCGGGGGACTTTCAGGCCCGGCACGGCGAGCTGGCGGAACGAGCGGCCGCCGTGGCCGAGCGACACCCGCTGTATGCGGGGCTCGGGGCGTCTGTGACGGTGTGAGGCTTGGTCGCCCGGTGGGGCGGTCGGCTCTTGCGGGGTGATTTTGGGAAAGGGGGGGTTTGGCTCTGGCGGTGGCGGGAGGCCTAGACGAGCGTGGCGTCTTGACCGGGGGGCGGGGCGCCTTCGATACATCTCTGGATCGGGGCGTGACGCCTCTGCGCCAAGTTCGCTGGTCTTCGGCGAGATCGGGGCGGTTTCGGCTCACACTCCGGCGGATGGCGTCAGCCCAACCTGCTCCGGAGCCCAAATCACCCTCGCGCGGCGGGAAATGGGCAACGCAACACGAGAATCGTGTTCAGATGTCCAGATTGCCGGTCGCGGCACCGGTTTGGGCTCCTGTGCAGGTCATCGGACGGGGTGAGCGCGAAATCGAGCGCCTCGCGGCGCTGCAGAAAGGCTTTGCCATGCGCGAGCAGCTGCTGGCGGCCGGTCTTGGCCGGGGCGCCATCTCGCACCGGCTGACGAACGGCCGGCTGTACCTGCGCTATCCAGGCGTGTACCTGGTTGGTCGGAACCACCTCGAAGCGTTCGGGGAGGAGATGGCGGTGATCCTGTATTACCGAGGGCATGCCGTGTTGAGCCACCGGAGTGCTGCGTTCGTGTGGGGTCTGATCGAGACCCGTCCGGCGAAGCTGACGCTGACGATCGTCGGCAAGGACCGGCATCCGCGCCCTGGCGTGCGGCTTCACCGGGTTCGCGGTCTCGACCGCCTCGACCTGCGAGCTTGTCAGCGCCTTCCGGTCACCGCTCCGGCCCGCGCGCTTCTCGATCTCGCCGGCGACAGCTCGGACGCCGAGCTGGAGGAGGCCGTGGGCGCGGCCGCCGGACGGGGACTGGCGGACCCTCACGAATTGCGAGCAGCGTTGGAGCGGGCGCCGGGACGATCGGGGACGGGGCGGCTCCGGCGCCTGCTCGATCACGAGGGCGCCACCGGCTTCGCCCGCTCCAAGGCCGAACGTCGGCTCCGCGATCTGTTGCGGGCAGCCGAACTCCCGTTGCCGCTCGTAAACATCCATCTTCACGGCTTCCTCGTCGATTTCCTGTGGCCGGATGCGAAGCTGGTCGTGGAGGTGGACGGTTACGAGTTCCACAACGATCGCGCCGCGTTCGAGCGCGACCGCCGGCGCGACCAGGTCCTGGCGGCGGCCGGGTACCGCGTGATCCGGGTCACCTGGCGCCAACTGTGGGACGAGCCGATCGCGGTGATCGCCCGGATTGCCCAGGCGCTGGCCGTGGCCAAGGCTCACGCGCCGGCTGGCTAGGGCCCAGGCGCCGGCTGGCTAGGGCCCGGGCGCCGGCTGGCTAGGGCCCGGGCGCCGGCTGGCTAGAGCCGGGCGCCGGCGGCCCCGGCCGGACGCTCGTCGCCCTGCCGACGTGGCCTCGCGAGACATCCGCGTGAACCAATCCTGCCCGGCTGGCATGCTACGGCGAAGCAATGCGGTACCTCGACGCCGTGCTCGCCTTCGTCGTCGCGATGGCTCTCGCGGCGGCACTGACGCCACTCGCGGCACGGATCGCGCGGCGGGTCGGCGCGATCGCGATGCCGAGCGAGCGCGGACTGGCGATTCGCAGCACGCCGCTGCTGGGGGGGCTGGCGATCCTGGTCGGGGTGCTCGTGGCAGCCGCGATCTGGATGCCGGCGACGATCAAACTACCGCGAGCGGTGGGAACCCGGGGTTCGGGCGGGACCGTCGACACGTGGGCGATGCTGGCCGGGGCGGTGCTGATCACGATCGTCGGCGCCATCGACGACGCGCGCGATCTGCCTCCGCTCGGAAAGCTGATCGGTCAGATCGCGGCGGCCGTGATCGCGGTGCGCGCCGGCGTGAAGGTGACCGACGTGACGCTTCCTTTCATCGGCGCCTTCCAGTTCCCGCACGCCGGCGGCGTGCTCACGGTGATCTGGCTGGTCGGGCTGATGAACGTGGTCAACTTCTCTGACGGAGCTGATGGGCTGGCGGCGGGGCTGTGCACGATCGACGGGGTGGCGTTCGCGATCATCGCCTTCGATCTGAACGTGAACGCGGCCGGCGTGCTCGCCGCGCTGACCGCGGGTGCGTCACTGGGATTCCTGTTCCACAACTTTCCCCCGGCGGACATCTTCATGGGGGACTCGGGGGCGAACCTGCTCGGTTACCTGCTCGGCGTGGTGGCGGTGATCGGCTCCTTGAAGACGAACGTGGTCGTCGCCCTGGTGGTGCCGCTGTTCATCCTTGCGGTGCCGTTCCTGGACACCAGCTTCGTGATCGCCAAACGGTTGAAGTCCAAGCGCAAGCCGTGGTCGGCGGACGCCAACCATTTCCATCACCGGATGGCGCGGATCGGTTTCAGCCAGCGCAAGACGATCATCTACCTGTACGGCTGGACGGTGATGCTGGCGGGGCTCGCGGTCGCGCTGCGACTGATCCCCTACCACGATCACGGTCCTCCGCATCACTACCACCTCGGTTGGGTCCTGGCGCTGACGGCGCTCGGGGTGGCGGCGCTTGCGGCGAGCGTCTACCTCGTGTACGTGCTGGAGATCTTCAAGTTCAAGCGACTGCGCGCGCGAGAGCTGACGGCGATGGATCCGTCCACCAGCGAGCACGAGATCGATCGGCAGGTCGGGCACGACATCGAGACGGGCGAGTTTGATCGGGTGCGATAGTGCGCCCTGTGGAGAAGGCCAACCTGCGCGAGCTGGAGTCGTTCACGACCCTCGACGGCTCGCAGATTCGGGAGCTGGCGGGACCGGCATGGACGAAGGCCCGCCATCAGAGCCTGGCCGAGGCGACGGTGCCGCCCGGCGCCGAGACCGCCGAGCACTATCACCCGCGCTCGGAGGAGCTCTACTACTTCATCGCGGGCGGGGGGAGGATGCGCCTCGGCGAGGACGAGTCGGACGTCCGGGCCGGCGACTGCGTGGTGATCGCACCGGGTGTGCCGCACAAACTGTGGAATCCGGGGGAGGAGCCGCTGGTTCTGCTTTGTTGCTGCGCGCCGCCGTATTCCGACGACGACACGGTGATGACGGGACGCTGAGCTGAGCGCGCTGGGCCGAACCGAGCGTGTCGCTCTCGGGGCGACCGTGGTCGCCACGATCCTGGCGGGCGTGGCCCGCTATGCCCATGGCGTCTCCGAGGTGCTGGCGTTCATCCTCGCGATGGTCGCGCTGGCCGGCTCGGCGTGGGTCGTGTCGTTTGCCACCGAGGAGGTGGGACGGCGGTTCAGCGCCCCGATCACTGGGTTCATGCAGTCCACGTTCGGCAATCTGCCGGAATTCTTCGTCGTCATCTTTGCCCTGAACGCGGGTCAGCGGATCGTCGCTGAGACCGCGCTCCTGGGCTCGATCCTCGTCAATGCGCTGCTGTTGCTCGGGCTGGTGATCGTGGCCGGTGCGCGGCGCTCTCGCGACGGAGTGATGCGCTTCGGCGCCCGACTTCCGAACGACACCGCGACGCTGCTGTTGGTCGCCTCGTTCATCATCGTCCTGATCGGCCTGGCGATCGCCTCGCATGACCCCGCCAGCCACCACACCAAGACGATCTCGATTGTCGGCGCGGTCGCGATCCTGGTCGTCTACGGCTGCTGGCTGGCGCAGTACCTGCGATCCGATCAGGCGCCGGCCGCAGATGCGCAGCAGGCAAAGCTCTCGACGTCGCTCAGTGTCGGGCTGCTCGCCGTGGCCGGGGTGGGCTCGGCGTTCGTCTCCGACTGGTTCGTCCACGCGCTCGAGCCGACGATCCACACGCTCCACATCTCTCAGACGTTTGCCGGTCTGGTGATCGTCGCGATCGCCGGCAACGCGGTCGAACATGTCGCCGCGATCGTGCTGGCGGCCAAAGGACAGGCCGACCTGGCGATCTCGGTGGTCAAGAACTCGGTCGCGCAGATCGCCGCGTTCCTGTACCCGCTGCTCGTGCTCGTTTCGCTGCTGACCGCGACTACGCTCACGTTCGCAATCGCCCCGGTGTTCATCGGGGCGCTGTTCGGCACCGCCATCATCGTCTGGCAGATCACGGGCGATGGCGAAGCGACCATCTTCGAAGGGGTCGCGCTGATCGCCACGTTCGTGATCCTGGCGACCGTCGCCGCGTTCGAATAGCCGCTCGACCCGGGCAGCTTGCTATCTTACGTTAACGTAAGAACCCCGAGAGGACGGCGGTCACCCTGCAGACGGTCGAAGCACCCCGAGCACCCCAGCACGCGACCCCATAGCCGACGGATCGGTGTCCACGCCGGCCACGACTCCTACAAGTGGTGGGCGCTGTCGTGCACGAGTCTCGGGATGCTGCTGGCGACGGTCAATTCGGGGACGCTGATCATCGCGCTGCCCGATCTCGAACGGAGCCTGCACACCAGCCTGCTGGAGCTGGTGTGGGTGATTCTCGTGTACATGATTGCCTCGACCGTGCTGGTGCTGAGCGCGGGACGGCTGTCGGATCAGTTCGGGCGAAAGAAGGCGTACATCTGCGGATTCGTGGTGTTCGCGTTTGCCTCCCTGGGGGCCGGGTTCGCCTCGTCCGGGACGGAGCTGATCCTGTGGCGGATCCTGCAGGGCATCGGCGGCTCGTTCCTGTTCGCCAACGCGGCGGCGATCGTGACCGACGCCTTTCCCCGCGAGCAGCTCGGATTGGCGATGGGCACCAACACGATGGTCGCGGCGGTCGGCCTGGTGATCGGGCCGGTGCTCGGCGGCGCGCTGGTCGCGATCTCCTGGCACTGGGTGTTCTGGTTCAACGTCCCGCTTGCGCTCGGCGGGAGCCTGTGGGCGTGGCTGGTGCTGCGCGAGCTCACAGTGCGCTCCCAGGACACGTCGTTTGACTTCGCCGGCACGATCACCTTCCTGGTTGGGCTGACCGGCCTCGTGCTCGGCATCTCCAAGGGAGGGATCTCGGGCTGGAGCTCACCGGTCGTGATCGCGGGCCTGACCGCGGCGGCCGTGCTGCTGCCGGCGTTCGTCGTGATCGAGCGCCATCACCGATCGCCGATGCTCGACCTGAGCATCTTCTCCAGCCGGCTGTTCTCGGCCTCCGCCGCAGCCGCGTTCATCAACGGCCTGTCGCGGTTTGCGCTGATGTTCCTGTTCGTCTTCTACTTCCAGGGCGTCCAGGGGAACACGCCGGTGCTGGCGGGGCTGAAGCTCGCTCCGCTGGCGCTCGGGATGCTGGTCTCCTCACCGCTGGCGGGGATCTGGGCCGACCGTCGCGGCTCGCGTGGCCTGGCCGTAGCCGGGATGCTCGTAACCGCGCTGGGGCTCGCGCTGATGACGACGCTCGATCGTGGCACCACCTACTGGGCGCCGGGCGCGTTCATGATGCTGGTCGGGATCGGCTCGGGGATGTTCAACTCCCCCAACACCGCCGCGATGATGGGAGCGGTGCCGGCCCAGCGGCGCGGGATCGCCGCCGGTGCGCGAGTGCTGGTTCAGAACACCGGGGCGGTCATCTCGATCGCCTTCGTGCTCGCCGTGGTCACCGCTTCGGTACCGAGGACGGTCCTGTTCGCGGTCTTCTCGGGGCTTGCCAACCACATCTCCGACGCCCAGCTGACGCCGTTCATCGCGAACATGCACACGGCCCTGTGGTGCCTTGCCGCTGTCTCGTTCCTCGGCGCGTTCGTCGCCGCAGCGCGCCCCACGGAGCGCCAGGCGGCGGTCGAGCCGGAGGCGGCGCTGACGTGAGCACGACCGTCGAGCGCCCGCTCCGGATCGGCGAGGTCGCGGAGCTCACCGCCACCACGCCGCGAACGATTCGCTACTACGAGGAGATCGGGTTGCTGCCGGGCGCGGCTGACCGCGTCCAGGGCCAGCATCGCTGCTACACCGAGGCCGACGTCGAGCGGGTCCGCGAGATCGTGCGCCTGCGCGATCTCCTGGGGCTTTCGCTGGAGCAGCTCTCGAAACTGCTGGAGGCGGAAGCGGCGCGCGCGGAGCTGCGCCGCGAGTATCAGCAGACCGACGATCCAGCTGCGCAGGAGCGGATCCTCGAACGGTCGCTGGAGCACATCGCAGTCCAGCTGGACCTCGTACGCGACCGCCACCGCGAGCTCGAGCAGCTGGAGAAGGAGCTCGTGGAGCGACGGCGCGCCGTCCAGCGGCGCCTCAAGGAACTGTCGCCATGAGGCACGGCGTCGACCGCCGGGCGATGGCCACCCTGTCGGCCGGTCACCTGTTCACCGACATCGCGCAGGGATCGATTCCGGCAATGCTCGTGTTCCTGATCGCGCGCGAGCATCTCAGCTATGCCGCCGCGTCGGCGCTGGTGCTCGCGGCAACGATCTCGAGCTCGGTCATCCAGCCGCTGTTCGGCCACGTCTCCGATCGGCTGTCACTGCCGTGGCTGATGCCGCTCGGGCCGGCGCTCGGCGGCCTCGGCATCGCCCTGGCCGGGATCGCCCCGACCTACCCGCTGACGTTCGCCGCGATCATGCTCAGCGGCGTCGGCGTGGCCGCGTTCCATCCCGAGGGCTCGCGCTTTGCCAACTACGTCTCGGGTTCCCGCCGCGCCAGCGGGATGAGCCTCTTCTCGGTGGGCGGGAACGTGGGCTTCGCGCTCGGTCCCGTCCTTGTGACGCCGTTGATGCTGGCGTTCGGCCTGCATGGCACAGTGTTCGTGCTGATCCCCACGTGGCTGATGGCTGCAGTCCTGATTCACGAGCTACCGCGACTGCGGGGGTTCCGGACCGATGTGGTCTCCGGAAGGGTCCAGCAGGGAGACGAGCACGAGGCGTGGGGGCCGTTTGCACTGCTCGCGACCGTGATCGCGTTGCGCTCCTTCGTGTACTTCGGGCTGGTGACGTTCATCCCGTTGTACTTCATCCACGACCTCCACATGAGCAAGGCATTTGGCAATGCCGCGCTGTCAGCGATGCTGCTGGGAGGTGCGGCCGGAACCTTGATCGGTGGCCCGCTGGCCGACCGCTTCGGTCGCCGGGCGGTGTTGACCGGCTCGATGGCCGTGCTGCCGGCGCTGCTCGTCGGATTCCTGCTCTCCGGCCCGGCGCTGGCGGTCGTGTTCGCCGCGTTCGCCGGCGCGGCGACGATTGCGACCTTCGCGGTCACGATCGTGATGGGTCAGGAGTATCTGCCGGGCCGGCTTGGCGTCGCGGCCGGTGTCACGATCGGCCTCTCGATCGGCCTCGGTGGCGTCGGCGCGCCGTTGCTCGGGCTCCTCGCCGACGCCCACGGGCTGCGCGCGGTGTTCGAGACGATCGCGCTGCTGCCGCTGCTGGCGCTGGTTCTCTCGCTCTGGCTGCCGCGCGCCGTGCCGGCGCGCCCGGCACGGCCGGAAGAGCGGCGGGCAGGAACGCGGGCCGCAGCGGCGTAACAAACCGCCGCCGGCGCGGTAAATACGACCAGACTGGTCGTGGCGCCTCATGAGCCCTGATTGGCCCCCCACGAGCACCACATCACGCCCGTCCCTCCAGTACTGAGCATGCCAACGCACCGTGTGTCCCGTGGGCTGCCGCGGCTTGCCGCGGTCGCTGCCGGATTCGTCGGCCTGGTCAACATCGCCTCGGCGCTGACGCCGAACATCCGCTGGCGCGGGCGCCTGCTGCTGCACATCGAGCCCGTGGCGGCGATGAGGCTGTTCCACGCGCTCGCGCTGCCCGCCGGCGCGGCGCTGCTGATGGTCTCGCCGTATCTGCTCAAGCGGCGCCGGCGCGCGTGGCAGGTGGCGATCGTGCTGATGGTCGCGCTGGGGCTGTTCGACCTGCTCAAGGGCCTCGACTTCGAGGAAACGGCGATCACCTGGGCGACCGCGATGGTGCTGTTTGCCGGGCGGGCCGGGTTCCGCGTCCGCCACGATCCCATCACCCTGCGCTCGGCGGTCTGGCGCGTGCCAGTGCTCGGCGCGATTGCGCTCGGCGTCACCGGGCTCGCGGCATGGGTCTCCGGGGGCCACCCGTCGTTCGGGGCGGTGGTCCGGGAGACCGGGGACCTGCTGCTGTGGCAGAGCGGGCCACTGCACTTCGAGCACCACGTCGCCTTTCATCATCCGTTCGCTTGGGTGCCGCTCAGCGTGCACCTGATCGAGGTGGGGGCGCTGCTGGCGATCGCGTACGTGATCTTCCGCCCGCTGGCGACGCCCCGAGCGTTGCCGGGGCCCGGCGCCCGGGCGGCCGCCGCCGAGCTCGTCCGCACCCATGGCACCGACACGCTGTCGTTCTTCAAACTCCGAAGCGACAAGCACTACTTCTTCAGCTCCGATCAGCGGGCCTTCGTCGGTTACCGGATCGAGAACGGCGTGCTGCTGCTGTCCGGGGATCCGGTCGGCCCAGCGGAGGCGTTCGGGGACCTGCTGGGAGAGCTACACGGATTCGCCCAGGCCAGGGGTTTGAAGCTCGGTGCGGTGGGGGCGAGCGAGCAGCTGTGCCCGTTGTATGAGGAGCTCGGGTTGCGCACGATCTATCTCGGAGACGAGGCGATCGTCGATCTCCAGCGCTTCTCGCTGGAGGGACGGGCGATCCGCAAGGTCCGCCAATCGGTCCACCGGCTCAGCAAGGCCGGATACGAGGCCGGGCTGCACGAGCTGGGCGAGCTCGACACGCGCACCCTCGAGGCGATCGAGCAGGTACTCGAACGAGGACGCGAAGGGGCCCCCGAGCGCGGCTTCTCGATGGCGATGGACTCGATCCGCGGCCAGCACAGCGAGGACACGCTGGTGGTGGTGGCGCGCGATCAGCAGCAGGCGATCCGAGGGGTGCTCCATTTCGTGCCCGTCTGTGGCCGCCAGACCGTCTCCCTGTCATTCATGCGGCGCGACCCGGACACGCCAAACGGCTTGACCGAATTCCTGGTCGTGAAGGCCGTGGAGCTCCTGCGCGAGCGTGGCCTGGCCGAGATGTCGCTCAACTTCGCGGCGTTCGCGAAGTGGATGCACAGTCCGGAGAGTCGCTCCCAGCGAGTGCTCGGCAATCTGATCGCGCTCGGCAACCCGTTCTTCCAGATCGAGAGCCTGTATCGGTTCAACGCGAAGTTCTTTCCGCGCTGGGAGCCGCGATTCCTGGTCTATGAGGGGGCTCTGGGGCTGCCGCGAGCCGGGATCGCCGCGCTATGGGCAGAGGGGCAGCTGTGGAAGCCGGCGATCGGCCGGCTGAGCAGCGGCGTCCGTTGACGCTTCTCCCGCTGCCGCGACACCGCGATCGCGTTAATGTCGCGCTAACGTTCAAGCTCTCGGCGACCTCCCAAGGCGGCGGTCGGCGGCGCCCGCTGGCAGGCGAATTTGACGCTGATGCCTGCGTCGTAGCGCCGGTACCCTACTCGGCCCTCCGACCCCCTTGACAGCTTGAACACTTCCGATCCAGAACATGCCAAACAGCCGTTCGCCAATCGCTGGCAGATCCGGAGCCGGACGCCGTGTCGTTAGGCGCCCCCACCACCTCTGAGGCGCCAGTGGCGGCTCTGAGCTACATCGACGTGGTGCTGATCGTGCTCGGGGCGCCGATCATGCTGCTGATCGGGGTCCCGGCGGCCGGCTATCTGATCGGTGCGGGTGCCTGGATCCTGCTGCGAGTCGTTGGTGTCGCCGTCGACCGGGCGGCCGCCGCAATGAGCGACCCCCGCGGCGAGATCGGCCTGCGGCTCGCGTTGATGCTGGGTCGCGTGTTCGCGCTGGCCCTGACCGTCATCCTGGTCCGCCGAGCCGGCGGCAAGGACGACGGGCTGGCGGCGCTTGCGGTGATCGTGTTTGCATTCACCGTCCACTTGGGCAGTTCCGCACTAACCCGGCCCCGGTCGCGATGAGCACAACCAGAAAGATCCTGCTGGGAATCGCGGGCTTCTACCTGTTCGGGATCGTGCTGCTGATCCTGCTGTTCGGGATCACCCAGCACAGGAACAACACATTCCAGATCCAGAACGAGTTCAAGCTCATCGACTGGGTGAACCTCGGAGTGCTGAGCATCAACAGGGCGGTCCTGTATCTGTTCCTCGCGGCGATCCTGACGATCGGGACGATGGTGTGGATCTCCAGGCGCATGCATGCGCGGCCGAATCGGATCCAGACGGCGGTCGAGGTGATCTACTCGCTGATGCGCGACAACATCACCAGGGGGAACATGCCCGACTCGATGGCGGCAAAGTGGTTCCCGTTCCTCGGGACCCTGTTCCTGTTCATCTGGTACTGCAACCTGATCGGCTACATCCCGCTGCCGACCAACACGGAGCAGAAGTTCAACGTGTTCGGCGCACAGATCCCGTCGTTCGCGCTGTACGCGGCGACCGCGAACATCTCCGTCCCGCTGGTGCTGGCGCTGGTCGTGTTCGTCTCCTTCAACGTGGTCGGGGTTAGGGCGCAGGGGCCGATCGGCTATCTGAAGAGCCTGATCCCGGCGGGCATCCACGGACCGATGGCGGTGCTGATCGGAGGGCTCGAGATCATCTCGACGCTGATGCGGCTGCTATCGCTGACAATCCGGCTGTTCGCCAACATCCTCGCGGGACACCTGATCATCCTGTTCATGGCAGGCGGACTCGGGGTGATCCTGGGGCTCCAGTTCCTGGGCTGGTTCACGCTTCCGTTCGGGATCGCGGTCTACCTGTTCGAGCTCGGGCTCGTGGCGACGCTGCAGGCGTTCATCTTCGCGACCCTTTCCGCCATCTATATCGGTGGCGCTGTCACCCACCACTAACTGAAAAGAAGGAGCTTCGAAAGTGCTAGTGCTTACACACATCCTCACGTTCGCGGCGTCATCGTCGGGGGTCGGGGCGGGGCTTGGGATCGGGATCGGCGGCGGGCTCGGCGCCGTCGGCGCCGGCGTCGGCATCGGAATCATCTTCGGCAAGGTCATCGAGGCCGTTACCCGCCAGCCGGAGATGCGAGACGAGATCACGAGCATCCAGTGGCTCGGGTTCGCGTTGACCGAGGCGGTGTTCTTCTACGGCCTCGTCGCCGGCTTGCTCTCCTACGTGCTCAAGTGATGACGCCCGCGGTCCTGATCCCCGCCGCCTCGAGCGGCTCCTTCCTGATCACGCCCAACGTCGGCCTGATGATCTGGACGCTGCTGCTGTTCGTGATCTCGATGTACATCCTCTACAAGCTCGCCTTCCCGAGAATCACCGCGGCGCTCGACCGCCGGCAGACGGCGATCGAAGACTCGATCGACCACGCCGAGCGGGTCCGCCACGAGGCCGACGAGATCCTCGCCGAGTACCGCGAGCGGCTCAAAGAGGCTCGCGGGCAGGGGGAGCAGATCATCGAGCGCGCCCGCAAGGCGGCGGAGACCCACGAGCGTGAGTCCGAAGCCGAGGCCAAGGCCAGGCGCGAGCAGCTGATGGAGCAGACACGTCGCGAGATCGAATCCGAGACGCGCCGCGCGATCCAGGAGATCCGCCGCGAGGTTGCCGACCTGACCGTGCTGGCGACCGAGAAGGTGACGCGCAAGATCCTCACCGACGAGGACCAGGAGCGGCTGGTCGGCGAAGCGTTGAGCGAGCTCGACTTCAGCGCTCTTAGCTCCGGAGGCCAGGGCTAGTGGAAGAGATCGCCGAGGTCTACGCCCGGTCGCTGTTCGAGGTCGCCAAGGAGCACGGCGTCATCGACGAGGTGCACGAGCAGCTCGGCCAGTTCGCCGACGCCCTGCACGACAACCGCGACGTCGCGGTCTTCTTCTTCTCGCCGTACTTCTCGACCGAGGAGAAGAAGCAGGGGTTGGAGCGCGCGGTCGATGGCGCCGAACCGATCTTCACGAACTTCCTGCAGGCGCTGATCGAGCGCCACCGGATGCCGGCGATCTTCCGGATTCGGACTCGCTACGAGGAGCACTGGGACGAGGAACACAAGCTGCTGCCCGTCGAGGTGACCAGCGCGATCGAGCTCGACAAGTCCACCGTGCGGAGCATCGGCGAGCGGATCGGCGAGCAGACCGGCCGGGAGGTGGAGCTCTCGAGCAACGTGGATCCCGAGATCCTCGGTGGAATCGTGCTTCGAGTTGGCAATTTCATCCTCGACGCATCGATCAGGAACCGACTCAACCAACTTCGAAAGCAAGTCGCGCAGGCGTAGCGAACCAGCGAGCCGCGCCTGTCAAGGAGCCACTCCATGCAAATCAAGCCCGACGAGATCACCTCAATCCTCAAGAACCGGATCGAAGGCCTCGACACCGACGGCGCCGACCTCACCGAGGTGGGGACCGTGCTGTCCGTGGCCGACGGCATCAGCCGGATCCATGGTCTCGAGAACTGCATGTCCTACGAGATGCTCGAGCTGCCCCACGGAGTCACCGCGCTGGCGCTGAACCTCGAGTCCGACAACGTCGGTGCGGTGCTGTTCGGGGAATGGGAGAAGATCGTCGAGGGAGACACGGTCAGGCGGACCAAGCGGCTGCTCGAGGTCCCGGTCGGCGAGGAGCTGCTCGGCAGGATCGTCGATCCGCTCGGCAACCCGCTCGACGGCAAGGGAGAGATCAACACCAGCGAGCTGCGGCCCGCCGAGCACAAGGCGCCCGGCGTCGTCCAGCGTCAGCCGGTCAAGGAACCGATGCTCACCGGTCTGAAGGCGATCGACTCGATGATCCCGATCGGCCGCGGCCAGCGCGAGCTGATCATCGGCGACCGGCAGACCGGCAAGACCGCGATCGCCATCGACTCGATCATCAACAACCAGGATCGAGACCTGATCTGCGTCTACGTCGCGATCGGACAGCGCAAGTCCACGGTGGTCGCGCTCGCGAGCACGCTCGAGGAGGCCGGCGCCCTGGAGAACACGATCGTCGTGATGGCGGCCGCCGACGAGTCCGCCCCGATCAAATTCCTGGCGCCATATGCGGGCTGCGCGATGGCGGAGCACTTCCTCTACAACGGCAAGGCGGCACTGGTCGTCTACGACGACCTCACCAAGCACGCCTACGCGTACCGCCAGATGTCGCTGTTGCTGCGCCGCCCGCCGGGACGCGAGGCCTATCCGGGCGACGTCTTCTACCTGCACTCGCGGCTGCTCGAGCGAGCGGTGAAGCTCAACGACGACCTGGGCGGCGGGTCGCTGACCGCGCTGCCGGTGATCGAGACCCAGGCCGGAGACGTCTCGGCGTACATCCCGACCAACGTCATCTCGATCACCGACGGCCAGATCTTCCTCGAACCAAAGCTCTTCTACTCCGGCGTGCGTCCCGCGATCAACGTCGGCATCTCCGTCTCACGCGTGGGCGGCAACGCCCAGATCACGCCGATGCGCAGGGTCGCGGGACGGCTGAAGCTGGAGCTCTCCCAGTACCGCGAGCTCGAGGCGTTCTCGCAATTCGGCTCCGAACTCGACCCCGAGACGCAGCGGACGCTGTCCCGGGGCGAGCGCCTGGTGAAGACGCTCAACCAGGCCGAGCGCCGCCCGCTGGCGGTCGAGGACCAGGTGATCCAGATCTATGCCGCCACCAACGGCTACCTCGACCGGATCGTCGTCGACAAGGTCGAGCGGTTCTTGACCGATCTCACCGAGTCGGTGCGCGGCAACGAGCCCGAGCTCCTCAAGAAGATCGCCGAGGGTGACTGGAGCGAGGAGACCCAGGCCCAGGCCGAGCAAGCCGTGCACCAGTTCGCCGAGGACTTCGGCTTTGACCTCGACGAGGAGGGGCACCCGCTCGACGAGGACGAGGATGAGCCCCGCTCGGCGCAGCGACGCGAGGGAGAGTCCGACCAGCGATCAGAGGAGAAGGAGGAAGAGGCCGAGGCGGCATAGCGCCGCTGGACGGTCCAGTCACGCATGGCCACGACGCAGCGCGACGTTCGCAACCGCATCGGCGCGGTCAAGAACATCCAGAAGATCACGCGTGCGATGGAGATGGTCGCGGCGGCCCGGCTGCGCCGCGCCGAACAGCGGATCGAGGCGCTGCGGCCCTACGCCAGCGCGATCCGCCGGATGACCAGGCAGGCTGCCGAGGCGGCCGGGAACGTCCCGGCGCTCCCGATCCTGGCCGAGCGAGACCAGGTCAACCATGTGGGACTGCTGCTCGTCGCCGGGGACCGGGGCCTCGCCGGCGCCTTCAACTCCAACATCGTCCGGGCCGGCGTGGCCGCCGGGCGCAGGCACAATGCTGAGGGTCGAAGGCCGATTTACTTCGCATCGGGCAGGCGGCCCGCGTCATCGCTCAGCTTCCGGGGCCTGGACCTCGCCGAGGGCTTCACCGGGTTCACCGACCGCCCGTCGTATGCCGACGCGCGCCGGATCGCGGAACGGCTGATCGCCGCGTACGTCGACGAAGAAGTCGATCAGGTCGAGGTCTTCTACAACGGCTACATCTCGCCGCTCTCCCAGGTGGTTCGCCGGGAGACGCTGCTCCCACTGCAACAGGCGACCGTGCTCGAGGAAGAAGACGAGGACTCAGAGGAGGAGCAGCAGCAGCCCGAGCACCGTGCGCTGGTGGACTACGAGCCGGATCCAGAGGAGATCCTCAAGCGCCTGGTTCCCGACTACGTCGAGATCTCGATCTATCGAGCGCTGCTGGAGTCGACGGCGTCCGAGCACGGCGCGCGGATGACCGCGATGCGAAACGCGTCCGAGAACGCCAGCGAGCTGATCAGCGGCCTGACGCTGGAGATGAACCGGGCCCGCCAAGCTGAGATCACGCAGGAGATCATGGAAGTCGTCGCCGGGGCTGAAGGGCTCGCCGGCTAGTGGCCGTGTTCCACGCTGACGACCACTGAACCCTAGACTGGAGAGCGACATGGCAGCGACCACAGAAGAGACTTCAGAGACCACCGAGCAGCGCACCGAGAACATCGGCCGGATCGAGGAGATCCAGGGCGTCGTGATCGAGGCGGTGTTCTCGGACAAGCTGCCCGAGATCAACCACGCGATCAAGGTCCACCGACCCGAGGCGGCGCGTTCCGAGGAGGACGAGGACATCGCGGCCGCGCAGGACGAATGGCTGATCTGCGAGGTCGAGCAGCACCTCGGGGACAACCGGATCCGCGCGGTGGCAATGGACAGCACGGACGGGCTGTCCCGGGGCACGGAGGTGATCGACACCGGCGGGCCGATCACGGTCCCGGTCGGTACCGAGACCCTGGGGCGGATCTTCAACCTGCTCGGTGAACCGATCGACCTCGGTGAGCCGCTCGACGACAACGTCGAGCGCTGGCCGATCCACCGCGAAGCGCCCACCGTCGAGGCGTTGACGCCGACCACCGAGATGTTCGAGACGGGGATCAAGGTGATCGACCTGCTGGCGCCCTATGCGAAGGGCGGCAAGGTCGGCCTGTTCGGGGGCGCCGGCGTCGGCAAGACCGTGATCATCCAGGAGCTGATCCACAACCTCGCCCAGGAGCACGGCGGCCTGTCTGCGTTCTGCGGGGTCGGCGAGCGCTCGCGCGAGGGCAACGACCTGTGGCTCGAGATGAAGGAGTCGGGGGTGCTCGAGAAGACGATGCTCGTCTTCGGACAGATGAACGAGCCTCCGGGAGCGCGTATGCGGGTCGCGCTGTCGGGCCTGACGATGGCGGAGTACTTCCGCGATCACGAAGGCCAGGACGTGCTGCTGTTCATCGACAACATCTTCCGCTTCGTGCAGGCCGGCTCGGAGGTCTCGGCGCTGCTCGGCCGGATGCCCTCGCAGGTCGGCTACCAGCCGACGCTCGAGTCGGAGATGGGGCAGCTGCAGGAGCGAATCACCTCGACCCGAAACGGCTCGGTGACCTCGATCCAGGCGATCTATGTGCCGGCCGACGATCTCACCGACCCGGCCCCAGCCTCCGCGTTCGCCCACCTCAACGCGACCACCACGCTGTCGCGGTCGATCGCCGAGAAGGGGATCTACCCGGCCGTCGATCCGCTCGACTCGACCTCGACGATCCTCAAGGCCGAGATCCTCGGCGACGAGCACTTCGCCGTCGCCAATGACGTCAAGCAGGTGCTGCAGCGCTACCGCGACCTCCAGGACATCATCGCGATCCTCGGGATCGAGGAGCTCTCCGACGAGGACCGCGTGACGGTGAACCGAGCCCGGAGGCTCGAGCGGTTCCTGTCCCAGCCATTCCATGTCGCCGAGCAGTTCACGGGCACGCCGGGCGTGTTCGTTCCGATCGCGGAGACGATCAGGGGCTTCAAGGAGATTCTCGACGGCAAGCACGACGACGTGCCGGAGCGCGCGTTCTTCTTGAAGGGAACGATCGACGACGTCACCAAGGAGGCCGGGAGCGGTGAGGAGGAGGCCGCGCAATCCGAGCAGGAGGACGGCGAGGGGCGCGAGGTGCAGAACGGCGGCGAGCGCGACGAGGGCGAGCGCCGCGAGCCCGAGGGCCGCGAGGAGGGCGAGCGTCGCGATTCCGAGAGCCGCGGAGAGCGCGACGAGGACAGCGGTGGAGCGAACGGCGACGGCGACGGCGACGAGGAGTAGCCGTTCCTGATGGCGCACGAGAAGTTCAAGGTCGAGGTCCTTACGCCTGAGGGCGAGGCGTTCAACGACGAAGTCGAGATGGTCTCGACCCGGACCGCGGTCGGCTCGATCGGCGTGCTGGCACACCATCAGCCGCTGCTGGCGATGCTCGATCCAGCGGAGCTGCGGTTGTACCGGAGCGAGTCCGAGGTCGTTTCCTTCGCGCAGGCCGAGGGCTACATGCAGGTTGCGAACAACCGCGTGTTGGTGCTCGTCGAGGAGGCCCACCAGCCGGACCAACTCGACGCCGGTGAGCTGCGCGATCGGTTGCAGCGGGCTGAGCACGAGCTCGAATCCGCGGGCGATGACTCAGAACGCCAGCGGGTGGCCCAGCGTGACAAGCGGCGCTGGGAAACGTTTCTGCGGATCGCCACTTAGCTCTAGAACAGCTCGGCTCTTATCCTCATTTTCGGAATGCTCGACGAACTGATCCTGGCGGAGCGGTTGATCGGCTATGACACGTCGCGGCCAGATGCAATCGTTGCGGCCGCAGGATTCGTCAAGGGTTGGCTCGAATCCCGCGATATCGAGGTGCGCGATCACGAGCACAACGGGCTGCCGGTGCTGGTGGCCGAGGTCGGTCCACGCGGTGAGGGCGTCCCGTGCGTGGTCTTCCACGGCCACCTCGACGTGGTGCCGGCGCGCCCGGAGCAGTTCGAGCCTCGACTCGAGGGCGACAAGCTGGTTGGGCGCGGCGCCTATGACATGAAGGGCGCGCTGGCGTCGATGATGTGCGCGCTCAAGGACATCGAGCAGCAGGAGCGGGTTCAGGTCCGCCTGACCTGCGTACCGGATGAGGAATCCGAAGAGCTCGACGAGCGCTCCACCGACGGGATCGTCCAGCGCGGGCTCGGCGGCAACTTCGCGATCACCGGGGAGCCGACGGACCTCCACATCGGGGTCGAGGCCAAAGGCGTCGTGGTGATGCGGATCGAGGTGCACGGCCGGGCTGCGCACAGCTCGACGCCGTGGCTCGGAGAGAACGCGGTGCTGAGGGCGATCGACGTGTTCCGGGCGATTGAATCGCTCCCGTTCACCCGCGAATCCTCGGAGCTGTTCGACTGTCCATCGGTCAACCTGGGCAGGATCGCGGGAGGGGACGCGCTCAACATGGTGCCGGATCTGTGCACGATGGCGGTCGACGTCCGCTATCTGCCCGGGCAAGACCCCGAAGAGATTCTCGAGCAGGTCCGCACGATCGCCGGGATTGAGGTGATGCGAACGTTCATCTACCCGCCGGTCACGGTCTCGCGCACCGACCCGTATGTCCGCGCCCTGCGCAATGCCGTGTCGCGATCGGCTCCTGATCGGGAAACGATGAGCGTCGGGCGCGACGGCGCCTCCGACGCGGCGGCGTTTCTCGGGGCGGGGATCCCCGCGGTCGAATTTGGCCCGGCCGGCGGCGGTCATCACGGGCCGGAGGAGTGGGTCTCCGTGGCCTCCCTGGCGCGCTACCGGCGCGCCCTCGGCGACTTCGTGCGGGCGCTGCCGTTGTGGCTGGAGGAGAGTCCGAGCCGCAACGGTGAGATCACCGACTCGATCTCGATGCCGGAATCGATCCAGGGCGGCCTGGCGTGAGACTGATCCCCGACTCCCGTCGCGGGATGCTGTGGCGGTTCGCGCTCGGGGCGCTGGTCGTGATCGCGTTCACGGCCACCACGACCGCCGTCGCGGGCCTGCTCCAGTTCAAGCAGTTTGCGGTGGACCTGTCCCTCTCGCCGGTGATCAAGAACGCGAACGTGACGATTGCCAATCCGGGCAACCCGCAGACGCTGTTGCTGATCGGTTCCGATCACCGCGCCGGCGAGCCCTTCAGTTCCGCGAACACGGACACGATGATGCTCGTCCGCCTGAACCCGGACTCCTCGACGATCAACCTGCTGTCGGTGCCCCGCGACCTCAAGGTCCAGATTCCCGAAGCAGGAGGGATCGCCACCGACAAGCTCAACGCGGCCTACTCGCTCGGGGGCCCGAACCTGCTCTTGAAGGTCCTCAAACAGCAGGTGTTCCCGGGCCTTCACGTCAATCACATCATCGACGTGAACTTCGGTGGCTTCGAGGACCTGGTCAACGCGATCGGGTGCGTGTACACGGACGTCGACCGTCGCTACTACAACAACACCGCCTACACGGACTACTCGAGCATCGACATCCAGCCCGGTTACCAGAAGCTGTGCGGGACCGATGCGCTGGAGTTCGTGCGCTTCCGGCACACCGACAACGATCTCGTGCGCAATGCTCGCCAGCAGGACTTCCTGCGCTGGGCCAAGAGCCAGTACAGCGGGTCGCAGCTGCTGGCAAACCGCGAGAAGCTGGTGAAGATCTTCGGCGCGCACACGGAGACCGACCACAACCTGCATACGCTCGACGGCCTCATCAACCTGTTCAACCTGGTCGCGTTCTCGGCTGGCCACGCGATCAAGCAGTTCCCGTTCCCGGCGATCTTCCTGCCGTGCAACTCCGCGGCGCCGACGGCGCCTGGGACCACAACTGGGACCCCGGCACCGCAGACGCCGTGCTACGTGACCGCCGACGCGGGCGCTGAACAGCGGGTGTTTGCGCAGTTCATGAGGCCGACGGCGGCCGCCTCCGGCGGCGGCGGTCAGGGAGCGGGCAGACATCGCGTGAGCGCCGCGCCGTCCGCGAAGGCCGCGAACCTGATCGCGGACGAGTCCGACGCGAGGGCCCAGGCCGGCGCATTGCCGCCCACGGCCCTCCCGGTCTATGTTCCGCGCCTGATCGCTGCGGGCTCGCAGTACTGCACGAACGGAACGTGCCCGGTCGGTCCGGTGGCCAACTCCTATCCGCGCGCGTACACGATCCACGACCAGGTTGGCAAGCCCTACAGCGCCTATCGGATAACCATCGCCCTGAATCCTGTGCTCGGGCAGTACTACGGCGTTCAGGGAACCAGCTGGCAGACGCCGCCGATCCTCAACGACCCCACCGAGACCAAGACGGTCGCCGGCAGGCAGCTGATGCTGTTCTTCAACGGCCGCCAGCTCTCGCTGGCCGCGTGGCGCACCCCGCATGGGGTGTACTGGATCTCCAACACGCTGACGGACACGTTGAGCAATCAGCAGATGCTGGGGATCGCGGCATCGTTGATGCGAGCCTGAGCAGAAGCCGGCCGGCAGGCGCGGGCGGGCATCGGGCCGCCCGTCTGTACCCTTGGCCGCCTCATGAGCTCAGCGCGGGAACCGATCGCCGTAATCGGCACTGGATACGTCGGCTTGGTGACCGCGGCCGGGTTCGCGGAGCTGGGCAGCGAGGTCTGGTGCGTCGACGTCGACGCCGAGAAGATCGCTCGCCTGGAGCGCGGTGAGATTCCGATCTACGAGCCGGGGCTCTCGGAGTCGGTGGTTCGCAATCGCGCTCGCCTGCACTTTTCGACTGAGCTCGTTCCCGCGCTCGAGCACGCACGGCTGTTGTTCGTGGCGGTCGGGACGCCGCCCACCTACTCGGGCGACGCCGATCTCTCGAGCGTCCACGCGGTGGTCGATGCGATGCCCGCTTCGGATCGCCACGCGCTGGTGATGAAGTCGACGGTGCCGGTCGGCACCGGCGCCGCGATCCGGCGGATCTTCGTCGAGCAGGGCAAATCCGGTTTCGCCTACGTCTCCTGTCCCGAGTTCCTCAAGGAGGGCTCCGCGCTCGAGGACTTCCTCAAGCCCGACCGCGTGGTGGTCGGCGACGACGGCGATTGGGCGGGCGACGCGGTCGTGGAGCTCTACGCGGCGCTCGACGCGCCGCTGGTCCGGACCGACATCAGCAGCGCGGAGATGATCAAGCTCGCCGCGAACGCGTTCCTGGCCACGAAGATCTCGTTCATCAACGAGATCGCCAATGTCTGCGAGGAGACGGGCGCCGACGTGCTCGAGGTGGCGAGGGGAATGGGCATGGACCACCGGATCGGGACGCACTTCCTGAAGCCGGGGATCGGATTCGGAGGCTCGTGCCTGGCGGGCGAGGAGACCGTGCTGGTCCGTCATCGCGGACGAACGACCTTGCTCACGCTCGAGCGTCTGTGGAATCGGGTCGCGGCGGAGCAGGAGGAGCTCGAACTCGGGTTGATCGAGCCCCCCAACCTCGAGGTCCTGTCGTGGATTCCCGGGGGGGAGGAGCCACTGTTCTTACCGGTGATGTGCCTGACGCGCCGGGATTACGAGGGCGAGCTCGTCGAGGTCCGCACGAAGATGGGGCGGAGCGTGCGGTGTACGCCCGATCACGGCTGGATCGTGGGCGATGGGCACGGCGGCGAGGCCCGTTTCAAGCTCGCGGCCGATTTGACCCCCGGCGATTGGGTCCCGATTGCCTTGGGCCACGGGGGGGAATCGGACGGCACGAGGGTCGCGTCCCTGATGGCGGCCGCAGAGGCAGCGGAGCTGTCGCCCCAACAGCTGATTGTCCGGCCGCGGAGAGTGGCGATCGATGCGCTGACGCGGCGGCCGATCGAGGATCGACGCGCGGTGTTTGGGCGTTCGCGCTCGGTCGCTGCGCGGACGGGTGGGGTAAAGCGCACCGGGACGCTGCGGCTCGACGAGCTGGCCCTCGCAGACATTCCACTACGAGGGGTCGACGATCAGCACCACCAAGAACGGTAACCAGCCCCGGAGCGAGATCCAGCTGGACGGCACCTTCTGGCGGGTCGTGGGACTCTATCTCGCCGAAGGGAACACCTCGCTTGATGCGAGCAACCGCTGCCGGGTCCAGTGGTCCTTTCACCCGTCGCGTGAGCAGCACCTGGCCGACGAGGTGGTCGCATACTGGTTGCGTCAGAACGTACGGGCCAGGCAGTTCGATACGCCCACCTCGCGCCGGGTCGAGGTCGCATCGCGGCTGGTCGGCTCTTGGTGGACCAGCGTGCTCGGACTCGGCCGCACCAGCTATGAGCAACGGCTGCCGGATCTGATCTGGGAGCAGCCCGACGCTGCGAAGTGGGCTCTCCTGTCCGGGTTGTTCGAAGGCGACGGCTCGTGGTCGCTGGTCAATGGTGGCCCGAGTGTGGCGATCGAGCTCGGGACGGTGAGCGACGAGCTCGCCGACGGCGTATTGCGCCTGCTTGCGTCGCTCGGAGTCGTCGCCTCGCAGCGCACCGGTCGCGTGATGAAATCGACGAAGGACACGCACTGGATCCGGATTGCCGGGGCGGACCAGGTCGAGCGGGCGATCGAGCTGGTCCCCGCGCGTGATCGCCCCGGAGCTCTTGCGTCGATCGCTCGCCAGCAGAAACGGATCGCTCCCACCGGCTATCGACGGTTCGCCGAGAGCCCAGCGTGGGTCAGGGTCACATCTGCCGATCGCCAGCCGTGCGGCGGAGCGGTCTACTCCATGGAGGTCGTCTACGCCCACACGGTCGTGACGTCCGATGCTCTAGTTTCCGGTAACTGCTTCCCGAAAGATGTCTCGGCCCTCAAGCAACTCGCCGGCAACTCCGGCTATCACTTCCAGCTGCTGACGTCGGTGATCGAGGTCAACGAGCTGCAGAAGCGGCGGGTGATCGCGAAGCTGCAGAAGCATCTCGGCTCGTTGGTCGGCAAGACGGTGACGCTGCTGGGGCTGGCGTTCAAAGCCCACACCGACGACATGCGCGAGGCATCATCGTTGGTGCTCGCCGCGCGGCTGCAAGCCGACGGCGCGAAGGTGCGGGCCTACGATCCGGTCGCCGAGCCCGAGGCGCGCAAGCTGATGGTCGGGGTCCAGTTCGCGGATTCGGCGCTGGCAGCGCTCGAAGGGGCCGACGCCTGCGTGGTGGTGACCGAGTGGCCCGAGTTCGCCGAGCTCGACTGGAGTGCAGCGGCCGAGCGGATGGCGGGTCGGCTGGTGGTCGACGGACGCAACTTCATCGATCCCGGCAGACCGCGGGCAGCGGGATTCGCATACGAGGGCATCGGCCGCTAGCGGTCGCGAGGGACACCAGGAGGGGTGAATTGCAGGCTCTAATTTTGGCTGGGGGGGAAGGGACGCGGCTTCGCCCGTTGACCCTGACGATTCCCAAGCCGGTGGTTCCGCTCGTCGATCGCCCATTCATCGTCTACATGCTGGAGTGGTTGGCCGGCCACGGCGTCGACGACGTGATCCTGTGCTGCGGATTCATGTCCGACGGCGTGCGCGCCGTCCTCGGCGACGGCTCGGCGCTGGGGATCCGGCTGCGCTACCGAGAAGAGCCCCATCCACTCGGCACCGGGGGCGCGCTGAAGTTCGCGGAAGACCTGCTCGACGAGCGGTTCTTGATGCTCAACGGCGATGTGCTGACCGACCTCGACCTGACCGCACAGCTGGCGGCGCACGAGCGAAGCGGGGCCCGGGCGACGCTTGCGCTGATCGGCGTCGAGGATCCCTCCGCGTACGGGCTGGTCGGCCTGAGTGCCGACGGCGCGGTCACGGAGTTCATCGAGAAGCCGGGGGCGGGACCGCTCGAGAGCAATCTCGTCAGCGCCGGCGCCTACATCCTCGAGCACGACGTCCTCGATCTGATGGGTCCCGCGGGAGCGAACATCTCGATCGAGCGCGAGGTGTTCCCCGAGCTCATCGGCACCGGGCTGTTCGGGTATGTCGCAAGCGGTTACTGGCTCGACATCGGCACGCCCGAGCGCTACCTGCAAGCTACGTTCGACATTCTCGAGGGCAGGGTCACCACGAAGATCGGGCAGAGGCTCAAAGCCACCGGGCTCGCGCTCGTGGAGGGCGCAACCGTCGAGGGGAGGATCGTCGCGCCGACCGTCGCGGGAGCGGGATCGCTGATCGAACGGAACGCGATCGTCGGCGCGCGGACGGTGCTGGGTCGCGACGTGACGGTGCGCGAGGAAGCGCACGTGGAAAGTTCGGTCCTGCTCGACGGGACCAGCGTCGGGGCCCGCAGCACCGTCAAGGGCTCGATCATCGGCCCGTCTGTGACGATCGGCGAACACTGCCAGATCGAGGGTGACGTCGTGATCGGCGCGGGGGCGAGGATCGGACCGAACAACGTCCTGGCGCCCGGCGCGCGTATCTTCCCCGGCGTGGAGCTTCCCGAGGGAGCCATCAAGCCTTGACCACCACGGCCGATCTGGGGCGGGAGGCGATCGCGTCCGTCGACCGCGCGGGGATGATGGGCGACGTCGTCGGGCTTCCCGACCAGCTCCGAGACGCGCTGTGGCGGGTGGAATCCGCGCAACTCGAGCCCCACGACGCTCCCGGCGGTCTGGTCGTCGCCGGGATGGGCGGGTCGGCGATCGGCGGGTCGCTGGCCAGGGCCGCCTTGGGGGATCGCGCTTCGCGACCGATCGTCCTCGCCCGCGGCTACGCGCTGCCCGCGTGGACGACACCGGACACGACCGTCCTGTGCGCCAGCTACTCCGGGAACACCGAGGAGACGCTGGCGCTGTACGAGGCCGCGGGCGCGCTGGGGGCACGCCGCATCGTCGCCACGACCGGCGGCCGACTGGCCGAGGACGCCCGGGCGGACGGTGTTCCGGTGGTCCCGCTCCCGGGTGGCTTTCAGCCGCGAGCGGCCGTCGCCTACTCGCTGGTGGTGGCGCTCGAGGTCGCAGGAGCATCCGGTACGGGAGATCGACTGCACGCGGAAGTCGACGTGGCCGCCGCCCACGCCGAGCGGCTGGTCTCCGAATGGGGCCCAGGGGGTCCCGAGCACGGCCTCGCCAAGGAGCTCGCCCGCTGGCTGCACGGAACCACGCCGCAGATCGCGGGTGCCGGCCTGACCGCGCCGATCGCCTACCGGTGGAAGACACAGATCAACGAGAACGCGAAGTCGCCCTGTTTCTCGCACGAACTGCCCGAGCTCGACCACAACGAGATCGTGGGGTGGCAGGGAGCCGCCGAGGTGGGCCGCTTCAGCGCCGTGTTCCTCGACGACTCGGACCTTCACCCCCGCATCCGGCAGCGGATCGAGCTCACGCGAGGGCTGATCGCCGGCCATGCCGCCGCGACCTTCCGCGTCGACAGCGTCGGCGAGACACGAATGGAGCGACTGATCTCGCTGGTGCTGCTCGGCGATCTGGTGTCGGTGTACCTCGCCGTCCTACGCAACGTCGATCCGACGCCGGTCCCGCCGATCGAGCACCTGAAGAACGCGCTCGCGAAGGGGTAGAACGCGCTCGCGAAGGGGTTAGGGTCTAGCGCAGGGCGATGCCGCGCTGCTCGTAGAGGCGGCGGTCGGCGGTCGCCAGGAGCTCGTTGACGGTACTGCCGTCCTCTGGGAACGAAGCGGTGCCGACGGTCAGATCCCATTGGGACTGGATCCCCAGGGCCGCACGGCGCTCTGGAATCTGGCTGGTCACGCGACGAATCACGGCGCTGGCGCCCTCGGCGCCCTGCTCGACCAGCAGGAGACCCATCTCATCGCCGCCGATCCGTCCGACGACGTCGTCGGCGCGGGCCGAGTCCTTGAGCAGATGTGCGGCCTCGTTGAGCAGCTTGTCGCCGGCCAGATGGCCCTCGCTGTCGTTGACGGCCTTGAGACCGCGGACGTCCACGTAGGCAAGCGTGAACATCAGACCGTAGCGGCGGGACCGGGCGAGCTCGCGCTCGAGGGCGTCGACGAACCCGCGCCGATTGAGGACGCCCGTGAGCGGGTCGGTCATGGCGGCTGCGGTCACGGCCGCGAACTGTCCGGCTTGGCGCCTGACGCGCCGACCGGCCACCAACGCAGCCCCGGTGCCGATTGCTGCCAGAGCGATTGAGGCGGCGAGCGCAATCCACACATAGCCCGGGACGATCTGCTCGATGTTGTTGATCACGCGGGTCACTGGGGACGCGGATCCCGGCTGGCCGCGGCTGTTCCGGTGACCCGGACGGCTTGTCTGCCCCGGGGTGTGCGCAGTGCCCCCGGCGGTGGTGGCGGCCGTGGTCGGAGCGGCCGCGCCGAGCAGCGGGATCGTGGTGAGGGCTGCCGGCAGGGTGGCCCCGGGACCGATGGCCGGCCCGGGTCCGAATCCGAGTCCGAGTCCGAGCGGGGTGGTCCCGAGCGCCGGGGCAGCCGCGTTCGCCGTGCTGAGCGGCACGACCGAGGCGAGGTTCGATCCGGTCAGTGGCGAGGATGGATTGGTAGGCGTCGTGGTGATCGGCGTCGTTGTGATGGGCGTCGTTACGATCGGCACCGTCGTGACAGGCGTCGTCGTGATCGGGCTCGACGGCTGACTCGTCGGTAGCGAACCCTGGGGGCTCTGGCTCTGGCTGCCCTGGCTCTGGCCGTTCTGGCTCTGGCCGTTCTGGCTCTGGCCGTTCTGGCTCTGGCCGTTCTGGCTCTGGCCGCCCTGGCTCTGGCCGCCCTGGCTCTGGCCGCCCTGGCTCTGGCCGCCCTGGCTCTGGCCGTTCTGGCTCTGGTTGCCCTGTCCCTGGTTGCCTTGGCTTTGACTGCCTTGGCTCTGGCTGCCTTGGCTCTGGCTGCCCTGGCTCTGGCTCTGGCTGCCCTGGCTCTGGCTCCCCGGGCTCTGGCTCCCCGGGCTCTGGCTCTGGCTGCCCTGGCTCTGGCTCCCCGGGCTCTGGCTCCCCTGGCCCTGGCTCTGGCTGCCCGGGCTCTGGCTCCCCGGGCTCTGGCCGCCTTGTCCCTGGCTGCCCTGGCCCTGTCCGCCCTGTCCCGGCGTGCCGAGGAGGACCTGAGGCTGAGCGCTCGTCTGGCCGTTTCCGTGGCCCCAACCCCGACCACCCGGCTGGCCGGCGCTCTGCTGATCGCCGTGCGCGCCGTTGCCGTGCGCACTGTTGCCGTGGGCACTGTTGCCCTGGGCGCCGTTGCCGTGCGCGCCGTTGGCGTGCGCGCCGGTGCCGTGCGGCCCGCTCTGGTTCTGGGGTGTTTGAGGCGTGCTCTGAGGTCCCTGGGGCGCGCCCGGCGGGGTACTCGGAGCGGCGCTCGGCGCGAACGGCGAGGTGCCGTTTCCATCGCCGTGGCCGTGCCCGTGTCCGGGCGAGTCCTGAGCGCTCTGACCAGGCGCGTCAGCGGAGCCGACAGGACGGGACGCATCGGCGCCGACCTGTGCGCCGGTGCTCGGTCCGACGGCGTTGAGGTAGCTCTGGGACGGCCCGCCCGAACCGGTGTCCTGCTGTCCGTGGACGACGCCCGCGTGTCCGTGGAGTGCGCGCGGAGCTGGGGCGGCAGCGGCTCTCCGGCTGGAGGCGGCGGCGGTTCCGGCGAGCGCGGCGATGCCGAAGCCGGCACCGCAGGCGCCGAACATCAGTACAACTGCGCAGAACCCCTTACCTCGTGTGATCACAAGCCGAAGATATTCGTGCCGTCGCGGGAGCCGTCCAGCGACTCCGACGGATGGACAGTGCGAGCATCGTAATCCCGCCGCTCCAGATAATCGGTCCTCTGTAGACAAGTGTCGTATCGGCCGAATTGCCGCTCGACTTGAGCAAATAGGGCGAAACCTTGGCGCTCTTTGCCCCAAACCTTCGCAGTGTGCGCCCCGAAACCTTGACACTGTCGTGGTAATGTTGGCTGCCGATGGAGGCACTCACGATCCACGAGGCGGCCCAGACGACCGGATGGTCGGCTCGGATGCTTCGCTACGTCGAGCGCGCCGGGCTGGTGACGCCGGGGCGTTCGGCCTCTGGCTACCGGCTTTACCGGGCAGCGGAGCTGCAGCGGCTGCGCACCCTGAAGGAGTTGCTCGCACGCTTCGACATCGCGCTGTCCGACGTTGCATTCGCGTCGCGGATGGGCAGCGATCCGCAGCTGCAAGAAGCCGTTCAGGGTTGGCTCGAGGCCCAGGCTCGGCGTCCGGACGACGTGGGACCCGCGGACTGGCTCCGATTCGAGCAGGACAAGCACCAGAAACTGCTTGCCGCGGCGTGACGCCGGCGAGCCTTGACAGCAAACGACCAGGACGAGGGGAGACGCCATGAGCACGACCGCCGCCACAACCGACTTCAAGGTCGCCGATCTCGAGCTCGCGGGGTTCGGTCGCAAGGAGATCAGGCTGGCCGAGCACGAGATGCCGGGCTTGATGGCGACGCGGCGCGAGTACGCCGAACGCCAGCCGCTGGCCGGCGCCCGGATCACCGGATCGCTGCACATGACGATCCAGACGGCGGTCCTGATCGAGACGCTGGTCGCGCTTGGCGCCGAGGTTCGGTGGGCGTCCTGCAACATCTTCTCGACCCAGGATCACGCCGCCGCGGCCGTGGCCCTCGGCCCCGAAGGCACACCTGATGATCCCCGCGGGGTGCCCGTGTTCGCGTGGAAGGGCGAAACCCTCGAGGAGTACTGGTGGTGTACCGAGCGGGCGCTCACCTGGGGTGACGGCGCCGGACCGAACATGATCCTCGATGACGGTGGCGACGCGACGCTGCTCGTGCACAAGGGCGTCGAGTACGAACGGGCCGGAGCCGTCCCGGATCCCTCCAGCGCCGATTCCGAGGAGTTTCAGATCGTGCTGGCGGTGCTTCAGCGCTCGCTCGAGGAGGATCCGCAGCGGTGGACGAAGATCGCGGCCGGGATCCAGGGGGTCACCGAAGAGACGACGACCGGAGTCCATCGCCTCTACCAGTTCGCCGAGCGCGGGCAACTCCTGTTCCCGGCGATCAACGTCAACGACTCGGTCACCAAGTCGAAGTTCGACAACAAGTACGGCTGCCGCCACTCGCTGATCGACGGCATCAACCGCGCCACCGACGTGTTGATCGGCGGAAAGCTCGCCGTCGTATGTGGATACGGCGACGTCGGCAAGGGCTGCGCCGAGTCGCTGCGCGGGCAGGGGGCTCGGGTCGTGATCACCGAGATCGATCCGATCTGCGCGCTCCAGGCCGCGATGGACGGCTATCAGGTCGTGACGCTCGAGGACGTGGTGGCGACCGCGGACATCTTCATCACGGCGACCGGTAACCGCGATGTGATCACCGCCGAGCGGATGGCGCAGATGAAGCACCAGGCGATCGTCGGCAACATCGGCCACTTCGACAACGAAATCGACATGGCCGGTCTGAGCAGGACCGAGGGGATCGAGCGGATCAACATCAAGCCCCAGGTCGATGAATGGGTGTTCCCGGACGGCCACGCGATCCTCGTGCTCTCCGAGGGCCGGCTGCTGAACCTCGGCAACGCGACCGGACATCCGAGCTTCGTGATGTCGAACTCGTTCACCAACCAGGTGATCGCCCAGATCGAGCTCTACGGTCACCCCGATATCTACGAGAAGCGGGTCTACACGCTGCCCAAGCACCTCGACGAGAAAGTGGCGCGGCTGCACCTCGGTGCGCTCGGCGCGAAGCTGACCGAAATGACCCCCCAGCAGGCCGCGTATCTCGGCGTGCCGGTGGAGGGGCCATACAAGTCCGACCATTACCGCTACTAGCCCGAGGGATTGGGCCCTGGGCAGGACCTCGGGCAACTGACCGATGGCGCCGATGAGGGCCCCGGGCAGGACCTGTGGCAACTGACGATGGCGCGCGTGTCAATCCCCCCGCACGACGTCGCCGACCTGGCGCTCGCGCCCGAAGGTGCCGCCCGGATCGAGTGGGCCTCGCAGCAGATGGCGGTTCTGCGCAGTGTGAAGGAGCGATTCGCGTCGCAGCAGCCGCTGGCCGGAACCAGAATCGCAGCGTGCCTGCACGTGACGGCGGAGACCGCGAATCTCCTCTTGACGCTGATCGCGGGCGGCGCGCAGGCAGCGCTGTGCTCGGCCAATCCGCTCTCCACCCAGGATGACGTGGCCGCCGCGCTGGTCCGCGATTATGGGATCGAGGTCAGGGCCCTGCGCGGAGAGGATCTCGACACCTACGCCCAGCACGTCCACGCCCTGCTCGAGGGCTCGCCGCAGGTCACGATCGACGACGGCGCCGACCTGCTGATGACCGCGCACAGGACGGGGGGCCACAGGCTCGAGGAGTTGATCGGCGGCACCGAGGAGACGACCAGCGGGCTGGTCCGGCTGCGCCGGCTCGAGGAGCAGGAGGGCCTCGCCTGCCCGGTGATCGCGGTCAACGAGGCTCGCACCGAGCGCGCGCTCAACGACCGGCACGGCACCGGCCAGTCGGCGCTCGACGGGATCGTGCGCGCCAGCCACGTGCTGCTCGCCGGCAACACGGTGGTGGTCGTCGGCTACGGCTGGGCCGGACAGGGGATCGCCGAGCGCGCCCGTGGTGCCGGGGCGGCCGTGATCGTCTGCGAGGTCGACCCCCTGCGGGCGCTGGAGGCGCGGATGGCGGGCTACCAAGTGATGCCCGCGCTCGAGGCGGCGCAGCGAGGCGACATCTTCGTGACCGTCACCGGCTCCCGACGAGTACTCCGGGGCGAGCATTTCGAGCGGATGAAGGACGGCGCCCTGCTGGCCAACGCCGGCCACTTCGACGTCGAGCTGGATCTCGATGAGCTGCGGGCGCTGGCGAGCGCAGGCATGGCGCAGGTTCGCCCGCTGGTGGAGCAGTACACGCTCGAGGACGGACGGCGGTTGAACCTGCTCGCGCAAGGCCGCGTCGTCAATCTGGCCGCGGCCGAGGGACATCCGGCGGCGGTGATGGACGTATCGTTCGCGCTCCAGGCCCTGTGCGTCGAGGAGCTGGTCCGTAACCGGGGTCGGTTGGAGGCCCGGATTCATCAGGTTCCGGCTCAAATCGACAGAGAGGTGGGACGACTCAAGCTCGCCGCGCTGGGCGTCTCGATCGACGAGCCGACAGCCGAGCAGGCCTCCTACCGCGAATCCTGGTCCTGACGAGCCCACGGAGCTTGCCATCTCTGAGAGGATCAGGGCCATGCCGAGCTCGACTGCTCAGGTGCCGAAGACGAAACGGTTGGCCGGGATCGACCTCGGCGGGACCAAGATCGAAGCCGTCGTGGTCGATTCGCGCTACCGCGTACTGGGCTCCGCGCGGCTGCCGACCCCGACCAGCGGAGGGCCGCCCGACGTCGCCGTGGCGATGGCCCTCGCGGTCCGGGAGGCGTGCCAGGCCGACGGGATCGAGGCGGCCGCGCTCCAGGCGATCGGCGTCGGCTCACCAGGGATCGTCGACGCGGCGGCCGGAACCGTCTCGAGCGCTCGAAATCTTCCGGACTGGGAGGGCTCGTTCGCGCTCGGGCCGACGCTGTCCGGTGAGCTCGGACCACCGGTGTTCGTGGGCAACGACGTGCAGGTCGCGACCGACGCGGAGTTCAGGCTGGGGGCCGGCAAGCCGTACAAGTCGCTGCTCGGCATGTTCTGGGGAACTGGGATCGGCGGCGGGCTGATCATCGGGGGAAAGCCCTGGGTGGGGCGAGGTGGCGCCGGAGAGATCGGCCACACGGTCGTCAAGATCGGAGGACGCCGTTGTGGATGCGGGCGGCTGGGGTGCGTCGAGGCGTACGCCGGCCGGGCGTCGATGGAGGCCCGCGCGCGGAGGCTGGTCAAGAAGGGCCGCAAGACCGATCTATTCGACCTGATGGCGGAGCACGGGCGGCCGCGGTTGACGAGCGGGATCTGGGCGCGCGCTCTGGAGCACGAAGACAAGCTGGCCAGAGAGGTGATCGACGAAGGCGTGGAGGCGCTCGGTGCTGGGATCGCTTCGGCGATCAACCTGCTCGATGTCGAGGCGGTGATCATCGGCGGCGGTCTCGGGGTCCGGTTCGGACAGCCATTCGCGGAGCGGATCGCGGCGGCGATGCAGCCGCATCTGTTTAACCAGGCGCCCGTCCTGCACGTCGCCGCGCTCGGAGATCTGGGCGGCGCGCTCGGCGCGGCCCTGTTGGGCCGCCGCGGGCGGCTGTGATCACGCCGACCGCCCGCGATTAGGCAACCCAAAGGCTCCGCACGGCCTTCGCCGAGCGTTAACGTCGGCTAAACATCACCATCTGGCGCGAAACGTCCCACTCTGGGAGGATGGCGCCCAACTGCGAGACGTGGAGGGGAGAGGGTTCAAATTAGGCCTTCCGCCAGAACGGCACGAATGCCGACGGACAAGTACCGTCCCACGCCGTCGCGCGCGTACAGAGCTCCGATCACACGATGATCGCGCGTATCGCTGGGGTGGCCTCGCTCGTCGGCGCTGTGGTGCTGGTGGCGCTGTTGGTGCTCGGGGCGAGCCCCAACTACACGCTGCAGGCCGAGTTTCAAGACGCCGGCGGGCTCGTCCCCGGCAATCTCGTCATGATCGGCCCGGCCCAAGCCGGCTCGGTCCAATCGATCGGCCTGTCGCCCAATGGCCTGGCCGTGGTGAAGCTGAGCGTCAACTCGAATGCGGCGCCGCTGCACCAGGGGACGATCGCGCGCATCTACGAGAACTCACTGTCGGGGATCGCCAATCATTACGTGGTCCTCGAGCCCGGACCCAGCAGCGCTCCCGAGATCCACAGCGGCGGCACGATCGCGCTGGACCACACCCACTCGTTCGTCAGCCTCGATCAGCTGTTCGACACGCTCAATCCCCCCACGCGCGTCGGCCTGCGCGGCTTCATTCGCGGCGAGGCCGCGAGCATCGACGGCCGCGCCCCCGAGGCCAGCCAGACGTTGCTCTACCTGGCGCCCGGGCTGGCGAGCACGAGCAATGTGACCCAGGAGCTGACACGCGACGAGCCGGCCTTCGATGGGCTGGTCATTGAAGGTGCCGACGCGCTGCGGACGCTGGCCTCGAGAAGCCAGGAACTGACTCAGCTGATCGCCAACACGAGTGCGACCACGTCGGCGATCGCGAGCCAGAGCACCGCGCTGCAACAGGCGCTGCAGCTGCTCCCCCCCGCACTCAACCACTCCACCCGAACGTTCGCGGGACTGCGCCAGACGCTCGACTCGCTCGACCCGCTCGTCGACGCATCCAAGCCTGCCTCGCGCCACCTCGCCGAGTTCAGCGCGGCGCTGGACACGCTGACCAAGGCCTCGATCCCGACGATCGGAGCGCTCAACAACCTGATCAGCAACCCCACCGGCTCGGGCGATCTGACGAGCCTGCTGATGCAGACTCCGTCGCTCGCCCGGATCGCCAACTACGCGTTCCCCCGCCTGACGCGGGAGATGAACGCCTCGCAGGCGCAGCTGGACTATCTGCGCGAGTTCGCTCCCGACGTCGTCGCCGCGCTCACCAACCTCGGTCAAGCCGCCGCCTACTACGACGCCAACGGCCATTACACGCGCACTCAACCGGTGTTCTCGGCCTTCGGCCTGAACGCGTCCAATGAGCTGGTGGATCAGTCGCCGGCGCTCCGCTATCAAGGGCTGCAGGTCGTCCGCCGCCGCTGCCCCGGCGGCGCGGTCCAGCCACCGCCCGACGGATCGGCGCCGGTCCGCGTGCCCGGCTGCGACCCGGGCTCCACCCCTCCCGGCCCATGAGGCGGATCGGGCTCATCTCGCTCCTCGTCGCAGCGCTCGTGGTCACCGTGGTGGCCGGGACGGGCGCTTCGCGCGGCGCCGGCGGCCCTTACGAGGTCACGGCGATCTTCGACAACGCCGCGTTCGCGGTCTCCGGGGAGGATGTGCGGATCGCCGGCGCGACCGTCGGCAGCATCCAGTCGCTGGCCGTCACGCCCGACAGCAAGGCCGCGGTCACGATCGCGATCAACGATGCCCGGTTCACCCCGTTCTACGCCAACGCGACCTGCGCGATCCGGCCGCAATCGCTGATCGGGGAGCGCTACGTCGACTGCGAGCCCGGCAGCTCGAGCGCCCCGGCGCTGAGCCGAATCTCGAGCGGCCCCGGCACGGGAACCTACCTGCTGCCGGTGACCCGCACGAGCTCTCCGGTCGACTCGGACATCGTCCAGGACATCTATCAGGAGCCGATCCGCGAGCGATTCGCGCTGATCCTCGATGAGCTCGGGACCGGCCTCGCGGCGCGCGGTTCGGATCTGAACGCGGTCATCCATCGCGCCAATCCGGCGCTTGGCTACACGGATCAGGTGGTCAAGATCCTCGCTCGGGAGAACCGGACCCTCGCCCGGCTGGCCAGCGAGTCGGACGCCGTGCTCGCGCCGCTGGCAAGGGTCCGCCGGCAGGTCGCGGGGTTCGTCGTGCAGGCGAACACGACCTCCGTCGCGAGCGCCGCGCGCGCCGGCGACATCTCGCGCTCGTTCCAGCTGTTCCCCGCGTTCCTGCGTCAGCTGCGGCCGCTGATGGTCTCGCTTGGCAACCTGGCCGACCAGGGGACGCCGCTGATGGCCACTCTCGGCCAGAGCGCGGCAGCGCTTGATCGCCAGTTTCAGAACCTGACGCCGTTCGCAAAGGCGGCGCGGCCGGCACTGATCGCGCTGGGGCACTCCTCGCAGGAGTCACAGCCGGCGCTCGTTGCGAGCATCCCGCTCGCCCGTCGCCTCAACAACTTGGGCCACCAGCTGGTGGCCCCGGCGTCCTCGCTGGACAAGCTGACCGCGAGCCTGGACAACACCGGCGCGATCGAGCAGCTGATGGCGCTGCTGTTCGCCGGCACCTCGACGGCCAACGGCTTTGACGCCAATGGGCATTACGCCCGTGTCGAGCCGCTGATTGGATCGTGCACGACGTACGACGTCAAGCCGGTGCTCGGATGCTCGTCGAACTTCGGCGGCCCCGGCAGCGCCGCCGCGAGCGCGGCGTCGGTCACACCCGGCAGCGCAGCCGCGAGCGCGGCCTCGGTCACGCCCCGCAGCGGCTCGGCGAGCGCGGCGTCGGCCACAGCCGGGAGCACCGCCTCCCGGGGCGCCGGCGCGAAGGCCGATCGCGCGCGGGCCAGTGCGATCGCCCTCGCCGAGCGGGCAACGCGCCACCTCGACCGGAACAACTCGGCGGCCACGCTGAACGGGCTACTCCGCTACCTGATCGGAAACGGTCCATGAACTTCCGCCGGAGCCAGCGGAGCCTGGTCGCCAACCCGATCCTGGTCGGCGCATTGACGGTGCTGGTCACGATCGTCGCGGTGACGCTGGCCTACAACGCCAACAACGGCCTGCCGTTCGTGCCCAGGTACACGCTGCACCTCCAGATCGCCGACGCGAGCGAGGTGACCCACAACGCCGAGGTCCACATGGGGGGAGCGCTGATCGGCGTCGTCGACAGCATCGTGCCGGCTCGCGACGCCGCGGGACAGCCGATCGCGCAGATGAACCTGTCGCTCGACAAGAGCGTCGAGCCGCTGCCGGTGGACTCGACCTTCGACGTGCGGCTCAAGGGCGCAATCGGCCTCAAGTACGTCCAGGTCACGAAGGGGACATCGAGCCAGACCTACCGCAACGGCGCGACGGTGCCGATCACCCAGTCCGGATCCGAGGTCGACCTCGACCAGTTCCTGTCGATGTTCGATCCCAAGACCCGCGCCGGCGTCGCCGGCGCGACCACCGGCTTCAGCGATGCACTGGCGAGCCGCGGCAGCGGGATCAACGACGCGATCGGGGCGTTCGTCCCGCTGGTGAGCGATCTGGAGCCGGTGGCGCGCAATCTCGCCTCCAAGCAGACGGACCTCGGAGGGTTCTTCCGGGGGCTCGAGTCGTTCTCGGGAGCCCTGGTACCCGTCGCGCAGACCCAGGCCAACCTGTACGGAAATCTCGACACCACGTTCACCGCGCTCGCGAGCGTGGCGGTGCCGTTCCTGCAGGACTGGATCTCCCAGACACCGCCGACGTTCAGCGCGGTCATCGCCTCGAGCCCCAGCGAGCAGGCGTTCCTCAACGACACAGCCGGCTTGTTCAGGGAGCTTCGCCCCGGCTTCGCGACGCTGACCCGCAGCGCCCCGGTGCTCGCCGATGCGTTCGCGATCGGCACCCGCAACCTGCCCGGCACGACCGCGCTGGACCAGCAGCTCCTGAGCCTCGCTCGGCGCCTGGAGAGCTACGGGCAGACGCCGGCGGTCAACGGAGGCATCGACCGGCTGACGCTGACGGCCTCGAGCCTGCGCTCGCCGCTGGCGTTCCTGACCCCGGTTCAGTCCTCTTGCAACTACGTGACGCTGTTCTTGCGCAACATCGCCAGCTCCCTGTCCGACGACGTCGTGACCGGGACGGCGCTGCGGTTCAACCTGGTCGTGATCTCCGACGCACCCGGCAGCGAGGGCGTCCCGTCGCAGCGTCCGAACACGCAACCGGTAACGCACAACGGGACCTTCAACGGTCCCGTGCACGTCAATCCGTACCCCAACACCGACTCGCCGGGCCAGACCCCCGAGTGCGCCGCCGGCAACGAGCGCTATTCGGGCAACGCGGCGCTGATCGGCAATCCGCCGGGGAACGTCGGCTTGCAGACCGAGAAGACCACGAGGCCAAAGGGATGACGAGCGGCAAGCCCCGGATCCGCCGCCACCGGCCACGGGTGTCGAACTTTGCCGGCGGACTCATCGGCCTGGTCGTGATCGCGGCCGCCTGCTACCTGATCTTCGGCGGGACGATTCCGTTCTCGGGCTCGCCGTTCGTGCTCAAGGCGGTGTTCACGACCGAGACGCAGCTGCATATCCCCTCGCCGGTCAGGATCGCGGGGGTGGATGTCGGAGAGGTTGTCTCGGTCAAGCACCTTTCGGGTGACACCAGCGCAGGACTGGTCACGATGGACATCGACAAGAACGGCCTGCCGATTCACGCCGACGCCACCGCGCAGATCCGATCCCGGATCTTCCTCGAGGGCAACTTCTATGTCGATCTTTCGCCCGGCACCCCGAGCGCACGGGCGCTGTCCTCGGGCGCGATACTGCCCGCCGCCAATACGGCGGGACCCGTCCAGCTCGATCGCGTGCTCGCCGCGCTGACCTCTGACGCGCGCAGCAACCTGCAGACCCTCCTGCAGGGCCTCGGAGCGACGCTGGACACCTCCGGAACGAGCGCACAGAACGCCTCACAGGATGTGATCGTCCGCGGACTGACCGGCGGTCAGGCGCTGAACAAGTCGCTTCAGTACTCGGCGGGGGCGTTCAGGGGCTCGGCGATCGTCAACGAGGCTCTACTGGGGCTGAAGCCAAACGATCTCTCCAAAGCCGTACAGGGCAACGAGCAGGTGTTCCGCGGATTTGCGGCCAGCGGCCAGCAGCTCGCGAGCCTCGTGCACACGTTCAACGCGACGATGGCCACGCTCGCGTCGCGCCAGCAGGATCTGAGCCAGACGATCGCACTGCTGCCGCCGCTCCTGCGCCGCACGAACTCCGCCGACACGGCGTTGGACGCGTCGTTTGCACCCACGCAACAGTTCGCCCGCGAGCTGGTGCCCGGGGTCAAGCAGCTCGGCCCCACGATCGACGCCGCGCTGCCCTGGATCGCCCAGTCCACGGCGCTGGTCTCAAAGAGCGAGCTCGGCGGCCTGCTGACGAACCTCACGCCCGCGGTTCAAAACACGGCCAGCACGATCTCAGCCACTAAATCGCTGCTGTCCTCCGCGGATCAGCTCGCCCGCTGCTTCACCCACAACCTGATCCCGGCGGGCAACGAGTTCATCCAGGACCCGCCGAACACGACCGGATTGCAGGTCTATCAGGAGCTGTTCCAGAGCGCGGTCGGGATCGCCGGTGCATCGCAGAACTTCGACGGCAACGGCCGCTATGTCCGAGGTTCAGCCGGCGGGGGCGCCACCCAGGTCCAGACGCCATCGATCCCGAATCTCGGCCCGCTGTACGGAAACGCGGTGATCCCCCCGCTCGGCACCCGCCCCGCGTACGCCGGTGCACCGCCGCCGCTGCGCCGCGACGTCGCCTGTTACAAGAATCCGGTCCCGAACCTCAACGCAGCGAGCACGGGAGCGGCGCCGTGAAGCGCGCGATCATCACCCACCGCCAGGACTTCATCGCGATCCTGGGGCTGGTCGTGGTCGCGCTGGCCGTGGTCATCTACATCCTCGAACACCAGCCGTCGTTCACGCTCGGCAAGACCTACTACACGGTCCGCGCGGACTTCGCCACCGGCGCCGCGGTCACCGCCGGGCAGGGGCAATCGGTCGACATCGCCGGCGTTCAGGTCGGCCAGGTCGGAGCGGTGCACCTGCAGAACGGTCGTGCGGTCGTGACGATGAACATCTACAAGCAGTACCAGCCGATCTACCGGGACGCGACGGTGCTGCTGCGCCCGCGGACGCCGCTGAAGGACATGTACCTGTCGCTCGACCGCGGGACCAGGGCGGCGGGAGCGATTCCCAACGACGGCACGCTCCCGGCCGCGAACACGATGCCCGACATCGACGTGGACCAGATCCTGTCCGCGCTCGACGCGGACACCCGCAACTACCTGCTGCTGCTGCTGGCCGGCGGCGCCCAGGCGTTCCAGGATCCGGGCGCGCAGGGATCGGCTCCGAGCGCCGCCGCGGTCGCCGATCTGCGCGGGACCTTCAAGCGCTTTGCGCCGCTCAACCGCGACACCGAGACGTTCACGAAGCTGCTCGCGACTCGCCAGCAGAACATCAGCCGCTCGGTCCACAATCTGCAGCTGGTGACCCGCTCGCTGGGGAGCGTCACCGGGCAGCTGACCTCCCTGATCGACTCCTCGAACACGAACTTCTCAGCCATCTCCTCGCAGGACGCCAATCTCCAGACGGCGCTGACGCTGCTGCCCGGGACCCTCTCGCAAACCGATCAGACGCTCGGGAAGGTCCAGGCGTTCGCCGCCCAGAGCGGCCCCACGCTGCACGCCCTGGTTCCGTTCGCGCGCGCGTTCGGCCCTGCGTTGCAGGCCTCGAGGCCGCTGTTTCGCGATACGACGCCGGTGATCCGCGACCAGCTGCGCCCGTTCGCCGTAGCCGTGCAGCCGCTGGCGAAGATCCTCAGCCCCGCGAGCGCCGCGCTGAAGCAGGCAACGCCGCACCTCGTCAAGACGTTCGGCGTACTGAACTCGCTGTTCAACACGCTTGCCTACCAGCCGCGGGGCCGGCAGGGATACCTGTTCTGGGGATCCTGGCTGGCCCACATCGCGGACAGCCTGACCAGCACTCAAGACGCGCATGGGTCAATTGTCCGCGGCCTGTTCATGGATACGTGCAGCGGGCTGAACCTGTTCGAAGTGGGGCTGGCGCACTCCGATCCCCCGTTGGGCCCGCTGCTCGCGCTGTTGAACGCGCCTGACTGGAGCAAGATCAACTCGAGCTTCTGTCCCACCGTGAGCATTCCGTGAACACGCAAGCCCCAAGCGCCTGGCGGGTCCTGACGATGGTCGCGTTCGCGGCGTCGTGCATTGGCCTGCTGCTGTTCCTCTGGATCTCGTTCGGCGGCTCGATCCCGTTGGCCCCGCAGGGCTACCGGCTGACCGCGGAGTTCAACGACGCGGTGGAGCTCGGCTCCGAGTCCGATGTCCGGATCTCGGGCGTGGACGTGGGCAAGGTCGTGTCAATCTCGCTCGATCGCAAGACGGGACTGACCCGTGCGGTGATGGAGATCGACAGCCAGTACGCCCCGCGACCCGCCGACACGCGGGCGATCCTGCGAGCGAAGTCGCTGCTGGGCGAGACCTACGTCGAGCTCAGCCCCGGTTCGCCGTCGGCGCCAAAGCTGCCCGACGGCGGGACCCTCCCACGCGGCCAGATCGCGCCGACCGTGCAGCTCGACCAGATCCTCTCGACGTTCGATCCCACCACCCGGCGCGCTTTCATGATCTGGCAGCAGCAGGACGCGATCGCGCTGACCGGACGCGGACAGGACTTCAACGCCGCGTTCGCCGAGCTGTATCCGTTCGCCACGAACGTCGATTCGGTGCTGGCGGTGCTGCGCCGTGACAGCGCCGCGACGACTGCCTTGCTCCACGACGGTGGTCAGGTGTTCTCGGCCCTGAGCCGTTCACCGGCGCAGCTCCAGGGATTCATCCGCAACTCGAACGCCGTGTTCGCGGCCACCGCCGCGCAGGACACGGCGCTGGCCAACACGATCCGTGCGTTCCCGGCGTTCACGATCGCCACGCGGCAGACGATCGAGCGCGTCAACCGGTTCGCCGCGAACACCAAGCCGCTGATCGACGAGCTCCGTCCGGCTGCGGTGAAGCTCAGCCCCGCGCTCGAGCAGGTGGCGGTGTTCGCGCCCGAGCTGCGCGAGCTGATGACCAACATCGGTCCGCTGACGAGCGCGTCGAAGACCGGCGTGCCGGCATTCGAGCGCTTCCTCGACGACACCGTTCCATGGCTCGGCCGCCTGAAGCCGTATCTCGGCAACCTGGTGCCGGTGATCGACTACCTAAACACCTACCGCCGCGAGCTCGCCGCCTTCTTCGCCAACAGCACCGCCAGCACGCAGGCGACCACGGGGAACATCACCCAGACCAAGGTGCTGCATTACGTGCGGATCTCAAACCCCGTCAACCCGGAGGTGCTCGCCAACTACCAGAAGCGCCTGTCAAGCAACCGCGGGAACCCGTACCTGATTCCCGGCGGTTACACGAAACTCCTGCAAGGGCTGCCCGTGTTCGGCGGCTATCTGTGCACCACGACCCCACAACCCACGATCGGGCCGACGATCGATGAAAGCCTCGCCACGGTGCTTCGTGACGTGTACTTCACCTCGAGTCCGGGCGGACCACCATGCAAAGCCCAACCGCCACTCGGCACGGCGACGACCGGGCAAGCACAGGCATTTCCGCAACTTAAGCCGTTGCCATGAGTTCTTTATGGCAGCACAACCTGCCAAGAGTTTGGGCTGCTCTGGCACCACCACCAATCAGTTCCCCCACAAGGAGAGAGAACTTGCGACGGATCATCATTCTCGGCACCGCCGTGACGGTGCTCATCACCGCGTCGGTCGCGGTCGCGGCGAGCATCAACACCTACGGCGCCAACCTCGGGTTCAAGCCGACCAAGGCGGGCACCAAGCACAAGCCCGTACCGGTCGGCTTCACAGAGACGCTGACCGCGAACAACGCCACGTCTGGCAGCCGTGCGGCGCCCCTAACCGACATCAAGACCTCGATCTACGGCCTGACCTCGAACGCGAAGTACTTCCCGAGCTGCAACGGGACCAAGATCTCGGCGATGAAGACCGACAGCTTCTGCCCGAAGAAGGCGCTGGTGGCCACGGGCCCGGTCAACTCCCTGCTGGGAGGCACCGTCCTCTCGCAGCCCGGCACGCCGTGCAACCCGTTCCTCCACGTCTGGAACGGCGGCGGCGGCAAGCTGTGGTTCTTCTTCACCACCGGCGGCGTGTACCAGTGCGCCGGACTGAAGACCGGTCAGACCAACGCATACCCCGGGTTCATCAAGCAGCAGGGCAAGTACATGGTCACGGACGTCCCGCTGCCCCCTGACGTCTCGACCAACGTCGCAGGAGTCGGCCTCTACGGCTCCCTGATCAAGGAAGTCCTGACGTTCAAGAACCTGACCACGAAGGTCCACGGCAAGACCGTTGGCATCAATTCGTCGTTCGCGTGCAAGGGCAGCAAGCGGCCCTACAGCGTCTCGTTCACGGCGACCACGGCGAGCGGCTCGCAGACGAGCGTCGTCGCGGGCAACGGCAAGTGCTGAGCTGAAGGCCCACCGACCCGGCGTCGCGGTGTCCGCGGCGCCGGGCCGGGCCGCTCTTTACGCCTTAGAGGGGGGTGAGGTCGCGGCCGTGGGAGCTCCGCGCGAAGCCCACGCGCGTCCCGCGGGCACGACTCACGCCACCTCGAGGCGCTCGGCCCGCTGCGCCTCGCGCTCGGATTCGGTCAACATCTGCATGAACAGCACGACCAGCGCGATGCCCATCACGATCGACTGCTCGAGGGCCATCACCAGCCCCGCCATGTTCTGATCCTCCCGCGGGCTGAGGCCCCAGTAATGGGGGTGGTGGGCGTAGAACGGATAGATCGCGGTCGGCGCGAACGCCAGCACGAGCCCGAGGATCCCCACCAGCAGCTTGGTGCTGACCATGTAGCCGACGGGCCCCATGCCGCCGAGACGCATCCGACTGCGGATCGGCGACACCAGGTGCCACCAGTACAGGGTTCCCGCGGCGAAGAAGCACGCGTGCTCGAGCACATGGATGTTCGAATGTCGAAGCGCGAGGTCGTACATCGCGGGGATGTGCCACAGCCACATCAGGCCGGCGTACGCGCACACCGCGAACGCGGGGTGGGCCAGCACGCCCGCCCGCCGCTCGACCAGCGCCAGACGCCTCGTGGCCGGCCGCAGCAGCACCTTCGTCAGCCCCAGGATCAGCAGGATCGGGGCGATGTCGAGCAGCAGGATGTGCTGGACCATGTGCATCACCATCAGCTGCTCGCCGAGCACGTCGATCGGCGAGACCAGCGCCGCGAGAATCGCCAGGAGTCCCGCCACGAACAGCGCCAGGCGGCCGATGCCCGGTGGATGGGGCTCGCGCGGCGTCCGGGCCGCACGCCACCACCTGAGGTACACCGCCGCCGCGACGGCCACGCCGATCAGCACGGCGGGTTCGAATGACCACGTGATTTTCGGGGTCACAACGCGGGATTTTCCCCAATCGACAAACGCTCGGCGGAGGAATAGTCTGACGCCTAACGCGCATGCATCCATCCGAGCCAGGAGGTCGGCCGATGCGGATCGAGGTGAAGGGGCGGAATGTGCCCGTTTCCGATGACCTCAGGGAGCACGTGGAGAAACGCTTCCGGAAGGTCGCCAGGCAGGTCTCGGAGCTGGCCGAGCTCGAGGTCGAGGTGTTCGAGGAGCGCAATCCGAAGATCGCCGACTCTCAGGTCGCCGAGGTGACCCTGCACCTGAAAGGCGTGACCCTGCGGGCACGGGACGCATCACCCGACCTCGTGCACTCGATCAACCTGTGCGCCGACGAGCTCGGGGTCCAGGTCAAGCGCCACCGTGACAAGCGCCGCAAGCGCCGCGAGTCCCGGGCGGCCGCCGGTTCCCCCGCACCCGCGGAGACGCCGGCGATGCCGGGCGCTCCGAACGTGCCCGGTGACGTTTCGCCGGCGGCTTAAGGGGGGTTTAGGGGGGGCCTGGCGGCCCCTTTGGGGGTGGCCATCTGGACCCGTCGCCACAGGGCGAAAGACGCTACAGACCCCTTTAGAACCACTGCTACGCTAACCAAATGTCCATTCTGGACCGCGCGCTTCGCATGGGCGAGGCGAAGAAGTTCAAGACCTATGAACAGCGCGTCGGGCGGATAAACGGGTTCGAGCCGGAGCTCGAGCACTACACCGACGGGGAGCTGCGCGAGGCCGCCGACGAACTGCGCCAGCGCGCCCGCAACGGCGAGAGCCTCGATGAGCTGCTGTATGAGTGCTTTGCGCTGGTCCGCGAGGCGGGTCGGCGCTCGATGGGGATGCGCCACTTCGACGTTCAGCTGATCGGCGGGATGGTGCTCCACGACGGCGCGATCGCGGAGATGAGGACCGGCGAGGGCAAGACGCTGACCGCGACGCTCGCGGTCGTCCTGAACTCGCTCGGCGGTCGCGGGGTCCACCTCGTGACCGTCAACGACTATCTGGCCCGCCGCGATGCGATGTGGATGAAGCCGATCTACGACATGCTGGGGGTCAGCGTCGGCGTGCTCCAGAACATGCAGCCCGCGGAGGAGAAGCTGGCCGCGTACGCCGCCGACGTCACCTACGGGACCAACTCGGAGTTCGGCTTCGATTACCTGCGCGACAACATGGCGGAGACGATCGAGGGCAAGTTCCAGCACGGTGGGCGGCCGAAGCCGGAGGAGGGCAAGTCGCCCTACCACACGTTTGCGATCGTCGACGAGGTCGACAACATCCTGATCGACGAGGCCCGCACGCCGCTGATCATCTCCGGTGCCCCGGAGCAGGCCGCCGACCTGTACGCGCAGTTCGCGCGGCTGGCGCCGCAGCTGAAGCCCGGCAAGACGCCCGAGGGCATGGATCCGCGGATGAAGAAGGACTTCGTAGCGGACTTCGACTACGAGTTCGACGAGAAGCACAAGACCGTCGCGGTGACCGAGCAGGGCGTCGCCAAGGCGGAGCGGTTCCTGAAGATCGACCATCTGTACCGAGCCGAGAACGGGCACCTCGTCAACCACCTCAACCAGGCGCTGAAGGCCGAGTCGCTGTACAAGCGCGGCTACGACTACGAGGTGATCGACGGCGAGGTCAAGATCATCGACGAGTTCACGGGCCGGATCCTCGAAGGGCGCCGCTGGTCAGAGGGCCTTCATCAGGCGGTCGAGGCCAAGGAGCGCGTGCGGGTCCAGGAGGAGAACCAGACGCTCGCGACGATCACGCTGCAGAACTACTTCCGGATGTACGACAAGCTCGCGGGCATGACCGGCACCGCCCTGACCGAGGCCACCGAGTTCATGAAGATCTACGAGCTGCCGGTCGTCGAGATCCCGACCAACCGCCCGATGATCCGCGGCGACCGCAACGATCAGGTCTACAAGACCAAGGACGGCAAGTGGACCGCGGTGGCCAAGGAGATCGAGGAGCGCCATCACAACGGCCAGCCGGTCCTGGTCGGCACGATCGCGGTCGAGGTCTCGGAGCTGCTGTCCGAGCGGCTGAAGCGCAAGGGGATCGCGCACAGCGTCCTGAACGCAAAGCCCGAGCACGCCGAGCGTGAAGGCGAGACGATCGCCGAAGCCGGGGCGCCCGGCGCGGTCACGATCGCCACCAACATGGCCGGCCGCGGGGTCGACATCAAGCTGGGCGGCAATCCCGAGCATCTGACCGGCCTGGAGCTCGCGAAGATGGGGTTGAAGCCCGGGATGCCCGACTACGAGGAGCACTACGCCCGCGTGCTGCCTTCGGTTGAGGGCAAAATCGAGGAGGCGCGCGAGCAGGTGCTCGAGGCGGGTGGCCTGTTCATCCTCGGCACCGAGCGCCACGAGTCGCGGCGGATCGACAACCAGCTCCGGGGCCGGTCCGGTCGCCAGGGCGACCCGGGCGAGTCACGGTTCTTCCTCTCCGCCCAGGACGATCTGGTCCGGCTGTTCGCGGGTGAGCGGATCTACAAGATCCTCGACCGGCTCGGCACGACGGACGATGAGGGCAACGAGGAGCCGATCGAAGCGGGAATGCTCTCCAAGCAGATCGAGAAGGCGCAGAGGAAGGTCGAGGAGCAGCACTTCCTGATGCGCAAGCACACGCTCGAGTACGACGATGTGCTCAACCAGCAGCGCGACGTGATCTACACCTATCGCGACGAGATCCTCGAGGGACGCGACATGAGCGACGCGGCGCGGGAGGAGGTCGCCGGCCTGATCGCGCGCCTGGTCGAGGAATACACCGCCGGCGACTTCGTCGAGGACTGGGACGTCGACGGGCTGCTGCGCCGGATCGAGGAGATCTTCAGGCCCAGTGAGCAGGCGTTGAGCGTCGACCCCCACCGCCTGGATCGCGAGGAGCTGACCGAGCGGCTGCAGGAAGAGGCCCTCGCCCAATACAGCCAGCGCGAGCAGCAACTGGGCGAGGAGCTGATGCGCGGCCTCGAGCGCTACCTGCTGCTTCAGATCATCGACCAGCGCTGGCGCGAGCACCTCTACGACATGGACTATCTGCGCGAGGGCATCCACCTCCGCGGCTTTGCCCAGATCGAGCCGCTGGTGGCCTACAAGAACGAGGCCTTCGAGCTGTTCCGCGACCTGATGAACAGCATCTGGAGCGACTTCGCGCGGCTGATCTTCAATGTCGAGGTCACGATCGACAGCGGCAACGGCGCAGCGCCACCGCCCCGGCGTCCGGCCGCCGGTTCGAGCTCGGCGACCGGTGGCGGGCGCGTCACCTACTCCGGCGGCGGAGCGCCGCAGGGCGCGCTGGCGATGGCCGCGGCCGCCGGCGCCGCGGCGTCGGAGGGCTACGACGAGCTAGAGGCCCCGCCGGTCGTCGAGCAGCGCCGTGTGGACCAAACCGAGCAGCTGGGCCGCAACGACCCCTGCTGGTGCGGGTCGGGTAAGAAGTTCAAGAAGTGCCACGGGGCCTGAGCGCTCCCAAACCGCTGAGTCGCCCCGGCCCTGAGCGCTCCCGAGCCGCTGAGTCGCCCCCGGCCCTGATGGACGTGGGCCATCGAGTCCCTGCTATAGCGCGACTCGATGGCCCACGTCCGACGGCCGCCGGTTCGCCGTCGCGTATGGGCGGCGGGGTCTCTGGGCGAGGTATGCCGTCGAGGTCGCGTTAGATTTCCGGTCATGGATTCCGACGTCCGCGCCTCTGACGAGCAGCGAGAACGGGCCGCGCAGGAGGTCCGCGAGCACTACGCCGCCGGGCGGCTGAACGAGGACGAGCTCAGCGAGCGCCTCGACGCGGTCTACCGGGCCCGCACGGAGGCCGAGCTGCGCGCGGCGCGGAGTGACCTGCCCGTGCTGCCGGCGACCCAGCGAGCCGAGCTGGCGGCCCGGCGCAGCGAGCTCCAGCGGCGGCTGATCCACCAGACAGGGGCCGCCTTGGTGCCGTTCGTCTTCTGCACTGGAATCTGGATCGCCGCCGGCGCGAGCGGGGCGTTCTGGCCGCTGTGGATCGCGCTGATCGCGCTGATCCCGCTGCTTCGCAACGGATGGGACCTGTACGGGCCGGCGCCCGACCACGACCGGGTCGAGCGGGACCTGGCGGCGCGCGACCGCCAGTCGGCCGGAGGGCGCGATCGCCGGCGCGATCGGCGGCTGGCGCAGCGAAGCCATCGCCGGCGCGACCGCCGACGGCTCTGAGCCGGTCCGGATCCCGGCGCCGGCGCCGGCGGTCTCGCCCCGCCCAGCTACGGCTGTTGCATATGCCGGACGTGGTCCGGCTTGATCACGAACTTGATTCGCTGCTCGCCAGGCTGGCGATAGGGGTACTCGTCCTGGCCGATGTACTTCTTGGCGAGGCGGTTGATGTGCTGGTCGGCGTCCTGTCGGTCGGGCGTGCTCGTACCGCGGATCTCGAGGTAGTTGTACGGGTTGCCCGATTCGAACACGAGTACGGTCACGTGCGGGTCGCGCTCGAGGTTGGTCGGCCAGATCCGGCCGATCGCGCTGTTGACGGCCAACGTGCCGTCCTCGGCGCTGATCCACACGATCGTGCTGTGAACCGATCCATCGGCGTTGCGCGTGGAAACCACTGCGTAGTTGGGGTTGTCGAGCAGTGCTCGTACCTCTGGGTCGTTCAAGGTGGTCATAGCCGCCACTCTACCCGCAACGGTCTGCCTCGCGCGGCCGCTGCTAGTGTTGAAAACGATGGCCACTGCCTCATCAGAGCCGCTCGCCCAGCGCCTCGCGGCGATCCGCGATCAGCTCAAGCTGCTCGCGGACTATCTTTGACCCTGCTGCGTTGGGCGAGCGCGTCAGCGCGCTCGAGCGGGAGATGGGGGAGCCGGGCTTCTGGGACGATCAGGAGCGGGCCGCCCGGATCAGTGCGGAGCATGCGCGGACGGCGCGCAAGCTCGCGGAGTTCCGCGAGCTCGAGCGCGACGTCGAGGACCTCGAGCCGCTCGCCGAGCTGGCCGAGGAGGACGCCGAGCTGGCCACCGAGTTCGACGAGCAGGTGCGGGCGGTCCAGGCGCGGCTCGACGCCCACGAGGAGCAGCGGCTGTTCGCCGGCCGCTACGACGCCGGCGACGCGTTGGTGACGGTCAACGCCGGCGCCGGCGGGACCGACGCCCAGGATTGGGCGGAGATGGTGCTGCGGATGGAGATGCGCTGGGCGGAGAAGCGCGGATTCCAGGTCGAGCTGCTCGAGGTCTCGCCGGGGGAGGAGGCCGGGATCAAATCGGCCACGTTCCTGGTCAAGGGCGAGAACGCCTACGGGCTGTACGCGAGCGAAAAGGGCGTCCACAGGCTCGTGCGGCTGTCACCTTTCGACGCGGCCCACCGCCGCCAGACGAGCTTCGCCGGCGTCGAGGTCTCCCCGGTCGTCGACGACATCGAGGCCGTGGGGATCGACGACGACGACCTCCAGATCGACACCTACCGCGCCAGCGGCGCCGGCGGCCAGCACGTGAACAAGACCGATTCGGCCGTGCGGATCACCCACAAGCCGACCGGAATCGTCGTCCAGTGCCAGAACGAGCGCTCGCAGTCATCGAACAAGGCGGAAGCGATGACGATGCTGCGCTCGAAGCTGCTCGAGCTCGAGGAGCGCAGACGCCGCGAGGAGATCGCGCGCGAGAAGGGCGACGCTCAGGACGTCAATTTCGGCTCGCAGATCCGCTCCTACGTACTGCACCCCTACACGATGGTCAAAGACCACCGGACCGACTTCGAGATGGGCGACGCCAACCGGGTCCTGGACGGAGACCTCGATGGCTTCATCCGCGCCTACCTGCACAAGGCCGCTGGGTGAGCGGCGCGCGGGATGGGGGTGGCGGGGAGGATCGGGTGAGCGCGTTGCGGGTCGCCGGCCGGGGGGCGGGGAGGATCGGGTGAGCGGCGCGCGGGACCCTGGCGCGGCGGCGGTCGCGAGCGCCCCGGGGGCGCCGCGCGACGCCGGCTCCGACGCGGTGCCGACCCCCGCGCAGCCGACCGCGCCGTACCTCGAGGCGGTGACCGCCTACGGCTTTCGTGGCTCGACCCGGTTTCATGTCCCCGGCCACAAGGGCGGCGAGGGAGCGGACCCCGGTCTGCGCACGGCGCTCGGGGAGCGGGCGTTGCTGCTCGACCTGCCGCAGGACATCGAGGGCATCGACCTCGGGCCGTCGCCGACGCCGTACGAATGCGCCGAGCGACTCGCGGCCGAGGCGTACGGCGCCGAGCGGACGTGGTTCTTGACCAACGGCGCTTCGCAGGGCAACCACGCCCTGTGTCTGGCCCTCGCGCCGCCGGGGCGGCGCGTGGTGATCCAGCGAAACTCGCACGCGAGCCTGATCGACGGGCTGGTGCTGAGCGGCGGATGCCCGTGCTTCGTCGCGCCGGAATACGACTCTGAGCTGGGGATGGCGCACGGGGTGACTCCCGAAGCGCTCCAGGAGTCATTCGCGCGCTCACCGGACGCGCGCGCGGCGTTCGTGGTCTCGCCGACCTACTACGGGATGGCCGCCGACGTCGAGGCGTGCGCCGAGGTTGCTCATCGTGCCGACGCGGCGCTGATCGTCGACAACGCCTGGGGTGCGCATTTCGGCTTTCACCCGTCGCTGCCGGAGTCGCCGCTGCGCCTCGGCGCCGACGCGATGATCGCCTCCACGCACAAGATCGTCGGCAGCCTGACGCAGTCGGCGATGCTGCTGGTCGGAGCGGGTGAGTTGGTCGACTCCGGGGCGCTGGCGCGGGCCGTCCGGCTGGTGCGCTCGACGAGTCCCAGCGCCCTGCTGATGGCGTCGCTGGACGCGGCCCGCCGGCAGCTCGCGATTCACGGCGAGTCGCTCCTGTCGGAGACGATCGCCGCCGCGGCGAGAGCGCGCGCGGCGATCGACGCCGTGCCCGGCTGCGCGGTGGTGGGGGAGGGGTTCGTGGGCCGGCCCGGGATCGCCGGCTGGGACCCGCTGCGGATCGTGATCGACGTGCGCGGCACCGGCGCCACGGGCTACGAGGTGGCCACGGCGCTACGCGCGGCGTACGACATCCACGCGGAGCTGGCCACCCACGCGACGCTGGTGCTGGTGCTGGGACTGGGACAGCCGGTGGCGCCGCTCGAGCGCCTGCCACACGACCTCGCGGAGATCGTCAAGCGGATCGCTGTACCCGGCGAAGCGCCGCCCGTCGTCCGCCCGCCAACATCCTTCGAGCACGAGACGGCGATCCCGCCGCGCGATGCGTTCCTGGGCGAGAGCGAGGCCGTGGCCGTCGAGGAGTCAGTGGGACGGATCTCCTGCGAGGCGGTCGCCGGTTATCCACCCGGCGTCCCGGCGCTCTTGCCCGGCGAGCGGATCACCGCCGAGGTGATCGACTACCTGCGCGAGCTGACGGCCGCCGGCGCGCGGCTGCACGGCGCCGCGGACCCGAGCTTCGCAACCGTGCGGACATTGATCGAGTAGCGGCCGTCACGGCCGCGCTCGCCGGTCGCTGTCGCCGCCCGGTCCGCGACCGGCCCGTCGGCCGGACGCGGACCAGCAGCTCGTCGCTACTTGACGACCTTGATTTCGCCCTGCATCCAGAAATGGATGGCGCAGAAGAAGTACAGCGTCGTGCCGGGCTTGGCGGACACGATGGCCGAGTTCGTCGAGCCCTTGTGGAGCAGCACGAGCGCATCTCCGACCGTGTTGAGCCCGGGCTTGCCGGCGTTGGCGCTGAGCGCCTTGAAGCCCGCCTGTGGATTTGTCGGATCGTTCAGGATCTCCGGAGCGACCGCGCGGAGGACCGGATTGCTGCCCGGGTTTCCGTTGTCGTTCTTCGGCAGATCCTTCTTGGGCGAGATCACGAACACGTGGGGGTCGCCGAAGTTATCTCTATCGACCAGGGTCAGTCTCTGGCCCGAGTGCACCGTGATCGTCCCCGGCGCCCAGGCCAGCGTGACGACGTCCAGCTTGTTCGGCGGATAGGCCGGGTTCGGCTGAAACAACTCTCGTCCCGTGGTCGTGATCACGGCAGCCTTGTGCGCGGCCGCGACCGCTTTACCCGTGGCCCGGGCTCTGGTTTTGCCAGCGGCCCCGGCCGTCGCGACAACCACGGCACAAATCGCCACGACTACGAAGGCGAACAACAACCGTAAAGCGCGCCCAGATCTCATATATGAACCCCCTCCTGTTTTGGTTGCCCAACCAATTTGCTACGGATTCGCCCCGAATCCTACACAGAATTGTCACAGGATCCAAGTGCGTAAACCGCGGCAGCGGACGGCTATCCTGGCCAGCCGATGACGCGGACCGCGCTCTCGGCCGTGGTTAGCCGTGCGCTCGCCGAGGACGTGGGCGACGGCGACATCACGACGCTGGCCACCGTTCCCGAGAGGGTACGGGCCCGCGCCGTGGTCACCCAGAAGGCTCCGGGCGTCGTATTCGGGCTCGATGTCGCCACCGAGGTGTTCAAGGCGCTGGACACCGAGCTCGAGATCGAGCGGCTCGTGGAGGAGGGCCGCTGGCGCGAGGGCGGCCCCGTGCTGAGCGTGGAAGGGTCGGCGCGAGCGATCCTGACCGCCGAGCGGACCGCGCTGAACTTCCTGGCGCGGCTATCTGGGGTGGCGACGCTGACGGCGCGCTGCGTTACCGCGGTCGCGGGCACCGGCGCCCGGATTCTCGATACGCGCAAGACGACCCCGGGCCTGCGGGAGCTCGAGAAGGAGGCCGTCGCCGCGGGTGGGGGCACCAACCATCGCGCCGGGCTCTACGACGCCGTTCTGATCAAGGAGAACCACGCGGCGCTGGCCGGCGGCGTGGGGGAGGCGGTGCGCCGGGCGCGCGCCCGGGCACCGGAGCTGTCGCTCGAGGTCGAGTGCCGGACGCTGGCGGAGGTGGACGAGGCGCTCGGCGCCGGTGCCAAGCGAATCCTGCTCGACAACATGAGCGTCGAGCAGCTGCGCGCGGCGGTGGCGCACGTCGACGGCCGTGCGGAGCTCGAGGCGAGCGGTGGGGTGACGCTCGAGACGCTCCGGGAAATCGCGAGCACCGGCGTACAATTCGTATCAGTCGGGGCGCTCACACACAGCGCCCCAGCGCTCGACCTCAGTCTAATCCTCCACCCCCTGCCATGAACCTACCGATGCTCGGTGCGATCGACGCACCGCTCCTACTCGAGAACATCCCCGCCCTTCAGGAGGAGGTGCGCGCGCTCGCGCGCGAGCGCGACGCGGTGATCCTCGCGCACAACTACCAGCTGCCCGAGATCCAGGACGTCGCGGACTACGTCGGCGATTCGCTCGGGCTCTCGCAGCAGGCGGCCGGGGCCGATGCCGGGACGATCGTGTTCTGCGGGGTGCACTTCATGGCCGAGACCGCCTCGGTCCTGTGCCCCGACAAGCTGGTGCTGATCCCCGACCTCGACGCCGGGTGCTCGCTGGCTGATTCGATCACCGCCGAGCAGTTGCGCGAATGGAAGGCCGGGCACCCGGGGGCGGTGGTCGTGATGTACGTCAACACGACCGCCGAGGTCAAGGCGGAGACCGACTACTGCTGCACCTCCGCGAACGCGGTCAAGGTGGTGGAGCACATCTACCGCGAGCACGGCGAGGACGCCGAGATCCTGTTCGGCCCCGACATGTTCCTGGGCGCCTACGTGGAGAAGACGGTGGGGCGCGCGATGCACGTGTGGGACGGCGAATGCCACGTGCACGCCGGGATCAGGCCGGCCGACATCAGCGCCGTCAGAGCCGCCCATCCCGGGGCCGACTTCCTGATCCATCCCGAGTGCGGCTGTTCGACCAGCGTGATGGAGTACGTGGCCGCCGGCGACGTTGACGCGGACGGGGTGCACATGCTCTCGACCGGCGGGATGCTCTCCTACGCGCGCGCCAGCAGCGGCGGGACGGCGATCGTCGCGACCGAGACCGGGATGCTCCATCCGCTGCGCCAGGCGGCGCCGGAGGTCGAGTTCATCGCCGCCAACGAGGCCGCCCACTGCCGGTTCATGAAGATGATCACGCTGCCCAAGCTCCGCGACGCGCTGGCGGACGGGATCCACGAGGTCAAGGTGGCGCCGGAGATCGCGGCCCGGGCGCGGCTGCCGATCGAACGGATGGTGGCGATCAGCTAGTCGGCGCGTGGGCCGTGGGAGATTTCGGTGTATATGGCAACCAAATCTCCCACAGAGCAACGGCGGCCAGCTACGCCGGCGCCTCGGCCAGCAGGTCGAGCCCGTCCTCGACGGCCTCGCGCACGGCGCGCAGCGTGGCGCGCTTGCGCTCGAACTCGGCCGGGGTGTAACAGTGGACGTCGGCACCCGCGCCCATCTCGAGCCCGTCCCACAGCGACCCCGCCTGGTAGACGCGCTCGAGCCACGGCATTCCCTCGTAGGCGGAGGAGACGAGGATCACCACGAACTCCGCTCCGCGCTCACGCTGCGCGGGGGCGCCGCGCTCGTCGGCGACCCTGGCGCCGCCGAGTAGCGCCACCTCGATCGGCCAGCGGTCGTCGACGCGGTTCAGGTAGCGGCGCAACTCATACCGGTTCACAGCGCTCCCCTGGTCCACTGCCGCCGATTCTCGCGCGTTCGGGGGCGCCGGCGCAACGGTGTTTAGCGCACTGCTAATACGAAGCGATTGCCGCCACCATGGGGCCGAGCAGGGTCAGCGCCGACCAATTGGGGGGACCGTCGACGAACAGCGCGAAGGCGAGGCTCCGATGACCGCGTGCGGCGCAGTAACCGGCGAGGTTGGTGACGCCGTTGAGCGTCCCGGTCTTGGCGAAACAGCGGCCCTGCGCGGGCGTCCGGTCGGCGATCGTCTGGACCGTGCCGCTGACCCCGACGACCGGCAGCGACGAGGTCAGCGCACGCCCGACCGGGGTGTGCCACACGCTTCGCAGCAACGCCACGACCTCCTCGGGCGAGGAGCCGTCCGAGCGGGACAGGCCGGAGCCGTCGACGATCCTCGGCCAGACGTCGTAGGAGTGGATGACGCCCCTGATCACTCGCGCCCCGTCAGCGATCGTGCCGCCGCCCCCGAACCGTGTCCCCAGCTGCATCGTCAGCATCTCCGCGAACAGGTCGTCGGACGGAACGTCCATCAGCTTCAGCAGCACCGACATTGGCGGTGAGCCGACGGTGGCGAGCGGGCGCGCGCGCCGCGGCGCGATCCCGGTCAGCCTGGCGGCACGGACTCGGATGCCCTGGGCGCTCAGCGTCCGGGCTAGCTGCCTCGCCGCGAACGCTCCGGGAGTCAGCGAGCCCGACGTCGAGCCGTGGTCGAAGGTGAGCGCGCCGAGCTCGCCGCCGAAATCGGGAACGTCGGGAGCAAACGCGGTGGCGGGACCGCCGGGCCGTCGATCGAACAGCGACGAATCGCCGATCAGCGACCCGGTCACGCTGCGGATCCCGCGCGCCCGAAGCTGCCCGGCGAGCTGAGCGGCGGTGGGTCCGTAGCCCTGCTCCCAGACGCGATTGAAGCCGCCGTCGCCGAACGTCGGATCGCCGCCGCCCTTGAGGTACAGGGTGCCGTGCCATACTCCGCCGGGGCCGAGATGGCCGACGCCGAGCACCGTCGTGTGCAGGCGGGCGCCAAGGCCGAGCTTGCGCAGCAGTGCGACCGTCGTATAGAGCTTCTCGACCGACGCCGGCGGGCGCTTGACGCCGTCGCGAAGCGCGAACAGCGAGGTGCCGGCGCCGAGGTCGTAGACCAGCGCACCCGCGTTGCGGCCGGCCTTCGCGAACGCTCGCCGCAGGGCGGAGCGCAGGCGGGTCAGCGCCGGCGAGGGGGGCGGCGGCTCGGGCGGACGGGTGGTGCCCGGAGCGGTGGTGTTCGGCGACGACGAGGACGCCACCGGATGCGCCGACGCACTCGCGCTCGGCGCGGGAGCCCCACCGCCCCCGCAGCCGGCCAAGATCAGCGCCGCGAAGGCGCCGAGCAGCAGCGCCCGTCTCAGATCGACTCCAGCTCCTCCACCGTATGGGGGCCGACGCACGCGACCGACAGCTCGTCGGCGATCGCGGCGGCGACCGCGCGGACGTCGGCGACGGTGACCTCGTCGAGCAGCGCGATCGTGGCGTCGGGGTCCGCGCTCTCCCCGTAGACGATCGTCTGCTGGGCGGCGTGACGCGCAACGGCGCCGGTGTTCTCGAACGCAATCGCCCGTGCCCCCGCCGCATACGCCCGGGCGCGCTCGATCTCCGACTCGGTCGGGCCCTGCTCGCGCAGTTCGGTGACGATCTCCCGCATCCGCGAGTAGGCCTCGATCAGCTTGCTCGACTCGAGCCCGGCCGACAGCTGCAGGACGGGAACGTCCGCGTAGGCGTGTGGAGCCGAATGGACGGAGTAGGCCAGCCCGCGCTGCTCGCGGATCTCGTCGAACAGCCGCGACCCCATCGAGCCCCCGAGCAGCGTCGAGTAGATCACCAGCGCGGCCCGCTGGCGCGGGTCGGCGACCACGACCCCGGGTCGGTAGGACATCCGCAGGTGAGACTGGTTGGAATCCCGCTCGCGCACCAGGACCTGGGGGGTGAAGGGCGGCGCGGGATCGTAGGGTTCGGGTTCGGGGAGTGCCGGGAAGCGGGTGAACAGGTCCTCGAGCTCACCGTCGAGGGACTCGAGGTTGCCGACCGCGAACGCGCCGCCGCGCGCCGGCGCCCAGCGGCGCTCGCGGAACGCGACGATCGCCTGGCGGGTGAACGTCTCGCGAATGTGCTCGGTCGTGCCGAGCACCGGCCGGCCGAGGGGATGATCGCCGAACGCCGCCTCGTCGATCAGGTGCTCGGCCATCGTGGCCGGCTGATCGTTGGCGCGGGCGATCTCCTGGACCACCACGCCCCGCTCACGGTCGAGCTCGGCGGGATCAATCCGCGGCCGGGCGACGAAGTCCGTGAGCAGGTCGGCGGCCTCGAGTCCCCGTTGCGCGCGGGCGGTGATGTGGAACGCCACCAGGTCGTGGCTCGTGTAGGCGTTCAGCACCGCGCCGATCCGCTCCGCCGCCTCGTTGACGTCGCGGTAGGTGGGATAGCTCTCGCCGCCCTTGAACACCAGATGCTCGAGGAAGTGGGCCATCCCGTTCTCCTCGGGCCGCTCGGTGCGGGCACCGGCATCAAAGGCCGCGAGCAGGGTGACCGAGCGCGTCCCCTGGATCGGAATCCGGTACAGCGGCAGCCCGTTGTCGAGCACCGTCGGCGCGATCTGTGGCATTGCTCGCGAAACGGTAGCGGTCCGTCCCCGGCGGCGGCGCCGCAGCCACCGAAGCGTCCCGCAACCGGGGGCGGCGCAAGCCGCCCCATTAATCACTCCTTTAGAAAACGTTTTGCAAGAGACGTTGCAGCGGGTAACGGGCGGGCGCCGTCGCGCACAACGGCCCGCTAGGCTGCCCCGACCCTATGGCCAGCACTTCATCGCAGCAACGCACCGCCAGACGGGCGGCCCGGCCAGTGGCGACGCGCCCGCCGCAGGCTCCGTCAGCTGCGCCGATGATCGAGTTCCGCGGCGTCTCCAAGCGCTACGGCGGGGGCGACATCGGGCTCGACCAGGCGACGTTCAGAGTCGATCGCGGGGACTTCGTGTTCCTGGTCGGTTCGACCGGGTCGGGTAAGTCGACGGTCATGCGGCTGCTGATCAAGGAACTCGATCCGACCCAGGGGACGATCCGCGTCGCCGGCCGTGAGCTCTCCGAGATCAAGCGCAAGCGGATCCCGTTCTATCGCCGCAACATCGGGGTCGTGTTCCAGGATTTCAAACTGCTGCCGAATCGGACCGTGCACGACAACGTCGCCTACGCGCTCCAGGTAACCGGTGGGGGTCGCCGGGAAATTCGCGCCAAGGTGCCCGACATCCTGCGGCTGACCGGTCTCTCGACGAAGCTCCACAACTACCCGGACCAGCTCTCGGGCGGCGAGCAGCAGCGCGTCTCGATCGCGCGCGCGTTCGTCAACCACCCGTCGCTGCTGCTGGCCGACGAGCCGACCGGGAACCTCGACCCCGAGACGAGCATCGACATCATGCGGCTGCTGTACCGGATCAACCGCACCGGCACCACCGTGCTGGTGGCCACGCACGATCAGGCGATGGTCGACAAGATGCGCCGACGCGTGCTCGAGCTCTCGCGCGGGCGGATCGTGCGCGACGAGCCGACCGGGCTGTATGCGCGCGACGAGAGCACCCGTGAGTTCGCCCAGCGGCTGCGCTCGCCCGGCGAGCGGCCTCCGGGGTTGTAGGTCTTGCGGTTCGGGTTCTTCCTGCGCGAGGCGACGCGCGCGATGCGGCGCAACGCCGCCCCCAGCTTCGCCGCGCTGGCCACGGTGCTCGTGACGATGCTCGTGCTCGGGGTGTTCATCCCGATCGTGCAGGCGACCAAGGGCGCGGCCAACAGCGTCCGCGCGAGGGTCGAGGTCGACGTCTACATGAAGACCAACGCGGCCGCGTCCGACGACCAGCGGGTGCAGAAGGAGCTGCTCGCGATCCCGCACGTCAAGGCGGTGCAGTTCGTCTCCAAGCAGCAGGCGTACGCGCAGCAGTCGAAGGCCGACCCGCAGGCCTATCAGCTGCTGGCCTCAAACCCGCTGCCCGACACCTTCCACGTGATCCCGGACAACCCCAGCAACGTGCTGCTGGTCCGCAGCTCACTGACCCCGCCGGCGGCGGGTGGGGGCACGCGGATGATCGACGGTGCGATCCAGAGCGTCTCTAACAAGAAGAACGACACCAAGAAGATCCTCGAGGTGACCAACCTGGTGACGATCACCGCCGCGGGCCTGACGGTGCTGCTGACGCTCGCCTCGATCCTGCTGATCGCCAACACGATCCGCCTGTCGCTGTACGCCCGGCGCCGTGAAGTCGAAGTGATGAAGCTGGTCGGCGCCACCGACTGGTTCATCCGCTGGCCGTTCGTGATCGAGGGCGTGGTCGTCGGTGCCGCCGGGGCGCTGCTGGCGATCGCCGTGCTCGGCATCACCAAGGTCGCGCTGCTCGATCCGCTGGCCAACAACTGGACCCTGATCGCGGCGCCGCGGACGATCGCCTTCGGGGCCCTCGTGGCGGTGCTGCTCGGCGCCGGCGTGATCGTGTCCGCGCTCGGCTCGGGGCTGTCGCTGCGCCGCTTCCTGCGGGTCTGAACAGCCCGCGCGTTTGACGGCGGCCTACCCGGGTCTCTAAGGATCTGCGAAGCGTGCCGGGATGAGCGGCGAGTCCCGGCTACTCTCAGCGTGATGCGCCGTCGCCGCTCCCGCTCACCCCGGATCGCCGCCTATCTCCTCGCCGGCCTGGTGGTACTGGCGGCCGGCGTGTGGCTGGGCGGTCATCCGAGCTGGCTGCCCTCGTCGCTGCGCGGCGCGTTCACCGACGACAGCCAGGGACACCTGGTTCAGCAGGCGCTCAACATCATCAGCCAGGACTACTACCGCCCGATCAACCGCAACCAACTGGTCAACAAAGGCCTGGCGGCAGCTGTCGCGAGCCTCGATGACCCCTACTCCCATTACCTCGACCCCACCGACTACAACCAGTTCCAGGACCAGTCCAATCCGCACGTGGCGGGCGTCGGCATCGACGTGATGGGCGGTCCGCGCGGGCTGCGGGTGATCGACGTGTTCCCGGGCACGCCGGCGGCGCGGGCGGGACTGAGGGCCGGGGATCTGATCGTCGGCGTCGGCGGGACCTCGCTGGTGGGGCGGAGCTCGACCGCCGCGACCGGGCTGATCACCGGGCAGCAGGGGACCCAGGTGCGGCTGACCGTGGTCCGCGGCAACAGCCGCCGGCTGCTGACGCTGCGACGGGCGAACGTGCTCGTGACCAGCGGCGGCGTCGTGCGCTATCACGGGATCAAGATCGGCGACGTCAGGCTGACCAGCTTCACCGACGGGTCCGGTGCCGCGGTCCGCACCCAGGTCGAGAAGGTTCTGCACGGGGGGGCGCGGGCGATCATCCTCGACCTCCGCGACAACGGCGGCGGACTGCTCGACGAGGCGGTGAACGTCGCGAGCATCTTCATCCCCGACGGCACGATCGTCACCACCAAGGGTCGTAGTCAGCCGGCCGTGACCTACACCGCCAAGGGGGGCGCGATCTCGGCCAGCGTCCCGATGGTCGTGCTCGTCGACAGCGGCACGGCTTCGGCGGCGGAGATCGTCACCGGCGCGCTCAAAGACCGCGGTCGCGCGAAGGTGGTGGGCACCCACACCTACGGCAAGGGCGTCTTCCAGGAGATCCAGCCGCTGTCCAACGGCGGCGCGCTGGATATCACCGTCGGCGAGTACTTCACGCCCAACGGGACGAATCTCGGTGGCGGCGGGGTGCGCGAGGGTCGCGGCATCCAGCCGAACGTCTACGCGCTCGACAATCCCGCCACACCACAGGACGAGGCGCTCACGGTCGCCGAACGCACGGTCGCCGCCGAGGCACGATGAGCACCGGCGTCACCGGCGCGGCCGGGGGCGCGCGGGTCGCCGTGATCGAGCGCCGCGGGAAGTTCCTGGTCGCCGAGCCGTTCTTCGGGCCCGGCCCGCGGCTGGCGGTCAATCGGGATCGGCACGCGAGCGTCGGCGATCTGGTCGTCGTGCGCCCCCAAACCGGACGCAACGGCCGCGCCCGCGGCAGAGCGGTGATCGCCCGGCGGCTTGGTCGTCCGGACGTGGCGCGGGACGTGATCGAGGCGCTGATGCTCGACCGCGGCCTGCGGCGGACCTTCGACCCGGCGGTCGAGCACGACGCGCGCTCGGCCGCGGAGGCCGACGCCGCGGCGCTCGACGCGGGGGGCCGGCGCGATCTGCGCTCGCTGGCGACGTTCACGATCGACCCCAGCACCGCGCGCGACTTCGACGACGCCATCTCGGCCAGTTTTGATGGCGACGGTCGTTGGCGGATCTGGGTCCACATCGCGGATGTGTCGGCGTACGTGGCCCCGCGGTCGCTCGTCGACCGCGAGGCATACCGTCGCGCAACCAGCGTCTACGTGCCGGGCGCGGTCGAGCCGATGTTGCCGGCGGAGCTGTCGAACCACCGCTGCTCGCTGCTCCCCGGGCAGGACCGCCTGACGGTCACGGTGGAGATGACGGTAGTGGGGGAGGAGGTGGTTCGAGCCTCGTTCTACCGGTCGCTGATCCGCTCCGATGAGCGGCTCGACTACGAGCGCGTGGACCAGGTGTTCGCTGGCTCGGCGCGGGCGGCGGAGCCGTGGGGTGAGCCGCTGGCGGCGGCGCGGGGCGCCGCCGCTGCGCTGGGCGCGCGGCGGGCCAGGAGGGCGGCCCTGGTGCTCGAGTCCGCCGAGCCCGAGTTTCGCTTCGACGATGCCGGGAACGTCGAGGCGCTCGAGCCCGTCGAGCAGACGGAATCCCATCGCCTGATCGAGCATCTGATGATCGCCGCCAACGAGCAGGTCGCGGGCTTATTGGAGTCGCGCCGGGTCCCGACCCTGTACCGGGTGCACGAGCGGCCGGAGGCGACCGCTGTCGAGCGGCTGATCGCGCAGCTGGCCTCGCTCGGCGTGCCGACGCCACCGGTGCCGCGGGGGGTCATGACCCCACGGCAGGCAGCGGACGCGGTCGGTGAGGCCTCACAGCTCGTCTCCGACTGGGTGGCGCGGACCGGCCACGGGCGGCGGGGCCTGACCAGCCTCCTGCTGCGAGCGTTGAAACAGGCCTACTACGACCACCGCAACCTCGGCCACGCCGGGCTGCAGTCGCCCCGCTACTGCCACTTCACCTCACCGATCCGCCGCTACCCGGACCTGATCTGCCACCGGGCGCTGCTGTCGGCCGTGGCCGGCGACGTGCCGGCGCCGGAGGCCTCGTGGGTCGCCACGGCGGGACCCTGGAGCTCGGCGCGCGAGCGCGAGGCGATGGTGATCGAGCGCGACGCCGACGATGTCGCGCGCTGCTTCCTACTCGAGCGGCTGCTGTCGGGAGTTGATCCGGACGTCGCGTTCGACGGCGAAGTGGTGGGGGTGATCGGCGCCGGCGCGTTCGTCGCCTTCGGCCCGGATCTGGCGTTTGAAGGAATGATTCCGGTCAGGCGCATGCGCGGCGACTGGTGGGAGCTGAACGAGGAGGCGACGATCCTGGTGGGGACGCGCAGCGGCAGCGCGATCCGGCTCGGAGACCCGGTGCAGGTCCGGGTCGATCTGATCGATGCGCCCCGGGGCCGGGTCGACCTGCTGCCGGGCTGGGAATCGGACGGCGGCGGTTAGGATGGCCAAGCGCTCAGGGTCCGGCTCCAGGCGGAAGGCAAACGCCGGCGACGTGGCGAGCAACCGTCAGGCCTCGTATCGGTTCAACCTGCTCGAGCGCTTCGAGTGCGGGATCGTGCTGACCGGGACGGAGGTCAAGTCGCTTCGCCAGGGACAGGCACAGCTCAAGGACGCCTACGCCGTCGTCCGCGACGGGGAGGTGTGGCTGCTCGACCTGTACATCGCTCCGTACGGTCCCGCCTCGCGCGAGAACCACGACCCCGAGCGGCCGCGCAAGCTGCTGCTCCACCGCAGCGAGATCGATCGGCTGATCGGCAAGACGCGCGAGCGGGGGCTGACGCTGGTGCCCACCCGGGTCTACTTCACCGGCTCGCGCGCCAAGGTCGAGATCGCGCTGGCGCGCGGCAAGGCCTTCTACGACAAGCGCGAAACGATCCGCAAACGCGAGATGGCACGCGAGGTGCAGCGGGAGTTGCGCGAGGCGCGGCGCTAGGCGTACGGTGGCGCCGCGCATGGGCGCGGCGGTCGCGGCATGGGGCGCTCGGGCCGGCGCCGAACTTTGGCGTTCTGGTTCCGACTGGCGGAACCAGAACGCCAAAGTTCGCGTTTGCCACCTGACCGGGTAGGCTGAGGCAATGACCATTGGCGCTTCATTGATGTTGATAACCGTCGGCGCGATCCTGAAGTGGGCCGTGACGGCCCATCTGAGCTGGCTGGACCTGCAGACGGCCGGCACGGTGCTGTTCGTAATCGGCATCGTCTCGCTGCCGCTGGCTCTCGCGTACACGTTCTGGCGCCCGGGCCGCGGCCGCAATGGCGGCACGCGGACGATGGGACCGCCCCTCAGGTAGCGCTAAGCGAACGTGCGCGGCAAGTTGGTCGCGTGCATCCCGACGACCAGCAGCGCGATCAGGCTCAGATAGACGGCCGCGACGATCGCTCGATCCAGCGGCTTGACGCGGTAGTAGGCCTGCTGCTCGGCGCCACCCTGCTTGCGCAGCTTCCAGCGGCGGTGGGTCTCCAGCGCGCCGAACACGAGGATGATCAGGATGATCGGGTTCGGGAAGATGATCGCGATCGCGATCAGGCCGGCGAATCCGGCGAACCACATCCATGGCGCCATCGCGGCCATCGCCCGGCCGCCGTCCAGGGGGACCACCGGCAGCAGGTTGAACAGGTTCAGGAAGAAGCCGGTGAATGCCAACGCCCGCCAGATGTCGTTGCCGGTCGCGTGCCAGATCACGATGCAGGCAGCCGAGCCGATGCTGCCGAGGATCGGCCCAGCGAGCCCGACTCGGGCTTCGGCGACGGCGTTGTCGCCGAGTGATCGCGCGCTGATGACGGCGCCGAGGAACGGGATGAACATCGGGGCGCTCGCCTTGATGCCCTCGCGCCGGAGCTGGATCACGTGTCCCATCTCGTGGACCAGCAGCAGGAAGACGAATCCGATCGCGAAGGTCCACCCGAACACGAAGCTGTAGGCCGCGACCGAGATCGCCATCGTTCCCGCCGTGGTCAGCAGCTTGAGCTTCGGGAGCAGCAGCAGAGCCGTTTTGAACTTCGCCAGGAACGCGACGATCGCGGCAAAGACCGGTCCGAGCTTTCGCTTCAGGAGCGACGGTCTGTGCTCTTGAAACGGCGGACCTTCCTCATCGCCCGGGGAGTGCGGCTCGATTGGCCGGCCGAACGGGTCCCGCGGCTGCGCCGGACCGAACGGGGGCGGTGTCAGCTGCGGGGGGCCGGGCGAGGAAGCGAGCCAGGAGGTCGACGGTTCCATACGCAATCGATTTAAGCAGGCGCAACGCCGTTTCTCGCCGGACTTACGATGTTTTTCGGTTTCCCGGTGCCATGGGCCCGGTCCGGGCGAGTCGGCCGCCGACGCCTATACTTGATGGCGAACATAACCCCCAGGGGACGACAGGCTTCGACGTGGTCGACTCGTGGGGGTGGTTGCGAGTCGAGGTCCCGGGAGGCCTCGTAAAACACCCGGGAAAACAATAAGTGCGAACTCTAATCACGAGTTCCTTATCCCGGCGACTGTCTAGCAGCTAGCCGTGGATGGCCCGGCCTCCGTTCGCCTGCGGCGGAGAACCGGGATCAATTAGCAGGCTGACTCGGTGAGGTCCGCTCCAGCCGATCCGAGGACATCTTCCGGAGCTGGTCCTCGACAACCCCGCCGGCGAGGCGAGTCGAGGGCGAGATCAGAGCGCCGGCTACGCTCGTAGACACCACCCTTTACGCGACTGCGGACGCGGGTTCAATTCCCGCCGTCTCCACCTCGTCAGTTAGACGCTTCAGTTTCCAAATGGGAAGCTGGAGCGTCTTTCGGCATCACGGACGCGTTTCGGTGGCCTTGGGCCGGTCGTTCGAGCCGACCGGAGCGGCTCGCCGGCGACGAATACCCCGAGACGCCGGCAGCCGCCCAAGAGGTAGGAGGACGGGCTCGTCCCCGCCGTGATCTACCTTGCGGCCATGTCGAACGGAGCGGACGCCCGGAACTACGGCACGGTCTTCAACGAGCTCGCCGGTAAATATGACCGTCACCGTCCGAGCTACCCGGACGTGCTCATCGATCAGGCCTGCGAGGTGGCCGGTGTCGGACCGGGCGTCCGGGTGCTCGAGATCGGCTGCGGCACCGGTCAGCTGACGCGATCGCTGCTCGCCCGGGGGTTGCGGGTGACCGCGGTCGAGCCCGGGGACCAGCTGATCGCGCGGGCGCGTGATCAGCTGCAGGACGCTGGCGAGGTGCAGTTCGTCAACGCGCGCCTGGAAGACGCGCCGCTGCCCCGCGCGCACTATCGGGCGGTGTTCTCCGCGTCGGCGATCCACTGGGTCGATCCGGATGTGAGCTGGCGCAAGGTGGCCGACGCGCTCGTCGACGGCGGGACGCTAGGGCTCGTTTCGTACTTTGGGTTAGAGGAGCCACGCAGCACGCAGGATCAACAAGCAGTGCGCGCGGCGATGGCCAGGATCGCGCCCGAACTTGCCGCCGTCTGGCCGGCCTACCGCGACCTCGACGCCACGCTCGCGGGCGTCGCGGCGCGGCGCTGCAACGTCTCAGAGGTCTGGGCGTGGCTCGGAAGCTATGACCTGGCACGCAGGTATGCCGCACGGCTGTTCGGGGACGTGCAGGTCGGGGCCGTGCCGGTGCTCCTCAGACATACGGCCGACCAACTCAACGCCCTGCTGGCCACGATGTCGTTCTGGACGCGGCTCTCGCCCCGACAGCGCGACGCTGTGTCCGCCGAGAACGATGCGCTTCACCAGCAACTCGGGCGACCGATCCGCTCAAGTACGGTCGCCTGCCTGGTGACCGCGCGACGCGCGCCCCGCACCTGAGCTCTCGACGTTTCCGCCGACGGACGGGACGCTTCGCCAATCGTAGAGGTCTCGCGACGCGGCCTGGCCGTGGCGTGAAAGATCTCGTCGCGAACGTCCTCGCCGACCAGCTGCGCACGCAGCGCCACAGCTTCGACGCCCAGCCCTCGGAGCGGGCGGGGCTCGAAGCTTTCATCCGCTCCTATCTCTCTGCGCAACACCGCGACGAGTGCGCCGACGGCTGCCCATCGGCGGCGCTGCTGGACGAGATCGGCCGCCGCCCCGACGCCACCAGACAGGTCTTCACCGTTGAACTGATGGGCGTCGTCGACGACATCGCGTCGCGGCTCGGCCCGACGGACGTCAACGCGGCTCGAACCGACGCGCTCACACTCTTCGGACTGATGGTCGGCACCCTGCAGCTCGCCAGGGCGCTGACAGACCGCGACCTGTCCGATCGACTCCTCGCGCAAGGTGTCGAGACGGCGCTGAAGCTGCTAGACGGCCCGGCATGACCGCGTGGCGTCAGCGCAGCCCGACGCGACACACCCCCGCTGCGGTCGGCTACGTTCTTGACTGCCCTTTCGCGGCGCGACGTCCGGATCGGCGCTTCGCTCGCAGGGGAAGCAGGATTGCGCCGAACGCCGGGTCGAGCGGCCGCTCCTCGTCCCCGCGCGGACAAATCATCTCGCGGAGGTTGGAGGCGCCTGCTCCTCGCGTCCTCACTGTGATGGCTAGTCCAGGGAGAGGTCGGGCTGAAGCTCTGATCCGTCGCCTGGAGCCCGATCACTTGCGGCTGCTGGCTGCGAGGTCGGCGATGAAGCGTTCGCGCAACTCGCGGCGACGTTTGCACTGGTGTCAGGTCTCGGTAGGCGCGGCTGAGGACGATCGCTCCCACGATCGAGGCGATCGTGAGCAGGGCGAGTCGCCGGATCGCGGTGGCGAGATCCCCGCACGCTGGCAGCTCTGTGCGATCAGCTCGCGCCAGAGCTCGAATGCGGCCCGTGCGTTTGTCGATAGGTCGGGGGTGTCGTCGCCGCCTTCGACGGCGACGGCGACGACGGGGCAGCCGGCGCGGAACTCGCTGTCCCGCAGGACCTTGCTGTATTCGCGGAGGATCCAGTCGACGGCGGCGATCGGGTCATCGCCGCCGTGACGCTCCAGCCGCTGGGCGATGTGCTGGCCGGCGTAGTTGGTCGCGTCGCGCAGCAGCTGCGCGCGGCCGCCGGGGTGGTAGATCGATCCGGGGGGCGCGTCGCTGTGCTCGGACCCGGCCGGGGTCATTCTCAACCCTCAAGTGGCCTAGTTTTCGACCGGCCTTGACAAATGTCGTCCCGCCCGCCTTGTGCTCCGCCAGTCGATCG
>CAVYFE010000022.1:0-18554 GCA_963767695.1 uncultured Solirubrobacterales bacterium
GCGCGCCGGCCGCCGCACCGGCATTGTCTTGGACGTCACCGGTCGTCCCGGCAGGGAAGGATCAGCTGTGACGGATGGGCGTCGTCACGCATTAGCTCGACGTCAACCGGCTTGAGGACAGTGGCGGTCATCGGATCCTCACCGGTCCCCGGATTGCGCGCGTAGCGCGGGTGGGCGCCGGAGGAGACCTGGAGGCGAATGCGATGGTTTTGCCCGAAACGATGGCCGATCGGCCAGAGGTCGAAGGCGACGCGGCAGCTTCCGTCGTCCAGGTGCTCGAACGTCTCGGGGGTCACGCGGGCCAGCGCATCGGTGACGTTCCAGGAAATGCCCTGTTCGTCGACATCGCACACGCGCGCGAACAGGTCGAACTAAGGCGAGCCGGCGCGCGTACAGCTGGGCGCGCGCCGGCCCGATCGCCTCGAACGAAGTCGGCAGCGGCGCCGTCGTGGCGGGTTCTGATCGCCGACCAAGACGCGCTAGCGCGGCGGATGATGCACGACGTTCTGCAGGACGCCGGCCTCGTGGTGATCGGGGGTGCCCGGGATGGCCGCGAGGCGGTCGAGCTCGCCCGGCACTACCGCCCGGACGTGTTGCTGGTCGACATCGGGCTGCCGCCGGCCGGCGGGGTCGACCTGATCCGTCAGGTGGCGCCGATCCTCCAGACGCGCATCATCACCGTTTCGGCCGCCGCCGAGGTCGACGACCCGGTGCTGGCAGCGTTGTACGCCGGCGCGATCGGGCACGTCTCGGGGCTCTTATCCCGCGGCCATCACATCGCAGAGGGCGCAGCGGCCGACGGCGTGCTCACATCTTGAACGAGCGAGGCGGATCGGGCTGACCGCCCGCTATCGTGGCGGACGCCGTGGCCTGCCACAACCGCCGTAGTGCCGTCGATCGACCCCAGCGCATGGGGGGTTCTCGGGTGACCGCGAGCTCCAGCGCGACCGCGAGCGTCACGACGACCGCCTCGCCGGGGGGGACAGAGCTCGAGGACCTGGCCAACGAGCTGCCTCGGCGGGTTTCCGGCCTGGCCAGGCTGCTCTACGGCGCCACCGGCAGCACCCTGCCGCGCGGCATGCGGAGCGTTCTGTTCGCGCTGTCGACCGAGCCGTTGCAGGTTTCGCAGATCGCCCGGCAGGAGGGGATCGGACAGTCGGCGGCCACCCGGATGGTCGCACGGCTCGAATCGCTGGAGCTCGTCCGACGCGAGCGCAGCGCGCCGGACCGGCGTGTCGTGATGGTGAGCGTAACCGAGCGCGGACGCGCCGAGCTCGAGTACATGCGCGAGCAGTCGCGGCGGGTGATGCGGGAAGTCCTACGTGACCTGAACGCCAGGGAACTGCGCCAGCTCAGTCAGGCCTCTGAGGCCCTCGAACTGTTGATCGGCCTGATCCACGCCCACTTCGACGCGGAGGCGGAACCGGCTCACTCGACGAGGGCCGCCTCCTCCAGGCGCAACACGCGTCGCGCGTTGCCCTCGTAGACCGCCCGCTTGACGTCCTCGTCCTGGATCACGGATTCAACGTCGTCGATCGTCTCGGGGGCGAACTTCATGCTGAACCCGAAATCGGTGCCGAACAGGACGTGGTCGGGACCGAAGAAGTCGAGCGCGGCGCGCAGCGCGATCGGGTTGCCGAAGTTCGCGGTGTCGGCGTAGAAGCGCTTGAGGTAGTCGAGCACGGGACGACGCAGCCGCGCCGCCACCTCCTCGTTGTCGGGGGTGAGCTGGAGCGTCTTCAGCCGTCCGGCCAGCATCGGGACCGTACCGCCGCTGTGGTGCACGAGGATCTTCAACTCCGGCCATCGCTCGAGGTAGCCGGCGTACACCAGCCGCGCCATCGTCACGGTCGTGTCGGTCGGCCACCCGGCGCGAACGTATAGCCCGTGACGGGACGCGGGCTCGCTCAGCGGGAAGTCCGACCACTGCACGGTCCGGTTCGGATGAATCCACGCCGTCCGGTCCAGTCGGGCCATCAGCGCAAAGAACGGCTCGTAGTCCGGATGGTCCAGGCAGCGACCCTGCATGGCTGTGAACACCTGCACGCCGAGCGCTCCCGCGTCGATGGCCTCCTCGATGTCCTCCAGGCCGCGCTCGCCGGCCTGCAGCGCGGCCTGTGCGACCCAGCCCGCGAAGCGGTCCGGGTGCGCCTCCACCACAGCAGCCAGCTCCTCGTTGCCGACCCGGGCGAGATCACGCGCGACCTCCGGGGGCTCGTGCTCGACCGAGGTATGCGCCATCACCAGGACCTGGCGGTAATCGGCGCCGAACTGGTCCATGAACCGCAGGCGCTCATCGAAGTCCTGCAGCGTGGGGTCCAGCGCCATCATCCGCTCGTACTCCCCAGCGCTCGTGTCACCACGCGCGCGCAGCAAGCCGAACACGCGCTCGGCGTAGCGAGGCGGCAAGATGTGGGCAAAGGCGTCGATCTTCATGTCGGTCATCTCCCGTCGGTTTACTCAGCCACCCCAGTACTTCTTCGCCGCCTGAATTGCCCCGTTGTCGGCGCGCTCCACCTGCGAGAACGGAATCGGCGTGAGGAAGTTGATCGCGGTGTAGGGAGGCAGGCCGGCCGGACTGGGAGCACCCCGCAGCGCCGAATAGGCGCCCTCCGCCGCTATCAACTTGGCTGCCTGGGGAGTGAACAGCCACGATTCGTACACGCGCGCGGCGAGCGGGTCGGGTGCGCCCTTGAGCAGACCCATGTACAGGGTCACCGTGTAATTGCCGGAGTCGAGCAGCGTGAAGGCCACCGGAGCCCCCGCCTTCTTCGCCCCGAGGTAGAACGCGAAGGGCACCGCGATGCCGAGCGACTTCGCACCCTGGGCGACCGCGGTGAGCGGACCGGTGATGTTCGTGGCCGGCGTGAGCTGGACGTCCTGGGAGTGAAGCCCGGCCATCATCCGCGAGAACTGGCTCGACGCGTCGAGGTGGGCGAACACGTCCGCCATCTCGCCCACCACGGTGGGGTCGTACATGGCCATCTTTCCCTTCCACGCTGGGTCGAGCAGCGCCTGCCATGTCTTCGGCACCTTCGAGGCCGACACCTGGGTGGTGTTGTAGACGATGCCCGGGACCGCGAACGACGTCCCGACGAAGGCGTTGCCCGGCCCGACCGTCTCGGGCGGAAGCTGGGAGGGCGCCGGCAGGATCGACGGCTTGAACGGCGTGAGCCAGCCTTGGGCGGCGTAGGCCAGCATGTCGGTGTTGCCGGTATAGGCGATGTCGGCCACGTGCTTTCCGCTGCCCACTTCGGCGCTCACCTTGGCGGTCATCGGGGGCCCCACCACCGGCACACCGGTCACGGTGATCGCCGGGAAGTCGTGATGGAACTGTTCATAAAGCGGGGCGTCGGTCCCTGCACTCGGTCCGTAGATCACCACCTTGTGTTGACCTGCCGCCTTCGCCTGCTTGTAGAGCGACTGCAGGGCGTTGTAGCTCGACTGCCCGCCGAGGGAGGCGGGGGTGGCCGCGGCAGTGCCCGACGCGGCCGGCGCGCTGCTCGAGCTACTCGAGCCGCCGCATCCGCCGAGGGCTATACACGCGGCCGCGACAGCGAGCGAAGACAACGTCAAGCGGGCTCGAAAATTCACTTCGATCCTCCTCCTCGTTCATCGGCGGACCGGGGACGCTGTGAGGGCCTCCTCGGACTCGTCGCCACCCATAGCGGCGGCGGTCTGCTCGCGGTCGGGGTCCGGCAGCAGGACCACCCGGCCCGAGGCGAAGTCGACACCAACCTGCTCGCCGGGCGACAGTGACGGCTCGGCCTCGTCGGGACACCGAACGGTCAACGATCCACACGGAAGCTCCACGCCGTATTCCCAGCGCTCCCCCGCGTACGCGCGAGAGACGATCGTGCCCGTCGGAAGCGCATCGTCCGTCGCGGACTCGCCGGCTCTCCTGCTCACCAGTCGCAGATCCTCGGCACGGACTGCGATCAGCGTCCGGGCTCCGCGGCCCGGAGGGTCGCCGGAGACCTCCGGGCGGGTCCAAACCAGGAGCTCCGAACCCTCGAGCGCGAGCGCGAGGGCGCCGTCACGCACTTCGCCCACCGTCGCACCGACCACGTTTTCGAACCCGACGAACTCGGCGACGAACCGGTTCGCGGGACGACGGTAGATCTCAATCGGAGCTCCCACCTGCTGGATGGCTCCGTCGTGCACGACCACCACCCGGTCTGACAAAGCGATCGCCTCGGCTTGGTCGTGGGTGACGTACAAGGAAGTGGTGCCCGCTCGTTCGTGCGCGGTCCGGATCTCCTTGCGCATCGCGACCCGAAGCTTCGCGTCGAGGTTCGACAACGGCTCGTCCAGCAGCAGGACTCGTGGACGCGCGACCAGCGCGCGGGCGAGAGCCACCCGCTGTTGCTGACCGCCCGAGAGGTCGGTCACGGGACGGCGTCCGTAGGCCTCCATCCCGACCGAGGCGAGCGCCTCGCCGACCCGGCTGGCCACCTCCCGGCGGGCCAGCCGGCGCACGCGCAGTGGATAGGCGACGTTGGCGAACACCGACATGTGGGGCCACAGGGCGTAGCTCTGGAACACCATGCCGATGTCGCGTCGGTTGGGGGGCACGAACACGCGCTTCTCGGGCGAGGCCACGATTTCTTCGCCGATGTACACCTCGCCGCTGTCCGGCCGCTCGAGCCCGGCCACACAGCGCAACGTGGTCGTCTTGCCACAACCGCTGGGACCGAGCAGCGTGACCAACTCGCGGTCGTCGACCGCCAGGTCGAGCCCCCGCAACACCGGCGTGGCGTCGAATCGCTTGCGCAGCCCGACGATCCGGACGCCCGCCATCACAGCTCCTCGACGACGGCCACCGGGCGCAGCCCGCCGCGGGACCGGCGGACCAGGATCGCGCGGAGCGCCAAGCCCACCGCCAGCCCGGCGGCAACCGCCGCGATGAACAGGCAGAAGACCGCGGCAGCCTGGGCCAGCGACCCGTTGTCGAATAGGTTGTAGGCGACCAGCGGGACGGTCTGGTTGTTGGACGACGCCAGCAGAATGGGGATGTCGAGGTTGCCCGCCGAGACGATCGCAGTCAGGAACCAGGCGGCCAGGAAGCTCGGCAGGATCAGGCGGACCAAGATCCCGAGGGTCGCCCGCGCCGCCGAGGCGCCTGATGCCCGGGCCGCCTCGTCCAGCTCCTGACCGATCTGGGCGATCGCTCCGGTGATCGCCCGGCTGGCGATCGGCGTGCTCCCCACGACAAGCGCGATCAGCACGATCCACTCGGTGGCGTAAAGGCTCTTCAGCACCGGAACCGAGAGGTAGGCCCAGATCATCCCCAGACCCAACGTGATGCCGGGCACCGCCCACAACAGCCACACGGTCAGGTCCGGCAGGCGACGCAACCGCGAACGAGAGCGCTGGAGTGTGACCGCGATCCACACCGCCAGGGATGAGGCGACGAACCCGGCGACCACGCTCACGACCAGCGTGGTGGTGAACGCACTACGCACGCCCGGGGTGTGCAGGACCGTGTTGTAGTTGGTGAATGACAGGTGGCTGTAGACGCCGAAATACGGCTGCAGCGAGCCCAGCACCAGTTGGCCGAAGGGCAGCACAAGGGCGAAGGTCCCGTACAGCACGATCACCGCGGTCCCCAGCCACCGCCATCGCCCGATATCGGCCGGCTCGTGCCGGTAGCCCTTTCCGGTCACGGTGGTGAACCGGCGCCCGCCGAGGATGCGCCACTGGACGGCCACCAGTGCGAGCGTCACCAGCACCAGCATCAGCGCGATCGTGCTGGCCCCCGCGTAGTCCGGTGGGGTTCGCCCGTCGATGTACCCGTAGATCTCGGTCGGCAGGACGTGGATGCCCGCGGGAGCGCCGAGCAGGAGCGGCACGGTCAACAGACTCAAGCCCAGCACGAAACCGAGGATCATCACGCCGAGCACCGCCGGCGCCATCACCGGCAGCTCGATGCGGATGAACGTCTCCAGCCGGCGTGCCCCGCAGACCAGTGACGCGTCGTGCATCGATCGATCCAGTGCCATGAACGGTCCCAGCAACAGCAGGTACTCCGCGGCGGTCGCGCCCATCACGCTCACCCCGATCATCCCGTACCACGACTGGATATTGATCGGCGCGCTGCCGAACAGGTCCGAGATGACCTTGTTGAGCAGTCCGACCGGATACTGGCCCAGCATCGCCCAGCTCAAGGTGAAGAACAACGGCGGAATCGTGAACACCAGCACCATGATCGGAGTCACCAGTCGCCGAAGCGGCGTGCGGGTGCGGGTCACCGTCCAGGCCAGATACACGGCCAGTGACGTTGAGATCAGCACGGTCGAGCCGGACAGCAGCAGCGAGTTGGCGAAGGCGTGCCAAACCGAGCCGCTCGTGATCGCAGAGATGAAGCCGTGGGTCGTCCAATGTCCACCCAGGCCCGGAGGAGCGGTGCGGAACGCACCCACCAGCAGCATCACCACCGGCCAGACGAACAGCACCAGCGCGACGACGCACAGCACGATCAGCCCCGGCGTCGTCTTCCGGCCCGAGAGCCACCACGACCTCCGGGTCGCCGCCGGCGGCGTGAATGCCGTGGTGGTGGCCACCTACGCCTGGCCCGCGACCGCCGATTCCCGAGAGGAAGGCTGGGTCACCCCGAGCTTGAACAGCCCCCTCGCGTTGTCCTCGTACAGGGCCTGGCGATCGGCGTCGCTGAGCCACTCGATGTCGTCGATCAGCAGCTTGATGTCGTCGAACCAGCGGCCGTTCTGCGGATTGCGCACCGAGCCCGTGCCGGGCTTCTCGGATCCGAACAGACAGCGGTCGACGCCCACCGTCTTGAGCAGCAGCTCGATCGCGTCCTTGGTGTACAGACACGTGTCGAACCACAGTGTGCGCAGCCGCTCGTGGTAGGTCGGGCCGGCCGGATTGCGCGCGGCCCCGGCCAGGAACCGTCCCACCTGGTAGGGGATCGCGCCCCCGCCGTGGGAGATGATCAGCCTGAGCTCAGGGAAGTCGCGCAGGACGTCCGAGGCGAGCAGACTGGGGATCGCGATCGTCTCCTCCACGATGAAGTGAAGGCTGTAGGTCTCCCGGGCCGGCGGCCGGCAGCCGGTGGAGTGAACCAGCGCCGGCACGTCGAGCTCGCACAGCGCCTCGTACACCGGGTACCAGTAGCGATCGCCGAGCGGCGGCGGCGCGGGGCTGCGTCCCTCCATCGGATCCGGGTCGAGTAGGGCACCCACGAAACCAAGCTCGGTCACCGCTCGGCGAAGCTCGCCCACCCACCGCGCGGGCTCGGTCAGAGGGCTCTGCGGAAGGCCGGCCACTCCGACGAAGCGATCCGGAAACAGCCCGCACAGGCGGTGGATCAGGTTGTTGGTCTCCTCGCAAAACCACTCCACGACCTTGGCCGGCTCCTCTGAGTGCATCAGCGTGTATGGCCGGGGCGAGATCAGCTGCAGGTCGATCCCCGCGGTGTCGAGGTGCTCGAGATGCGAGATCCCGAACGGGCCCCCGCCGCGCATCACCGCCTCGCGGAGCTCCTCGTCGCTCACGTCGACTCGGCCCCGCCCATGCGCCCCCCGGTGCGAGAGCAGGTTGGCCTTGTAGGCGTACAGGCTCTCCGGAGCGCTGACGTGCCCGTGGACGTCGATCACCATGCGCGATCCTCCCTCGCTGGCTGCGCGTAGCTACTTGCCTTTAATCATATATTTGTTCTCGGTGCCGCACAAGCGGCGCGGTCGCCATCGAGCGTGAGCGGAGGTGAGCCATGGGTGAGCTGACGATCGGTATCGGGATGTCGCACGGGCCGCTGGTGGTCTGCGAGGCGCCAACGTGGCTTCGGATCGGCGAACTCGACCACGACTCGTCGCTCCTGGTGGATACGACGGGAAGACCGGTGACCTACGAGGAGCTCGCTCGGGCCAACGGCGACCGGTACGCCGAGCAGGCGACACTCGAGCAGCTCGAGCGGCAGTGCCGGCAGGTCAAGCGCTCTGTGGCGCGGCTCAAGCAGGAGCTCGCCGACGCCGCCCCCGACGTGGTCGTGGTGGTCGGCGATGACCAGTTCGAGCTGTTCGACCACGACAACCTGCCGGCGCTGGCGCTGTACTACGGCGAGGAGCTGATCAGCTGTACGCACACGCGGCGGGGGCGCTACGGGGCCAAGGTGGGCGGCCTGGACGACGTCCACAAGGGCTACGGGATGGACGAGCACAGGCGTTGGCCCGGGCACCAGCCCCTGGCTCTGCACCTGGTCTCCTCGCTGATCGACCGGCACTTCGACGTCAGCGCAGTCAAGGGAATCAGCGACCCTGACCGCGGCGCGATCGGCCACGCGTTCGGCGTGGTCGAGGTGCAGCTCATGGACGAGGAGAAGATCCCGCTCGTGCCGGTGTTCGTCAACACGTACTGGCCGCCGAACCAGCTACCTCCGGCGCGCTGCTACGAGCTCGGGTTGGCGCTGCGAGAGGCGATCGAGGCATATCCGGAAGACCTGCGGGTGGCGCTGGTTGCCTCTGGCGGCCTCAGCCACTTCGTCACCGACGAGGAACTGGACCGCCGGACGCTCGATGCGCTCCGCGCCGGCGATGCGCAGGCCCTCTGCGAGCTGCCGGCGCAACTGCTCAACTCGGGCAACTCGGAGGTGCGCAACTGGATCGTGGTGGCGGCCGCGTGCCAGGAAATGCAGCTGGCCTGGGATGACTACATTCCGGTCTACCGGACGGCCGCCGGCACCGGCTGCGGGCTCACGTTCGCTCGGTGGGCCGCATGAGCAAGGAGTCGTGAGATGAGTGTGAACGGAGCACGGGCCGAGGTCGTCGGCAGCCTGCTGCGGCCGGCCTACCTGAAGGACGCGGTCGCACGCCACAGCGCCGGCGAGCTCGATGACGAGGAGCTCCGCGCGGTACAGGATCGCGCGGTTTGTCAGTGCATAGCCCTGCAGGAGGACTGCGGGATCGAGGTGGTCACCGATGGCGAGATGCGGCGTTCGGCCTGGACCGATCCGCTCACCGCCGGCCTCGGCGGCTTCGGGCGCAGCGAGCAGATCGGCTTGTTCTCGCAGAGCGGCCCCCGGCGCTCGATGCTGCCGGCGCTGACCGGCACGGTGACGATTGAGGACAACCTGCCGTTGCACGAGGTGAGCTTCGCCCGCCGTCACGCCAGTCGGCCGGTCAAGCCCACGCTGCCGAGCCCGTCGTACGCCAGCCAGCTGTACGTTCCCGGCGTCTCCGACGAGGCGTACGGGACCCGCGAAGAGTTCCTGGCGGCGCTGATACCGCTGATGGGCGAGCTGGTACGTGGGCTGACCGACGCGGGCTTTGACTACATCCAGCTCGACTGCCCGCGCTACAGCGCGCTGGTGATGCCGGAGACTCGCGAGCGGTTGCGCGAGCTCGGCATGGATCCGGAGGCCTGGCTGGGAAGGATGATCTCGTTCGACAACGAGTTGATCGATGCGTTCCCAGAGGTCACCTGGGCCATGCACGTGTGCCGCGGCAACCATCAAAGCACCTGGTACGCCGACGGCGGCTATGACCCGATCGCCGAGCAGCTGTTCTCGGAGCTCCGCGTCGAGCGGCTGTTCCTGGAATACGACACGCCTCGCGCCGGCACGTTCGAGCCGCTGCGGTTCGTGGCCCCGGACAAGACCGTGGTGCTCGGCCTGCTGACGACCAAGGAGCCAGAGCTCGAGCCCGACGAGCTGGTGATCGCCCGGATCGAGGAGGCGGCGCATTACGTACCGCTCGAGCGGCTCGCGCTCAGCCCGCAGTGCGGCTTCGCCTCGACCTTCCCCGGCAACCTGGTCGACGAGGGCGCCCAGCGACGTAAGCTCCAAACGGTGGCGCGCGTGGCTGAGACAGTCTGGAGCTGAGGACACGCCTCGATGGCGGACGCGCTGCTCGACCGGCTCTCGGCGCTCGACACGTGCGTCGTCTCGGACGCGCTCGACCGGCACGAGCTGTCCGGCACCGTGCACGGGGTCGGGCGGCTCTGGGCCTGCCCCCGGGTAGCGGGGCGGGTCGTGACGGTCCAGCTCGTCCCGTTCGAGGAGGCGGCGGCCGCCTCGGCGCCGCATCTGGGCACCCGGGCGATCGAGGCCGCCTCTGGCGATCACGTGATCGTCGTCGCCAACGGTGGGCGAGTCGAGATGGCCGGCTGGGGCGGCCTGCTCTCGCGGGCGGCGCGTGGCCGCGGGGTGCGCGGGGTGATCGTGGACGGCGCGTGCCGCGACCTCGACGAGGCGCAGGAGCTGAGCTTTCCCGTCTACGCCCGGGCAGCCGTTCCGACGACGGCGCGAGGCCGCGTGATCGAGCTCGCCACCAATGCCACCGTGACGATCGACGGCGTCGCCGTCGCGCCCGGCGATCTTGTTCTCGCCGACGGCAGCGGCGTGGTGTTCGTGCCAGCGGCGGCCGCGGGGGAGGTGCTGGCCACGGCCGAGCAGCTCGCCACCCGCGAGGCCGAGCTGGCCGCCCAGATCGACCGTGGCCTCCCACCGACCGAGGTGCTCGGGGGCGGCTACGAGCGCATGCTCGCCCAGGACTGAACCGTCGTTTTTAGTCCTGCTCGACGCGGACGTCGATCACTGCGGACTTGCCTTCTCGGGTGGCGTTCAGGGCCCGGGCCAACGCCTCCGGGAGACCATCGGCGCCCTCGGTGCGAGTTCCGCACGCGCCGCAGGCCTCGGCGAGCCGCGCGAAGTCCGGAGCCTGGGCGAAGCTCGCCCCGATCACCTCGCCGCGCGCCGCCGAGACGCCGTCCGGAAACAGGTGCAGGACCGGCAGGCGGCTCGCCCGGTAGCCGCCGTTGTTGAGCACGACGATCACCACCGGCGCGCGGGCCTCCGCCGCCAGCGCGAGCGCGGCGGTCGGCACGCCGAACATGAACGCGCCGTCGCCGACCATCGCCACGACCTGGCGGTCGGGCCTGGCCAGCTTGATTCCCACCGCGGCGCCGAGCGCCCATCCCAATCCGGGGCCGCCGGCCGAGTGCAGAGTGCAGGGCTCGGGCCGGTCGAGCAACTCGGCGACCGGGCCCAGATTGGACACCGCCTCCTCGACGACCAGGCAACCCGGGTCGAGCGCCTGGCTGAGCGCGAGCACGACCGCCTGGATGTCGGTGGGCGGGAGTTGCTGGTTCGCGACCGCCTCCCGGACCGATCGCGTCGAGTCGGCGATCGCCGGCTCCAGGATCCGGCGGCGCTCCTCCCAGCCGGGCGCGGCGGACGGGGCGTGCGACTCCAGGGCGCCGGCCAGTTGGCGCAGCGCCACGGCTGGCTCGGCGGTGAGGGCCAGATCGACCGGGAACGTCCACAGCGGCATGTCCGCCTTGATCGGGTCGCGATCGATTTCCACGACGTAGCAATCGGGGGCGGGGGTCGTGGTCCTCGGGATCCACGGGACGTCGCAATCGACGATCAGCACAAGGTCGGCGGCCTTGAGCAGCGACAGGGCCTGGGCCTGCGAACGCACGCACATCGGGTGGGTGCTGACGACGTTGACCGTCTCAGGCCGGCCGGTCACCGGAATTGCCGCGAGTTCGCTGAGGAGGCTGAGGGCTTCCGCGCCGCCGGGCGTGCGTCCCGCGCGGTTGGTCACGATCAGGGGCCGCTCGGCGTGGGCGAGTCGCTCGGCAAGCTCGGCCAGCGCGGCGGGCTCGATCGCGGGGGCCACCGGCCGGGCGAACCCGACCGTGCGTCGCAGCTCCGGGGGTCCGGCCGGCTCCATCAGGACATCGCGCGACAGCGTAAGGTATGCGATCCCCGGGATCCCGCCGGCGGCCACCTGCACGGCCCGCCCGACCACACGTGCGGTGTCGTGGGAGCGGGTGAGCTCGGCGCTCCACTTGGCGTAGGGCCTCACGATTCCCGCCTGGTCGGGGACATCCTGCCGCCAGTGGATCGGGCTGGACCGCGCGCCGGGCGACAGGGCGTCCTCGCCGTAGGGAGTCTTGCCGGCCAGAACCACCGCCCCGGCGCGATCGCGCAGGACGTCGTGCACCATCGCGCCAAGGTTCTGAGTGCCGACGTCGACGTGCACGAACACGGCCTGGGGTCGCTGCGTCGCCTGCCAGTATCCGTGCGCCGCGGCGAGCGACACGCTCTCAAAGGTCGAGACGATGATCCTGGGGACCGCGACGCCGCGCTCGGACAGCGCCGCGAACGCCTCCTGGAGCGGCGCCGAGTCGGTGCCCGGATTGAGGAACAGCACCTCGATCCCGTGCGCGGCGAGGAGATGGAGAATCTCCTCGGCGCAGGTGTGCAGGTCCGGTGCGGCGGCCGCGACCTCCGCCGCCACCTCCGGCACGCGGTCGGTGCTCACCACGGCCGTTGGTCCCTCATCGCCTGGCACTCGCTACCGCCCACCCGCCACGAGCTCGAACACGTGCTTGCGCAGCTCGATGAAGTTCGGGCTCCCCTTCGTGGCGATCTGATTGCGTGGTCGCTCCAGTCCGACATCGACGGTCTCGCGGACGACCGCCGGCGAGCCGGACAGCACCACGACCCGGTCGGCCAGGTAGACGGCTTCGTCGATGTCGTGGGTGACGAAGAACACGGTGACCCCGAGGCGCTGGTGGATGTCCTGGATGACGTCCTCGAGCTCGGCCCGCGCCTGGGCGTCCACCGATGCGTAGGGCTCGTCCATGAACAGGAGCTCGGGCTTGTAGGCCAGGGAGCGGGCGATCGCCACTCGCTGCTGCATCCCGCCCGAGAGCTGCCAGGGATAGCGCTCCTCGACGCCGGGAAGTCCGACCAGACCCAGGACCTCTCCGACCACCTCCCGCCGCGCCGCTTTCGCGAGCCCGCGAACCTTGAGCGGGAGGGCGATGTTGCGCGCCACCGACATCCATGGAAACAGCGAGCGGCTGTAGTCCTGGAACACAACGCCGACCTGCTCGGAGGCGGCTCGTAGTGGCTCACCGTCGAGCAGCACTTCGCCGCGGCTGGGCGGGGTCAGCCCGGCCAGGCAGCGCAGCAGTGTGGTCTTGCCCGCGCCGCTCGGCCCGACGACGCACACGAACTCGCCTCGGGACACGTCGAAGCTGACGTCCTGCACCGCGACCTTCGGCTCCACTCGGCCGATCGCGTAATCCTTGCCCAGATGGCGCACCGAGAGCAGGGGACCGGCCGGTCGGTCTCCCTGGGGGGACACGGCGGGCTCGGCAGCCACTAGAGCGTCTGGAGTGCTCGCTCGCCGTAGTACCACCGCAGGGCTCCTCTCTCGACCGCGACGAAGATCAGGTTCAAGGCACTGCCGACGACACCGAGGACGATGATGCCGGTCCACATGTCGACGGACTCGAACGACTGCTGAGCATTGAGGATGAAGTACCCGATCCCCGAGGTCGAGGCCACCATCTCGCTCACCACCATCAGCAGGATCGCCACCTGCAGGCTGTTGCGCAGGCCGGCCGCGATCTGAGGGGACGCGCCGGGCAGCACGACGGAGTGCAGCGTCTGGCCGCGGGACAGGCCGAGGCTCCGGGCCGTGTCCAGCTTGACCAAGTCGATGCCTTCCATCCCGTCGATCGTGTTGAACAGGACCGGCCAGATCGACGCGAACGCGATGATCGCGATCTTCATCGACGAGCCGATTCCGAACAGCAGGATGAACGCGGGCAGCAGCACGGGCGCGGGGAGGACGTAGAGGAAGTAGACGATCGGGGAAAGGGATTGCTTGGCGACGCGCACCCGCCAGAACAGGATGCCGCCGCCAATTCCGAGCGCCGCGGCCACCGCGTAGCCGACCAGCAAGTGCGCGAGGCTCGGTAGGAGATCGACCCGGATCCCGTGGAACACCCACACCTTCCACAGCTCGCTGACGATCTGGGACAGGGGCGGGAAGTACGGAGACGTGCTGTGCTCGGTGAGCAGCCACCAGAGCGCCACCAAGACCGCGAACAGCCACAGCCCGGCCAGGACGTGGCCCGCCACGCGTAGCGAGGAGCGGCGAGCGCCGCGGGGGCCAGCGATGGCCCGGTTGGCGCCTCCGGCGTAGACCGCATCGAGGTCCGTTTGGGCCATCAGGCGAGCCCTCCCTCTGCGGGGCGGAAGCGCTCGTGCCAGCGCAGCAGGCGGCGCTCGAGCAGGGTGAAAGCCGTCGCGATCACGATCCCGGTGAGCCCGGTAATCACGATCAGCGCATAAACGAGCGGCAGCGCGCTCGCGCCGGAGTCCTCGGCCACCAGGATGTCCCTTCCGAGGCCGGCGGCACCGCCGATCAGCTCGGCGATGATGGCCAGGATCAACGCCACCGCGGCGGCGATCCGCAGGCCGGTGGCGATGAACGGCGCCGCGCTCGGTAGCACGATGGTCGAGAAGCGGCGCAGTCCGGTGACCCGGAGCACCTCGGCGGTATCGCGGACCAGCGGATCCATCGAGCGCACGCCGTACACGACCTGGATGACCAGCGGCCAGAAGACGCCGAACGCCACGACGATGTACTCCATCTTGAGCGTGCCGCCGAACTGCAGCACCACGATCGGCAGGATCGCGATCACCGGAATCGTCTTCATGAACTCGATGACGAGGATCGTGCTCCTGAACGCGGCACGGTTGAGCCCGATGGCCAAGCCGACAACGATCGCCGCGGCCGAGCCGATGCCAAAGCCGATCCCCCAGCCGGCCAGCGTGTTCCCGATGGCCTGCCACCCGCTCGCGCGGCCCAACTCTTTGACCACAGCCCTCGCCACCGCCGTCATCGACGGGAAGCTGTCGCCGGGAAGAACTCCGGTCGCGCTCAGGAGCTGCCACAGCGCGAGCACGACCACGACGCCCCCGATACTGATGAGCGCGTTAAAGAGGAAGCGGCCGCGGCGCGCCACCGCGGGCGTGCGAGCGCGGGCCATCCGGTCAGGGGCTGTAGAACAACTTGCCGACCGGAACGATCGTGCTGAGCGCACCGAACTTCTTCAGCAGGGACTCCTGCTTCTGGACCGACGCGGTGTTCACGTTGGTGTCCCAGTTGGTGCTCAGCACGGCGTGTGCTGCCGCCGTCGGACTCAGGCTCAGGTAGCGCGTCAGCGTGGCCCGCGCCGCCGGCAGATGAGTCCTGGCGTACTGGGCCGACTGGTTGATGGCCGCCTGCCACGCCTTTACCTGCTGGGGATGGCTCTTGATGTAGCTGGCGCTGGCCGCGATGCAGGTGATCGTGCCGTCCGGGAACAGCGTGGAGTTCGGGTGGGCCAGGGGGCGGGCGCCCTCGCTGATCGCGGTGGCGCTGAACGGCGAGACGACCATCGCGGCCGCCACCCGACCGCTCTTGAGCGCCTGGGGCATCTGCGGGAACGGCAGAGCGGTCAGATGCACCGAGCTGGGATCGCCGCCCGCCTCGGCCACCGACTCCTGGACGTCGACGCTGTTAAGCGAGCTGAGCTGGACGACCGCGACGGTCTTGTTCTGAAGCTGCGCGACCGACGAGACGCCGCTCCCGGGAGCGGCGAGCATCACCGCCGAGTCGTGCTTGGGGTTCGGTGACTGGTTTCCATCCACTGTCGAGACGCACTTGATGGGCAGGTTGTGCGCGACCGCGTTGATCAGCACGTTGGTGGTCACGAAGCCGAACTGCTGCTGACCGCTGAGTAGGTTGGCGACGATCGGGGTCGGGGCCGCTTCGGGGATCGGCTTCACATCGAGGCCGCGGCTCGAGAAGAATCCCTTGTCGATCCCCAGGAACAGCGGACCATCGTCTCCGTACGGGACGTAGCCGAACTTGATCGTCGTGGCGCCGTTCGAACCCGACGACCCAGAGCCCGAGCTCGAGGAACTCGACCCGCAGCCAGCCAGCAGGGCCATCACGCTGGCAATCACCGACGCACGGCGCAGAAAACTGCGGCTCCGAAGCTTCACGGGATCCTCTCCTGCTCCTCCGGTCTGGCCGGAAAGAGTTTACACAGGGCATGCATTTCCCGTGACGGGAACAGACGAAACGCGAGCTTCGAGGAGCTGGGCTCAGCTGCGCAAGCGCCGCTGCAGCGTGTGGTAGCCGACGGCGGCGCGAGCCTGGCTCAGGCTGGCTCCGCGGGCGATGGCCTCGCGGATCGCATCCTCCGCTCGCTCGATCTCGAGCGCGGCGGCGATCACCTCGTCGGCGCGTGCCGCGGGGATCGCGACGAGCCCGTCGGCGTCCCCTAGGAGCAGGTCGTCCGGCTCGACGCGGACGCCCCCGATCGCTACCGGCCCCCCGGTCTGCTCGACGCGGACCCGATCCTTGCCGGTTCGCATCCAGTGGCCACGGCTGAAGATTGGATAGGCGAGCTCCAGGCTGCGACCGATGTCGCGGGACACGCCGTCGATGACCGTCCCGGCGACGCCGCGTGCACTCGCCGTGGTGGTGAGCAGGTCGCCCCACACTGTGACATCGAGCCGCGACTGGTTGTCGAGCACCACGACCTGCCCCGGGCCCAGCTCGTCGATGTAGTCGCCAACGGAGCCGGGCTCGTGGCCGGCTGGGCCGTAGCGCAGCGTCCACGCTCGGCCGACCAGACGGAACGAGCGGTCCAGCGGCATGATCCCGAAGCACTGTCCCGCGATCCCAAGTCGATCGAGCGCGTCGCTGACCGCCGACGCGGTCAGGTCGGCCAGGCGTGCGAGCTTTGAATCCGTCATCTGGTTACCCTCCGGCGTGATGAAGATCGATGCCTTCTGTCACATAATCCCGAAGCCGTACCTCGACCGCTTCGACTCGCTCCCTGCGACCGCGCAGTCACGAGGAATCAGAGGGCGCAGCACTGCGGTGCCGGCGATGGTCGACCTCGACGTCCGCTTCCGGCAGCTCGAGGAGTTCGGAGACGACTATCGCCAGATCATCAGCATTCCGGCGCCGCCCGCGGAGGATCTCGGTCCTCCAGAGGTCTCGCGCGAGTTCGCGCGGGTGGGCAACGAGGGGCTCGCGGAGCTTGTGGCGCGTCATCCCGAGCATTTCGCCGGGTTCGTCGCGTGCGTGCCGATGAACGACGTCCACGGCGTGCTGGCGGAGATCGATCACGCCTGCGGGCAACTCGGCGCGCTCGGTATCCAGATCTACACGCACGTGAACGGGTACGCGCTTGACGGCGAGCGATTCGAGCCGATCTGGGCCAAGATGGCCGACCTCGACCGCACGATCTGGGTCCATCCCTCGCGGAGCGCCTCGTGGGCGGACTATCCAACCGAGGAGCGCTCGAAGTACGAGCTGTGGTGGGTGTTCGGCTGGGAATACGACACGGCGATCTTCATGGGCCGGATGGTGCTCTCGGGCGTGCTCGAGCGCTACCCCCGGCTCAAGTTCCTGATCCATCACGGCGGAAGCATGGTGCCGCACTTCTCCGGTCGTGTCGGACCGGGGCTCGATCAGCTTGGCGCGCGCACGCCGGAGGACCAGAAGGACGATGTCGAGACCTACCCGCTGTCCAAGCGGCCGGTCGACTACTTCAAGCAGTTCCACGTCGACACGGCGCTGTTCGGCGCGGCGCATGCGATCCGCTGCTCGCTCGAGTTCTTCGGGGTAGAGCGCGTCCTGTTCGCCTCGGATTCCCCGTTCGACCCCGAGAAGGGGCCGGGGTACATCCGCGCCACGATCGCCAACCTCGAGTCGCTGGGGCTGAGCGACGCGGACCGTCAGACGATTTACGAGGGCAACGCTCGTCGGGTCCTCGGGGTGCAGATCCCGGGCTGACCGCGGTCCGGCTGGAGCCTCGCGGGGGGTCAGCCGGCGTGCGCGCCCGGGGTAAGAGCTTCGCGTTCGCTGCTCGCGAGCACGCGGAGCGCTTCCTCGAGCGCGCGTTCCTGCTGGCTGATAGCCAGGTCGAGCTCGTGGCGCCGGGCGCGAACCTCGCCGAGCTCGATCGGGCCGGGGGCGGCGACGGTGACCTCGCGCAGCTCGATCTGGAGCCGATCCAGTCGATGCCGGATTCGGCGCGGGGCCTGATGGTCGACCTCGTATACGCCGGGGGCCGAAGCCTTGCGCACGAGCGGTGAGCGGCTGAGCTGGGTAAGGAACACCGCGAGTGAGTCCTTGCCGGCGACGCGGAATCCGGCGTTGACGAGCAGGTCATACCACTGCCGGTAGTGCAGCGCCTCGATCGGTCCGGGCTGCGCGAGCAACGCGCGCACCGCTGCCTCGCGGATAGCGGGACCCCGGAGGACGGGTCGGTCGTCGTCGTTTTCACCGGCGTTGTCCGCCGGCGTCGCATTCTCTGACGGCAGCTGGGGCGAGTCAGCTTCGGGTGCAGACCTCTCGGCCTGGCCGGCGAGCTCCGCGAGCATCCCCAGCCTGTGGTCGGCGACAGCCAGCGCGTCGTCGAGCTCGCGCAGCTCGCGGAGGAGCCGGGCGCGCTCTTGGCTCAGGCGCTCGCGATGGCGGACCACGTCGGCCCGCTCGGCTATGGCGGCGCGCAGGAGTCGGCTGGAGGGATTGGGAATGGAGACGCTCATCGGTGCCTGCCGGTTCTACCGGGCAGCGCGAGTCTCCAATGTGGGGCGGATGTTCATAACCACATCTCCGTAGCGATTGCGCCGCTACGTAGCTGTTGAGAACTCGGTGGAAAACTCTGGCGCTTTCCGCAAAGTGCGGGGTCGGGGGCGCGGTTGAGCCGTGTTGACAACTGATTCG
>CAVYFE010000023.1:0-34066 GCA_963767695.1 uncultured Solirubrobacterales bacterium
GCGGCGTCGCGGGCGCCGACGACTGCTCCGGTCGTCGAGCCGTGGAGCACGGCCGCTTGCTGAGCGCCGTGGCAAACGAGGCTGAGCAAGCACCATGTCGCCTCGGCACTCGCTACCGCTTCGGTGTTGGCGGAGCACCAGCCGCGGTGGCCCGTCGCCACGACGACCGCGCTCCTGGCCCCGGCCGACTTCTGCAACGCCTAGTGGACGCAGCAGTCGGGCGCTGCCCATGAGATGACACCTCATTATCGACAGCGACGCCACCGCGCCGCCGGCGTGAACGCCTCCATCTGCAGGCGAGCGACAGTCAGCGCGCGTTTGCCAAGGATTCGCTTGAAGCCAAGCGGGGCGTACGCTGCCGCAGAACCGGGGGAGCGAGGAGCTGCGTTTGTGGTGTGGGCCCGTCACGCCTGGAGTGGCAATGCCGGCGTCGACGGCAACTTGGGTGTGGTGCTTGCAGTGCGCCAATTTTCGGTTTAGCGCCCCGAGCAACGGTAGCACCGAGCCGTCTGCATGCTCAGCGCACCACGTTCTGGGGAGCAGCAAGTCGCGTCCGGCGAGCGGGCTAAGCCCTACTTTAGGACCGCGACGCGCGCATCGGGGTTTCCGTTCCCGCCACTGCAGAGAGGGTGCTGCTCTGCCACTCTGGGGTGACTCCTCGTGATCCGAGGGGCGGGTGATCGCCGCTTTTCTGCTTGTGCGGTGCAGAATCGCCTGCGGGGCCGGTTGTGCTGGCGCCCGCTGGCTCGCTGCCTTCGGGTTCGGCTGAGGTCTCAGGCGCGCGGCGGGCGTCACGATCGTAAATCCGGAGGTCCTACCCTCGGTCGATGCGAACTCGTGGCCGTCGACGAGCGCCATGTCGGGCGACTGGATGCCACAACCGGGTGTAGAGTGAAGTGGGAAGCAGTGCGCATGCAACCCGTCCACCGACGTGCGCGTGCAACACCGCTCAACTGAAAACTCCAGCGGCCTGTGACCATTCTTCACGATCCCGGCGATGAGTGAGCAGGACCCGCGAAAGATCGACTGGGAGGACGAGCAGTTCGTCGAGGTGCGCCCCGGCGTGTTCGGAGCGACCGTCCATACCCCTCAGCTGACAGCGACGCTCTACCGCTACCGGCGTGGATCGGGGTGGGAGGCGCATCAGCATCACCAGGACCAGATCACGATGGTCCTTGACGGAGTGATCGACTTCTGCGTCGACGGCCGGCCGCTGCGGCTCGGCCGTGGCGAGCTCGCGACGATCCCCGGCGGAACGGTCCACGCCGCGATGGTGCCCGAATCCGGCGATGCAGTGAGCCTCAACCTGTTCACGCGCCGAGAGGCCCCGCCGCATGGCTGATTGGCTCGGCCTGGAGGGAAACCGTGCGGTCGTCCTGGGCGGCGCTGGGACCCTGGGGTCCGCGGTCGTCGCCGGGCTGCTGGACGCGGGCGCTTCGGTTGCCGTCGTCGATGTCAATGCCGAGGCGCTCGAACGGGTTCCAGAGCTCGCTGCGGTCAAGCACCAGGCTGATCTCACCGATGCCGACGCGGCGCGAATGGCGGTCGCCCTGATAACCGAGCGGCTCGGCGGCCTTGACCTGTTCATCCACTGCGCGGGCATCAACATCCGCAAACCGATCGAGTCCTACACATCGAGCGAGTGGGAGAAGATCATCGCTGTCAACCTGACCAGCGCCTTCCACACCGCGACCGAGGCAGCGACAACCATGCGCCGGCAGGGCAGGGGCCGGATCGTGTTCTTCTCGTCCGTGGCCGGACGGAGCGCTCACGCGCATCACGGGCCATACGCGGCGAGCAAAGCCGGTCTGGACCAGCTGATGCGAGTAATGGCTCACGAGTACGCAGCCAACGGGGTGACGGTCAACGCCGTCGCCCCGGGCTACATGGAGACGGCGCTCACCCGGGACTATCTCGACGAGCATCCGGAGCGTCGCCGAGCGCTCCTCGGACTGATCCCGGCCGGTCGCTTCGGCACGTTCGAGGAGGTGATGGGTCCGGTTCTGTTTCTCTGCTCCCGCCACGCCGGTTTCATCACCGGCCAGGTGCTCTACGTGGACGGCGGGCGCTCAGTCCTGTAGCGGGGCTCACACGGGCTACTGCAGCCTGGGGATACTCGTATAACCCGCGCCCGGTCTTGCGTCCGAGACCCTCCAGTGACTGTGCTCTGCAACAGCGGCGGTGGCGCAGGCTCGTCACGTTTGAACTCCTCATAACAGCGAGTCGCATGCGGCGTAGAGGACATCGAGCCCGATAGAGGCGCACAGGTCAGCGGCCCCATCGGATGTCCGCAGCCGAGCGGCATCCTCTCGTCGATGTCCCTCCCGAGAGGCGAAGCCGTCAAACATCGCGAGCGCCGCCTCAGGTAGGGCACGAGCAGCATGTTGACGATTAACCCTCAGCGGTCCCTGGTCCGAATCGCCCGCTCGTCCAGCTCCTGCACAACCCCCCGCCCGCCAGCCACCGCTGCCTTCTGCTCCTCGAGCCCCAGCGGTGGATCGCGTACATCGCCAGCGACCCTACGCGGACATCATGTTGCGAATGCCGCTGTCCCGTGCCTCGAGCTCCATCACGGCCAGCACGTTCTCCGTCGTGCTCGCTGCGGCGCAACCAGTAGCACCTTGAGGTGCACAGCAACCGAGCTTGCCCAGCTCCCGTGCGAGTTCGACCGGCAGCCGCCCCTCCTCGAAGGACTCACCGACCTAGGGGAGCGCGCGATCTGCCACAGGTGCGCGAACAGTAGCGCGGATGTCGCGTCTTCCTCGGACAGGAGGTGGTCCAGATCGAGGGAGTCTCTGGGGACGGGTCTTCCCTTCGGCGGCGGTGGGGTCGCGGTCATCGTCGAAGCCTCGGTGGCTGGGGAACCTGAACACTAGGTCGGAGCGCCCGCGCGGTCGGAGTGTCCTCAGCGTCTGCGATCGATCTCAAGCATCATCACCTCGAGGCTCCGGACAGCTCGTCTCAGGCGTACGAGCTCGAACGCCCGGAGCCGGTGCCCGAGGACCAGCTCGTCGTGGTGGCTGGTGTGCAGTTCGTCGAGCAGCTGACGACCGAAGAAACCCTCGATGAAGCGCGACCTGACGCCGATGTCGTACGGGACCTGGGCCAGCCGGTCGCGAAACCATTCCGCGGCCTCCTGCCCGTGGCTCTCACGCAGGGCCTTCGGGTCCTCGCCGCCCTCCGCGGCGTAGGCGAGCCACCGGGTCGGGCGCCATACGCACAGCAACGTCAGATCCGCGTGTGCGTCGCGGGCACGTGCGACGGCGTAGGGGATCGCGGACGGGTCGCTGCGATCCGGGTCCACTGCTACGAGGATGCTCCGGCGCACCGCTGGCGTCAGTGCCTCCAGCTCGGCGGGGACGAGGCGAGGCCTGGCGTGTCAAGCTCGGCGGACATGCGACCTTCAGCAATTGCAGCGCACGACGAACTCACGTTCCTGCCCTTGGAGCGCGCTACCGAGCCGCGCATGATCCGCGACGTGGCGCGCCACCGTCCCGCGGATCTCGTGGTCGAGCTTGTATAGGTTGTCGACATGGTGCTCCCAGCTGCGGTCGCGATTCTCGGACCACGTGAAGTCGAGGCGGCGGATCTCCCACTCGGGCCAAGCTCCGGCCGCCTGCGACAGCGCTTCCCGCAGGATCTCTCGCTGCTGGTCGCTGCGGCCCGGACGTCCGCATGAGCAACCGAGTGGGAAGTCCAGGAAGCTGGTGCGCGGTGGCTTGACGGCCATGGCGTTTCGATAGAGGGTCGCGAGCGTCGTGGTCGGCAGCCCCCGAGCCTCGATCGCACGCGCGATCACGCCCGCTGCGACGTGGCATTGGGGACAGAACGGAAGCACTAGCACGAGGTCGACGCCCATCGCGGTGAAGTCGTCGATCACGCCCGGGGTGGTCTCGAGCGCGAGCTCGTCGTAGCGCGTGATCGAGCCGACCATCGACACCGCCGCGTCCGCCAGGCGGCCGACCGCTCCCTCCTTTTCCAACTCGATCAGCCGGTCGCGCGGGTAGGCGACGTTGGGGTCAGCCTCGGCAAACACGCGGATCGGCGTGCGATGGGCGATCAGCAGATCGCGAGTGCTCCTCTCGCGCGGCAGCAGGCGATAGCCGATGTCCTCGGTCTCGCCGAGCCGTTCCTGCTCTGGAAAGTACGCGCCGCACGTCGTCAGCACTCCGATCGTCGCCGCCTGGAGCGAGGTGCCGAGGGGCGTGAGACGTGGCGGGTCGAACGCCGGCAGCGGTGAGGGGGGAACCTGCAGGATCTCGGCCCGGACCCTCTCGAAGTCGTAGACGGGGTCAGACATGCCGGGCAGCATCGTATCCGTCACGGACCGACGGAGGTCAAGGCGCGCGCCGCGCTATCGCGCCGGCGCCAGAGGTTGAGGTCGCGTCGCACTTGTAGGGTTCCGCTGGCAGTCGGACGCTAGAGGCGTGTCGGCCGCTTGCACAACTCCCTCACGTACACCTAGCCACAAGAGGAGCAGAGGATGAGTGAGTTGTTCCCCGCAAAGTCGATCGCCCTCGAGGTGATCGTCTCCGCCGACCCCACCCGCGAGTGGGAGTTCAACAATTGGCACGACAAGATCCGCGTTCCGTATCTGCGGCAGATCGACGGGATCGTCGACGTCTATCGCTACCGCGACGTCAAGCCCGATCTCGGCGATGACTTCAAGCGCTTCACGGCGGCCTCGGGCGAAGGCGCCACGCGATACCTGACGCTGTACCGGATCAACGATCCGGACCCGTGGGGCGTGATGCAGCGGGTCGGCAGCGAGGAGGCGAGCCGCGGCGGACCGTTCGAGACAGCTGAGGTCCAGGATCTGACGGTGTGGGATTTTGTCGCCGTCCGCCGGACCATCCGCGACCAGGGGCGTGCGCCGACGCGGCTGCCGGATGGCATGCCGGAGGCCCTCCTGCTCTATTACTCGAATACCGAGACCGGCCGCGAGGTCGAGCACGACGATTGGTGGCTCAACGTCCACGCGCACGACCTCCTGGAGACGCCGGGGCTGGTGGAGTGCTCTCGGTTTCGCACGCTCAACCCCGAGCCGGGCGATCTCGAGGCCAAGTCAGTGATGCTGTACGAGATTGACGCGGAGGATCCGGGCGAGGTGCTCTTGCGAGTGCTCAGCGGGGATCGAAACGTTCGCCGTCCCGAGGGCCGCTTCAGCCCATTCGCCCGCGAGGGTCACTGGCACGGGACGGGCCTGTACCGCCACTGGGACCTGATGTAAAGGGCCGTGGGGCGTCGGGCGCGGGGAGGGGCCGGGGCGGCACGCGGTCGCACGCAGCCCGCCCCGACGTGCCGAACAGCCGCGCTGGACCGCGCGCCGACCTCAAAAACCCACGTCCCCGGACGCCGCACCGGAACGCGCGCGGCCTCTCGCTTGGGTGCTGCGCGAAGCCGGCTGTCGGAGCGCACCATTCGCTAACAGAAGGGCGCTTGCATCTCTTCAACTAGATGGATATGCTGTCCCGCACGCTGGTCCGCGGTGTCCCGCTAGTTGGCACCGTAGCCGATGAACTGAGGAGAGGTCAGGATGACGACGATCTGGCGGAGTCTGATGTCGGTGTCGTGGCGGCTGAGAGCCTTCGGGGCCCTCGCCGTGTTGGCGGCCGTCGTTGTCGCGGGGTGCGGCAGCAGCAAGGCGCCGCAGTCGAGCACGACCACCTCGACCACCGCGAACACCTCGAACACTTCTTCCGGTGGCAAGGTCAACGAAGCGGTCATCACCGCGTTCACCGGGCCCGAGGCGTTCATCGGCGGCGTGCTGACGGCGGGAACCTATCCGGCCGTCTACGCGATCAACCACGCGGGTGGCGTGGATGGCAAGCAGATTGCGGTCACCACCGTGGACACCCGCGGCGACCCGGCCGACGCACTGCCCCTGGTGGAGCGGTTCTTCGGCTCCACCAGCAACGTCATCGGCGTCGTCGGTCCTGACGGAGCGACCGCCAACCAGCTGACTCCGCTGTTCAACCAGCACCATGTCACGATCATCTCCGACGCGGGCTCGTCGAACTTCGACCACACGTCCTACCCGTACTTCTGGCGGTTGATCGCGCCCGACCCGGTGAACGGTCTGGCGATGGCGGAGTGGGCGGCGCAGAAGGGATACAAGCGCGTGGCGCTCGTATTCGGGACCGACACGACCGCGCAGACCGACCTGCCGGGCATCCAGTACGGCGTCAAGCACCTGCATCTGAACGTCGTCTCGAATATCAGCCTTACGCCCGGTCAGCCGTCCTACCAGTCCGACGCGGCGCAGCTCCTGGCCGCGAAGCCGCAGGTGATCTTCACCGAGGAGGACCACACCACGGCGGGCACGTTCTTCGGCAACCTCGCCCAGCTGGGGAAGGTGCCACCCATCATCGGTGACTCCGGAACGATCGAGAACGACTGGATGAAGGCGGTCTCCTCGGCGATCGGTCTCTCGCGGTTCAAGCAGGTCTACACGGGCCTGACGCCGCAGCCGGCGCCGACCACCGCCGCCCACAGCGCGTGGGTGGCCGCCCTGCACGCCGCAGCCGCCAACGTCAAGCAGCCCGTAACGCAGTGGTACAACGAGCCGTACGCGCAGGCGGTCTACGACGGCCTGACGATGCAGGCGCTGGCGATGGTGGCGGCAAAGAGCACGTCCCCCTCGGTGTTCAACTCCTACATCACCAAGGTGAGCGAGCCTGGCGCCGGCAAGGTGACGGTCTACAACTTCGCCGACGGCAAGGCCGCGCTGCAGGCCGGGAAGCAAATCCGATACGTCGGTGTGTCCGGACCGGTTGCGTTCAACCAGTGGCACAACTTCTACGGCAACCAGGTTGCGGTGAAGTTCCCGGATGCCACGCTGGGCAGCGAGCAGGTGGGCGGCGTGGTTCCGGCCCATGAGCTTGAGGCTGCGGGCTAGGGCGGCGCAACCCCAGTGTTGCTCACGCTCGTACAGGACGCATCGCTTTGGTCGTCAAGCCGTAACTCCTTGAACCAGCCTGGCTCAGTGGGAACCAGCGCCGACATGCCTGCATCTGAGCGTCCAGCGCCGCATCTGGAGGCGGACCAGGTGAGCTTTGGCTATGGCTCGCTCAAGGTCGTCGACGAGGTGAGCGTCCAGGTCGGGAAAGGGGAGACTGTCGTTCTGCTCGGCCCCAACGGGGCCGGCAAGAGCACGCTCGTGAAGGGGCTGATCGGCCAGCTGCCACTTCGCAGCGGGGCGGTCCGCCTCGGCGGCGCCGACATCAGCAAGACCCCCTCATCCCAGCGCGTCCGGCTTGGTATCGGATACGTGCCGCAGATCAGGGACGTGTTCCCGACTCTGACGGTCTCGGAGAACCTGGGGATGGGGGGCTATCTGCTGCCCCGCAACTCGGCTCGCGAACGTGCTGAGTCGGTGCTCGAGCTGTTCCCAGCGCTCGCGAAGATGCGCCGGCGGCGCGCCGGGACGCTCAGCGGCGGGGAGCGCAAGATGCTCGCTATCGGCCGCGCGATGATGACCCAGCCGACCCTGCTGATTCTCGACGAGCCGACATCGAACCTTGCACCGGCGATCGCAAGAGCCGTGCTCGAGGAGGTCATCGCCGAGAGTCAGCGCGTCAGGCCAGGCCGTCCTGATGGTCGAGCAGCGGGTCGAGATGGCGCTCGCCGTGGCCAGCTTCGGCTATGTGCTGGCCCAGGGACAGGTGCGTCTGGCACGCCCGGCGGACGTCCTCCGGGACTCTGAGGAGAAGCTGTCGGAGCTGTTCTTCAGTGGCGGCGCGGCCATGGTTCCGGTGGGCGGATGAGCTCACCGAACGTCAGGAGACTCAGATGAATCTCTATCTGGAGGCTGTCGGCTTCGGCGTGATTGCGGCCGCTAGCATCGCGCTGGGGGCGATGGGCTTCACGCTCCAGTTCGGCCTGACCAACGTGCTCAACATCGGGTACGGCGCGATCATGAGCGTCGGCGGGTTCGTGGCGTACGAGTGTCACGCGGCCGGAATCAACATCTGGCTCGGACTGGCGATCGGCGGCATCGCCGCCAGCCTGATTACTCTGCTTGTGGCGAAGACGATCCTCGGCGTCTACGTGCGCCGCGGCGCGGGGTTGTTCGAGATGGCGATGATCACGTTCGGCGTTGCGCTGATCGTGGAGTACGGACTCGCTGCGGCGACGCAGAACAACACCTACAGCCTCAACCTTCCGCTCGCCCACACGCTCGCGCTCGGCCCGCTTCGCTTCACGACCACGCAGCTTGTGCTGGTGATCCTCGCGGCCGTCGTGTTCGTGGTCCTGGACCTGTTTCTGCGGCTCACCAGGTTGGGGGTTGCCCTACGCGCGACAGCAGTCGATCCCGACCTGGCCCGCGCCTCAGGGATCCCGACCGGCCGGATTGTCACCGCGGCATGGCTGCTGAGCGGCTTCCTCTGCGGTCTCGCAGGGGGAGTGTTCATGGTCAACATCTTCACGATCAACGCGTTCACTGGGGACGCCCTGCTGTCGCTCGTGATCGTCTCAGCGCTACTGGGCACCGCCGGCTCCGTGCGGGGAGCGGTGGTCTCGGCCCTGATCATCGGGATCGCGACACAGATCGCGAGTGTCGCCGGTGCCTCGAGCTATGACAGTGCGGTGGCGTACGGGATCCTGGCGCTCGTGCTGCTGGCGCGGCCCAGGAGCTTGCAGGGCGGCTTGGTCACCGACCGGGTGCAGATCACCGTCTGATCGTGGTGAGCCCGAAAGCCATGGCGACCAGGAAGGAGTGACCGCGTGCAAGCGTTCGTGTCGATCTCTCTGGTCTACCTGGGCATCTATGCCCTGTCGGCATGGTCGCTCAACCTGCAGTACGGCTATGCGGGAATCATCAACTTCGGCTGGATCGTTTTCCAGTCGATCGGCGCCTACATTGCCGCCGTCGTATCGCTGGGCTCGACGAATGCAAGCTCGTTTCAGTTCTACATCCTGGGTGCGCGACTGCCGTTTCCGCTGCCGCTGTTCGTGGGCACGCTCGCCGGCGCCTTGCTGGCGCTGGTACTCGGGCGTGCTGGTGCTCACGCGCAAGATCCGTCCGGACTTCCAGGCGGTCATCCTGCTCGTGGTGGCGATCATCGCCGCCGAGGTGGTAACCGCTGACGTCGGGCTGTTCAACGGAGCCAACGGCCTGTCTAACGTTCCGCATCCGTTCAACAGCTCGCTGCATCTCTCCTACCAGGGCTACCAGTGGTTCTATGTCGGCTGGATGGCGGTCATCTGCGTGATCGTCTTCTGCGCGCTCGAGTGGCTGTGCCGGACATCCTGGGGCCGCGCGCTGCGGGCCGTGCGCGAGGACGACGTGCTCGCCGCCTACTCCGGGATCAACGTGCAGGCGCTGCGTGTCGTGGTGTTCGTGATCGGGGGTGCGATTGCCGGGCTGAGCGGCGCCCTGCTCGTCGAGTTCCTCGGCACCTGGTCCCCCGATGCCTGGAGCTTCGTGGAGACGTTCGTAGTGTTCGTGGCCGTCTACGTTGGGGGCCGCGGCAATAACCTCGGCGCGCTCTTGGGCGCATTCCTGGTGCCGGTCGTGTTCGGCACGATGCCGTCGTTCCTTCCCCAGTTCGGCTATCCGGGTCTTACGGCGAACCTCGAGTGGATCGTGATCGCGCTGCTTTGGCTGGTCACGTTCTATATCCGTCCCGCTGGGATCCTGCCTGAGCGCCGGCACATCGCCAAGCGCCCCAAGGAGGAGGGCGCCGAGCCGGTGGTGGCCGATGTTTCGAGCGCAAAGGGCGTGACCACATCGTGAGCGGTGATGCTCCGGGCTCAGCAGGCGGGGCAGCGCAGGTGGCGACGCCCAGCGCCAGCGCGCCGGGCGCCCAGCCCGCAGCAGCCGGGTAGCGGGGCCGCCGCACCGCTGCTCGAGGTCAGCGACCTGCGAGTGAGCTACGGCGGGGTGGCCGCGGTCGATGGCATCTCGCTGAGCGTGGCGAGCGGCGAGATCGTCGGCCTGATCGGCCCCAACGGGGCGGGCAAGTCCTCCGCACTGAACGCGATTTCCGGTGACGTGCGGGCTGCAGCCGGATGCGTGCGCCTTTCCGGCCGCAACATCACAAAGCTTGCGCCCTACCGCAGGGCCCGCCACGGGCTGGCCCGCACATCGCAGACCGCCCGCGTGTTCGAGGGGCTGACGGTGTTCGAAGGCCTGGTAACAGTGATGCGAGGCGCCGAAGGCGCCTCGCTCGGGCGCACGCTGTGGCGCCGCGGCCAGCGTCCCGAGGAGACCGACGCCACCGGCCGTGTCTACCAGCTGCTCGACCAGCACGGGTTCACGCACATCGCCAATCTCTACGGGCGTGAGCTGAGCGGTGGCCAGCGCCGGTTCGTCGACCTCGCGATGGCACTGATCCGCTCCCCGCAGCTGCTGCTCCTCGACGAGCCGATGGTCGGGGTCGCGCCGGCGCTCCTGCCCAAGCTGATGGGCGATTTGCGCGAGGTCGTGAAGGGCGGAGTCGGGATCCTGATGGTCGAGCACGCACTCGATGTCGTCGCCGCGCTGTGCAGCCGGGTGATCGTCATGGCGGGCGGGAAGGTGATCGCCGAGGGGACCTATCGTGAGATCGCCGGGAACACCGAGGTCCGGCGGGCCTACCTCAACTAGCAGCGAGCTCCAGTGAGCCTGGAATTCGGCCATCGACCGTTTCACCATCTGTTCGTCCCGTCCGTACTGCCCTTCCGCGACGGGGGCTTCGACATCGACGAGGAGGCGCTCCGGCGCTTCCTCCGGCATCTCACGAGCGATGAGTTCCGCGCGCGCGGAGTCGGGATCATCATCAACTCCGAAGCCGGCGAGCTCGTTTACCTCAGTCGGGCGGAGGCACGGCGCACGGTCGAGATCGCCGTCGAGGAGTGCTCGGGGCGGGTGCCGGTCGTCGCGGGCGTCGCGGCGCTCCGGCCGGAGGCGATGGTCGAGCTCGCGCAGGACGCCAAGCAGGCGGGCGTCACGGGGCTGATGCTGCTCCCGCCGATGGGGGCGGTCGACGTGACCGTCGGCTGGAACACGACGAAGTACCCGGAGGTGTGGATCGACATCGCGCGTGAGATCGACGAAGTGGTCGACATGCCGCTGGTGATCCACCCGGTGACGAACATGACGCCGGAGTTCGGACCCGGCTTCCCGCTCGGCGGCGTGCTGAGCATGGTCAGCGCGATCGACAACATCGTGGCCTGGAAGATGACCTACAGCTGGCAGGGTTGGCGCACCGTCGGAGCGGCGCTGCGCCGGCTGGATCGTCGGATCGCGTTGCTCGGTTCCGGAGCGCGCTACTTTCACGAGGCGCTGGCCTCGGGGCTGCTCGACGGAGCCCTGTCAGCCGGGCTCAATTACTCGCTCGAGCCCCACCTCGAGCACATCGCGGCCTTCCAGAACGGAGATCTCGCCGGGGCGCTGGCGATCTGGGACGGGGGGCTGCGGCAACTCCAGGAGTACGTGTTCGCTGAGCCGTCCCGGCTTCACATCCGCACGAAGATCGGCGCTTGGATCGCCGGGCATGTCGGCCACCCGTTCATGCGCCCGCCGATGCCCAAGCCGATGACCGAGGAGTGTGAACGCATCCGCGCGCTGATGATCGCTGCGTCCTGCGAGGTGATCGACGAAGAGCGCTTAGCCGACGGCCTCGCGGAGATCACGCGCAGCCGATCGCGAAGTCCGGCCGCGGCAGCGGGCAACGCGCTCAGTCCACCCCGATGAACAGCTCGGAGAGCGATGGCTCGCGCGTGATCCGTCCCTGCTCGCGTGCGTAACGAAGGATCGTCGCGAGGTTGTGCTGGTTGAGCTCGCCGAGCCCGTAGACCCAGGGGTCGGGACCGAGCAGCTCGCGCTGCTCCTCCCATGCAGCCTCGAAGAAGGCGAGCGGCGTGAGCCGCGGGTTGGATACGCGCTGATAGCCGATTCGCTTGGCCGCCTCGAACGCCTCGTACAGGCTCTCAGCCACCCACGGGTCCCGCTCGAGGATCTCCTTCCGGATCGTGACCGTGTGCATGATCGGGAAGATCTCCGTCTGCCGGTAGTACTCGATTGAGCGCTCGACGTGATCGGGAAACAACCGCGCGATCCGCGGATCGCCGGAGGCGAACGCGGGCGGGATCCTCGGTGTCAGCAGAAGCGCCAGCTCGCCGTCGAGCAGGGACTGCTCGGTCACGGTATGGGCCGCCGGCTCGGAGTCGCTGCCGTCCATCGGCTCGAGCGCGTTCTCGCTCCAGTCAACCGCGTCGAGCGGCACGCCGTGATGATCCTGGAGGATGCCGCGCATCCACACCCCCGCGGCGGGCGTGATGCCGGCGATCCCCGCGCGCCGGCCGGGGAGGTCGCCTGGGTCACGGATCCCGGCCCCGGTGTTGACGAAGTAGTAGCCGTGCCGGAACCGGCGATGGGGATAGATCGGCAGCGCGGTCAGCGACTGTCCGAACTCCCTTGCGCGAAAGTATTCGGCGACGTTGAACTCGCCGACGTCCACCTCGCGCAGGCGCCGCAGGCTGTAGATGCGCCGCGGATCATCGGTTAGCACGGTCAGGTCGATCCGCCTCGGCTCAACTCTCCGCTCGACGAGCGGACGCGTGATCTCGTAGAGGCCGCAGGAGAGGGTGAGCTGGAGCTTGCGCGTCACGCTCCGACCATGCTGTGACCGCCGTCGCAGAGGAGAAACGCGCCGGTGATGTGGCGCGAGTCGTCGCATGCCAGGAACACGACCGGCGGCACGACGTCCTCCGGGACCGGGATCCGGTTCAGCGGCGTGCGGGCGAGGACGGCCTCGCGACGGCCGGTCTTCCAATCTTCGCGCTCGCGCAGTGTGTCGGTCTCGACGAACCCGGGGCCGAGCGTGTTGACGCGCACGTACGGCCCGAGGGCATGTGCATATGACTTCGAGATGCCGAGGATCGCGTACTTGGCGGCCGCGTACTGGGGGGCGCGGGGGCTGCCCTCGACGACGACCCGTGAGCCGATGTTGACGATCGCACCCGACTGCTGGTCGTCGAGCATCCGACGACCGAACTCGTGGGTCATCAGCATCGTCCCCTTGATGTCTATCGTCAGCGTGTGGTCGATGGACTCGGGCGTCAGCTCGCGCCATGACATCTGCTGCGCGGCCATGTCGCCGACGTTGTTGACGAGCACGTCGATCCTTCCGAACGCCTCGATCACCTCCGCCGCCATCCTGGTGACATCGGCAGGCAAGGCGATGTCACCCTGGACGGTGATCGCCTCCCGCCCCTGCACACGGATTCGCTCGGCGGTGTGGTCCGCGCCAGCCGCCGAGCTCCGGTAGTGGACGGCGATGTTTGCGCCTTCGCGCGCGAGTCCCTCGGCGATCGCCACCCCCAGCCCCTTGCCGGCCCCGGTGACGAGCGCGGAGCGGCCTTCGAGTCGCCCCGTCATCCGGTCTCCTCGATGGTCGCGCCGTTCACTCCGGTCTACCCTATAGTCGCGGCGAGCTGCGACGCGAGGTTGCGGAACTCCTGGTCGCTGACCAGCCCGCGCTTGGCGGTGCCGCGCTCCTTCACCGCCGCGAGCAGGTCGCGGTAACGGTCCGCCGGAACGTCGAGGTCCAGCTCCTCGAGCTTGATCCGGACCGAATCGATGCCGCTCTTCTTGCCGAGAACGATCCCGCGGCTGGCGCCGACCAGCTCCGAGGAGTAGGGCTCGACTGCCGGGGGATCGTGGAATTGAGCGGCGACGGCGCCGGTCTCGCGGCGGAACAGGTTCTCGCCGACGAGCGGCTTCCATGGCTCCATCGTGTAGCCGGAGATCTGGGCGATCCGCCGTGAGACGCTGACTGTCCGAGGCAGACGAAGTCCGGTCTCGTAGCCGTACAGCGCCTCGAGCGCGAGCGCGATCTCGCACAGGCTCGCGTTCCCGGCCCGCTCACCCATCCCGTTGACCGTCCCGTGAATCCATGAGGCGCCGGCCCTGACCGCTGCGACCGCACCGGCGGTGGCCAGCCCGAAGTCGTCGTGGCCATGCCAGTGCAGTGGTACATCGGGCCCGACTGCATCGCGGATCCGCGTCACGAAGTAGGCCACGGCCTCCGGCGCCGCGATCCCGAGCGTGTCGACGGCGACGACCTCCGCGGCACCGGCGGCGACCGCTCGCCGGTAGACCTCGCCGAGGAAATCGAGGTCGGCGCGCGATCCGTCGACGCCGAAGAACGCGACCTCGATGCCGGCTTGCGCTGCCGCGGCCACAGCCGCCTCGATCCGGCCGATCATCGTCTCGCGTGAGACGCCGAGCGCTCCGAGCTTCAGGTCGGAGACCGGGGCCTCGATCACCGAGTGGCGCAGGCCGAGCTCGACGATCGCCTCGACGTCGGCCGGCACCGCCCGCGAGAAGCCCCACAGCTCTGCGTGCAGCTGGGCGCCGACCACAAGCTCGATCGCGTTACGATCGTCGTCGGTCACACGCGGAAATCCGACCTCGATCCGGCCGACGCCGAGCTGGTCGAGCAGCCTGGCGATCTCGAGCTTCTGCTCGGGCGTCATCACCACGCCGACGGTTTGTTCGCCGTCACGGAGCGTCGTGTCGTAGAGCCCGACCTTCGTGCCGCCGGAGTCGAGCGTCCCGGCTTGCGCGTTCAGCGATCCGGTCCAGATCTCCTCGGAGTCGATCACACCTCCACCTCCTCGAGCCAGCGCGCTTTCTCGGGAGCCGGCGAACCGTGCGCCTGCTCCCAGGAGATCACTGGATTGCGGAGAACTCCGACCCGCTCGATCTCCGCCTCGACAACATCCCCGGGCTTCAGGTACAGCGACGCCGGATCGTCGCTGAAGCCCGCCACCCCGGAGACGGTCCCGAGCGACAGCACGTCGCCCGCCGAGAAGCCGAGCGGCGAGTAATGGGAGATCACTTCCGGCACTGTCGTCGACATTCGGCTCATGTTCGAGACCTGCCGCTGACCGCCGTTGACGCGCAGCTCCATTGAGAGCTCGTGTGGGTCGCCGACCTCGTCGGGGGTGACGATCCAGGGCCCGAGCGGGCAGAAGGTGTCGATCGCCTTGCAGAACGAGAACACACCCGACTTCATCTCGCGCCGCTGGATGTCGCGCGCAGTGATGTCGTTGAAGACCACATACCCGGCGACGTAGCCCATCGCCTCCTCGGCCCCGAAATGGCTACCTGCCTTGCCGATCACCACCGCCAGCTCGAGCTCGTAGTCGAGCTCGCTCGTCAGGTGCGAGGGGTAGACGATCGGGTCATCGGGGCCGATGATCGCGTCGACGTTCTGAAAGAAGATGATCCACGGCGCGACGGGATGCGACCAGCCGACGTGCTGGGACTCCTCGTGGTGCTCGCGGAAGTTGCCCGCGGTGTGGAAGAACTTCTTCGGCACGATCGGAGCCCTCAGTCGCACCTCGCCGAGCGCGAGCTCCCGACCGGTAGGCGGGGCTGAACCACCGCGCTGGAAGTACTCGCGTAGCGAGGGCACGTCGAGCTCGACGACGCTCTCGTCCCGCACCTCTCCGACGCCCACCTCGCCCTCATGATCGAACCTCGCAAGCTTCATCTGGTCTCCTTTCGCAGTCCGTTCTCCGCGGAGCTAGACGATCAGACACACGGCCGCCGTCTGTCAATCGCGTTCTGGCGGCGATCGCGTGCTGCTCCTCAGGATGCCGAAGGCTGTCTGGCGGTCTTGAGCGCACCGGCGTCCTCGAGCAGCGCCGCCGCCGTGCCGCCCTTGATCATGGCCGCCTCGGCAGGTCCCACGTTCCGCGCATCGTCGACGAAAGCCAGCGGATCGATCCCGCCCATCGGCCAGTCGCTCCCCACGACGATGTGACCCGCCCCGACGAGGTCGACGAGCTCCTCGAGCACGTGTGGTACGTACACGCAGGTGTCGTAATAGAACCGCTGGAGGTAGTCGCTCGGCTTGCCGGTGATGTTGCGAGCCGTCTCGGGCCGGTTGCCGACGTTGCGGTCGTGGCGTCCGTAGTAGTGGGGCAGGTAACCTCCGCCGTGCGCCATCACGATCCGGACAGTAGGCCAGCGGTCGAACACGCCCTCGTAGATGATTGAGGACATCACCTTGGTCTCCTCGACCGGCTGGCCGACCGAGTTCCACAGCGAGTACTCCTGAAACCAAGGGTCGGTAACGCCGTCGGGATGGACGAACGCGACGAGCGCTCGGCCGGCCAGCTCCTCCCACAGCGAGAAGAAGCGCGGGCTGCCGAGGTAGACGCCGCGCGCGGCGGCGGGAAGGTTCACGACACGCAGTCCGAGCTCATCGACGCAGCGTCCGAGCTCGCGGAGGGAGAGCTCGACGTCCTGGAGCGGGAGTGAGAAGCTGCCGACGAAGCGAGCTGGGTGTGCGCGGGCCAGCTCCGCAGTGTGGTCGTTGGCGCGCCGGTTGAGCTCCAGATCGGTGTCGGATTCGGCCCACTGTCCGCCTGAGATGACGGTCGATAGCGACAGTACCGAGACGTCGATCCCGAGCCGGTCCATGTCCTCAAGATGTGCCGCGGGGTCGAGCTGCCGGCGCTGCAACCCGTCCTGACGGCTACCCGGCTTGGCTGGGCCGTTCGCGCCGAACCCGGAGGCGACGTTGTGCATCCACGAACGCTCCAATACGTCGCGCTCCAAGACGTGCGCGTGGAAGTCAACGACCAGGTTCGTCAAAGCGTCTTAGGGTGAGCTGAGCGGCCCGCATAGTGGTACGAAGCGGCTTACACTGTGGGACGCTACCTGCGTTCGCCGAAGGTGTCAAGCAGCGTCGCAAGTCGCGCCAGATCGAGTGCCAGCGCGGCCTCGCGGAGCGTCGCGAGCTGTTCCGGCCGGTTGTCCCACTTGGTGTCTATCGCCGCCAGTCCATTGCCCCTGGCCGGGTCTCCGGCCGTCTCGAGCACCGTCTCAGACTGGTTGCCAAAGTCGACCTTCGCCGGCCAGCGATCGGGATACATGCGCGAAAGCCCGGGATCGGCGACCACCTCGATGCCGGCGGCCAGTCCGGAGAGCTCCGGGTCCTCGGCACGCGCGCGCTCGACGTCCTCGAGCTCCTCCGGCGCCAGGATCGCCAGGGCGATGTTCCAGCGGGCGCTCGAGAGCCGGCCGAGCCGGCTGCCCGTTGTGGGCATGGCACCGACCATTTCCGTATAGGCGTCCGGGACGCGGATCCGGATCGACCGCGGTTCGGCGTGCCCGCGCAACGCCAGCGTCGCTTCCACGGCAGCGAGGCTCTGCTTTGCCGCGGGAATCGGCTTGACGCTCACTTGCTCGATCGCCGGCGAGGCGTCGGCCTGGAGGCTCGCCAGGTCGAGCTCGACCCCGGCCGCGCGGGCAACCCGATCGACCTCCACCTCGGCGATGAACCCGTCACTGGCGGCGAATGCGGCGGCGCACCCCGATCGGGCGGCGTCGCCGACGGTCAGCCATCGGCCCAGGGGGCTGCCGGCGATCCCGGATGTGAGGCCGGTCGCTCGGGTCAGCGCCAGCCCCAGCGCGTTGGCGGTGGCCGCCGGGTCGAGCTCGAGTATCGCGGCCGCGACGGCGGCGGCCGCGAACGGCGCGCAGAAGTAGGTCGGCCAGATCCCGCGGTAGACGATCCGTGGGCCTGAGATCGCCGCCCCCAGCCGTGTCATCGCCTCGTAGCCGATCTCCACCGCGCGGCGATACGCCTCGGGGTCCGCGCCGAACGCGCCCGCGAGGGTGAGCGCGGTTGGTACCACGACCGCGCCCGGCGTGGTGCAGCTTGGCATGTGGATGTCATCGAGCTCGGTCATCCGGACGGTCGCGACCCGCTTGACGATCTCCGCGCCAGCGCCGGTCTCCCACCGGCTGAGCGCCGCGACTGCGAGCCCCTCGGCAGTCGCGGAGCCGGCTGCGAACGCCCCTACCGCGTCGAACGTCCGCGGTCCAACCAGCTCGCTGTGGGGCTGCCACTCAGCGAGGCGGCGGCCGAGCTCGCGCAGCGCGCTCACCGGATCCGCTCCGTCCGCGACCACACCGCGCCCGACGCGCCCGCCGTTCGGATCGAATAGACGCCCGGGCGGCTTGGCTTCCCGTGGAGCTCCTCGATCGACAGCCACATCCGGGCGGCCGGCGCCACGGTCGGGTGAGTCACCGCGGGCTCGTCGGCCGGCGCCCCGGGGGTCCGGAACGCCTCACCCCAATAGCCTCCGTGCTCGACCGCGAGATAGAACGCGAACGGGTTCGGCCGACACAGGGCCGGTGTGGTCAGCGGGCGGAAGCTCCGCCCGCCGTCGTTGCTGCACAAGAGACGAACGTCGTGCGCCCCCCGCTCACGCGCTAGCAGATCCCCGTCGAGCAGCGCCGGTCCAGCTCCTGCGCCCGCTCGCCACGCGAAGGTGACCACGTCTGAGGCCTCCGCCGCGCAGGCCGCCGCCGACTCAAGCAGCCGCGCCTCTGCCTCCGAGGGCTCGGCTGCCAGGCGGGCGAGCAGCGGGTCTCCGTCACAAGTCCGTCCGACGGCGCTCCTGATTGTGCGCTCCTGACTGGCGCGCATGTAGCGGGCGCCCGCCAGTGCGACGCGGCCGAAACGGCGCAGCGAGTGCTCGAGCGCCGCGATGCCCTCGACGCCTGAGGCGACCGCGAGCCTGCGCATCGCCGGCAGGTCGCGGGGTCCAGGGGTCGCCAGGAAGAGCTCGACCCCGCCCTGCGCGGGGACGACCGCGATCCCCCAGCGCAGCATCGGCACGAACCCCGTCACCCATGCGAGCGGCGCATAATGGCGCGCGTCGCCGTGGGCCACGAACGCTTCGAGATCGAGGCCGGCGAGCTCGCGCTGGATTGCGGCAACCCGCACGTCGAACTCCGCGAGCGGCAGCGCGATTCCGGTGAGTCCGCGAAGCGCGACTGGCTGCATCGTCTCCACTACTAGGAGAGCTCCACCTCGTCGAGGCCAGGCCGCCGCCGCGTCAGGGCCACCGCGCCGGACCGGGTGACCAGGACCGGCTCGCCGCAGAGCATGTAGCCGCTGCGTGGAAAGCGCTGGTTGGGGTGCAGTGTGAACATCATCCCCGCTTCGAGAGGCGTGTCGTTGTCCCAGGTGATGTCGCCTGGAGCGACGGAGGCGAGGCCCTGGCCGTGGCCGCGTACGCGGATGTGGGGCGGGCGGCAGTACTCGCTGAGCCCGGCCGCGATCAGCGGCGTGTCGAGCGCAGCGACGACATCGGAGACCGTCGAGCCGTGGCGCGCGGCCGAGATACCTTCCGCGAGCGCCTCGATCAGCAGCGCGTACGCACGGCGGCGGGTGGGTGAGGCCTCACCGAGGACGGCGGTGCGGCATATCTGGATGAACTGCCCGTCGACCGACGGGGAGATCTCGACGTCGACGACATCGCCCGCGGCGACCATGCGGTCGGTGGGGCCCCGCACGTTGTCGCCCTCCGGGCTGCAGGACACGAGCACGAAGTGGTCGTCGGCGCCCTGCCGGCGCACCTCGACGTCGAGGCGGGCGACTAGCTCGTGCTCGCGGACGCCCGGCCGCAGCCCAGCGAGCATCGTGGCGTAAGCCTCCTCGGCGATCCGCGCAGCTCGCTTGGCCGCGGCCAGCTCGTCCTGCGTCTTCGGGCGGGAGGTATCCGACGGCACCGGCAGGAGCTCGCCGATGACCGCCTCGAGCTCGCCGCGGTAGCGCAGCGGGACGTCATCGAGTCCTGCCACCTCCACCCGCTCGCGCCCCGCGACGATCGTGGCGAGCGCCGCGGCGACGTCGTCGCACGCGACGACGTCGAGGCCGCTCTGCGCCCGCAGCCGCTCGGCGTCCCATGGCGGGGAGGCGACCAGCGTCATCCGCCCGTCCCGCTCGATCACGGCCGCGGCTTCGCCAATCGTCCTGCAGTGCGTCGCCGCGAAAACTGGGTTGGGCTCGAGAAACGAGTGGACGCCGTCATGAAGCACGACCCGGCACTCCGCCGAGCTGGGCTTCACGGCCGTGCGCGCAGCTGTGCCGTCGCCTCCTCGTCGACGAGTCCGTCGCGGAGCACCACGCCGTACTCGCGCTCGGCGGCCTCCCCAGAGACGAGCCCTTCCACGACGTCGTGCAACACCGCGTCTGCGTCTCGCTCGAGCGGATTGCCCCAGCCGCCACCGCCGGAGGTGCGAATCGCCGCGCGCGAACCGGCCGGGACGTCGTGCAGGACGACGTCGATGCTCCGGAAATCATCGTCGCCGGGAGTCTCGAGCAGGTAGTCGGGCGGCTCCCCAGGCTTTCCTTCCCACAGTCCCCAGGGAGGGCATCTGCGGCGCCGTGCCTGCCACAGGTTCCACTTGCCGCTCACCAGATTGCGCACCACCACCTCGACGCCGAAGCCACCGCGGTGCTTGCCGGCCCCGGCTGAGTCCGGCCGCAGCTGGCGCCTCTCGACGACCACCGGACAGCGGAGCTCGATCGTCTCGATCGGCGCGTTGCGCACGTCGCCCTGGCAGACCGACAACGAAGCCGACGGCCCGTCCTCGTGCGGGCGGCCGCCCCAGCCGCCGCCCTCCAGACTCTGCACGACGAACCGCTGTCCCGAGCGTGGGTTGATCCCGGTGAAGATCACCGGGCCACCGAGGAACCCGAGGTGAGCGGCGGGCACCCGGTCTGGCGTCGCCGACGCCAGCGCCTTGACGATCGTATCGACGACTGTCGGCAGGGGCAGGCTCCAGTCGGCCATCGGCGCGGGGTACTTTGCCATCATCACGCTTCCCTCGGGGATGATCACCTCGAGCGCTCGGAACGCGCCGGCATTGACCGGCTCCTCCGGGGTGGTCAGCGCCTTGTACGCGACCATCGCGCCGGCTCGCGTCCGGGAGTTGATCGCTCCAGCACGCTGGCGTGAGCAGCCGGACAGATCGATCGTCATGTCGCTGCCGGAGATCGTCAATTTTGCGTGAATGTCGATCGGCTCACCCAGAATGCGCCCGTCGTCGTCGAGGAACGCGGAGGCCTCGTAGACCCCGTCGGGAATCTGGGCGACGACGTTGCGACAGCGCTGCTCGGACTCGCGGTAGATCTGCTCGATCGCCGCGCTCACCATTTCCGCGCCGTAGCGCGCATACAGCTCCTCGACCCGCCGGGCGCCCAGCTGGCAGGCCGCGATCTGCGAGCGCAGGTCGCCGAGCGAGGCCTCCGGGAAGCGGATGTTGGTGCGCAGCACGCGCAGCAGGGTCTCGTTCGGCGTGCCGGCCTCGTGGATCTTCAACTGGTCGAGCTGGAGACCCTCCATCCACGGGTCGCTGACTGCTCCCGCGGCGCCGAAGCCGGTCGAGAGCCCCCCGATGTCAACCCAATGCGCACGTACCATCGAGAAGCAGACGACTCGGCCACCGACAAACACCGGGACTGAGACGACGACGTTGTTGAGGTGCTGCCCGGCCACCCTCTGGTGGTTGGTGAGGAGCACGTCACCCGGGACGAAGCCGTCGGTGCCCCACTGCTCGATCGCGTCTTCGGCGATCACGCCCAGGTCGGCGACGAAATGCGACACGCCGCCGCCGTTCTGCGAGACGAGATCGCCGTTGGGCGCGACCATCGCGCAGCAGTAGTCGCCCACCTCGTAGATCATCATGTTGTAGGAGGCCCGGCGGAGGTCGGCCGACATCTCATCGGAGATCGCCGGGAGCGCGTTGCGGATCACCTCGAGCGTGATCGGGTCCAGCTGGGTGGTGGTGCTCATCGCCTCGAGCTCGTCATTCGTGCTTTCCCCGCACCTCGACCACGAGCTCGAGCTGGTCGGCGACGGTCACGAGGTCGCCCGCGAACACCACGGTCGTTGAGGCGTACTCCTCGACCAGTGCCGGACCTTCGAAGCTGTCGCCAGCGCGCAACTCCTCGCGCGCGTAGATCGGCGCGCTCACGGGCGCGGCCCCGCTTTCGAAGTGCACGAGCGCCCGGTCGGCCGGCTCAGAGCTCCCGCCGCCGCCTCCGGCGTCTGTGAGCTCCGGCTTGTCTCGGCGCCCGAAGCCGGTCACCCGCAGGTTGACCACCTCGGTGTGCTCGTCCGCGGCATGATGGCCGTAGCGGCGCTGATGCACCTCGTCGAACCGCCGCCGGATTCGCTCGAGGCCATCGGGTGAGAGGTCCTGCTCCTCCAGCGGCACCGGCAGGGTGAAGTCCTGCCCCGCGTAGCGCATGTCCAGGAACGCCTCGAGGCGAAGCCGGCCGACATCGATCAGCTCACCGGCGCGCGCGGCCATCTCCCGGTAGGTCGCCTCCAGGCACGCCGCATCGAGCTGATCGAGGCGGCCGTAGATCGTCTGCACCAGGTCGTGTCGCTGGTCGGTCAGGAGCATTCCCACCGCGGAGAAGTGACCGGGGAAGCGCGGCACGATCACCAAAGGGATGTGAAGCTCTCGTGCGATCGCAACGGCGTGCAGCGGCCCGGCGCCACCCGAGGCGAGCAACACGAAGTCCCGCGGATCATAGCCCTTGGCCACCGACACCTCGCGAACTGCCAAGGACATCTTGGCGGTGGCGATCTCGACGATCCCGTGTGCCGCGGTCAGGGGCTCCAGGCCGAGCGGCTCAGCTACCCGTGCGGCGGTTCCGGCCAGGGCACCCGCCGGGTCGAGGTCGAGCTCGCCGCCCATGAACGCGCTCGGGCGAATCCGCCCGAGCGCGACGTTGGCGTCAGTGATGGTCGGCTCGGTGCCACCGCGGCGGTAGCAGATCGGTCCCGGCTCAGCGCCCGCGCTCCGCGGTCCCACCTTGAGCGCGCCAACCTCGTCGATCCAGGCGATGCTGCCGCCGCCCGTCCCGACTTCGATCACGTCGACCACCGGGCTCAACACGGGGTGGCCTTCGGCGTAGCCGCCGATGTAGTAACCGTCGGCGACCGTCGGCGCGCTGTCGCGGATCAGGCTTGCCTTGGCGGTGGTGCCGCCCATGTCAAAGGCGATCACGTTCGCGTGGCCGAGCCTCCGCGCCACCTCGGCCGAGGCGATGATCCCGCCCACCGGCCCTGACTCCATCATCGCGACGGGCCGCTGCGCCGCAGCCGCAGGCGCCATGACGCCGCCGCTCGACTGCATGATCCACAGCTCGCCGCCGAACTCGCGGTCCCGAAGGCGGCCACCGAGGGCGTCGATGTACCGGCTGACGACCGGGCCGATATACGAGTTGACGACGGTGGTCGAGGTCCGCTCGTACTCACGGTACTCGCGCAGGATCTCGTGCGAGAGCGAGACGTAGGCGGCGGGCAGCTCGCGGCGGATGATCTCGCCGGCGCGCCGCTCGTGCTCGGGATTGGCATAGGAGTGCAGGAAGCACACGGCGACCGCGTCGACTCCGGCTTCGCGCAGCCCGGCGCAGGCGGCGGCGACCGCATCCTCATTGAGCGGGGTTGCCACCTCACCTGTGGCGAGCACGCGCTCTGGCACCTCGAAAGTGAGCGAGCGCGGCACGAACGGGCGCGGCCTGCGAAAGAACAGGTTGTAGGCATCGGGACGGTTGCCGCGACCGATCGTATAGACGTCACGGGTGCCCAGCGTGACCACTAGACCGGTCCGCGCCCCCTTGCTCTCGAGCACCGTGTTGATCGCGACGGTCGAGCCGTGGACGACCTGCGTGGCGCCCGACAGCTCCCCGCCGCTGCGCTCCACGCAGGCCAGGATCCCCTCCACCAGGTCCTGCGGCGTGCTGAGGCTCTTCGCGTGCAGGAATCGCCCCTCGCGCGCGTCGTAGCCGATCAGATCGGTGAAGGTGCCCCCGATGTCCACCGCAATCGTGAAGTCGCGCGTCATGTCAGGCGCAACAGCGCCGCTGCGGGTGCCGCCTGTCACGAGTGCGGGGGCCAGTGGATGTCCGCGACCGGCTTTGACACGGGCTGGATCTCGGGCGCGTCCTCGATCACGGGCAGGAGCACGTGGGAGGGATGCTGTTCGTCGTGATAGATCGTCGCGGTTCCCGGCACCGGCAAGAGCTCTGCGGTGTAGATCGTGTGGAGCATCATGTGGTAGACGTTGTCGTCGCTCGAGATCTGGAGCCAAACCCTGTGTCTCGCCTTGAACGTCCAGAACTTCGGCGGCAGCTCGATCTGGTACTCGTAGATCTCCCCGGCCTCGGGACGGCTCGGGTTCTGGTAGGGGTGGAACGGGAGCCCCGGGTCCGAGCGACTCTCATCGACCTCGCGGTAGGAGGCCTTGAGGACGTGCTCGGAGATCACCTGGCGCTTGCCGTCGGGATCGATGTCCGCGAGCTTGACGAAGAAGGCCATGTCGAGCGTGTCGATCGCGGCCCAGATCGTGACGCCGATCGGCCCCCACACTTTCAGGGCCGTGCTGAGCGGCTCGCTGACGAACGCGACCTGGGGCTCGCCGGTGATCAGCCTGGTGGTCTCGGGAGGGGTACGAGGGTCGTTGCTCATGTCCTGGGTGAACGGCAGCCGCGAGCCGGTGGGATATGAATCCGGCGCCTCGTCGCCCGGCGTCTCGGTGCTGAGCCCGCCATATGGCGCTTCTGTTGCGGGATGGTCGGTGGCCGTCCGGAAGTAGTACTCCGTCATCTTCGCTCGCGCGATCGGATACTCGATCTCGTAGCGCCACTCCTGCGTGACCGAGTCGCAGACCATCACCTCGGGCTCGTGCATGATCCCGGTGTCGATGTCCTTGCACCAGTGGTCGAACCACCGCAGGATGTACTCGTTGAGCGGGAGGCTCTCGAGGAACGTCACGTGTGACTGGACGAGCCACGGCAGGATCATCAGCTTCTTGGGGCTCTTGATTCTCGGGTAACCCCAGAGCTGGCCGCGGGAGTGGTTCTGGCTGGGCTGCGGGACGACGCTCAGCACTGGCACGTCGAGCTGATCGAGCCGGTTCCACGAGGAGATGTTCCACCAGAACTCTCCGTCCTCCGGATGGGAGAGGAAGCCGTTGAACAGGTCAGCCGGTGGGAGCTTGCCCTCGACCTCGCCCGGCCAGTAGCACTGCGCCAGCGTGTCGGGTCCCCACATCCCGAAGAAGCTGGTGTTGAACAGGCCGCCCTTCCAGGCGTAGTCGCGATAGAAGTCGGTCGAACCGTCGGCCGGCGCGATGCACTTCAGGTGGGGTGGCCGCTGGAGCGCGGTCAGCCACTGCATGATCCCGAAGTAGGAGTCGCCGAGCATCGTCACGCTGCCGTTGCACCAGGACTGCTCGGCGATCCACTCCACCATGTCGTGGCCGTCCTGCTGCTGCTCGAGCGCAAACGGCGACCATTGCCCCTGCGAGAGCCCGGCGCCCCGTGAGGAGACGATCACGTGGACGTACCCGTTGGGCACGAAGAACGAGGTCCTGCCCGCTTCGATCGAGTGCGAGATCGCTCCGGGCCACTGCTGAATCTCCTTGATGTATGGCGACATCGAAAGGATCCCGGGGTACTGCCCCTCCTCCTCGGGCCGGTAGATGTCGGCACAGAGGCGAACGCCGTCGCGCATGGTGATGTAGACGTCTTCCTCGAGGACGATTCCCTCGGGTAGCGGAGGGCGGACGGTCGACAGATGGGCTTTCATCCATGGCCTTTCAGTTGGGCTTCATCACGCACTGGCAACTCTTCGTCGTCCGGTGGTGCCGGACTCCGAGAGATGGCTGAGCCCCCCGAATTCGCGCTCGAGCAGGGCCCGGGTACGCAGCAGCGCCGCCGCGATCGGCTTCTCGTTGCCGTGAAATCGCTGGGCGGGCAGTGGCACGCTGATCGCTGCGACCGGCGCGTTGGGGGGAGTGATCGCCACGCCCACGGCACAGATGCCCTCGGTGTGCTCCTCGCGGTCGTAGGCGACACCGTCGCGCCGCACGGCTTCGAGCTCCTCCAGCAGCTTGGCTCGCGAAGTGGTCGTGTTCGCGGTCATCCGCTCGAGCCGGGTGGGGAGCAGCCGCTCGATCTGCCCGTCGGGAAGGCCGGCGAGCAGCGCCTTGCCATTGGCGGTGCAGTGGGCAGGGAACACCGCTCCCACCGCCGAGACCGCGCGCAGCCGCTGAGTATCCGCCGCGATCTGATCGACGAACAGCACGCGGTCGTGCTCGAGCACCCCGAGGTCGACGGTCTCATTCAGCTCTCGCGACAGCGACGCCAAGTGCGGATGCACGGTCAGGACGAAGTGCCGAGACGCAGCGACGGCTAGGCTCGCCAGCGCAGGCCCGAGGCGGAACCCGCCATTCGGCGACGCCGAGCTGACGAACCGCTCGCGCTGGAGTGCGGTGATCAGGCGGTGGACGGTCGATCGCGCTAAGCCGACCCGCGCGACGATCTCGGATAGGCTGAGGCCGTCCGGTTCGCCCTGAAGGGCCTGCAGGATCGCGGCCACGCGCTCGACGACCTGGACTGGGCTGCGTTCGCTTCTGTCGTCAGCCGTGGCTCGCATTAGGCCGGATTGGATCACAAGGTGTCCCATGTTGCAAGACAATCTGTCTCGGCAACCGGATCACCTGTCCTCGCCGGAGCGAAACGAGCGTCTCTCCGCGATGGTGCCGTCCTGGTTGTGGATCACGTGCTCGGTGGCGGTGCGGCGGGCACGTTGGCGCCCACCCTCGATCGCCTCTTCGCGAGTCGCGAAGCGGATGATCTCGCCGTAGCCCTCGAGCTCGAGCGCCCACGAGCCCTTGCTGAAGACGGTGTGCACGCGCCCTCCATACCCGCCCCTGACCACTTCACGCTCCGGCGCGCTGGTGACACGAGCCGCTGGGTCACGTTTCCTCGCTGCGACCGGGATGACCGGGAGCAGCAGGTGGGAATCGTGCTCCGGACCGGTGTGGATCGTGTTGATTCCGGCGAATCGCGCGGCGGATCTATCGAGCGCGCTGTTGTGGACGAGCGCGACCATGTGCGCGTCGTTGGCGGAGATGTCGAGCGCAAGCCGGTGCCCCGGCATCAGCACGATGCTGGTCGGCCAGATCTCGACCTCGAGCAGCGTCGGCTCGCCTGGGACCAGCGGCAAGATCCGGTCGTGCCTGTGAAATGGGCGGTACGGGAGCGAGCGCTCGGGGTCGAGGTCGCGATGTGACGCCCGCAGCCACCCCACGGCCATCGGCACGGGGCCGCCGCGTGGGCCGACCCCGTGGACCTCCTCGCCCTCTGGCCCGAGGTCGCGTAGCGCGACGAACAGGTCCATGTCCTCGGTGCTCGAGGAGACCCACGCTCTGAGCATCAGCGGCCCCGTCAGCTCGAGCACGTCGTCGACGGGATCGGTCTGAAACCTCGCTGAGCCGGCCGGCGCGTCGTAGCTGACGCTGCCTGAACCCGGGGGTTCTGCTGACAGCGACCCGGCGGCGGCGTCGAGGTGCAGCCGCGTCCATTCCGTGTTGGCGAGCGGCCACTGCTGCTCGTCTCGCCACTCGACCTCCTGCCCGTAGCGGATCGCAAGCCGAAGCGGCGGGTCGAGTTCGGCGCCGTTGGAGACATCTCTCAGCCAGCGTTCGAAGAACCGCAGCTGCTCCGCCCGCGCCCACTCAGTGTAGAACGGGTCGATGTGCGTCCCGGTCATCATGATCAGCCGCTTGTGCTCGGAGGCAACCCGGGTGAAGCCTTCGACGTTGCCGCGCAGATGCAGGTGGAAGGCGCCCCAGTTGCCCGCTGAGAGGACCGGCACCTCGATTGCCTCGAGCTCGGCGCTTCGCTCGCGGAACCACTCGTCATCGCGCTCGTGATGCTGGAACGCTTTGCGCCAGTCGACCGCCGGGCCGGTGAGCATCGGCTGGTCGATGAAGTGCAGCTGCCACCAGAAGTCGACGAAGCCGTTGGCGTAGATGCCGCCCTGACGCGCCCACTCGCGGTAGAGATCGTTCGCGCCCTCCCACGGGATGATCGCCGCGAGGTGCGGGGGGCGCAGTGCGGCCACCTTCCACTGCGTGATCGCGTAGAACGAGATTCCCAGCAGGCCGATCTTCCCGGTGCACCACGCCTGCTCGGCCACGTACTCGATCGCGTCGTAGTAGTCCGCCGTGTCTTTCGTGCTCAGCGGGTCCAGCGTTCCGGGGGACTTGCCGATCCCCCGTGAGTCGATCCGCACCACCGCGTATCCGCGCGGGACCCACCACGCCGGGTCGGGCGTTTCCCAGACGGTGTATGGGCTGATGTCGAGCTGGTGGTCGGGATACGCGTCGAGCCAGCTGACATCTTTGCCATAGGGGCTCATGCAGACGATCGCCGGTGTTCTGGCCGGCCCGGGCGCGCGGATGAAGTCCCCACAGACGAACGAGCCGTCGCGCGTCGGAACCGACACGTCCTTGTCGATCACCAGCTCCGGATCAGTTGCGGTCACGATTGCCCTCAGCCGCCCAGCTCATCCGAGCAGCGAGCGCATGCGGAGCGGAGGGCCTGCGCAAACATCGCCTCGTTGCCGGCGAACCGCTGTGCGGGAACCGGGATCGAGATCGCCGCCGCGGGGCCGGACGGGTCGCTGATCGCGGCGCCAACCGCACGTATCCCCAGGGTGTGCTCCTCGCGGTCGTAGGCTACGCCGTCTGCGCGCACTTCTTCGAGCTCCTTGAGCAGTTCCTTGCGTGAGCTGATCGTGTTGGGGGTCAGCGCAGGAAGCCTCGACGGAAGTACGGCGAGGACTTCCTTCTCCGCCATCGCGGCGAGCAGCGCCTTGCCGTTCGCGGTGCAGTACAGCGGAAACAGGGTGCTGATCGCCGACACCGCGCGCAGCCGGTGCGACGCGGGGATGTGGTCGATGAATCGCGCGCCGCCTCCCTCCAGCACCGACAGGTCGACCGTCTCCTCCAGCTGCTGATGGAGCCCCACCAGAAAAGGGCGAACGCGGTCGCCTAAGCCGCCGCGCGTGGCCGCTCCGAGCCGTGCGAGTTCGCGTCCCAGATGAATCCTGCTCCTGCGCGCGCAGGTCACGAAGTCCTCGGCCTGCAACGCCGTGATCAGCCGGTGCGCCGTGGACTTTGGGATGGCGACGGTCTCCGCCAGCTCGGATAGCGTGAGGCCGTCGGGCGCATCGGCGAGCGCCCGCAGCACGTCGGCGACCCGCGCCACGACCTGGATGCCACCATGGCGCTCGGGGGTCGCGCTGGCGGGTTCTGGCACGGCGGGCATGATATCGGCCTCTGGTCCAGTATGCAAGACAGCTGTTTCGCTATACAGAACTTGACACCCCGGTCGAATCACGACTATCGTTCTGCTGCACAAGACAGGTGTCTCGCAGCTCGGGACGCCGCCTCTTCTAAGGAGGAGACCATGAGCACAGCTGCCCCGGCTGCCGCCGCGGCGAGCGCGACCGACCCACGGTCAGGCCTGCAGTTCTACGACTTGTCGCATCCGTGGGGCCACAACGCGCCGTTGTGGCCGTACTTCCCTGACGTGAAGATCGAACGCTTCCACTACCACGCCAAGTCGGGCGTTCTCTCCCAGCAGATCACCACTTTCATGCACTGCACCACCCACAGCGACGCTCCGGCGCACGTGATCGAGGGGATGCCCTTCATCGACGAGGTGCCGCTTTCTTCGTTCTTCGGGACCGGGGTCGTGGTGTCGATCCCCAAGGACAAGTGGGAGATCATCACCGCCGAGGATCTCGAGCGGGCGACTCCCCAGATTCGCGAAGGCGACATCGTGATCGTCAACACGGGCTGGCACCGCTACTACGGCGACAACCGCAAGTACTTTGTCGAATCCCCCGGGACCTACGACGAGGCAGGCGCCTGGCTGGCGGAGAAGCGGGTGAAGGCGTTCGGAATCGATTGCCAGGCACTCGACCATCCGCTTGGAACCGCGATCGGACCGCAGCCGAACGGCCCACTCGTTCCCGCGGTGATCGACGAGTACCACGAGCACACCGGCCGAGACATCCACGAGGACTTCCCGCTCTGGGAGCCATGCCATCGCCACCTGCTGGGCAACGGAATCGTGGGGTTTGAGAACGTCGGGGGACAGATCGACGCCGTTACCGGCATGCGCTGCACGTTTGCGGCCTTCCCGTGGCGATGGGAGAAGGGCGACGGCTGCATCGTGCGGCTCGTCGCGATCCTCGATCCGAGCGGCGAGTACAGGATCGCGCAGGGCGACGACGAAGCATGAGGACGGTCCGGCTGGGGGAAGCGCGCCCATACGAGGCGCCGAAGCACTTCGACTGCGCTGCGCTGCGCCTGCAAGGTTGGGACGCGTCGGACTCGCAGAACTTCTGGGTGGGGCTCTCGCATTTCCTGCCGGGTGGGGGGTGCGAGCGGGATGCCACCCCGCTGGAGAAGGTCTACGTGGTCGTTGACGGCGAGGTCACGGTGATCACCGACGAGACGGAGACGACGCTCGAGCAGTATGACTCCTGCTATCTGGCGCCGGAGGAGGAGCGCGCGATCGAGAACCGCACCAACCGGCCCGCTTCGATGCTCGTCGTGATGCCCTACCCACGGGAGCCCGCGTCGTGATCGACCGGCAGGGCCTGTTCGATCTCAGCGGGAGCTCCGCCCTGATCACGGGCGCCACCGGCGCGTTCGGCCAAGCAGCCGCGCGAGGGCTGGCCGCCGCCGGTGCGCGCGTGACCCTGGCCGGCGGGAACGCGGAAAAGCTGGCGGCAGTCGAGAGCGAGCTGCGGGAGTCGGGTGCGGAGGTGGCATCGATCGCTCGCCGGCCGGAGACCGAGGAAGATGCCGAAGCGATCGTTCACGAGGCGGTCGGCACGCATCAGGGCCTCGACATCGTGGTCACCGCGTCGGGCATGAACAAGGTCGGAAAGATCACCGAGCAGCCCGTCGAGGAGTGGCAGTCGGTGATGGACGCGAATGTGAAGGGCTCCTGGCTCGTCTGCCGCGCCGCGGGGCGCCGGATGATCGACCAGGGCCGCGGCGGCAAGGTCGTGCTAGTGTCCTCGACGCGCGGGAGGCTGGGCCATCCCGCGGGATACGCGGCGTATTGCCCGTCGAAGGCGGCGGTGGACCTGCTCGCCAAGACGCTCGCCTGCGAGTGGGGAGGGCATCGGATCACCGTCAACGCCATCGGGCCCACCGTGTTCCGCTCCGATCTGACCGAGTGGATGTACTCCGAGGAGGATCCCGGCAGGTCGGTGCGCGAGGCGATGCTCTCGCGAATCCCGCTGGGCCGGCTGGGGGAGCCCGACGATTTCATCGGCGCCGTCCTGTTCTTCTCCTCGCCCGCGTCTGACTTCTGCACCGGCCAGACCCTCTACGTCGACGGCGGCTACACGGCCGGCTGATGCCCGGGCGCGAGCGTGTCGCGGTCGTCGGCGCCGGGCTCATGGGTCACGGGATCGCTCAGCTGTTCGCCGTCGCGGGTCACCCCGTTGCGATCACCGACGTGAACAAGGAGGCCCTGGCTAGCGTGCGCGACCGCGTCCGCGCGAACCTGAGCCCCGGCGACGGTGACCCCGCCGTCGCCGACGCGATCGAGCTGTGCGAGAGCTTGAAGCAAGCCGTCGCCGACGCCGACCTCGTGATCGAAGCCGCACCCGAGGATCTAGAGCTCAAGCAGGCGCTGTTCGCCCGCCTTGGCCGTGTCGCCCCCGCCAACGCGGTACTCGCGTCCAATACCTCGGTGATGTCGATCGGCGAGATCGGGCGCGATGCCGATGACCCGGGCCGGGTCCTCGGAACCCACTTCTGGAATCCGCCGTATCTGATCCCACTGGTCGAGGTCACCCAAGGGGCGCCCACTCGGATCGAGACGGTGGAGCGAGCGATGACGATCCTCACCGCCGCCGGCAAGGCCCCCGTGCACGTGCGGCGCGATATCCCCGGATTCGTCGGCAACCGGCTTCAGCACGCTCTGTGGAGAGAGGCGATATCGCTCGTGGAGCACGGTGTGTGCGACGCCGGTGTCGTCGACACGGTGATCAAGCAGAGCTTCGGGTTGCGGCTGCCGGTGCTCGGTCCGCTCGAGAACGCGGACCTCGTTGGCCTCGATCTCACGCTCGCGATCCACGACTACGTCCTGCCGCACCTGGAGCGCCGCCCGGCGCCGTCGCCCTTGCTGCGCCGGCTCGTCGCTGACGGCAACCTGGGGGCCAAGACCGGACAGGGGTTCGCTCGCTGGACCCCGGAGCAGGTGCAGGCGACCCAGCAGCGGCTGATCGCGCACCTGTCGGCGGCTGTGTCCGGCAGCGGCGACAGGCAAGGGGGGAGCGCGTGACGAGTGCGGTCATCACCGCGGCGCTGACCGGGCCGATCGCCACCAAGCAGGACAACCCACAGCTGCCAACCTCACCCGAGGAGATCGCCGCCTCCGCGCGCGGTGCCTACGAGGCAGGCGCCGCGGTCGTCCACATCCATCTGCGCGACGAGCGCGGCGAGCCGACCGCCGACCTCCAGGTCGCGATGCGCGTGGTGGGTTTGATCGAGGAGGCGTGTCCCGCCCTGATCCAGCTCTCCACCGGCGTGGGGCTGGGCGTCCAGTTCGAGGAGCGGGCGAGGCTCGTCGAGGCAAGGCCCCGGATGGCGTCACTGAATCCGTGCTCGATGAGCTTTGGCAGAGGGGAGTTCCGCAACCCGCCCGACGGTGTCCGCACACTGGCGGCGCGCATGCAGGAGCTCGCGATCAAGCCGGAGCTCGAGATCTACGACACCGGCCACCTCGATGTCGCGCTGTCGCTCGTCGCGGAGGGGTTGGTCGACCCGCCGCTGTCCTTCTCGATCGTGATGGGCGTCGCTGGCGGGATGCCCGCGACCCCTGCCGCGCTCGTGCAGCTCGTCGAGCGGCTACCTCCGGGAAGCGTCTGGCAGGCGATCGCGATCGGCCGCTTCAACCTGCCGATCACCGCGATCGGGCTGGCGATGGGAGGGAATGCGCGAACCGGAATGGAAGACACGCTGCTGCGGCGCCGGGGAGTGCCGGCGCAGTCCAATGCGGAGCTGGTGCAACGGCTGGTGGGAGTGGCTCGTTCGCTCGAGCGCGAACCCGCCGGCGTCGCCGAGGTGCAGGGGATGCTGGAACTACCGGGCCGCGCGGGCGGCACTACCCGGGCTCCTGAGCGGGGTTCTCCCGCGTGAGCCAGAGACTGGAGGGAAGATGGGAGCGACAGTGAGACGCGTCGTCACCGGCCACGATCCGGACGGGCGCGCGGTCGTCAAGATCGACAACATCGAGGACCTCGTACAGCGGCGCGAGCACGTGGCGGCTCGGGTGCTGTGGACCAGTCAGTCGATCCCGGTCGACAACTCCGGCGATGCGGATGCCGCCAGGCAGGACTTCGGCCTGACGATCGGCGGCGGAACCGTCTTCCGCGTCGTCCAGTTCGAACCTGGCAACCCCTCATTCGTTCACCGCACGAGCACGCTCGACTACGCCGTGGTGATCCAGGGGGAGATCGACATGGAGCTCAGCGAGGGCGAGTCAGTGCATCTGAAAAGGGGCAACGTCGTGGTCCAGCGGGGAACGATCCACGGCTGGTTCAACCGTGGCACCGAGCCGTGCCGGATCGCCTTCGTCCTGATCTCGGCCGAGCCGGTCCGGGTCGGGGGGCCCGTCTTGGAGGAGTCGATCCCGCACTGAGCCGGCGTCTCGCGGGTCAGCGGGGCCCGCGGGGCAGGTCAGCGCGGGCTGCCCGGCGAGTCAGCGCCGAGAGCACCTGCTCGACGCCATCATCCGGCTCGAGCGTACGCGGGAATCGCTGGTAGATCTCTGCGGCGGTGCGGTGAAAGCGGTGGGGCAGATCAGCTGCGGCAAAGGTCTGTGCGATCTGGTCAATCTCGTCGCTCAAGTGCCAGCCGTAGCGAAGCGCTGAGCGGGCAGCCGACTCCGACTGCTCGACCAGCTCGGGAAGAGGGCGCTCCCACTCCTCCAGGAGCGCCTGCTCGATTTCGTCATGACCGCACAAGCGCCCGCTCGGCGAGGAGCAACGCCGCCGTTCGCTTTGTCCACGCCGAGTAGGCCATCTTGACCTCGAACGCCGCCCCGGGGTCGCCCGCCCGGACGACGGGCTCGACGATCGTCGCCGCGGCAGGAGGGGCGCAGGCGGCAGGAGGGGCGCTGGCGGCAGCCCACCGCTTCATCGCGAGCGGCAGCGGGGCCGAACATCGGCTCGGGCCTCGCGTCTGAGCAAGACCAGCCGCGCTTCGCGTCGACGAGCCATCTGCTCGCCTAGGGCGTTGCAGAAGTCAGCCGAGGCCACGACCCCCCGTCGTCGTCGCGACGGGCGACCGCGGGTGGTGCTCCGCCAACACCGAAGCGGTAGCGAGCGCCGAGGCGACATGGTGCTTGCTCAGCCTCGTCCGCCA
>CAVYFE010000024.1:0-135222 GCA_963767695.1 uncultured Solirubrobacterales bacterium
GCCCCCTCCTGGCAGCCGTGGCTGACCCCGCTGGTCGCGCTCGCCGGGGTACTGTCGGCCGCCGGCCTGCTCACTTCAGCAAGCTTGCGTCGCCGCGTGAGTGCGGCCAGTGCAGTGATCGCGCTCGTCGCCTGCCTCGCCGGCCCGGTCGCCTATTCGGCGCAGACGATCGGCTCAGTCCACACCGGATCGATTCCGACAGCCGGACCGCAGAGTTCAGCGACCACCGCCGGGGCGGGCGGCGGGGCGGGCGGCGGGGGGCCGGGCGGCGGCCAACCAGGCGGCGGTCGAGCCCGAGGCCCGAGTGCCGGCGCCGGCGCGGGCGCAGGCACGACTCAGACCAGCAGCGCACTCATCGCGCTGCTCAAGGCGGGCGCATCGCGATACCGCTGGGCGGCCGCGACCGGCGGTTCGCAGAATGCCGCCTCGCTCGAACTCGCCACCGATGGTGTCCCGGTCATGGCCATCGGCGGCTTCAATAACCAGGGCGGCAACCTCTCCCTCGCCCAGTTCGAGGCCTACGTCAAGGCCGGTGACATCCACTACTACATCGACTCCGGCGCCGGCATGGGCGGCGGTTTCGCCGGCGCATCGACAACCAGCGCCATCACCAGCTGGGTCAAGTCGCACTACCGCGCCGAGACCATCGGCGGCCACACCGTGTACGACCTCACCACGCCGCTGCAGTCATGAGACGCATCGGCCTTGCCGCAATCTTCGCCTGGCCCGCGTCAGCGGGTTTCGACGATCACTGTGGTCGCCTTCACGACCGCCGTCGCTTGGCCGCCCGGTTTGAGGTCAAGCTCGTCGGCGGCCTCGCGTGACATCAGCGAGACGACCCGGTAGGGCCCGCAGACCATGTCGATCTGGGCCATGACTTCGTCTCGCTTGACCGCGACCACGATCCCTTGCAGGCGGTTACGGGCGCTCGTGAGACCACTCACGCTGCGCTCTCTGAGCAGCTTCGCCAGTTCGCCAGCAGATACATAGCGCCGGTTGCCGAGGCGCTCGAAGGTCACCTTGCCGGCCCGCTCCCAGCGCCGCAGCGTGTCCACGCTCACGCCGAGCGCGGCGGCCGCGGCGCCGATCTTGACCAAGTCCTCGATCGCGGGTTCCTCGGATCGCATTTTGGAAGGGGTTGCAACGTGCGTAACGACCGTGTGGGCCCAGCGTACTGCCAGCCGGGCGCCAGTAGCAGGGCGCGCCTCACGCGATCGTTGCACCGGGGGTCCCGCATGAACGCAGCCCGTAGCTTGCGGCGAGCGAGGCCGCGGGGCTTGCCCTCAGCGCGGCCTCGGCGCTCGCCACCCGCTGCGCGTCGCCCCGCCTGGCCGCCGCCGCGAGCGCTCGGTAGTAGCCGAGCTCCTGGGCGGATGCCTCGAGATAACGCGACAGCGTCGCGCGATCGCGCCCGTCCTCGCTCGGTCGCTTCAAAGCACGGATTTGACTCACCTCCGACTGCACCACGGGCAAGATCGCGGTCAGGTACTGCGCAAGGGCCCCGAGCTGTTGCGGCGCGGCCTGCGGTGCTGCCGACCGCGTGTCACGCACCGCGGTCGCGCAGATCGCGTCGGCGCGGGCGATGAAATCGCTCTTGGTATAGGCCCCGCCGCATCCGGCAAGGAGCGCAGCGAACATCAGCAAACCTGCCGTCGGCTGCGCCCAGCCGACCCGCGGGGATCGGGCGCCGAGGGCTCGCGGCAGCGCTTTCTCACTGCGTCGGCTGCCTATGCACTGTCTATATAGTGCCCGGATGCTCGAAACCTCCATCTTCGCTGTTCTCACGCGGCGACCGGCCGACCGTACCGGCCGCCTCACCGCTCGGCGTCGGCTGCTCACCGTACCTGTCCTCGGCTTGCTGGCCACGGCTGCGTTGCTCCTCGCCCCGGCGCTCGCGAGCGCCGATAGCTCCTCGACACTCACCGCCGTCGGGACCAGCGACGTCAGCGACTCCGGGCTGGTGCCGAACCTGATCCAGAAGGACTTCCAGCAGGCCTATCCGCAGTACACGTTCAAGTACATCCCGGGCGGAGCCGGCACCGCGATCACAGAGGCCGAGACCGGCTCTCAGGGAGCGAGCGTCCTGATCGTTCACGCCGCCACGCTCGAGAACCAGTTCGTGGCGAACGGCTACTCCTATGAGCGGTACGGTCGCGCGATATTCACCAACGACTTCGTGCTGGCCGGACCGAAGAGCGACCCCGCCGGCGTCGCAACGAACGGGGCGCACAACGTCGCCCAGGCATTCGCGGACATCGCGGCGGCGGGCATCAACGGCGGCGGCACTCCGAAGGCGACACTCGTCTCACGTGGTGGCACGCCCGGCACGACCGTCGAGGAGCACAAGATCTGGGGACTGGTGAGCAGCTCGCACCTCGCCCCGGCGGGGTTGCTGCTGTGCGCCGTGAACTCCACCGACGGCGGTGGCGAGACGCCGATCGCTGCGGGTAACGGCGTCACGGCCTCGGGCCAGGCGTGCCCGAACGGTGGCGTCCTCCCGACCGGCAGCCAGCTCCCGAGCTGGTACGCCGTCACCGGTGCCCAGCAGGGGGCCAACGTCCAGAACGCCAACGCCTGCAACGGTTACCCGAGCGGTGGCAACTCGTGCTACGTGCTGTCCGACCGTGGCACCTACGACTACCTGGCCTCCGGGACCGACCCGGCCGGCACGATCCCCACCCTGATGATCGTGACCCGCGATGACAGTGCCTCCGCTCCCGGCGGCCAGTACGCGCTGATCAACTACTTCCACGCCTACATCATCAACCCGGCCAAGCCGAACGAGCAGATCAACCTGCCCGCGGCCACGGACCTACTGAACCTCATCACTTCGCCATCCTTCCAGGCCCAGCTGAAGGGCTATCTCGCCAACACGAGCGACGCCGATGGTGCGCCATTCAAGCCCGATGCCTCGCCGATCATCACCGAGACCGGGATCCCGCGCTCGTATCACGCCGGGAGGCGAGTGACGGTAACTGGCACGGTGACGAACGCCCAACCGGGTTGGCCGACGCCCTCCGGCGAGACCGTTTCGGTCAGCGAGATCGAGGGCGGGCTCCCCGTGCCCGTCGCCAGTGCGAAGGCCAGCATGGACGGCAGCTACAGGATCGGCTTCCGGCCCACCTCGAGCGGCACCTATGAGGTGACGACGCCTCAGATCGCGCAGGTCGAGGTGGCGACCATCAGCCCGGTGTTCGGCGATCTGCTCTCGCCTGGGGCATCGGCGCCCGTCAAGGTCACGGTCCACAGCAACATCTCGACGTTGACCGTGAAGTCGGTCGGCGGCAAGGCGCTCGTCTACGGGTCCGTCGCCCCTGGCACGGGACACGTGCACGGGAACCTGACCGTCTCGGCTCGCCGCACGGGGTCGAAGCACGGCTTCAAGCGGATCGCCACCGACCGCCTGCACTCGACCGATGCCAACTTCGCGGTTGCCGCAATGCTCGCCGCGGGCCACTGGCAGATCCAGGTGAAGTTCGCGGACGGGAAGGTGGTGCTGGCCAGCAGCCGGACCGCGAAGGTCACGATCGCCACCAAGCCGAACGCGAGCATCTCCGGCGCGATCAAGATCAAACGCGGCGCGCTGAAGCTGACCGGGAGTGTCGCTCCCGCCGCCGGCGCAACGGTCGAACTGCTTGCCCTCAGGACGACGTCCGGCGCCCCGGCACGGTTCCAGGTGCTCGCCAAAACCAAGCTCGCCGGCGGGACCACGAGGTTCGTCCTACACGCAAAGCTGAAGCGCGGATCTCGGTGGGTCGTCGGGCTCGAATACCTCCCGAGCGGCCAGCCGTCGAGCCTCTCGAGGCTGAGGACGATCGCCGTACACTAGCCGCGTGACAGGCCCGCGAACTCGTTTCGGGGAACAGCGACGGTCTGCCAACCGCCGCTCCTGGCTGTCCCGGGGGCGGCGGTTCGCGTGTGCGCTCAGCGTCCTGACGTGCCTCGGAGCGATGGGGGCGGGCGTCGCGAGCGCAGATCCGACGGTCGTCAGCGCGACGGTCTATCCCGCCTCGAGCGGCAGCGTCAGCAGCCCGTCCGTGTCTCTGTCGACACTGGACAACTGCCCGCAGTACCCGGGCCCGACGTACACCTACCTGTACCCGGGGGAGCAGCCCTACGCGCCGCCCGTCGGCTCATCATGGGCCCTCTCGACCGTGCTCAGCTGTGGCCTGAAGGTCCCCCTGGGCGGTGTCACCAGCGTCCAGGTATACAGCCCGCGTTTTGGCTTCGAGGCACCACTGGCGAGCGCCCAGCTGACGGATCCGAGCCAGTTTCAGGGAGGGGGAGCGCTCCCGGTGATCTCGTATGCGCAAGGGGGTGATCAGAGCACCTACGTCCGGCCGTGGCTCGGTGGCAGTGACCAGAACGCAAACGACGAAGTGATCGCCGACGGCTCGCCGGTCGCGATCGTCGTATACGAGAACGGACCGGCACTCGACGTCCTCGCCACCCAACAGACGGTTTCCACGACCAAGAAGGCGGTCACGGTCCGCTTCAGCGCCACCGTCCGCACTCCCTCGGGGTCAGCGGTGCCCACCTCCGCGCTTACCTGGAGCTGGAATTTCGGCGATGGCGCAACTTCGACCGATCGCTCGCCCGCGCACTCCTTCGTCCCCGGCGCCTATCCGGTCACCGTGCAGGTCACCGACCACAGCAGCGGCTCGGGCGGCACCGACACGATCACCGTTCGCGCGGACAGCGCGAGTGGAAACGGAAACACCCCGAACGGACCCGCTCACAGCAACGGCAACCATCCGGGTGGACCTGCGGGAAGGGGTGGAGCGAACACGTCGACGGCGTTCGGCAGGAGCCTCGGCCGGAAGCGCACGACGGGAGGCAAGCAAGAGCCACAGCGACACCCCACCGATCAAACGACACCCGCCACCTCCGGCGGCTCGCCCGCGGACGGATCTGCCGCGCCCTCGGCCCCATCGTTCCAGCCGAGCACGACGAGCACCCCGCTTCAACCCGGCACCCTTCCACGCCGGTGAGCAAGCCGCGAGGGCCCGCAATCGGCCTGAGCCCGCAGGCGCCGGTCATCGACGGCCGCCTGATCAGCGACGTGACGCCGCTGCCCCCCGGCGCGAGCCCGCTCGTGCAGGTCGTCAACAACCCGCTCGCCACGGCGCCGGCGGTGCGCCCCGTCACCCGCGGCTCGCTCGTTGCCGTGCTCGCGTCCGGAATCCTCGTCGTCCTGCTCCTCGGCCTCGGTGCCGGGCGCGAGCTGCGTGGCCGCCGCGACTGGCGTGCGCTTCTGTTCGGCAGCTGATCGTCGGTAGGAGCATCGACGTGCTTCCGATCTTCGCCCTGACCACCCACGACATCGACGAGGTGATCTTCCACGTCGCGAGCGTGCTCGAGGTGCCGGTGCTGATCCTCGCGCTGCTGGCGCTGGCGCTCGTGATCTTCGAGCTCGGCAGCTTCGCGATCGAGCTGCGCGGCCGCCGGCGGCGACGGTTCGAGACGCTCTCGCTCGGAGCGGACCGCGCGCGCTCAGCGCTGCTGGAAAATGACCGTGCGGGGGCGCAGGCCGCTGTCAGCGGGCTGGCGCAGAGCCCGGCGATGGCGTCCACGCTCTGGTTCATCGTCGAGCACGCGCGCACCGACGGCAGTGATCATCAGCTCAACAAGGCGCTCGCCGACTTCGACTTCGACTCGCAGCGCCGTCTCGGGCGTACACGCCTGCTGGTCCGGGCGGGCCCGGCGCTCGGTCTGATGGGCACCCTGATCCCCCTCTCGCCGGCCCTCACCGGCCTCGCCAGCGGCAACACGGCGGCGCTCAGCCAGAACCTGCGTGTGGCGTTCAGCGTCACCGTCGTCGGGTTGATGATCGGCGCCGTCGCCTACGGCCTCTCGCTCTCACGCGATCGCATCTATGGCCAGGACCTCTCCGACCTCCAGTATCTCGCGGCAGTTCTCAGCGATCCAGTCCTACCAAAAGGAACGACGCCATGATCTCCGTCACCCCCCACGCAAGCAGCCGCCAGGACCGCTCCGGCGACCCACTCGACGGTCTCGTCAACCTGTTCGACCTCGGGATCGTGCTGTCGGTCGCGTTCCTGCTCGCGGCGCTCTCGTCGCTGCACCTCGGCGGCGCGATCACCAGCCACGGACTGCACGCGACCACCGCCAGGGTGATCCAGATCCAACCCGGGCAGACGGTCGCGCCGCTGCCAAAGCCGGGAACCCGCACGATCGGCCGCGGTACGCAGGTGGGAACTGTCTACCGGCTCGCCAACGGTCAACTCGTCTACGTCCAGCAGGCCCCGCGCGCGACGACACCCTGATGGCGTATCTCTGGCACGAGGTGCGCAGCGCGATCCCGCTGATCTTCTCCAGCGGGAACTCCTACATCTTGAACGTGCTCTGGGTGACGATCCGCGTCGCGATCGTCTCGACCGCGCTGGCGCTCGTGATCGGCTTGCCGATCGGGCTGGCGATCGGTCTCGGACGGTTCCGCGGCCGCCGCGCGCTGCACATCCTCGCGAACGCCAGCCTCGCGCTGCCGCCGGTGCTCGTCGGCGTCTGGGTCCTGATCCTGCTCCTCCCCCAAGGTGCGTTCGGCTCGCTGCACTTCGCGTTCACGCTTCGCGCCGTGTACATCGCGCAAACGATCCTCGCGCTCCCGTACATCGTGGCGCTCACGCCGGCGGCGATCCAGGGGCTTCCGCCGGGCCTCCTGACCCAGGCCCGAGTGCTCGGCGCCGGCCGAGGCCAGCTCTCGCTGCTCGCCCTGCGCGAGGCAAAGATCGGGGTGATGGCAGCCGTGATCGCAGCACTCGCTTCCACCATCTCTGAAGTCGGAGCGGTGGTGATCGTCGGCGCCAACATCCAGAACTACGACCAGACGCTGGCCAGCGCCGTGCTCCAGCAGGTCAACGACTACGCCAACTACCCGTATGCGATGGCGATCGGCATCGTCCTGTTGGCGCTGATCCTCGTGCTGCTGGGTGCCCTCACGATCATCCAGCAGCGCACCAGCGGCATCCACCTCAGCTTTCGGACCGGCTGAAGATGCACCTTGTCTGGGAGGTGCTGCGCCGCGCCGTACCGCTGATCGGGAACGGAAATCCGTACCTGTTCAGCGTCATCTGGTTCACGATCCAGGTCGCGGTGATCGCAACCGTCAGCGCTGCCGTGATCGGCTTGCCGATCGCGCTCGCGCTCGCGCTCGGACGGTTCCGCGGCCGGCGCGCGCTGCAGATCCTCGCGAACGCGAGCCTCGGTCTGCCGCCGGTGCTCGTCGGCCTGTTGCTGTTCTTCCTGTTCGTGCCGCAAGGCGCGCTCGGCTCGCTGCATCTGATGGTGACGAGGCGCGCGGTGTTCATCGCGCAGACTGTGCTCGCCCTTCCGTATGTCGTCGCGCTCTCGGCAGCGGCGATCCAGGGCCTGCCGCCCGGACTCCTCGGCCAGGCGCGGCTGCTCGGCGCCGGACGCCGCCAGCTGTGCACGCTCGCCCTGCGTGAAGCGAGGATCGGCGTGATGGCCGCGATCATCGCCGCGCTCGGGACCGCGCTGTCCGAGGTCGGAGCGATCGTGATCGTCGGTGGCAACGTATATGGCTATGACCAGACCCTCGCGAGTGCCGCGCTGTTCCAGGCCAACGCCGCCCACTACGACGACGCGGTCGCGATCGGGATCGTGCTGATCGTGCTGATCCTGGTCCTGATGGGCGGACTCGGCTTGCTCCAGCATCAGGGCAACGGGATCCGGCTGCGGTTCCGCACGCAGACGTGACCGACGCACCGCCCGGCAACCCGGTTCTGCTTCGCTGCGAGGAGCTCAGCGTCCGTCGCGGCAAGCGCGAGGTTGTGCGTGGCGTCAGCGCGGAGCTCCGCGTCGGCGAACTCGTGGGGCTGCTCGGCCCGAACGGCGCCGGTAAGAGCACGCTCCTCGACGCGCTCGGAGGGGTCCTCGCACCGTCGAACGGGCGGATCGAGCGCCGTGGCCGCGTGACGATCGCGCTTCAGTCTCCCGATCTCGCCCGCCGCAGCGTGCTCACCAATGTCACGCTGGCGCTCGCCTGGTGGGGCGTAGCTCGGGCGGAGCGCTCAGACCGAGCCCTTGAGGCGCTGCGAACGATGGGGGCCGAGCACCTCGCGCAGCGAGCGGCCGGGACCCTCTCGGGCGGTGAGCGGCGCCGCGTGCACATCGCGCGAGCGCTCGCCGTGCGCCCGGACATCCTGATGCTCGACGAGCCGTTCGCCGGACTCGACGCCGAGGCGCGCGCGACCCTGCTCGAGGACGCGGTATCGGCGCTGCGCTCGCCGACGAGGGCGACGCTCGTGGTCGTTCACGACCGCGCCGAGGCGTGGGCGCTGGCCGACCGCCTGCTGATCATGATCGACGGCGAGCTGGTCGCCGCCGGGACTCCGCGAGCGCTCCTGGAGGATCCTCCCAGCACCCTCGTGGCGCGCTTTCTGGGCTTCGACGGGACTCTCAGCGAGGGTGGCGAGGCGCTGCTCACCAGACCGACGCACGTCAGGCTCGACCCTGACGGCCCGCTTCAGGCCCGCGTCACGCGCGCCGTTGCGCTCGAGGACGGCGTTCGCCTCGAGCTCGAGCTCGAGCACGGACGGCTCTACACCGTCGCGCCGATCCCGCCTCCCCGCGTGGGAGAACCAGTCCGCGTCCGGATTGAAGGTGGCGTTCGATTCCCGCTCGCCACGACGAACGGCACGCCCGCGTCGAGCTGATCCGGGCGTCGCCCCCATTTGCGGGCTAGTCCTATTTGGACTAGCCTGTGCTGGCCATGCCTGGAGTCCAGCTCCCGCCAACCTCCTACGTGGTGCTCGGTTTGGTGTCGCTGCGGCCCCGCGCTGGGCACGAGCTGGCTGGATATGCCGAGCGATCGATCGGGAACTTCTTTTCGCTGACGCGCAGCCACATCTACTCCGAGCTTGACCGCCTGTGCGAGCTGGGCCTGCTCGAGGCCACCGAGGTGCCGCAGGAGCGCCTCCCGACCAAGCGCGTGTACGAGATCACCGACGCGGGCGAGAGCGTGCTTCGACGCTGGCTGGAGGATTCGCAGCTGGGCGGCGAGCGTCAGCGCAACCTGTTCCTGGTTCGGGTGTTCTTCGGCGATCGGATGTCCGCCGGGCGGCTGGAGGCGATCCTTGATCAATATGAGATGGAGGCGCGAGCCAGGCGTGATCGGCTCGCTGGGGTGGTCGATCGGCTGGCGGACCGTCCAGCGGCGGCGTTTCGACGCGCGACGGCGATGTTCGGCGTGCGGCGCGAGCAGGCGAAGCTCGACTGGGTCGCCGACGTGCGCCCGCTGCTGCTGGCAGCCGTCGCGAGGAGCTGATCGGATGATCGCTGGCCGGACCGCATACAGCCAGGCGCTGGCCGCGTTTGATCCGGGGTCGATCGTCGCGTCGCTCGGCGACGATGTCACGATCCGGGTCGCCGTCCACGACGAGCCGCTGCGGGGCAAGGACACCGCGGCGTTTCTGTTCGGAGTGCTGACCCAGGAGTTGACGCCCTTCCAGCTGGTCGACGAGATCGTGGAGGAGGAGAAGAGCGTCGTTCTGTTCGAGACTTCGCTGCGCGGAGAACGGGCCCACGGCCTGAACCTCGTCGCCTACCAGCCCGATGGTCTGGTAGGGGAGTTGACCGTGTTCTTCCGTCCGCTCGCCGCGCTTGCGCTCATCGCCGAGGTGATCGGTCGCCACATGGAGCAGCGACTCGGTCCTCGCGAGGACCTGCCGTGAGGATCCTCGTCGTCGCTCGCAATTAGGCGTGCACGTTCTCCGCTACGTCTCGCTCCTGCTCGCTGGATTGCTGGCCGGGAGCGAGCTCACGTCGCGGTTGATCGTCCATCCCGCGCTATGGCGACTGCCGCACGAAGCGCAGGTCAAGGCCGAGATGCTCATGTACCGGCGTTTCGCCACGATGGACCCGTTTCTCATGACGGCCACGGTCATCGCGTGCTTCGCGACGGCCGCCGGCGAACACGGCGCTGCCGCGACGCTGACACTCGCCGCCGCCGGTTGTTTCGCAGTGATGCTCACCATGACCCTCGTCCTCAACATGCCGATCAACCTCGCCGTATTCCACTGGGACGAGGAACACGGGGATCCGGAGCAATGGCGGCGACTGCGCCGACGATGGGACCGCATCCACACGGCCCGGGTTCTCCTCGACAGCGCCGGCTTCGCGCTCGTCGCTGCCGCGGTCGTATGGCACTGAAGGCGCTGGTCGTCGTCGTTCAGTGCGACGCGCTGCGAGCAATCGCCACCAGTCCGGCATGGACAACTCGCTCAGACCAGGTCGAGTTCAGTGCTGATCTCGATCGCGCCCTCGAGGCTACGGGCGACCGGGCAGAAGCGGGCGTGGAAGGAATGCACCCGCTCGGCCTCTTGCCGGCGCTCTTCGGGGATCGCGAGCCGGTAGCGCACGTGGATGCGCTTGATGATCAGCACGCCGTCCTCGGTCTCGATCTCGCCGACGGCCTCAACGTCGTAGCGGTCCGGATCGATTTCGATCTGACGCGCCTCCAGCGCGCCGGCGAAGGTGCCGGCCAGTCAGCCCCCGGCCGCCGCGACCACGTAGTCGAGCGTCGTGGCGTGCGGCGGGTACTGCTCGGGCCCGACGCCATAGTGCTCGGCGACCTCTGAATGCACACCAAACGTGACCGGTGCCTGTTCCGCGGGCAGGTGCGCGAGCCGCTGCGGTCCACCGAGCCGCTCGATCCTCACCCGGGAGACGTACGAAACCTCGGCCACGGACCCAACTGTACCCATGACCGGGGTGAGCGGGGGCCGACGAGAGTTCCGGCCGAGCATCCGACTACGGGAGCAATTGGAAGACTTCGCGATGGCGTGGCTTGACGGCCGCGAAGTGGCGTCGGGCGAGGGTGAGAACGGTCTCGGCTGGGATTCTTATGTACCTGTGAGGTTTCCCTGTGGTTGCTCTTTCGAGAGGGACGCCATCCTCATGTCCAGAAAGGAACCTCACCATGACCACGATCATCGTCCTCAACGCGGCTTCATCCTTCCTCGCGATGGCCGGCATCGGCGTCTTCCTCGCTCGGGAGAAGCGCCGGACCCGCAGAGTCGAGCTGGTACACGTGGATACAGGAGCCGCGCGCCCGCATCCGCACCGGTAGATCGCCGCATCGGGCCCGCGGTGGGCGCTGCGACCGGCGTCTCGTCGGCGATCGCATAACGAAGACCTCCTTTTCCGGGGAGGCGTTGATGGCGGTCGTCGTCGGGGGCGACGCGATCGGGTGGCAAAGCGCGAGCGAGCCCTCAGTCGGCGCTGCGAGGACCGAGCGAGCCCTCATTCGGCGCTGCGAGGACGCCGCTGCTCGCCTCGCCCAGAAGGCACTGCGCCCGCGAAAGCGGGCCCTAACGTGACGCGGATTGGTTCGTCTGCCATCGGCGTCACGTTCCGGTCGCCTGCGGGCCGTGCTGTTACGCGCATCGGGCGGCCTTGATTCCGCGTAACGTTGGGGCCGACTCTCCGCCGCCAGCATCAACGCGTTAGATCGCGGGTGGCGTTCCGGTCATCCTCGGCGCAGGCGAGCGGCTGCTCGAGGACGTCGGCGACCCGAAGCTCGAACCCGTCAGCGTGGTCGCTTCGCACAGGGCTCACACACGTGAAGTACCGGGTCGGTCCCTAGCCGCTGCATTCAGAGCGGCGGGTCGCGGGTGCCTGTTCTCGGCCTTTGGTCCACGCGCTGGACCCTCGATTGGACCTTCTCATAGGTCCACGGCCGACCTACCGTTGGCCACCCGAGCCGCACGACACCCAGTTCGGCTCCGAGGCACCTGCACCTGACGCCGACGATGGGGAGTAAACCGATGGAAAAGATGGAATCGAGCATGTCGCCGGGTGGCGATTGGGACTCGGGGCCGGCGAACGGCTCCTCGCGCAAACGGACAGCGATGCTGGGCCTGGGGAGGTGGTGCGTTTCTCACCGCCGTCGGGTCGTCCTGGCCTGGGTGGCGGTCGCGGTCCTGACGACCGCGCTGGCGGGTTCGGTGGGCAATCACTACGCCACGAACTTCACGCTCCCCGGGACCCAGTCGCAGCACGCCAGCGATCTGCTCAAGCGCGAATTCAGGGCCCAGAGCGGCGACGTCGACACGATCGTCTTCCGCGTCTCCCACGGCACGATCGACTCGCCCGCGGTCCGAGCAGCGATTGCTCCGATGCTCGCCCGCGTGAGCAGGTTCCCTCACATCGCCGAGGTGATCAGTCCCTACGGCCCTCGGGGGGAGGTTCAGGTCTCGCACAGCAGGACGACGGCCTTCGCGACGGTTAACTACGACAAGGCCGCGAACCTGCTGCCCAACTCCACCGGCAAGCGGTTGCTCGATCAGCTGCGGACGGTGCGCGGGCCTGGGCTGACTGTCGCCGCGGGTGGTCAGGTAATCGAAAACGCCGAGGGATTCAGCGTCGGTCCGGCCACCGCAGTCGGGGCGATCGCGGCGCTGGTGATTCTGCTGCTCACCTTTGGCTCGCTCACCGCCGCCGGAATGCCGCTGATCACCGCCGGCCTGGGCCTCATCACGGGGGTGGCGCTGATCGGACTCGCGACCCACGTTACGAGCATGTCCAACGTGTCGCCGCAGCTGGCGTTGATGATCGGGCTCGGCGTCGGAATCGACTATGCCCTGTTCATCGTCACTCGGTTCCGCGAGAACTTCCTCGCGTTCGGCGACGTCGAGCGGTCGGTGCTCGGGGCGATGGACACCTCGGGGCGCGCGATCCTGCTCGCCGGCACGACCGTGGTGATCGCGCTGCTCGGCATGTTCGCGACCGGTGTCAGCTTCATGTACGGGCTGGCGATCGCGTCCGTGCTGGCGGTGCTGCTCACGCTCGCAGCGTCGCTGACCCTGCTCCCGGCGCTCCTGTCTCGATTCGGCGAGCGCCTCGTTCGCGCCGGCGGTGGCCGCTCGGTCCGTCTGCCGCGGCGCAAGCCGGCGCCGGCTCGCGCTGAGGGCGCCGGCGCGACCCCGCCCGGCCGCTCAGCGTGGCGGCGCTGGAGCGAGATCGTGCAAGCCCGCCCGTGGCCGCTGACGATCGCCTCGCTGGCGGTGATGATCGCGTTGCTGCTGCCAGCGTTCGCCCTGCGACTGGACACCAGCGACGCCGGGAACGACGCGGCCAAGCTCAGCTCGCGCCACGCGTTCGACCTGCTCGCTCAGGGATTCGGACCGGGGTTCAACGGCCCGCTGACGCTCGTCGCCAAGCTGCCGGAAGGCGATCAGACCGAGACGCTCGCGGCGATCCGCGCCGCGACGGTGGCCACCCCTGATGTGGTCACCGTCACCCAGCCTCGTGTTGCTCCTTCGGGAGCCGTCGCCGTCATGCAGGCTTATCCCGACTCGGCCCCGCAGGCGTCGGCAACCACCAACCTCGTCAACCGCTTGCGCGACCACGTGCTGCCGCCGCTCGAGCGCCGGACCGGCGTGACGATCCTGGTCGGTGGATTCACCGCCGGATCGATTGACTTCTCCCACGTGCTGTCGAGCAAGCTGCCGCTGTTCATCGGGGTCGTGGTGTTGCTCTCGGCGGTGTTGCTGTTCGTCATCTTCCGCTCGCTGGTGATTCCCCTGCAGGCTGCGCTGATGAACCTGCTCAGCATCGGCGCGGCGATCGGCGCGACGGTCGCCGTGTTCCAGTGGGGTTGGCTCGGAGGTGTGCTCGGGGTCCAGAAGGGCCCGGTCGAGCCGTGGATCCCGGTGCTGATGTTCGCGGTGGTGTTCGGGCTTTCGATGGACTACGAGGTGTTCCTCGTCTCCCGCGTGCGCGAGCAATGGGTACGTCGGCGTGACGCATCGGGCGCCGTGGCCGACGGCATCGCGTTCACCGGCCGGGTCATCACAGCGGCCGCGGCGATCATGGTCTGCGTGTTCCTGTCGTTCATGCTCGGAGACCAGCGCACGATCAAGGAATTCGGGTTTGGACTCGCGTTCGCGGTGTTCCTCGACGCGCTCGTGGTCCGCTGCGTGCTGCTGCCGGCGGTGCTCGAGCTGTTCGGCGCACTCACCTGGCGACTCCCTCGACGGCTCGACGCAGGGCTGCCGCACATCAACATCGAAGGCTCGGCTGCGCGGGCGCTGGCGGAGCCCTGAGTTCTCCGCGAGGCGGCGTAAAAGAGCGTCACGCTGGCGCCGCGGTGCCGCTATGGGATGAGGACGATCTTGCCGTGAGTATGGCCGCTCGCCAGGGCCCGGTGCGCGGCGGCGGCTTCGGCGAGCGGATAGGTGGCCGCTACTTCGATCCGGAGCTTCCCTCCCTCGGCGAGCCACGCGAGCTCGAGGCGAGCGGCGGCCCGAATCTCGGTTCCGGGATCGGCTCCGGGTGCGCCGCCGATGACCTTGACGCCTGAGTCGAAGGCTCGCCGGCTTGCCAGCAGGGTGACGATCCGCTCCGGCCGTGCGATCGCCAACGAGGTGTCGAGTGCCTCGTCGCCGCCGGCGGCATCGACGGCGGCGTCGACTCCGTCGGGGGCGACGGCGCGGATCCGCTCGAGCAGTCCGGCGCCATAGGCGACCGGCTCCGCACCGAGCTCGCGCAGGTAGGCGTGGCGGCTCTCGTTCGCCGTGCCGATCACGCGGGCACCCGCGTCCACCGCAAGCTGCACCGCCATCAGGCCAACACCACCCGAGGCCCCGTGGATGACGACGGTGTCGCCGGCCCGCACGCGGATCACCGTGAGCGCGTGCACGGCGGTGGTGCCCGTCAGCATCATCCCGCTCGCCTGCTCAAAGGAGAGCGCCGGGGGCTTCGGGACCAGGCTCGAGGCAGGCACGACCACTTCGGCCGCGTACGCGCCCGCGATCGGAAATGCGACCACCTCGTCGCCCACATGCACGAGGCCGCACGGCCCTTCCGCGCCGTCTGCGACCTCGCTCACCACGCCCGCGGCTTCACGGCCCAGGCGCATCGGCAGCTGCGCTGGGTCCCGCCCCAAAGCGCTGCCGTACAGCTTGTAATCGACCGGATTCGTACCCGCTGCGCGCACCTCGAGCAACGCCTCGCCCGGACCGATCGGGCCGACCGGCGCCTCGATTTCCGCCAGAACCTCCGGTCCCCCGAACGCGGTCGCCACCACTGCCGTCGTCAGCTCAGAGTCGTTCACCGTGCGCTTCTCCTCTCGCCCAGGCGTTCGTCACGATCGCTCGTACGGTCCGACGCCGTCGAGCGGCAGCCAGATGTGGAATACCGTCCGCCCGGGCCCCGAGTCGAGCTGGATCGAGCCGCCTAGCCGTTCGGTGACGATCCGGCGCGCCGTGTCGAGCCCGAGGCCCGTGCCCTCGCCGACGTCCTTGGTCGTGAAGAACGGGTCAAACACCCGATCGTGGATTTCCGCGGGGATGCCGGGGCCGTCGTCGGCGATGTCGATCCGCGCACACGGACCGTCGCGGGCGGTGCCGATGGTGATCGTGCCCGCATCGCCGAGCGCTTCGATCGCGTTGGCGAGCAGATTCGTCCACACCTGATTGAGCTCGGAGCCTCGAAGTGTGAGCTTCGGAAGCGAGCGGTCGTAGTGGCGCTGGACCTCGATCGAGGTGTGCTTGAGCCTGTGGCCGAGGACCAGCAGCGTCGTCTCGAGACCTTCATGGATATCGGTCTCGACCAGATCACCGCGGTCCATGAACGCGTACGCCTTGATCGCCTTCACCAGCTTGCTCATCCGGTCGGTCGATTCCGCGATCTCGGCCGCCAGGCCGCGCGTGGTCAGCGATGCTGCGATCCACGCGACGGCGGCACTCGAGCCCGGCCCCGCCGCCTGCGCGAGTCGTTCGAGCCACGCGGCGTCGATTCCGGCCGCCGCGAGGGGTTCGGTGAGCCGCCAGGCTTCTGCCACCCCGAGGCGTTCGAGCGAGCCGAGCAGCGCGTCCTCGGCGTCCGCCGCGTCCAGTGCCGAGAGCGTGTTCTGCGACGCGCCGCGGTCGAGCGCCTCGCGCTGGAGCATCACCAGTTCCTGCACCTGCTCGCGCTCGATCCCCGACTCGACGAACTCTCCCACCGTCGAGGCGAGCACGTCGAGCGCCTCGGCCAGATCGGAGGCGGCGCGGCGGGCCGCCGCCGCCGGGTTGTTCAGCTCGTGAGCGAGCCCGGCCGCCATCGTGCCAAGCGATGCCAGCCGCTCGCGATTCTGCTCGCGCATGGCCGACCGCGCGGATACCGTTCGGACCGCGCGCATCACCCGGCGGTGCACGGGCATTTGGCTGAGCGCCAGCTGAGTGAAGTCATCGGGGGCGATTACCGCCATCCGCACGTCGGTTACGGCGCGCATCTCGCCGGCATAGCCGGTCTCGGTCAGGACCGTGATCGCCCCCATCCAGGTTGGCGCCACCTGGCGAGTTATCGGCTCGAGGCGACCCGCCTCGAAGACGAGCCCCTGCACCACCCCCTGGAGCAGCAGGAACACGCCCGCTGAGACATCCCCCGGCTCGGCGACGACCGTATCGGCCTGCACATTGCGAATCACCGCGACCTGCCGCCACAGGGCGAGCTGCTCGTCGTCGAGCTCGTCGAACAGGTCGATCCGGCGGAGCTCCTCGAGGGTCGGACGCTCCGGGTCGCTCATGCGCTCGTCAGGTACTCGTGAATCAGCGAGACCGCCATTGCCCCCTCCCCGACTGCGCTCGCGACCCGCTTGATCGACCGCGTTCGCACGTCACCGGCAACGAACACACCGGGCACGCTCGTCTCGAGCGCATACGGCTCGCGGGGAAGCGGCCAGCCGTTCTCGCGCACGTCGACTCCGCCGAGAATGAACCCGCGCTCATCGCGCGCGACAACGCCGTCCAGCCAGTCCGTGCGCGGCGCGGCGCCGATGAACACGAAGCATGCATCGGCCTCCTCGACCGTCTCGGTGCCGTCCGTTGCGCGGATCCTCAGCGCGCGGAGATGCCCGTCCTGGCGCTCGGCGGCCACGGCCTGCGAGCCGGTTCGCACCTCGACGTTCGGCAACTCCCCGATCTGCTCGATCAGGTAATGGGACATCGACTTCGCCAGCGAATCGGCCCGCACGAGCATTGTCACCCGGCCGGCGTAGCCACTGAAGTACACCGCGGCCTGGCCGGCGGAGTTGGCGCCGCCGATCACGACCACGTGCTGGTTCGCACACGCCCGCGCCTCCGTCAGCGCGGCGCCGTAATAGATCCCCGCCCCGGTCAGCTCCGCAAACCCCGGCGCGTTCAGCTGGCGATAGGAGACACCCGACGCGACGAGCACCGTGTTCGCACTGAGCACGTCGCCCCCGGTCAGCTGCACGAGGCGCCCGGCCCCTTCGACCCGAAGCGCGACCGCCTCCTGCACGGTGACGAGCTCGGCCCCGAGCCGGCGTGCCTGGTCGGTCGCCCGGCGCGCGAGGTCCGACCCGCTCAGGCCGGCCGGGAAGCCCAAGTAATTTTCGATCCGGCTCGACTGCCCCGCCTGCCCACCCGGCGCTTCGCGCTCGACCATCACGGTGCGAAGGCCCTCCGAAGCACCGTACACCGCGGCCGCAAGCCCAGCCGGACCGCCCCCGACGATCACGAGGTCGTAGTGGTCGCCGATCGGCTGGGCCGAGATCCCGAGCCGCTCGGCCAACTCGAGCGTCGTCGGGCGCTCGAGGATCGATCCGTCCTCGAGCAGTGCGACCGGCAGCCGGTCCCCGTCGACGCCGGCGACCGCGAGCAGCTCGCGCGCCTCGCCGTCGCGCTCAACGTCGAGCCACCGCGCAGGCACGCGGTTGCGAGCCAGGAAATCGCGCACCTCGTGCGAGTCCTTGGAGAACCGATGACCGATCACCCGCACGCCGCCCGCCGAGAGCGCGGCCCCGGCCTCCCAGGTGCCCAGCAGGTCCTCGACCACCGGGAACAGCTGCTCCTCCGGGGGATCCCACGGCTTCAGCAGGTAGTAGTCCAGCGACACCTCGTTGATCGCCTGGATCGCCGCCTCGGTGTCGGCGTACGCCGTCAGCAGAACCCGCTTGGCCTCGGGAACGAGCTCGCGCGCCTGGACGAGGTAGTCGGTTCCTGACAGCCCCGGCATCCGCTGGTCGGCGATCAGCAACGCAACCTGCTCACCACGAGCCCGGACCTGCTTGAGCAGATCGAGCCCCTCGGCGCCGGAACCGGCGCGCATGACGCGATAGCGCTCGCCGAACCCGCGCCGCAGGTCGCGCGAGACGGCGGCCAGCACCGCCGCCTCATCGTCGACCGCGACGATCGCGGGACGACGCCGCTGGTTCTCGTCATCCCGTTGCTGCGCTTCGGCGGCCGGCGACTCGATCATGAGAGGCGATGCTAGGCGATGCGGAGAGCCAGCCGTAAGCCGCGCCGACGAGACGAATCGAGGCGCGTCAGCGAGCTCACCCCGCGGCCCTGCGATCGCCGGCCGTGCGCGGGGCGCGCTCGCGCAGGAGCGTTTTGAAGGCCGAATGCACGACCGCGAGACGGAGCCGGCGAGGGCCGCCCATGAGGTTGAAGGCGAGGCGCAGATGCGGCTTGTCGACGACCACGACCGGCGCTGACCTCTCCGCTGCCCGCACGATCGCGCGCGCCACGAGTTCGGGCTTCATCGCCTTCTCGTAGGTCTCGCCCCCGGTCGGTCCCCAGGCGTGCTCTTCGGCGAGCTGGTCGGTACGGACATCGCCCGGGCACACCGCGCAGACCCGCACGCCGCTGCCCGCGAGTTCGTGGTGGAGCACCTCGGCGAGGCCGACGAGCGCCCACTTGCCGGTGCAGTAGGAGGCGTACGTGGGGCCCCCGATCAGGCCCAGCTCGGAGGAAACGAGCACGATGCTGCCACGTCCGCGCGTGCGCATCCCGGGCAGCACGCGCTGGCTCAGCCACAAGCCCGCGCCCGCGTGGAGACGGTAGCTGCGCTCGAAATCCTCGATCGTGACGTCCTCGACAAAGTCGCGCCGCAGCAATCCGGCGCAGCTCACCAGCACCTCGACCGGCCCGAGGGCCGCCTCCACCTCGTCGACGGCGCGGCGGCACTCGGCCGGGTCGGTCAGCTCAGCGGCGACGACGTGTGTCCGTCCTGAAACGGCGCCCGCTGCGCGCTCGAGCCGATCGCGATCGCTCGCGACCAACCCCACCTCGGCGCCGAGCTCGGCGAATCTCCGCGCCACGGCAAGACCGATGCCGCGTGAGGCGCCGGTCACGATCACGGTCCGTCCCGAATATGCGGACATGCGGTTGCAGTACCTCGTTTGCGTCCCGAGGTTTCGCGACTATCTCACGGCGTATACACCGACGAGTGACACGGCTCGCTGCCGCAGACATCGATCACTGCCCCGTCCGGCTCCAGGAAGTTCGAGATCTGTAGCTGCGCGGCCGGTGTCGTGCGAGGATTCTCGTGCGGGTCGATGTTGTTCGGGGCGGCGGTGGGCGGGACGTTGCCCACCGGGGGCGGCTGCACCCGTCCCGGGCCGCTGTCCCAGATCTCGATCGCCGAGCCCTTGTACGGGTAGTGCCCGATCGCCGGGATGCCGTAGAACAGATTGCGGTCCCTGGCGCGATCGGGGTCGAGAGCCGGCTCGTAGGCGGCCGCGCCGATCGTCCGCGCCTCGGCCGCGCCGGCGTACATGCTGACCTGGAAGTCGCCGTAGGCGATCTGCATGAGGACCGTGTGCGAAGGCGTGTCGGGGAGCGGGTGCGAGGTCATCTGGGGCGCGTAGCCATCGGGGTCGCCACGATCCCACAGCTGCTGGATCAGATCCGTGATCACCGGATACAGCGACTGATCCGCGTAAGCCTTGTCGAGGATCGACTTGAACGGCGCGAAGTCGGTGCTCCGCTGGATCAGCATGTTGCCGTAGTCGATGCCGGTTACGCCGAGCACCGAGCGACGGACGTCGGGCGAGACCGCGGTCGTCAGTCCTCCTTCGATGCCGCCCTGGCTGTTGCCGTCGTAGTACAGGTTCGAGGTGTCGATCACCGGGCGGCCGCCGGCCTGGAACGCCGGGTTGGCGGCGAACCCCTGCGGGTTGAGCATCAGCCTGCCGAGATAGAGCGTGTTCAGCACTCCCTGCTGCAGGCGGTCGACCACCGCCGGAAACAGGTTGAGGCTCCCTACCGCGCCGGCGTCGAACGGGGTGTCTCCCTGCGCCAGACCCCACCAGTCGGTCGCGCAGAAGGCCATGTTGTAGTTGGTCGCGAGCGCCTGCACCCACGAGTCCGTGACCTCTTGATGGGAGCCCAAGAGGCCGTGGCCATAGAGCGAGATGCGCGCCGGGTGACCCGAGGAGGCGCTACTCGGAACGATGCACTCGAACGGTGCTGTGGCCGTGTTGCCCGGAATCTGCGTGGGCAGCGCATCTGGCTTGCCCGAGCTGTAGTGAAACCCGGTGGTCGCGGTCGCTCCGCAGGTGATCAGATAGCACGGCACCTGATATGTGCCCTGGATGTCCCGCAGCTGTGGCGTCAGCGTGCTGGTGCTCGTGATCGTGTAGCTGGGGGCTCGGCCCTGCACCTTGCCATCGGCGAGGTCGCGATCGCCGAGCTGCGCGAAGGCGTTGTTGCGGATCGACACCAACCGCCCGGTCAGGCTCTTCGCCGAGCCGACAGTGAAGTCCCATGCTTCGTACAGGTTTGACCGCTGGATCCTCGCGCGGTTCAGCGCCTTGAAGATCTTTATATAGCGCGCGCGTTGCGCGCGCTCGTTTGGGGGGAGCGCCCGATCGTCCCGGAGCTTCTCGAACCATGCCGGCGCCCGGAGCAGGTGACCGCTCGCGTTGCGCAAGTCGCGAAGCGCGACCACGTAGGTATGGCCCTCGGCCAGCTCCTGGCCCGGAACGATCATCAGATCGGTGGTCTGCGGGGTGCTCGCGTTTGCGTCGAGCTGGCTGTAGATCAACTGGCGGCGTCCGGTGGCCTCGTCGATCACGACGATCGGCTGGTTCCTTGTGAACGCCTTGCTCATGTTCAGCAGGTCCACCGCGTGGGTCCGGGCGAACGCCGCCGCGTTGTCGAGGCCCGGTACGTGCACGATCATCGCGCTACCCGGGCTGAAGCCGTCGTTGCGGTCGTAGGGGGCGGGGCTGATCCGCTGGCCGCTCGCGTTCACCGGCATCGCCCGCGCCGGCAGATTGAGCCGGATGCCGGTCGGGGTGGAGCGATCCCGCTTGGTGAACAGGTTGTTGGGGAACGGCAGCAGACACGGCCGCTCGCCGAATGGCTGGCAGTCCGCGGCCGGCTTGCGGGAGCCGGCGGCGTTCGCCTGAGGGTTGCGAGAACGAGCGGCGCCCGCCGCCGGAGCGAGCAGTGTCGCCAGTGACTCCGGCCAAGATCAGGCCACCGGCCCCCACCGCGAACAGAAATCTGATGCGTCCAGCGACACGCCTTCTAACACGATCCATGTGCTTCCTCTTTCCTTCGGGCCCCGATTGCGGCTGCGGGCAATATACGGATGTCGGCCTACTTGACCTCAGTCCCGGCTGATAACACCGCCGCCGCGTGAATGTCGCGGTGCGACTGCGAGCAGGGTGCAGCCGCCGGATCGCGCGGTATGGTCGATTCAGAGTTGATGCGGTACGTCGGCCGAACGCTCCGTGCCCTGCCCCGAGCCCCCGAGGGGTGAGGGAAAGTCTCTAGCCTTCGGCCCGCGTGGTAGGACCGCCAGCTCATATTGCGCGGCGGCGCGAGGAGTGGCGCAAGCGGCGGCGACGGCGCCGGTTGGTGTTTGCGGGAAGCTGCCTGCTCGCGATCGTGGTAGTGGTCGTGGTGCTCGGGGAGAGCGGCGGGACTGGGGCGGTACGCCGCCGCGGGGGCCAGCAGGTGATCGCCACGACACCCTCGCGGGCGCCGCGGGCTGATCGTCGCCCCCGCTATGTCCTCTCCAGAGCGGACGCGATCGGCAACGCGAGAATCGAGCGGCTGGTCAAGCTGGGGCTGCCGATCTACTGCGGCGGCAGGCGGGGCAACGAGGTCGCGTTCACGTTCGACGACGGCCCTGGCCCGTACACCCTGCTGGCGATCAAGAAGCTGCGCGAGGCAGGCGAACGCGCGACGTTCTTCATCGTCGGCAGGAACATCCCCCTGTATCCGGGGTACCTTCGCCGCGAGCTCAAGGTGGCCGCGCTCGGGGACCACACCTATACGCATCCCGAGCTGATTGCGCTGCCGCCGAGCGAGGTCAACTCCGAACTGCAGCGCACGGCGCAGTCGATCGAGGCCAACTCGGGCCAGCACGTCGATCTGTGGCGCCCGCCGTACGAGTTGCACGACTCGATGACGGACCGGATCGGCCAGCGGCTTGGCTTGCTGGAGATTCTGTGGAACGTGGACTCGGCCGATTCGCTGGGGGCAGATTGGGCCCAGATCATCGACAATGTCAAGGCCAAGCTGCGCCCCGGGGCGATCATCCTGATGCACGAGAACCATGGTCAGACGATCCGCGCGCTGACCACGCTGCTGCCGCTGCTGCACCGTCGCCACCTGCGCTCGGTCAGCCTGCCGCAGCTGTTCGCGTCCGATCCGCCCTCCGCGGCCCAGGTCCGCCAGGGTGGGAACGGCTGCGGCGTGACCGGCGCGCCGGTCGTCGGCAGCGGCGGCTGACCGAACCGCGCCCACGTGGCTGATCGTCGCCCCCGCTTCGGCTCAGCGACGCCGGCACTCCTACAATGGCGCATCGATGGAGCACTCCCTCCTCGGCATCCAGCCACGGTTCGAGGGCGGATTACACGAGGTCGCCGACCGGGTGCTGGCCTGGCTTCAGCCAAACGGCGACTGGGGGGAATCAAACGCAGCCATAGTTGTGGGTCGAGGCGAAGCACTGCTGATCGACACGCTGTGGACGCCCGCGCTCACCCGGAGGATGCTCGATGCGGTCGCCGCCCGGGTGCAGCTGCCGATCCGGACCGTGGTCAATACGCACTCGGACGGCGACCACGTGTGGGGCAATCAACTGCTCGCCGGCGCCCAGATCGTGGCCACCCGCACTGCCGCTCAGCTCATCCGCGAGGAGGGGCCGGCGCCGCTTCAGCGGACACGCGGACTGGCAGCGATCCTCCGCCGGCTGCCGCCGACCGCCACGCTCGGGACATACGTGGCACGGATGCTCGCGCCGTTCGACTTCTCAGACGTGCGGGTCACGCCGCCGGGGCGCGAGTTCGAGGGAGGCCTCGAGCTGCGGATCGGCGGCCGGGAGGTGCGGCTGCAGGAGGTCGGTCCGGCCCACACGCCGGGCGATCTGATCGTGCATGTCCCGGACGCGCGGGTCGTGGTCGCGGGCGATGTGATGTTCGTCGGCGTGCACCCGGTCATGTGGGCAGGTCCGGCATCGAACTGGATCGCCGCGCTCGAGCGGATCCTGGCGCTCGCACCGGCGGTGGTGGTGCCGGGTCATGGTCCGATTGGCACCGTCGCGGAGGTGCAGGCGCTAGGCGATTACCTCGCCTGGCTCGAGGCGGCCGCGCTTCCACGGCTGAGTAGCGGCCAGGTCCCGCGTGCGATCGCGACCACGCTCGCGCGGAGCGGCGAGTTTCGCGATGCGCCGTGGAGCGGTTGGCTGGGACCCGAGCGAATGGTGATCACGATCGCGACGATCGACCGCCACCGTCGGGGCTCCGCCGGCCCGGTCAGCCCGCGAGAGCGAGCCCGGCTGTTCAGCCAGGTGGCCGCGGCGGCGAGCGACCTCCGGGCCGGCGCGGGAACCATCTAGCGTCAGCGGCGGGGAGGGAGATCGAGCCTGGGGAGCTGGAACGGAGGCGGCGTCGCGGGCAGCGTTCTCCAGCCGGCCGGTGGCGCGGGACGGCCCGCGGAGCGGACTCGCTGGTGGGCCCGGGCTGCGCCGGCCCGTCGGCGCGGAAGGATCAGCTGTATCCGCTGGTAGTTGAAGCCGTAGCCACCCGCGCAGCTCAGCCCGCGCGCGCAGCCGTCGAAGTTGGCGGACCAGATCAGCCACAGGCTCTGGCCGTGGTCACTGAACCATTTGACCGGGATCGCGGGGTCGTATCCGTTCGAGGGGCCGAAGTACGGTTGGCGGGCGACGAACGAGAACGGGCCCCAGGGGTGAGGAGCCTCGAGGATCACGAGCTCCGATCCGTTGGTCCAGATGCCGGGCGGCGTCGAGCCGTACGAGTAAGTGAACGTCAGCAGGTAACGGCGCAAGCCCGGGTCAAACGACATCCGCGGGTAGGTGATGTGGCCGGGCCAGCTGAGGATCGGCTGCGCGGCGCTGCTGGAGCTCGACCACACGGGCCACGCGCTCGGCGTCGGCGTCCATCCTGAAGCCCACTGCCACCGAGCGGGATCGGTCACATCGGCGATGTCCCCTCGGCTTCGTCCCAGGATCAGCGTGCTGGCGTTGAACTCCTGCTCGGTGGAGATCGCGTAGAGGTAGCCATCGGGCTCGTCCGCGTCGCGGCCCCGTTGGACCCAGTCGAGGTTGCCGGTGGAGGCCGGGAATGGCTTCGAGGGAAAGGTCCAGGTCGTTCCGTGGTTGGTCGAGTAGGCGATTCCGGCGAGTCCGGTGAACGGGCCGTTGGCATCCCAGTTCCAGTCGTTGACCTGGGTCGCGTAGAACACGTGGTCGACGGACGTAAAGCCCGTGGAGTAGTAGTTGCCGAGCGGGCCTGACCACAGGTCGGGGTTTTGATGGATCTCCGGCCGCGTCGCGGCGGGTCCGGGGTTGCCGATCGGCTGGAAGCGGAGATTGTGCAGCGGCGAGCCGGTGATCCGCGCGAACGAGTTGCGCCACAGCGCCCACTGCGAGCCCTGCTTGGGAGGATTGGTGCCCCCGTCGTCCATCAGCACGTAGAGGTTGTTGTCATCAGCCCAGGCCAGCGGCAGGATGTCGCCGAACTGGTTGCGCGGGGGGCCATGACGGAGGCTGGACCAGTGCGCTCCCGCGATGACGGTGCTGCTGGGAAACGGTGTGTTGTTCGAGCTGGTCATGGCAGCGCCGACGGACGGCACGGCGCAGAGAACCGTGGCCGCGCTCAGGATCGTGATGACGCAACGCAGCAATCGGATCTGATTCAACTCGAGGGTTCTTAACCCTCGCCGTGGGCCGGAGTATCGGAGAGCCCTCAAAACGATTCGGGGGAAGGTAGCGGGCCGCTGTCTGCGACCGCACCCTACCCATGGTCTCGGCGGTGTGGCGCAGTTAGGCAGCGACCGGCTCGGGTGCGAAACGCCGCAATTCGTGGCGGGCGATCGTCCGGTTGTGGATTTCGTCCGGCCCGTCGGCCAGGCGAAGCGTGCGCAGATGGGCGTACATCATCGCCAGCGGGAAGTCGTCGCACACTCCCGCGCCGCCATGAACCTGGATCGCCCGGTCCACGACCCGCAGGGCGACATTGGGTGCCGCCACCTTGATCGCCGCGATCTCGGTCCGCGCGTGCTTGTTGCCGACGGTGTCCATCAACCACGCGGCCTTCAACGTCAACAGGCGGGCCATCTCGATCTCCACCCGCGACTGCGCGATCCAGTCCTGGACGTTGGCGCGGTCGCTGACCGGTTGACCGAACGTGACCCTCGAGGAGGCGCGCCGGCACATCAGCTCGAGCGCTCGCTCGGCGGCGCCGATCGCTCGCATGCAGTGATGAATCCGCCCGGGACCCAGGCGGGCCTGGGAGATCAGGAACCCGTCGCCCTCGTTGCCGATCAGGTTCGACGCGGGAACATGAACGTCCTCGAAGGACAGCTCGGCATGCCCCTCCTGGTCGATGTAGCCGAACACCGGCAGGTTTCGGAGGATCTTGAGTCCCGGCGTGTCGCGTGCAACGAGGATCATCGACTGCTGCCGGTAGGACGGGGCGCCGGGATCGGTCTTGCCCATCACGATCAAGATCTGGCAGCGCTCGCGCATCGTGCCCGAGATCCACCACTTGCGGCCGTTCAGGACATACTCGTCGCCGACGCGCTCGATCCGCATCTCGATGTTGGTCGCGTCCGAGCTGGCGACGTTCGGTTCGGTCATCGCGAACGCGGAGCGGATGTCGCCGTCCAGCAGCGGCCGCAGCCAGCGGTTCTTCTGCTCCGCGGTTCCGAACAGGGTGAGGACCTCCATGTTGCCGGTGTCGGGAGCTGCGCAGTTGCAGGCCTCGGGAGCGATGTGGCTGCGGCCCATGATCTCCGCCAACGGCGCGTACTCCGAGTTCGACAGCCCAGGAGCGGACAACTCGGCGTCTTCATAGGGCAGGAACAGGTTCCAGAGTCCCAGCTCCCGCGCGCGCGACTTCAGCTCCTCCATGATCGGCGGGTGGAAGTGGGGCTGGCCAGAGGCAACGAGCTGCTCGTGATACACGGGTTCGGCGGGATACACGTGCTCGTCCATGAACGCGAGCAGGCGCTCGCGCAGTTCCTTGCAGCGGTCTGAGAACTCGAAGTCCATCTATCTCATCTCCATTTGGTAATGCCGAGGGCTTGGTTATGCCGAGGGCGTTCACCCACAGGCGAGTCAGGGTGCGCGCCAGCGTGTCCGGCGACGCATTGCCAAATCCGAGTACGTAGCGCAGGTACGCCATCCGGCTGACCATCCCGCTGAGCGCGTCGGCCGCCAGCCGCGGATCGAGCGCGGGGTCGGCGAGACCGCGCTGCTGGAGCCGTGAGATCGCCTGCGCGTTGCGCTCGCCGAAGGCTCGGGCTCGCCGGAGCCGCAGCCGCCGGAAGTCAGCGTTGATCTGCGCGACCTGCTCCATCAGCGCCATCAGCTTCGCGTTGCGTCGGTAGGCGAGCAGGTAGGCGCGGTTCGCAGCTTCGATCACCGCCTCGGGGTCGTCCCGGGCGGCGAGCTCCCTGAGCCGGGGATGGAGCATCTCCTCGTTCACCTCCTCCATCACCGCCGCGAAGGCGTCCTCCTTGCTCGTGAAGTAGGTGTAGAACGTGCCCGCGGCGACGCCGGCGTTGGCCGTGATGTCGGTGATCCGGGCATCGAGGAACCCGTCGCGTTCGAACATCCGTCGAGCAGCCTGGACAAGCGCTCGACGGGTTCGCGCGCCGCGGGCGCTGACCGGCGCTCGGCGTGTCCTCGAGGGAAGGGCCTGACGCTGGGCCATGCTGGTCCACAGATTAGTTGAAATCGACTTCAACTTCAACTAATCTCCGAGCGCGATGGAGCTCATCGACCGACATGTGGTGGTGACCGGAGCCGGCAGCGGCATCGGCCACGCGCTCGCGCGCCGGTTCGCAGCCGAAGGGGCGCGCGGGGTTGTCGTCGCCGATCTCGATCAGCGCTCCGCCGCGGTCGTCGCGGAGGAGATCGGCGGGCTTGCAGTGGCGGCGGATGTCAGTCGGGAGGCGGACATCCAGGCGCTGGTTGCGCGGTCGCGAGGCGAGTACGGCCCGATCGATCTGTTCTGTTCGAACGCCGGGGTGCCGGGCCCGCCAGGCGGCCCCGAGGGCTCGAACGACGAGTGGCAGCGGACCTGGGAGGTCAACGTGATGGCCCACGTGTGGGCCGCGCGCGCGGTGCTACCGGAGATGGTCGAGCGAGGCGAGGGACACCTGCTCAGCACGGCATCGGCGGCGGGCCTGCTCACGCAGGTCTCGGCGCTGGCCTACTCGGCCACCAAGCACGCGGCGGTCGCCGTCGCCGAGTGGCTGGCGATCAACTACGCCGAGGCCGGCATCAAGGTGTCGTGCCTGTGCCCGCAGGGAGTCCGCACGCCGATGCTCGACCTCGCACTAGAGGATCCGATCGGATCGGCGCCACTGCTGGCCGAGCAGGTGATCGATCCCGACGATGTCGCCGAGGCGGTCGTCGCCGGGCTCCGGGAAGAGCGATTCCTGATCCTTCCGCATCCGCAGGTGGCGGAATACATGGCGCTCAAGGGCGCCCAGCCCGATCGCTGGCTTAGAGGCATGCGCCGGCTCGTCCGCGAGGCGCGCGAGGCGCGCAGCGCGGCCAGAGCTGAGCTCAGGGCCGCACGCGCCCGGTCGCAGCCGCTCACGGGTGGAGCAGGTGGCGGAAGCGCTTGAAGAAGTGACCAGTCCGGCCATGGGCCCTGGTCCCAAGCCCGGTCACTCCGAGCAGGACGACGAAGATGCCGACGAGCAGCCCCGCTCCCGCCAGCAGCACCGGCCAGCGCCGCTGCAGAAAAATCCGACACCTCATCAGGACCAGGCCGGCCTGGTCGCCCGCCACCCACAGGGTGCCGGCGATCCCGAGCAGCGGAACCACGAAGCAGACGTTGAACAGCACCAGCAGGACAACCTGCCGGGCCGGGTCGATCCCCGACCCGACGATCGCGGCGATCGCGGCGAAGTACGGGAACGCGGTGGGGAGCTCGACCGCGGTGATCGTGGCGCCCAGGAGAGCGCTCGATTTCCCGTCGGCTCGCACCTCGGGAGGCTGGCGGTCTGAGAGTCGATCGCGCTTGACCCACAGCACCACGGCCCCGACCAGCATCGCCGCGCCGACGATGATCTCGAGGATGTAACGCGTTTCTCGACTCGGCTTCGGCACCAGCGACAGCAGCAGCTGCCCGGGGCCGAGCGCGATCAGGACGCCGCCGGCGAGATAGACGACGAACACGCCGAGCGTGAACTCGGTCACGCGTGAGCGCGGCCGCTCGGCGGTGGCGAGGTACAGCGCCGGGGCGATCGTCGTCGGGTTCAGCGAATCGGCGAGGCCGATCGAAATCACGATGCCGATCAGGCGGAGCATGGGAGCATCCTTCCCGTTCGGACGCTGGTTTGTCGCCCGGGGCGTCCTACAGATCCGCGAGCGCGTCCCGCGCAGCCCGTTCCCCGGACCGAACGGCGCCGTCCATGTAGCCGTTCCAGTAGTCGGAGGTCTCGGCTCCCGCCCAATGGATCCGCCCGAACGGCCTGCGGATCCACGGCCCGTAGTCGGTGAGCACGCCGGGCGCCGTGAAGCCGACATAGCAGCCCCGCGTCCACTGCTCCTCGGACCAGTTCTTCTCGATGTACGCGATCGGGCTGGCGGCCTGCGCACCGAAGTAGCGAACGAAGCAGTCCAGCGCCTGGGCCCGTCGCCGGCGCGGGCTGAGCGTCCCGAACACCCGCGCATCGTGGCCTTCGACGAATCCGAGCATCACCCCCGGACGGCCGTCGGGTGGGGAGTTGTCGAACGTGATCTTGATCGGCCCTGTGTCGCTCGTGACCTGGCCCGCGAAGCCGCGATCGCGCCAGAACGGACGCCGGTAGACGGCCTCGATCTTGATTGCCGATCCCTGCGGGAAGCGCTGCAGCAGCTGCGCACGGAGCGCCGGAAGCTCGGGCTCGTAATAGATCCGGCCGGTCAGCGAGGGCGGCCCGGTGACGATCGCCGATCTGCCGTGGAAGGTCAGCCCGTCGGTCTGGACCGAGACCCCGGAGCGGTCCTGGGCGATCCGGCGGACCGGTTGGGAGAGGATCACGCGCGACCCGAGCGACTTCGCGGCCCGGATCGAGATCAGCTGCGAACCGCCGACGAAGCGGCTGTCCTGGGCGCCGCCGGCGGTGTTGATCAGCCGCTCGAACGTGCCGGGGGTGCGCTCGTTACCGGCGGAGTGGATGTAGAACAGGACGTGAAGGAGCGAGACATCGCGCGGCTCGCACGCCCATACGGACTCGATCCCCAGGTCGAGCAGATTGGTGGCGCCCGGGCCGAGCGCTTGGCTCTGCTTGAACGTCTCGAACGTTTGACCGTCCCAGGCCAGCGCGTTGGCGGCGGTCCAGGGAGCCTCCAGCGGGACGGTCTTGGCCATCGAGTCGAGCTTGACCAATACCGCCTCGAGCTGCGCGTCGGCGGTGAGATCGGGGGGTACGGCGCCGAACGGGCCGTTGGGCGTGTAGGGCGTCAGCTTCCCGTTCTCGTAGAACAGGTAGTTGCCGCGGTTGTAGGTCTTGAACGTGGCCACTCCGAGCTCTCGCGCGAGCGCCGCCAGGTGATCCTGCGTCGGCCCGATCCACTGGCCTCCCAGCTCGACCACCTTCCCGTGGCCGAGCGGGTGGTTCAGGGTTCGGCCCCCGACCCGGTCGCGGGCCTCGACGACGATCACCGAACGCCCGGCGCCCGCCAGCTTGCGGGCGGCGGTGAGGCCCGACAGGCCGGCGCCGACCACGATCACGTCGGCGCGCCGGCTGGGTCTCGGGCGGGGACGCTGAGCGCGCGCGTCCGCATCCTCGGGCAGGGCGGCGACCCCGGCCGCAGCCGCGGCCGTTCCGATCAGCTTGCGCCGTGAGATCCGCCCGTGCGACTCCTGTGGCATACGCCTGCTCCCTTGTCCGTGGCCGCGCACATTGTGGCGATGCGGGTAATGATCTGCGAGTCTTGACAGCGAAGTGGTTGTGCGCCGGTCGTTCGTCGCGTTGGTGCTCGCCGCGGCTTACGCGCTGGCGCTGCTGCTCGACGGCGCCGGCGCGGGGGCGAGCGCGCACCGCCTTCGGTGCGCCGCGTTTGCGTCGCACCGGACGATTGCGCCGATCGTGTCGCTTCACCCGCGGCCGGGGACGCCCCGGATCTTCGCCATGCAGTACCGGCAAGACACGCGGAACGTGGTCTCCTACGCGAGCTTCCGAGCCAAGATCGAGTGCATGCTGCACCGCTACGTCCTCCCGCATCTCGCTGCCCACCGGCCGAACGTGGTTGTGTTCGACGAGGACGTGGGACTGTCCACGCTGGCGACCGGCTCGCGCGGCGCCGTGGCGCGAGAGTTCTTCGCCGCGCCGGATGGTCCAGCCTGCGCGCAACTCGGTCAGCCATGCGGCGCGCTCGGCGCGCTCGCGTCGATCACGGCGGCGTACGCACGTCCGCTCGCCGCCTACCACGTCCGGTTTCCGAGCTTGGGCGGACTCGGGCAGGGGTTCCTCGCGGCGACGGATACCGTCGTTCGCAGCTTCATGGGCACGTTCTCGGCGCTTGCCAAGCGCTACGGCGTGTACATGATCGGTTCGGCGGACGTGGCCCCGTTCCGACAGTCGCGAGCACCGGCGGACGTCGCGACCTTTTCCGATCCCGACCTGAGGCCGCGGCCCGCCTCGGTATACGTGGCGAGCGCTCCGCGCGTTTATAACGAAGTGTTGATGTGGGGGCCACACGACGTGCGCTCGAGCGGTCCCGACGTGCTGCGCAACGTGGTCGCGTCGAACCTGAAGGTGCCGTTGACCTCACTGGAGAGTTATCTCGGCCTCACTCCGGGACCCTCGGGCGGTCCGGCGGCCGTAGCGAATCTCCGGCCGTTTCGGTTGCCGGGCACCCGCGCTTCAATCGGCTTCGCCACCAGCCTTCCGGCGTTCGAGTACGGCCACCCGCCGGCCGGGGTCAATCCCTGCAGCGACACGGCGCGCTACTACATGCGCTGTCTGAACCGACTCGGCGCGAACCTCGTGATCCAGGATGAAGCCAATCCCGGTCGCTGGACCGGGCCCGACGGAAACGGCGTGGAGCGCTGGCAGCCGCTGTCATGGATGGCGTCGACCTATCGAGCGGTCAGCGACCCGAGCGTCAGCTTCGACTACAACGTCACGGCGATGATGGTCGGCAACCTGGCGGATCTCACGTTCGACGGGCAAAGCGCGATCACGCAGCGCGGGCTGCGCGGGCCCGGGTGCCACTACATCGGCAACCGCAGGTTCGTTCCTGGCCAAGATCAGCCCATGTTCCGCGGCTACGCGGGTTCCAAGCCGGCCTTTCTCGCGCTGGCGCCGTGGGTGGTTCCGGACGGTCCGCGGGCTCGGCTGCGGCCGATCGGCTCCGAGCTCGCGCCCGGCTCCGGCAGCCCGCTCGAGGACGACTACGTGGAGACGGCCCTGGTCGCCGATCTGCCGTTTCCTGTCGATCGGCACAGAGCAGATTGCGCGGGGGCCCACGTGGGCGATCGAGTCATCCTTTATCACTGACTCGATGGCCCACGTCGCAAAGCCGGCCCGCCCGCTACGCGAAGTGGAGCTCTTCGCCTTCTTCGTCTGACACCGGGCGCTCGCACGTGGGGCACCACCAGCGGGCCTCCATCGGGGTCCCGCACACCGCGTGGCGAGGGGCGGAGGAGCCCTCGGCGTTCCGTGCCCCCCAGCCCGCGAGCAGCCGCAGTGCGCCGGCCAACTCGCGGCCCGCGGCGCTCAGCTCGTAGACGAACCGGGGCGGCCGTTCCGAGTACAGCTGCGCGACGACCAGGGCGTTGCGCTCGAGCTGGCGCAGCCGCTGCGTGAGCACGTTGGGGGCGATGCCGTCGACCTCTTGCTGGAGCTCGCCGAACCGGCGGGGGCCATCGAGCAGGGCGGCGATCAGCAGCAGCGTCCAGCGATCACCGACCGCCGCCAGGGCGTCTGCGAGCGCCGAGCGCGTCTCCTCGCCGGAAGCATCGGTCTGCTGGTTCGGTTCAGCCATCGCTAGGAGATCGTACGGCCGGCTCATGCGACACCAGCGCTTTCCCAACCCGTGGTACGCTATTGACTTGCATTTCGCAAGTAACAAGTTTAGAGAATGAAGGGATCGTGCCGTGACGTTGCTGGAAGAACTTGAAGGCTCCGTGCAGGCCGCCGCAGAGCGGACCGGGCCGGCGGTGGTAGGACTGGGTCGAGGATGGGGCGTGGGCTCGGGCGTCGTGATTGCGCCGGGCCGGGTGCTGACGAATGCTCACAACCTGCGTCATGACGAGACGACCGTGACGTTCCACGACGGACGGCGCGCGGCGGGCCGCGTGGCGGGGTCGGATTCGGATCTCGACATCGCTGTGATCGACGTCGACACCGCCGAGATCGAACCGGTCAGCTGGGCCCAGGATGACGCGGAGGCGGGGCAGCCCGCGATCGGCCGCGCCGTGCTCGCGCTTGCGAATCCCGGCGGACGCGGGCTGCGGGTCACGCCCGGCTTCGTTTCCTCGAGCGCTCGGAGCTTCCGAGGCCCCCGCGGGCGGCGGATCGGCGGGGCGATCGAGCACACCGCGCCGCTTCCCCGCGGATCCTCCGGCGGGCCGCTGATCGATACCGCCGGGCAGCTGCTCGGAATCAACTCAGTCCGCGTCGACGGTGGCTTGATCCTCGCGATTCCGGCCGCCGGCGCGCTGCGCGAACGGGTCGAGGCGCTCGGCCGCGGCGAGGCGCCTCAGCGCGTCCGGCTGGGGGTCGCGATCGCGCCGCCACGTGTAGCCAGGCGTCTGCGGCGGGCGGTGGGCCTCCCGGAGCGTGACGGGGTCCTCGTCCGCGCGGTCGAGGAAGGCAGTCCTGCCGCGCAGGCGGGCATCGAGCGCGGGGACCTGATCGTCGCCGCGGGTGGCCGCGAAATCGAGCGGGTGGACGTCCTGTATGAGGCGCTCGACGGTGCACGGGCGGAGGGGCGGCTCGAGCTGTTGATCGTCCGCGGCAGCGACGAGCGCCCGGTAACCGTCACCTTCTGAGGGTACGCCGATGAGCACCATGATCGAGAACTCCGAGGTCGAGCAGGCTGAGCGGGAGGGAGAGGCACTCGACACGTACTCGAGGGTCGTCGTCGGCGTGGCCGAGCGGCTCGCTCCATCGGTTGCCAATCTGCGGGTCATGCGCCGCAGCCGGGTCGGCCAGGTGCCCGCCGGCGCCGGCAGCGCGGTGGCGCTGACGCCCGACGGCTTCCTGCTGACCTCGGCGCACGTGGTCGCGGGGCCGGGTCGAAACGGCCGCGCCGCGTTTGTGGACGGGCGCGAGCTCAGCTTCCGGGTGGTCGGGATCGACCGGCTCTCGGACCTCGCGGTGCTGCGGGCCGATGGCGATCAGCTGGTGCCGGCCACGCTGGGCGAAGCCGAGCAGCTTCGGGTCGGACAGCTGGTGGTGGCGATCGGCAACCCGAACGGGTTCGCGGGATCGGTGACCGCCGGGGTCGTATCCGCGCTGGGGCGCTCGCTTCCTGCTCGTGCGGGGCGGACGGTCCGCTACATCGACAACGTGATCCAGACCGACGCCGCGCTGAACCCGGGCAACTCAGGCGGTGCCCTGGTCGACAGCGCGGGGCGGGTGGTCGGCATCAACACTGCCGTCGCAGGGGTTGGCCTCGGGCTGGCCGTCCCGATCAACGCCGCTACGCGACAGATCATCGGCGCCTTGATGAGAGACGGGCGCGTGCGCCGTGCCTACATCGGGATCGCCGGTGGACCGCGTCCGCTGCCGCCGCACGCGCGCGTGCGAGTGGGCCGCGCCGGCGGGGTCGAGGTCGTCGAGGTGGCTCCGGGAAGTCCCGCCCAGCGCGCGGGACTGCGCGCAGAGGATCTGATCTTGGAGCTCGGCGGAGCGCCAATCGAGCGGGTCGATGACGTCCAGCGGTTGATGAACCACGAGGCGATCGGACGGCCGCTGTCGGTCCGCGTGCTGCGCGGCGACAGGTTTCTCGACCTGGAGCTCTCTCCGGTCGAGCTGACCGAATGACGCTACACTCAGAAGCGGCGCCGGGCGGCGTTTTCAAACGCGCCTGCGACCGGTAGCCGACCTTGGACCCCACGAGACGGGAAGCGCGTAGATGGCCCGTGGAGACGTCCGGATCGCCGCCACTCTCGCATGTGAGGAGTGCAAGCGCCGGAACTACCAGACGAACAAGAGCAAGCGGAACAACCCGGAGCGCCTTCAGCTGCGCAAGTATTGCCGCTGGTGCAAGCGTCACACCGCGCACCGCGAGACGCGCTGAGCTGACGGGGAGCGATCCGTGGCTCGCAACCGTAAACGTGCCAAGGAGCGTCGGGCACGGCGACCCCAGCCGGTGGCCAGCACCGCCACCGAGCGCGATGAGCCGCCGGCTCCGACCCGCCACGCAGCACCAGATGTGGAGCTTGCCGAGGCGCAGCTGGCGATTGGTCGGCCGGAGCTGGTCGCCGAGTCAGACGCCGCGCCCGAGTTCGAGGACGCCGAGTTCGAGGACACCGAGCCCGAGCTCGAGGACGCCGAGCCCGAACTCGAGGATGCCGAACCCGAGTCCGAGGGCGCCGAGCCCGAGTTCGAGCCAGAAGAAGAGGAGGAAGAGCTCGAGACGGCGGACACGGGCGGCGGCCGCGGCGGTCGCAGCGGACGCACGCTCGTTCGCCGCAGCGATGGCGGCGCCGGCGAAGGCGCAGTTGCCCATCCGGCCCAGCGGGCCCACCTCGGCGTCCGGCTGATCTACTTTCTGCAAGGAAGCTGGCGCGAGCTTCAGCGGGTACAGTGGCCCGATCGCCGGCAGGTGGTCCAAGCGACCGGGGTCGTGATCGGGTTCGTGATCGTCGCCGGCATCTACCTCGGCCTCGCCGACACGGTGGCCACAAGGCTGGTGAATTTCATCCTGAAGTAGGAAGGTGGGCGCCAGGCGCCCACGGTTCAAGCGAGGCGGGACGCCGAGCGATATCGTCAACACGCGGGTCGGGAGGACCCGTGGAGGAACATCAATGTTTCGCTGGTACGTCGTAAACACATATTCAGGCCACGAGAACAAGGTCAAGCACAACCTCGAGCACCGAGTCGTGTCGCTCGGACAGCAGCGTGCTGTTCGCCAGATCGTCGTCCCGACCGAGTCCGTGTCGGAGCTGAAGGACAACCAGAAGGTGACCGTCGAGAAGCGGACGATGCCCGGTTACGTGCTCGTGAACATGGACCTCAACGAGGATTCGTGGTCGCTGGTGAAAGGCACTCCCGGCGTCACCGGTTTCGTCGGCGCGTCCAACGAGCCGGTCCCGCTCACCCAGGCCGAGGTCGATCGCCTCTTGCACCAGGAGACCGCCGAGCGTCCACGCAGCCGCGCGCAGTTTTCGATCGGCGAGCAGATCAAGGTCGTCTCGGGTCCGCTGTCGGACTTCTCGGGCGAGATCTCCGAGGTCAACGAGGATGCCCAGCGGCTCAAGGTGCTCGTCTCGATCTTCGGCCGCGAGACTCCGGTCGAGGTCGGATTCGACCAGGTGAAGAAGGTATGAGCGAACTCGTTCGCCCCCGAGGAGATCACTGATGGCAAAGAAGGTCCTAACCCAGATCAAGCTCCAGGCGGTCGGCGGTCAAGCCAGCCCGGCGCCGCCCGTCGGCCCCGCGCTGGGCCAGCACGGCGTCAACATCATGGAGTTCGTCAAGGCGTTCAACGCGCAGACTCAGTCCGACGCCGGCACGGTGATTCCGGTCGTGATCACCGTCTTCGAAGATCGCTCGTTCACGTTCGTCACCAAGAGCCCGCCGGCCGCGGTGCTGATCAAGCAGGCGATCTCGCTCGAGAAGGGCTCGGCCGAGCCCCACCGTGACAAGGTCGGGAGGATCACCGAAGAGCAGCTGCGCCAGATCGCAGAGAAGAAGATGAACGATTTGAACGCCAACGACGTCGATGCCGCCGCGAAGATCATCGCCGGAACGGCTCGCTCGATGGGCGTGGAGGTGGTGTGATGTCAAGGCACGGCAAGACCTACGAAGACGTCAAGCAGCGGTTCGACCGCGAGCGGGAGTACTCCCCGGCTGAGGCGGTCTCACTGATCAAGCAGCTCGCGCGCGTGAAGTTCAACGAGTCGGTCGAGGTCCATGTGCGGACCGGGCTCAACGTTCGCCACGCCGACGAGCAGCTCCGGGGGACGATCGCGCTCCCGAATGGTCTGGGTAAGGACGTCAAGATCGCGGTGTTCGCCCAGGGCGACAAGGCGCGCGAGGCAGAGGAGGCGGGCGCCGACGTCGTCGGCGCCGAGGAGCTCGCCGAGAAGATCCAGAACGGATTCGACGACTTCGACGTGGCGATCGCGACACCCGACCTGATGCCGGTCGTCGGTCGGCTCGGGCGGATCCTCGGCCCGGCCGGGAAGATGCCGAACCCGAAGGTCGGGACGGTGACGATGGACGTCGCCAAGGCCGTCCAGGAGTCCAAGGCCGGGAAGGTCGAGTACCGCACCGACCGCAATGCGATCGTCCATCTGGTGATCGGCAAGCGCGACTTCGACGAGCGCCGACTGCTCGAGAACTATGCCGCAGTGATGGACGAGCTGATCCGCGCCAAGCCGTCGGCCGCGAAGGGCCGCTACATCCGTTCGGTCACCTTCGCGACCACCATGGGGCCGGGCGTCAAGGTCGATCCCAGCCGTACTCGAGACATCGTCGAGGAGCCGGTAGCCGCCTAGAATCGTCGTAGAACTTCAAGACGACAGAAGCCCAAGACCTCCGGCAGCGCGAGCGCGCCCAAGCCCGGAGCAGGCGGAGCCTCGAAGGAGCCGGTTGGAAGGCTCTGGATTCGACGCCCGCCACGCGGGCGTTGTTCGTGAGAGGACCATGAATAGAGACCAAAAAGCAGCAGTCGTAGATGAGATCGCCGGTGAGATCCGAGGCGCCGGCGCGGTCTTCGCGGTGGACTACCGCGGCCTGTCGGTTGGGCAGGCCGCGGAGCTGCGGGCCAAGCTCCGCGACGCCGACACGAAGTTCCGAATCGTCAAGAACTCGCTCTCCGAACGGGCGGCCGACAAGGCCGGCGCCGAGTCGCTGAAGGCGCTGCTCGAGGGCCCGACGGCGCTCGCGCTGGTTCGCGGCGACGCCGCGCTCGCGGCGAAAGCCCTGAACGACACCGCCAGGGCGCTGAACATCCTCGAGTTCAAAGGCGGCCTGATGGACGGTGCGGCGCTGAGCGCGGACGAGGTCCGCTCGATCGCGCGGCTCCCCGCCCGCGAGGTGCTGCACGCCCAGCTGGTCGGGACGATCGCCGCGCCGATCGGCGGTCTGGTGCGGGGTTTGAACGCCCTGATCGCCGGCGTGGCCATCCAGTTGCAGGCGATCGCCGACCAGGGTCTCGTGAGCGGTGAGGCCCCGGCGGCGGCCGCAGCCGAGCCCCAGGCCGCGCCCGAGCCAGAGGCGGCACCCGAGCCGGAACCCGAGGCGGCGGCCGAGCCCGAGCCCGAGGCGGCGGCCGACCCCGAGCCTGCCGCCGAACAATCTGACCAAACTGAAGCGCAAGACGCGTCGGACGCGGAATCGTCCGACTTATAAGGAGGAACCATGCCCACTACCCAAGAGTGGATCGACGAGCTGAAGGGCATCTCGGTGCTCGAGCTCTCCGAGCGGATCAAGGCGCTCGAGGAGACCTTCGGGGTCTCCGCGACGGCGGTTGCCGCGGCCGCACCGGCCGGAGGCGCCGCCGCGACCGACGGCGCCGGCGAGGCGGCCGAGGAGCAGACGGCGTTCGACGTGCTCTTGACCGGCCCCGGCGACAAGAAGATCCAGGTGATCAAGGTCGTGCGCGCCGCGACGGGCCTTGGCCTCAAGGAGGCCAAGGCGCTCGTCGACGAGGCGCCCAAGCCGGTCAAGGAAGGCATCGACAAGGCGGAGGCCGAGAAGCTCAAGGCCGACCTCGAAGAGGCCGGCGCGAGCGTCGAGCTCAAGTAATCAGTGCGCCGGAAGGAGGCGCCGTTGAGTGGATCGCCGGCGGCGCCGCCTTCCGTATAGTCAGCCAAGTGGCGGCGGTGCAAGCCAGCGGCTTGGTCAAGCGCTTCGAGACGACGTGCGCCCTCGACGGCGTCGACCTCCGGGTCGAGGAGGGCGAAGTCCATGGCTTGCTTGGCCCTAACGGGGCAGGCAAGACCACCCTGCTGCGGTTGCTGTTCGGGTTGATCGCACCCGACGCAGGCACGGTCCGAGTGTTCGGCAACACCCTTCACGGCTCCGGAGCACTACCGCTCGAAGGCGTTTCCGGGTTCGTGGAGGAGCCGACGTTCTATCCGTACCTGTCCGGGCGCGCGAACCTCGAGCTGTTCGCCGAGCTCGATGGCGGCGCCGCCGCGGGCCGGATCGACGAGGTGCTCGCGCAGGTCGGGCTCGCTGAGCGCAGCGGGGACCGGGTCGGCGGCTACTCGACCGGGATGCGTCAACGGCTGGGGCTCGCCGCTTCCCTGCTGCGAGCGCCCCGGCTGCTGCTCCTCGACGAACCGACCAGCGGGCTGGATCCCGCGGGGGTGCGCGACATCCGGGGGCTGGTGCGTCAGCTCTGTGCAGACGGGATCGCGGTACTCATCAGCAGTCACCTGATCGGCGAGATCGAGGAGGTCTGCGACGGCTTCACGGTGCTTCGGCGCGGACAGGTCGTGTGGGACGGCACCGCCGCGCAGTTACGAGCCCAGGCGCCGGGATCCGCCTACCTGCTGATCACCAACGATGACCACCTGGCGCTCCGGATCGCCGCGAGCGAAGCCGGCGTCGTCGCAATGCCGGCGCCCAACGGTGGTCTGTCGGTGACCGCCGACGACGAGCATCTGGACACCTACACGCTCGCGCTCGGCCGCGAGGGGGTGGCCATCCGCCGGCTGGAGCTCGTGGTCAGCCCGCTCGAGTCGATGTTCTTCGCCTTGACCGGTGAGGACAACGTGGATCGCGAGGCGCAACCCGATCCGGTCTAGGCCGTGTTAACGCGGGCATGACGGCGACGCGGCTTGGGCCCAGCGAGGCCGCAGCCAGAAAAGCCCCCGCAAGCGAATCCCGCAACGTCTGGCGGGTATACCGCGCTGAACGGCGCAAGCTCGCCAGCCAGCTGGCGACGCGCGTGCTGGCACTGATCTGCCTGCTCGGGCCGTTCGCGTTCGCGGCGATCCTCCAGGCGCAGAGCGCCTCGCCGGCGGACACGCTGTTCGGCGTGTGGGCGCATTCGTCGGGCTTCGCCGTGTCGCTGGTGGTGCTCGGCTTCGCCGCCCAGTGGGGATTCCCGGTGATCGCCGGGGTGATCGCCGGCGACATCTTCTCCTCCGAGGACCGCTACGGGACGTGGAAGATGGTCCTCACGCGCTCGTGCAGCCGGGTCGACGTGTTCGCGGGCAAGGCGATGGCGGCGGCGACGTTCTCGCTCGCGATGCTCGTGATCACGGCGCTCTCCAGTCTGCTCGCCGGGTTGGTGCTGGTGGGCGATCAGCCGCTGGTCAGCCTCGGCGGGACGCTGCTCTCGACCGGGAAGGGCATCTGGTTGGTGGCGCTCAGCTGGCTCATCTGCGCGCTCCCGATGCTCGCCTTCACGAGCCTGGCGGTGCTGTTCTCGGTTCTCACGCGCAACGGGATCATCGGCGTGATGGGGCCGAGCGTCGTCGGCCTCGTGATGCAGCTGCTCGCGCTCGTCGGCACCGGTGCCTGGGTCCATCTGCTGCTGGTCGGCGCGGCGTTCAACAGTTGGACCGGCCTGTTCACCGCGCATCCGTTCTACGGACCCCTGATCGTCTCGATGATCGTCAGCGTGATCTGGACCGCCGGCTGCCTGACCGCGGCCTGGCTGATCCTGCGGCGGCGAGACTTCGCCGGCGCGCCGGTCGTGCGCCGGGCCGGATGGGTGATGCCGGTACGGGTCGTGGTCGTCTCGGTCGCGGTGATCGCCGTTGTGGCGGTGGCCACCAACTGGGGCCCGGCCGCCGTCACGCCGGCACGGCTGAAGGCGAACATCACGCCGACGTTCAACAACCTGACGCTGCTCCAACAACGTGAGCTGGGTCGTTCGGTGCCGCCGGGGTCAAAGCTCAACATCCTCTCGAGCTGCAACCGCCGCTCGGGCGGGAACCAGGGACCCGGCGACGACTGGGTCTGCACGCTCAACGTGGTGACTCCGCAGCAAGCCGGCGCGCTGCCGTTCCAGGTGACGCCGGTCAGCTACGACGTCAGCGTCAAGTCCAACGGTTGTTACAAGGCCGACGCGCCTCCCTCGTTCGTCGGTCAGCAGATGATGCAGGTCCCGCACGGCCGGAGCGTGGTCAACCCGCTGTTCACGATCTACGGCTGCTTTAACCCGCTCTGAGGGCGACGGCTTTGGGCAGCGGTTAAGGGGTGGTGGCCGCTGGTCGCGCCGGTGAGGGCAGCGCGTGCGCGCTCCGCACTTGCCCGAAACCCGATTTGTCCCTACACTGCCCCGGTCAGCCGATAGTCGTAGCCGCCCGAAACATGCGGTGCCGCGCCACATACGCGGCGTCCAGGGCGGGGCCCGTGAGAGCTGACGGCCCCTGCACAGGGCACCGATGCCGTGTGCTATCTTTGATGGTCGCGCTCTTGGGAGCTGATTCGACCTCATCTGGAGTTGGGCCGGCCTTGCAATGGGAACGGCTGGGCGTCGGATGAGGGTCGGCTCGGCCCCGCGAGCGAGTCTCTGCCTCCCTCTCGACCGCCCCGAGGAGTCGCCGTCTTGGCAACCGCTCATGCCCCCCGGACGCGCCGGAACTTCGCGCGTCTGAACAAGGTCCTTGAAGTCCCCAACCTGATTGATATCCAGCGCAAGTCATTTGCGTGGCTAACCGACCCCAATGGCGGCGGCCTGCGCGAGACGATCGACGACATCTCGCCGATCGAGGACTACACCGGAAACCTCGCCGTGCAATTCGGCGAATTCACCTTCGACGAGCCGATCGCAAGCCTCGAGCAGTGCCGTGAGAAGGACTTGACCTACGCGCGGCCGCTCACCGTCACGGTGGCGTTCATCAACCGGGAGACCGGCGAGATCCGCGAGCAGTCGGTGTTCATGGGCGACTTCCCGTGGATGACCGAGCGCGGCACGTTCATCATCAACGGCACCGAGCGCGTGGTCGTCACGCAGCTGGTGCGGTCGCCCGGCGCCTACGTGATGGAGCCCAAGGACCGCGAGAAGCAGGTCTTCATCGCCAACCTGATGCCGGCTCGGGGCTCCTGGCTCGAGCTCGAGATCGACAAGAAGGGTCGCGTCTACGTCCGCATCGACCGCAAGCGCAAGCTCCCGGTGACGGTGCTCCTGCGCGCGATGGGCTACGCCTCCGACGAGGAGATCCTGAACCTCTTCGACAACTCGCTCTACATCCGCCTGACGCTCGATGCCGATGCGGAGATGATGCGCACCGAGGAGGGCGCGCTGATCGAGCTGTTCAAGAAGCAGCGGCCCGGCGAGCCGCCCTCGATCGACGCGGCCAAGGCGCTCCTGCACCAGCTGTTCTTCGATCCCAAGCGCTACGACCTGACCCGGGTGGGCCGTTACAAGCTGAACTCGCGGCTCGGGCTGGACGTCGATCTCGACACCCGTACCCTCACCCACGACGACATCATCGCGCTGGTCAAGGAACTCGTGTCCCTGCCCAGGCTCCTCGGCATGCCCGAGGACCCCGGTGAGGAGATCAAGGACTTCGCGGCCGAGGCGCTGGCGTTCTCGCGCGAGCCGATCCAGGATCACCTGGACGAGTACGAGCACTTCGGCAACCGCCGTCTGCGCACCGTCGGGGAGCTGATCCAGGAGGCATTCCGGATCGGCCTGTACCGGATGGAGCGCGTCGTGCGTGAGCGCCTCACGACCGAGGACGCTGACACGATCACGCCGCAGACGATCGTCAACATCCGCCCGGTCGTGGCCGCGCAGAAGGAGTTCTTCGGCTCCTCGCAGCTCAGCCAGTTCATGGACCAGACGAACTCGCTGGCGGGGCTCAGGCACCGCCGGCGCCTGTCGGCCCTCGGTGCCGGCGGCCTGACGCGTGAGCGCGCCCCGATCGAAGTGCGCGACGTGCACCCCACCCACTACGGGCGTATGTGTCCGATTGAGACCCCGGAGGGTCCGAACATCGGCCTCATCGGCTCGCTCTCCTCCTACGCCGAGATCTCCGAGCACGGGTTCGTCACCACCCCCTACCGAGTGGTCAAGAACGGCAAGGTCACCGACGAGATCGTGCGGATCGATGCCACCCAGGAGGAGGAGCGCCGGATCGCCCAGGCCAACACGCCGGTCGACGACTCGGGTCGGCTCGTCGGCGAGGAGATCCTGTGCCGTACCCAGGCGGGCCAGTACGTGACGGTCTCGCCACAGGAGGTCGATCTGATCGACGTCTCCCCGGAACAGATCTGGTCGGTGACGACGGCGATGATCCCGTTCCTGGAGCACGATGACGCCAACCGGGCGCTGATGGGCTCCAACATGCAGGCGCAGGCTGTGCCACTGCTCGTGACCGATGCCCCGCTGGTCGGTACCGGGATGGAGCGCCGCGCGGCGATCGACACCGGGGACGTGGTGCTGACCCAGAGCCCGGGCACCGTCTCATACGTCGACGCCGAGCAGATCGTGGTCGATCGCCAGGACGGCGGCCAGGACGAGTACGAGCTGCAGAAGTTCATGCGCTCCAACCAGGGAACGCTGATCCACCAGAAGCCGATCGTCGACGTGGGCGGCACGGTTGCGGACGGCGACGTGCTCGCCGATGGCTCCGCGACCGACGCCGGCGAGATGGCGCTCGGCAAGAACCTGCTGGTCGCGTTCATGTCCTGGGAGGGCTACAACTTCGAGGACGCGATCATCCTGTCCAAGCGCCTCGTTCAGGACGACGAGCTCACCTCGATTCACATCGAGGAGTACGAGATCGACGCCCGCACGACCAAGCTCGGCGACGAGGAGATCACGCGCGACATCCCGAACCGCTCGGAGGAGTCGCTGCGCAACCTCGACGACCGCGGCATCGTCAGGATCGGGGCCGAGGTCGCCTCGGGCGACCTGCTCGTCGGCAAGGTCACGCCGAAGGGCGAGACCGAGCTGACCGCCGAGGAGAAGCTGATCCGCGCGATCTTCAAGGAGAAGGCGCGCGAGGTCCGCGACACGTCGCTGAAGGTGCCCCACGGTGAAGGCGGCGTCGTGATCGACGTCAAGACCTTCAGCCGCGACGAGGGTGACGACCTGCCCCCCGGCGTCAACGACCTGGTCCGCGTGTTCGTGGCCAAGAAGCGCAAGATCGCGGAGGGCGACAAGCTCGCCGGGCGCCACGGCAACAAGGGAGTGATCTCGAAGATCGTCGATGAGCAGGACATGCCATTCATGGAGGACGGCACGCCGGTCGACGTGATCCTCAACCCGCTCGGGGTGCCGAGCCGGATGAACCTCGGTCAGATCCTCGAGACGCACCTCGGGTGGGTCGCGGCCAACGGCTGGTACGAGGACGGGTCAGATGCCCGCAAGCTCGCCTCGAGCGGCGGCGCCGACGGCCGCAACGGTGGCAACGGCAAGGTGTACGTCGCCACCCCGGTGTTCGACGGCGCCACGGTCGCCGACGTGGATACGGCGCTGGTGCGCTGGAGCGATGAGCACACGGGTTCGATCAAGATGGACGTCGACAAGGGCCGTCGGCTCGGCGAACAGGCATCGGGAAAGGTCACGCTGTTCAATGGCCGCAGCGGCGAGCCGTTCGAGGAGCAGGTGACCGTCGGTTACATGTACATCCTGAAGCTCCTGCATCTGGTCGACGACAAGATCCACGCCCGCTCCACCGGTCCCTACTCGCTCGTGACCCAGCAGCCGCTTGGCGGCAAGGCGCAGTTCGGCGGCCAGCGGTTCGGTGAGATGGAGGTGTGGGCGCTCGAGGCCTACGGAGCCGCCTACACGCTGCAGGAGATGCTCACGATCAAGTCCGACGACACCGTCGGGCGGGTCAAGGCCTACGAGGCGATCGTCAAGGGCGAGAACATCGCCGAACCCTCGATCCCGGAGTCGTTCAAGGTCCTGCTCAAGGAGATGCAGTCGCTGGGGCTCGACGTCAACGTCGTCTCCGAGGAGGGCGAGCGAGCCGAGATGCGCGAGGAGGACGACGACCTGCTGCGCGCCGCGGAGGAGCTCGGGATCGATCTGAGTGGTGTCCGCGCCACCGACGGCGCCGCCGACGAGGCGGTCGAGCACGAAGGCGAGACGGTCGAGGCCTCCGAGGAGGAGGTCGAGTCCGAGGATCCGGATCTGGAGCCCGGTGAGGAGCTCGAGGAGGAGGACTTCTCGAGCGAGGCGGATCCGATGCTCGATGGAGATCTCGATGCCGGCGAGGCCGAAGGAGTCACGGAGGAGGCCGAAGGAGTCACGGAGGAGGCCGAAGGAGTCACGGAGGAGGCCGAACGGTGACCAGCTCTTCAGCCACAAAACGCCACTGAGATTTGAAAAGCGGCAAAAAGAACTTCACCCAGAGATCAAGCAGTAAGGAACTCATTTGATTGACATAAATAATTTCGACGCCATCGAGATCGGCCTCGCCTCCTCCAAGCAGATCCGCTCCTGGAGCTCGGGGGAGGTCACGAAGCCGGAGACGATTAACTACCGGACGCTGAAGCCCGAGAAGGACGGGCTGTTCTGCGAGCGCATCTTCGGTCCGACAAAGGACTGGGAGTGCTACTGCGGCAAGTACAAGCGGGTCCGGTACAAGGGCATCGTGTGCGAGCGCTGCGGTGTCGAGGTCACCCGTTCCAAGGTGCGCCGCGAGCGCATGGGTCACATCGATCTCGCCGCGCCCGTCTCGCACATCTGGTTCTTCAAGGGCGTCCCGAGCCGGATCGGCTACCTGCTCGACATGGCTCCCAAGGAGCTCGAGAAGGTCCTGTACTTCGCCGCCTCGATCGTGACCTGGGTCGACGACGAGGCCCGCGCCCGCGACTTGGAGTCGCTCGAGGGCGAAGTCAACAAGGTCCTCGACTCCTACGCCGCCGAGAAGGAGGAGCGAATCCTCGAGCTCAAGGAGTCGCTGGGACGGCGCGAGCGCTACCTGGAGAGCGGCAAGACCGGCCGGGACTTCTCCGATGAGGACCACCTGTGGGCGGACACGCTCGAGGTCAACATCGCCAAGCTCTCCGACGACGAGCGCGAGAAGATGCTGAAGGAGCTCCGCAAGAGCTTCCAGGCCGATATCGACGACACCGAGGCCTACATCGAGGACGCGGCCGAGCGGATGCGCCAGGTGTGGGAGCTGTTCAAGACGATGAAGGCCAAGGACGTGATCAACGACGAGACCACGTTCCGCGAGCTCAAGGATCGGTTCGGCTCACCGTACGGGTTCGGCGAGTACTTCCGCGGCGGCATGGGCGCCGAGGCAGTGCGCGATCTGCTCCAGCAGGTCGATCTAGGGGATGAGGCCGCTGATCTGCAGGAGCAGGTCAAGACCGCCAAGGGACAGAAGCAGGCCCGCGCGGTCAAGCGGTTGAAGGTCGTCTCGGCGTTCATCAATTCCGGCAACAAGCCCGAGATGATGATCCTCGAGGCGGTACCCGTGATCCCGCCCGAGTTGCGGCCGATGGTCCAGCTCGACGGCGGCCGGTTCGCCACCTCGGACCTCAACGATCTGTACCGCCGCGTGATCAACCGCAACAACCGCCTGAAGCGGTTGCTGGATCTCGGCGCTCCTGAGATCATCGTCAACAACGAGAAGCGGATGCTGCAGGAGGCAGTTGACGCGCTGTTCGACAACGGCCGCCGTGGCCGCCCGGTCACCGGACCGGGCAACCGGCCGCTGAAGTCGCTGTCGGACATGCTCAAGGGCAAGCAGGGCCGCTTCCGGCAGAACCTGCTCGGTAAGCGGGTCGACTACTCCGGCCGCTCGGTGATCGTCGCCGGGCCGTCGCTGCGCCTGCACCAGTGCGGGCTGCCGAAGCTGATGGCGCTCGAGCTGTTCAAGCCGTTCATCATGGCCAGGCTGGTCGAGCGCAAATCCGCGCAGAACATCAAGGCGGCCAAGAAGATGGTCGACTCGATGATCCCCGAGGTGTGGGACGTGCTCGAGGAAGTGATCCACGAGCATCCGGTGCTGCTCAACCGCGCGCCGACGCTCCACCGCCTCGGAATCCAGGCGTTCGAGCCGGTGCTGGTCGAGGGCAAGGCGATCCAGGTCCATCCACTCGTCTGCCACGCGTTCAACGCCGACTTCGACGGCGACCAGATGGCGGTCCATCTGCCGCTGTCGGCCGAGGCGCAGGCAGAGGCCCGGATCCTGATGCTGTCCGCCAACAACATCCTCTCCCCGGCTCACGGCGCGCCGCTGGCGACTCCGACCCAGGACATGGTGCTGGGGGCCTACTACCTGACCTATGGCCCCGACGCCGCCGAGCTCGCGAAGATCGATCCGGCCACCCACGATCCACGCCCGCACGTGTACCGCACCTCCCAGGAGGCGGAGTGGTCCTACGAGCACGGCGTGGTCAAGCTGCACGATCTGGCCGAGTACCGCCCGCTCGGGCGCGAAGGCGGCCACGTGCTGACCACGGTCGGGCGGATCATCTACAACGACAAGATCGAGCGCGCGCTCGTGGAGGCACTGGGCGATCAGTTCGACCCGGACAGCTACGAGTTCATCAACCGCTCGATGAAGAAGAAGGACACGACCAAGCTGGTCGACAACCTCGTGCAGGCGTATGGCGCCCCGACGATCTCGCAGGTGCTGGACGCGTTCAAGGACATCGGCTTCCACTACGCCACCCAGGCGGGGGTGACGATCTCCAAGAACGACGTCCAGACGCCGCCCACGAAGGGGGAGATCCTGGCGCGCTACGACGGCGAACTGGCACGGATTGAGGGACAGTACGACGAGGGCGAGATCACCGGGGAGGAGCGCCACGAGGCGGTCACCAAGCTGTGGGACCGGGCGACGAACGAAGTCGGCGAGGCGCTCTACGACCACCTCGATGAGCTCAACCCGATCTACATGATGGCCAACTCCGGCGCCCGCGGTTCGTTCTCGCAGATCCGTCAGCTGGCCGGGATGCGCGGGCTGATGGCCAACCCGAAGGGGGAGATCATCGAGCGGCCGATCAAGGCGTCCTTCCAGGAGGGCCTGACGGTGCTCGAGTACTTCATCTCGACCCACGGCGCCCGCAAGGGCCTCGCGGACACGGCGCTGCGCACGGCGGACTCCGGCTACCTGACCCGCCGACTCGTCGACGTGGCGCAGGACGTGATCATCCGCCAGGAGGACTGCGGGACCAATGAGTTCATCGAGATGCCGGTCTCGAAGCTCGAGGTCGACCCGGAGAGCCGGCGGTTGCGACCGACCGGCGAGCCGAACGACAACCTGATCGGAAGGGTCGCTGCCCAGGACATCACCACCAAGCGTGGACGGGTGATCGTGGAGCAAGGCAAGGAGATCGATCGGGCGGAGCTGGCCGACCTCTACGAGGCGTGGAGCGATGACACCACCAAGGGCGTGGTCATCCACGTCCCGGTGCGCTCGGTCCTCAAGTGCATCGCCCCGACCGGCGTCTGCCAGGCGTGCTACGGGCGCTCGCTGGCCACCGGCAAGCTGGCCCAGATCGGCGACGCGGTCGGGATCATCGCCGCGCAGTCGATCGGCGAGCCGGGCACGCAGCTGACGATGCGGACGTTCCACACCGGCGGAGTCGCCGGCGCGGACATCACGCACGGTCTGCCGCGGGTGGTCGAGTTGTTCGAGGCCCGCAAGCCCAAGGGGCTGGCGAAGATCGCCGAAGTTGGCGGCAAGGTCTCGATCGAGGAGTCCGACAAGGCGATCACGGTCGTGATCACCGACGACGCTGGCGAGGAACATCGTCACACGTTCCCGCGCCGGACCCGTCTGTTCGTCGACAGCGGACAGAAGATCGCTCCGGGGACGCAGCTCAATGAAGGCTCGCTGTATCCGCACGAGTTGCTGGCGATCCGCGGACGGACGGAGACGGAGCTGTACCTCGTGCGCGAGGTACAGGAGGTCTACAAGTCCCAGGGCGTCGACATCAACGACAAGCACATCGAGTTGATCGTGCGCCAGATGATGAAGAAGGTGCGGGTCGACCAGAAGGGCGACACCGACCTGCTCCCCGGCCAGTTCGTGGACCGTCACGAATACGCACGGGTCAACGGCGGGGTGCTCGATGGCGGCGGCGAGGCGGCGCAGGCGGAGGAGATCATCCTCGGGATCACCAAGGCGTCGCTGAACACCGACTCGTTCCTGTCGGCGGCGTCCTTCCAGGAGACCACGAAGGTGCTCACCGACGCGGCGCTGGAGGGCAAGATCGATCGCCTCAACGGGCTCAAGGAGAACGTCATCATCGGCAAGCTGATCCCGGCGGCGACTGGGCTCAAGCGCTACCGCAGGATCGAGATCGAGCCATCCGAGCCGCTCCCGCGGGGAATGGACGATGTCGGCCTGCTCGATCACGACGATCTCGCTGCCGAGCTCGGGTTGACCGATGGCGAGTCGCTGACTGGCTTTGGCGGGATGGAGCCTGACCTGTCCGATCTCGAGGACATCAGCGACGGCGGCGCCTCGTCGCTGGGCTTCGTCGAGGAGCTGGCGGACCTGGATGTACCGTCCGACGACGACGGCTCGCCGGAGGAGTAGACGCGGATTGTTCGGGCCGTCCCCCAATGGCGCGGGGGCGGCCCGGTGCCGCCGGCGCCGGCGCTCCCGGGCGCGGCGATGAGGAGAAAATCCCGCATCCTGGCGTTTGGCGGCTCGGCGTTGCTGGTCGTGGCCGGAGTCGCCTGTGCGTTCGCTGTTGCCACCACGGTCGGCCAGGTTGTCGCGTTCGTCGCGATCGCGAGCGGGTTCGTGCTCGCCACGAGCCTCGTGTTCCTCGAGGTCGGGCTGAGCGAGGATCGCGAACGGGAACGGGATCGCGAACGGCAACTCGTGCACGAGGGGGAACGGGAGCGTCGGCGGGGACGCACGACGCGCGAGGGCGGTGGTCCGCTCCGCCCGCCCCGGCTGCGCGGGCAGCGGCGGCGTCTCAGATAAGCGCGCTCGTTGCGAGAGGACGACGGGGAGGGCGCGCCGAGCTCAGACGAGCACGGGCGGTCCCAGCCGGCTGTAGAGCGGGTAGCGCTCGACGATCGCGTCGACCCGCTCCGCCAGCTCCGCCCGGCGCCCCTCGAACCCGTTCGGCTGCAGCGCCGCGGCGATGATCGTCCCGATCTCCACGAAGTCCTCGACCCGCAGCCCCCGGGTTGCCAGCGCCGCGGTCCCGATCCGTACGCCGCTCGAGATCTCACGGGGACGGGGATCGAACGGCACCGCGCTGCGGTTGACCATGATTCCGACCGCCGCCAGGCGATCTTCGGCCTGCCTGCCGTCGACCGGGGACTCGCGCAGATCGCACATCACCAGGTGAACGTCGGTGCCGCCGGTCAGCACGTTGATACCCCCGCCGGCAGACATGAGCTCCCTGGCGAGTGCTCGCGCACCGGCAACTGTCCGCTCCTGTCGCTCGCGAAACTCGTCTGAGCCGGCGATCCGCAGCGCCACCGCCTTGGCCGCGACCACGTGCTCCAACGGGCCGCCCTGCTGCGCCGGATAGACGGCCGCGTCGATCCTGTTCGCCAGCCGCTCGGTGCAGAGGATCATCCCGCCGCGTGGACCGCCGAGCGTCTTATGAGTGGTGGTGGTCACGACATCTGCGTAGGGCACCGGGTTCGGGTACAGACCCGCCGCCACGAGACCCGCGAAATGCGCCATGTCGACGAGCAGATACGCCCCCACCTCATCCGCGATCGCGCGGAAGCGCTCAAAATCCACAGCCCGCGGATACGCTGACCAACCCGCCAGGATCAACCGCGGCCGCCGCTCACGCGCGAGCCGCGCGACCGCCTCGAGATCGATCAAGCTCGTGTCGCGATTCACCGGGTAGAAAGCGGTGTCGTACAGGCGGCCCGAGACGTGGACTCGCGTCCCGTGCGTCAGATGGCCGCCATGGGCGACCTCGAGCCCGATGATCGTGTCCCCGGGGTCGAGCAGCGCGTGATAAGCGGCCGTGTTTGCGAGCGCGCCCGAATACGGTTGCACGTTCGCGTGCTGGGCGCCGAACAACTGACACGCGCGCTCGATCGCAAGTTGCTCGGCCACATCCACGTGTTCACACCCGCCGTACTCGCGCCGGCCCGGGTATCCCACGGCGTACTTGTTCGTCAGCACCGACCCTTGACACTCGAGCACCGCCGCAGACACAAAATTCTCAGACGCGATCATCTCCAACGTACGCTGCTGACGCTCGAGCTCGCGCCCCAGCACTTCGGCGATGTCCGGATCAACTTCCGACAACGGCCGATCGATGGCCTCGACCTGCGGCGGCTCCTCAATCGGTGTTCTCGCCAGGGACAGAGGCGGATGCCGCCCTGTATCTGAATTACTTGGATTCGCCCGCGCGATCGCCCCCACTGTCATTGCGAGGACCCCCCTGTGTTGTTGTAGGTGCTCAGCACAGCGCCACCTCGGTCCCGGCGCCGACTCGTAGGCGCAGCGCGCGGGGGAGCGAGAAGTCGCGAAAGACGCGGGCGTCGCGTCCGACGACGCTCGCCACCAGACGGCCGCCGACGTGCATGACGCTTGCGCCGGCGGAGATGATCGATCGCTCGATCTCGGCGCCTTCGACGCGCGCTCGTTCCCCGATCGATGTGTACGGTCCGATGTAGGCGTCGGTGATCCGGGCGCCGGGTCCGATCACGGTCGGCCCGACAATCACGCTGGCTCGAACGGATGCGGCCTCGTGGATCCAAACGCGGCCTTCGATTTGAACGCCCTTGTTGTGAGGTCGACAGACACCGGTCTCCAACCGATCGAGAACGATCCGGTTCAACTCCAGCAGGTCAAGCGGATTGCCTCGGTACTGGCGCCAGGTATCGGCGATCTTGACGTGAAATGCCCCTCCCGCCTGACCGAGCTGTTCACCTAGCACCGTGAGATCGACATCGCCACCGAGACGTGACCGTGACGCGGCGAGCACGGGCAGTGCGCCCGGACCGAGTAACCAGACTCCGGCCATCCCGAGCGCGTGGTCAGCGGTGAACTCGGCGAGGTGGAGCATTTCCTGCGTTGCCACGCTCAGATGGTCGTCGGGGCTCAGCGCCTGGTGCGCGATCAGCACCACATCGGGCGCGTCCCACCGGCGATCGGCGAGCGGGGCCAGAGGCTCGTCGAGGAGGCCGGTCGCAAGGTGAACGATGCATGGCATCCCGCCAACCACAGGTGCGGCAAGTCTCAGCGCGTCGGTGAGCTCGAGCGGAGCCTCCTGCTGGAGGTAGCGAATCGGGGGCCGGGCGCGTTTCGCGCTCGCGTCGAGGCTGGCGCGAATCTCGCCGGACAACGCGGCCGACGACACCACGATGACCTCATCGACACCGGCGAGCTCCAGAGCGTCGACGACGTGCTCGACAATCGGTCGGTTGGCGATGTCCTCCAACGCTTGGACTTGGACATGGCCTTTCCGGAGGCGGTGACGAGTGGCATCCTCTACGACGACTACGCCACACAGATTCACACCAGAGCAACGGACCACCCGCACCCCTACTTGCGCGGCGGCGCCCAACGACTAGGCCGCCAAGCGCTCGCTGACGGAAGCGTTGGCGAGGAGCTCGGTCACACAGGCGCCGACGTCCTCGAATGCGCGCATCCGGCTGCGAGGCGATGGGATGTATGCCGTGAAGTGACGGGCGCCTTCGGTCAGGACCCCGAACATCGAGATGCTCAGCTGAGGCCGCCCCTCGAGGTCGATCGGGTGAGAGTCCGGCGTGAGGTCGACGCTGCCGACGGCGACCTCGCCGTAGCGGAACTGGCTCACCCGCCCGCGGTTGTAGAGCTGAGTCAGCAAGCGGGAGGCTGAGCCGGCGATCCGCGGCTCCTCGAGATGGCCCCGGATCACGACGTCGACGTCGTCCACATACGGCTGCTCGAACGACGTCGAGGAGATTCGCGTTCGCGCGGCGCCGGGGTCGGCCCCGTCGCCGGAGGCGCCCCGAGCCGGCGCGGGACCATAGGGCACCCGGACCACTCCGGCGTCCAACAGCGCCAGCATCTGCCGGGAGCGCAGCGCGGGCGGCCCGGCCACCAGGCGGTGGATCCGGCTGCAGATGCCCGCGTTGAAGTCAAGGTAGGAATCGAGCGAGAGACCGCCTAGTTCGACCACCGATCGCATCGGGTCGCGGAATATCCTGAATACCTCCGCGGCCGACTTGACCGGGCTCGCGCCGTCCGGAACCTCGGCCTCACGGAGATCGTCGGCCAGCGCCCGGTATACGAACCGCTCGTAGTCTTCGCTGGAGTGGTAGTTCGGCTGGTGGCCGAAGAACAGCGCCTCGGCATCGAAGCTGCCAAACCTGGAGGCGAGGCGTGCCAGTTCAGCTTTGAAGCGGTCCTCGAGCCACGCCGCGCGCAACTGCTCGCGCACTGCGGCGCCGCCGGCGGCCGAGCCTGAGGCCTGGAAGGCCACCTGCGCGTAGTAGCGCGCGTACATCTCGGCGAACAGCAGGGGGAGCAGTTCCGTCCGTACGTCGACCGGTCGCCTGCGGCGGCTCGATCCGCCGCTCAGCGCGTCGAGCGCCTCGGGGGTGCAGATGAGCGGCTTGTATACGCCGCTGCGGTCTGCCCCCGTGACGGACTTGGCGGTAAACGGCAGACCGCTCCGGCAGTAAAGCCGCAGCACCGGCTCCCGGCCGCTGGGCCGGTAACTGAGTCGGTCGCCATGCTCGAGGAACCTGCCGCCCCGACCGAGGGTCAGCGCCGTCACGACGTCGACCGCCACCAATCCCAGCCCCGACACCCCGACCTTCGCGCCGGCCGGAAGCGTCTGCACGTACGGCATAACCGGGTACGGGTTGATCTCGCGGGAACCATCGAGGTCCTGGTTCGCCGTATGCCCCGAGGTGACTATCACGTGGTCGACGACGAGCGCGCTGCCGTTCGCCAGGTGCACCTCCTCGGCTCCGTCGCGCCGGGCCACCAGATCGACGGCAGAGGTCGGATGATGCACGATGTGCACGCTCGGCGGTGCGCCGGCCAGAAGCGCACGATAGAACCACTGGAGGTACTCGCCCATCAGTCGGCGAGGCAGGAAGTGGTGGGGCTCGATCGGCTGGCCCCCCGGATCGATCGCACATCGGTCGCCGACCCACCGGTAGCCTCTGGCCACGGCCCAGTCGTACAGGCCGACCCCGTAGCAGGGCTGGTAGGTCTCCGTCTCGAACGGGTACAGGGAGAGCTGCCCGCAGGGATTATTCAGGAGGAGGTAGTCGGGCTGGGTGATGTCGTAGACGCCCGAGCCCGGCGCCCCCGGCTCGATTACGTGGACCGCGACGTCAATGCCGGGTCGCAGCTCCTCGCGCGCGGTCGTGACGACCCGCTCGAGCGCGCAGACCCCCCATGGTCCTAGTCCGACGATGGCGATGCGTAGCAAGACAGTGCCCCTTGCCGAATCTTTTGAACTGAACGACGCACAGCTACGACACTGAACGTGGCGCAGCCTCAGGATCTTCCGGGGGGCAGGCCGGCGACCGGACTCGGCTCGCGCGACCGGCCGCAAACTGGCAGGGCCGGCGGCCTCCGGGCAGGGAATGCGGAAAAAGTCAGATCTGCCCGGCGTTGCTTAGGGCATGAGACCGGGCGTGGGTCTTGTCAGCGACTAAGCCGCGGCCACGCCGCGTACCGGTGGCGCGCAAGGGACAGAGCTCCCGCCCCCCGGGGCCGTTTCGCCCGGACTTCTGGCGCAGCCCACTGCGTGGAGCTTGGCTGACGTCGTTCCTCGGCACGCTGCTGGTGCCGACGATCACGGTGATAGCGCTCACCGGCTTCATCTCGCATTGGGCGTACCACCCCGAGCTCGCCGGCAACGCCACGATCAATCCGTCGTTCGACATCCCGGTGTTCTTCCAGTTCCCGCAGTCGTGGCCCTCATGGGGCTACGCCGCCACTCAGGGCACCCACATCACCCTGGGGCTGATGACCCTCCCGCTGGTGCTGGCGAAGCTGTGGTCGGTGATCCCCAAGCTGTTCAAGTTGCCCACGGTGCGCAACCTCGCCGGCGCGATCGAACGAGTCTCGCTGCTGCTGCTCGTCGGGAGCGTGCTCGTCGAGTTCGTCACCGGCATCCTCGCGATCCAGAACTATTACCCGCTGGGTATCGACTTTTACGCGATCCACTACTACGGAGCGTGGGTGTTCGGCACGGTCTTCGTGCTGCACACGTGCATCAAGTTCCCGGTGGTGCGCCGCGCCTACCGAGAGCGCGGGGCTCTGGAGCCTCTGCGCGCCGGCCTACGAGAGACCAAGCCCGAACCGCCCGGGTCCAGCGAGCTCGCGCCCGTCAAACCGGCTGACCCCACGATCAGTCGTCGCGGGTTGCTGGCGATGGTCGGCGGGGCGTCGCTGACGATCTTCGCCGTGCAGGCGGGCGAATCGATTGGCGGACCGTTTCGCGGGCTCGCACTGCTGGCCCCTCGTGGCCGGGTGTTCGGAACCGGCGCCAATGACTTCCAGGTGAACCACACCGCCGCCTCGGCCCAGATCACCCGGGCGATGACCGGCCCCGGCTGGCGCGTGACGGTGGTCGGCGCGAGGACCATCGCGCTCGGCCGAGAGCGGTTGCTGGCAATGGCGCAGTCGACCGAGACACTGACGATCAGCTGTACCGAGGGATGGTCGACGACCCAGCGCTGGAGCGGCGTGCGCCTGGTCGATCTGGCCAGGTTGGTTGGCGCGCCCTCGGGGGCGATGCTGCGCGCCGTGTCGCTCGAGACGGCCGGGTCAAACGGCAACGCGAGCCTCGCCCACGAGCAGTGGCGCGACGAGCGGGCGTTGCTGGCCCTGCGGGTCAACGGCGCCGAGCTCTCGCTCGACCATGGCTACCCCGCGCGGGTGATCGTGCCTGGCGTTCCCGGCCTGCACAACACCAAGTGGGTGCGCGAGCTCAGGTTCGAGGCGGCATGAGCGGAGCTTCGTTGCTGGGCCGTTTCCGGCGCCGTTACGGCGCGAGCCCGCTGCACCTGGCGGGTCATCTCGCCGTATTCGCAATCGCCGCCTTCGCCATCGACCGGATCGCCAGCGGCGCGGGCCTCGCGAAGCTGATCGCGCTCTACATCGGGTTCGCGATCGCCCACGATCTCATCTTCCTGCCGGCCTACTCGGGCCTGGACCGCGCTGCGCGCGCGACGCTCGCGCGGCTGCCCGCCCGCCGGTCCGCGAGGGTGCCGGCGATCAACCACATTCGGGCGCCGGCGTTGATCTCGGGGCTGCTGCTGATCATCTACGCACCGCTCATCTCTGGGAAGGCCGATGCCGGCTATTTCCAGGCGAGCGGCCACCACCTCGAGGGTTATCTGCGCAACTGGCTGCTGATCTCGGCCGTGCTGTTCCTCGGCTCGGGGCTCATCTACGCGCTCCGAGTCCGTCGCGCCGTGGTCAAGGGGCAAACATGACAGCGGCTTGTACGCATGAAATCCTTTGCCAACGCAGCTGATGCCCAACGGCGCCCAGGCACTGATCCGCACGCTCGTCGACGCAGGCGTCACGACGTGCTTCACGAACCCGGGTACCTCGGAGATCCACTTCGTCGCCGAGCTGGATTCGGTGCCGGAGATGCGGGCGGTCCTGACCCTGTTCGAGGGTGTCGCGACCGGCGCTGCCGATGGCTACGCGCGGATGGCGGACGCGCCCGCAGCAACGCTGCTGCACCTGGGACCGGGGCTCGGCAACGGGCTCGCGAACCTCCACAACGCGCGCCGCGCCAAGGTGCCGGTGGTCAACATCGTCGGCGATCACGCGACGCACCACGTGCAGTACGACGTCCCGCTGCAGTCAGATATCGAGACGATTGCGCGCAACGTGTCGACGTGGGTGAGGACATCGGGAAGTACCGAAGAGCTCGCTCGCGACGCCGTCGAGGCGATCACCGTGGCCACCGGGCCCCCCGGTCAGGTGGTGACGCTGATCGTGCCCGCAGACGTGTCCTGGCAGGACGGTGCGCAAGCCGCGGCGCCACCCCAGCCAACTGCGTCAGCCGCGGTCTCCGGAGAGATCATCGAGGCCGCGGCGAACGCAATTCGGGGCAGCCGCCGGACCGGGATTCTGCTCGGAGGCGAAGCCGTGCGTGAGCGTGGCCTGATCGCAGCCGCCCGGATCGCCGCAGCCACCGGGACGACGCTGTTCGCCGAGAGGAACGTGGCCCGCCTGGAACGCGGCGCCGGCCTGCCTGCCGTGGAGCGACTCGCGTACTGGCCTGAGCTCGTCTCGACGCAGCTCGACGGGCTGGAGCATCTGATCCTGGCGGGCGCGAAAGCTCCCGTCTCGTCCTTCGCCTACCCGGGCAAGAAGAGCTCTCTGGTGTCCGCGGGTTGCGAGGTGCACGAGCTCTCGCCGCCTACCTCCGACGTGCTCAGGAGCCTCGAGGAGTTGGTGGAGGCGCTTGACGCTGCGGGCGCCAAGCCCGTGCTGCAAACGGGGTTCGTGCCGCCGCGGCCCGACGGTCCGCTCACCGCGGAGAAAGTCTGCCAGGCGATCGGCGCGACCCTCCCTGAAGGGGCGATCCTCTCCGACGAAGCGATTACCTCAGCACTGGCCTTGCCGGCCAATACCGCGGGGGCTCCCAGGCATGACTGGCTCACCCTGACCGGAGGCGCGATCGGCCAGGGGCTGCCGGTCGCGGTGGGGGCGGCGATCGCCTGTCCGGATCGCCCGGTCATCGCGCTCGAGGCCGACGGCTCAGCTCTTTACACCATCCAGTCGCTCTGGACGATGGCGCACGAACAGCTCGATGTCACCGTCGTGATCTTCAACAACCGCGCCTACGGGATCCTCAATACCGAGCTCGCGCGCATCGGCGCGCAAAAGGCCGGTCCCAGAGCCAAGGCTCAGCTCGAGTTGGGGGATCCAGACGTCGATTTCGTCGAGCTCGGCACTGGGCTCGGCATCTCCTCGCGCCGTGTGGACACCGCGGAACGGCTTGCCGACGCCCTTGACCAGGCGATCGCTGATCCCGGCCCGCATCTGATCGAGGTTGTCATCCCCTCCGTCTGATTGGAACTTTCGCGACGGAGAAGCGGTTGTCCTATGCCGCGAGGAGCGCGTCCTGGCGTAGCGTGCTGAGGCCGTGCTCGATTCCCTCGGCGATCAGTTCGAAGTGCTCGGGACCGGCTGTGAGTGGCGGTGAGACGGCGATCGCGGTGCCGCCGGGGCGGACGAAGACTCCGGCCGCCCGGGCGCCTAGTGCCAGCGAGGCGGTGAGGCGGGGCTGGCGCTCGCAGGCCTCGGGGGTGAGTTGGATGGCGGCCATTGTTCCGGTGCCGCCGCGGACTTCGGAGACGAGTTCGTGCGCGGCGAGCGGCGCGAGCGCATCGAGCATCGCCTGTTCCTGTTCGCGTCCGCGCTCGAGCAGGCCGTCGCGCTCGAGCAGGTTGATGTTCGCGAGCGCGGCGGCGCAGCAGGTGGGGTGCCCGGCGTAGGTGGAGCCGTGTCTGAAGATCGGCCCGCCGGGTTGCCGCCAGAATGGTTCGGCGATCTGTTCGGAGATCATCACGCCGCCGAGCGGGAGGTAGCCGCTGGTCACGCCTTTGGCGAACACGATCATCGCCGGCTGGATGTTCCAGCGTTCGATCCCGAACCAGCTGCCAAGGCGCCCGAACGCGCAGATCACCGCGTCGACGATGAGCAGCGCTCCGGTGCGTTGGCACAGTTCCGCGACGCCTTCGATGTAGCCGGGGGTGGGCGGGTATACGCCGCCGGCGCCGATCACCGGCTCTACGAACACGGCTGCGACTCGTTCCGGGCCGACCCGCGCAATGCTCTGCTCGAGTTCTTGCAGCGAGTCGTGGCGCACCTGGATGGTGTCGCTGAGCGCTCCGAAGCCTTGCCGGTTGCTGGGGATACCGCCCAGCGCGGTTCCGAACCCGTGGGTGCCGTGATAGGCGGCGGTGCGGCTGATCAGCAGGGTCCGGTCCGGCTCGCCGAGCTCCCACCAGTAGCGGCGGGCGAGCTTGGCGGCGGTGTCGATCGCGTCGCTGCCGCCGGAGCCGAGGAACACCTTCGCGGGCATCGGCGCCCGCTCCGCGAGCGCCTGCGCGAGTTCCAGCACCGGCCGGTTGGCGAGGTCAAAGAACGCCGAATACCCGGCGAGGCGCTCCATCTGCGCGGCGACGGCGGCGCGGATCTCGGGTCTGCCGTGTCCCACGTTCGCGTACCACAGGCCTCCGGTCGCGTCCAGGTAGCGGTTCCCGTCGGTGTCCCACACCCACACGTCCTCGGCGCGCTCGATCACCAGCTCGGAGTGTCGGACCGAGCCCATATCCGCGTACGGGTGCCAGAACGATGTCTCAGTACTCACTGCCTCACCCCTCCCAGGTCGATGATCACTCGAACAGCGGTAGCGGCGAGTCGAGCTTGTATCCGGTCGCGCCGGGATCCCGCATCCCGATCGGTTTCGCGGGAACCCCCGCCACGATCGTCAACGGGGCAACGTCCTTGGTGACCACCGCTCCAGCCGCGACGACCGCCCCGCGCCCCACCGTCACGCCGGGGAGAATCATCGCGCGCGTTCCGACCCACACGTGATCCTCGATCGCGACCGCATACGGACCGACCGGCGACGGGGGGAACGCTGGGTCGTTGACGTCGTGGGTTCCCGCCAAGATCATCACCTCGGGCGAGAGACTGACGTTCTCGCCGATCGTCAACGGGCTACGCGCATCCAGCGTGCAGTCACGATTGATCCGCGAGTTACGCCCGATCCGCACACCGATCCGGCGGATCTCCCGCGGACCGTAGAACCACACATAAGCGCCCATGTGCACCCCGGCGTCCTGACCAAGCTCGATTCCCAGCACACGCCGATACCAAAAATGGCGCAGCGCGAAGCTCGGCACATGAGCCACGACATGATTCGTCAAATAATTCAGAACCCGAACACAAAACAGCCGCAGCACCGACATCCGACCACCACGCCGCAACCGTCCACTCGCCGGCTGCGCCTCGGCAACGACGCGCTCTCGCGCCGGCAAAGCCGTCGCGTCGTGCGTCATCAATCCTGTGGCGGCGTTCTCAGTCATCTGTGCTCGCTCAATGAACGTCCGGCCGCGGCCTCCACTTTTGCGGCTTTGATCGGGCTCCACGCGTCGCCGCGCTGCGCGACATGTTCGGGCGTCCGCACAAGGACGGGTATGCGCGCCGCGTTGATAGGGCATGTTCATGAGCACCACCACCGCCCGGCGCATTCCGCGCGACAAGGAAGACGATTACACGCCCGATATGGCCGCATGCCGCCGGGAGTTCCTGCGAGAGCGGACCGGGGTGAGCCTCGAGCACGTCGGGCGGTTCTCGTTCGACCCGGGCGTGCTGCCGGGAAACGTCGAGAACTTCTCCGGCGTGGCGCAGGTGCCGGTCGGCGTGGCCGGTCCGTTGTGCATCAACGGCGAGCACGCCCACGGGGACTTCTACGTGCCGCTCGCGACCACCGAGGGCACGCTCGTCGCCAGCTTCAACCGCGGGATGCGCCTGCTCAACGAATGTGGCGGCGTCAGGACGACCGTGGTCGACGACCAAATGCAGCGCGCGCCGGTGTTCATCTTCGACGATGCCCTGGCGGCGCGCGAGTTCGGCGCCTGGGTCGACCAGCACGAGGCTGAGATCCGTGCCGTCGCCGAGGCGACGACCCGCTCGGGCAAGCTCACCTACATCGGCCAGTACCAGGTTGGTCCGCTGCGCTACCTGCGCGTCAACTACACGACGGGCGACGCCGCTGGTCAGAACATGACCGCCAAGGCGACGCTCGCCGCGTGCGAGTGGATCAAGGCCAACTACCCGGGCGGTGCCGAGTACCGGTTGACCGGCGCGATCGACACCGACAAGAAGCACTCGCACATCAACATGCTGCTGACCCGCGGCAAGCGCGTCGTCGCCGAGGGCGTGATCAAGAACGACGTGCTCCAGCGGCTGATGGGCATCGACACCGAGACGCTGTACGACTACCGGCAGGTGCACATGGTCGGCGGATTCCTCGCCGGCTCCGCCTCCAACAGCGCACACGCCGCCAACGGCCTCACCGCGATCTTCATCGCCACCGGCCAGGACGTCGCCAACATCGCAGAGTCACACGCAGGGATCACATACGCGCGGCTCCTCGACAACGGCGACTACTACTGGTCGATCACGCTGACCAGCCTCGTCGTGGGAACCTACGGCGGCGGCACAGGCCTGCCCACGCAGCGTGAGTGCCTGGAGTTGCTCGGCTGCTACGGCAAGGACAAGGCGCGCAAGCTCGCCGAGATCTGCGCCGCCACCGTGCTCGCCGGCGAGATCTCCCTGACCTCCGCGGTCCTCGCCGGCAACTGGGTCACGAGCCACGAGCGCCTCGGCCGTAACCGCTGAAGCGAGGGCGGGGCGCGCGCAAGCGCGCCCTCTCTCCCCACCCGATAGGTAGGGTCGGTTAGCTCAATTAGCCGTGTGCGCGAAGTGTTCGCGCAAGGCTGTCTTCTTGAACTTGCCGGTCGCGGTCCGCGGTATCGCTCCGACGAACTCGATTCGCTCTGGCAGCTGCCACTTTGCAAACTCGCTGCCGAGGTGCTCGCGGAGGTCTTCGGGGGTCGCCTGCATGCCGTCCCGCAGGACGACCGCAGCCAGTGGCCGTTCGCCCCATCTGTCGTCGGGAATGGCGATTACCGCCGCCTCGGCGACGGCGCTATGAGCCATCAACTGATTCTCGAGGTCGACCGAGGAGATCCATTCGCCACCGGACTTGACGAGATCCTTCGACCGATCGCAGATGCGCATGCATCCGCGCTCGTCGATACGGACGACGTCGCCGGTGCGAAACCAGCCGTCGTCGGTGAACTTGTCGCTGCCCGTTCCGCGATGGTAGGCGGCCGCGACCCATGGGCCGCGGATCTCGAGCTCTCCGAGCGCTCGATCGTCCCAGGGGATCAGCTCTCCATCGTCTCCCCGAGCGCGGATCTGGATCAGCGGGATCGGCCTGCCCTGGCGAGCGCGGTAGTCGAACTGCTCGGCTGGGGCGGCGGCCTCTAGGTCCGCCGGCAGTTGGCTCACCGTCCCGAGCGGCGAGGTCTCGGTCATGCCCCACCCCTGGACGATGGGCAGGCCGTGACGCTCGGAGGCCTCGAGCAGGCTCGGTGGAACCGCCGCGCCACCGAGGTTGACGCGCTGCAGGGACCCAAGATCCCATCTCGCGGGCTCTGCATCGAGCGCCTGCAGGACCCCCATCCATACGGTCGGCACCCCGGCCGTGAGCGTCACGCGCTCGCCGGCGAGGAGGTCCAGCACGCTGACGGGATCAAGGTGAGGGCCAGGCAGCACCAACGCCGCACCCGTCAAGGCAGCCGCAAAGGGAAGGCCCCAGGCGTTAACGTGGAACATCGGGACGACCGGCAGGATCACGTCGCGTGAGCTGATCCCGAAGGTGTCGGGCAGGGATATCACGATCGAGTGCAGGACGAGCGCCCGATGTGAGTAGATCACCCCCTTGGGACGACCGGTCGTGCCCGACGTGTAGCACATCGCCGCGGCGCGGCGCTCGTCGATCACCGGCCAGCTCATCGGCTCTGACGACGCGATCAGCGACTCGTACTGGATCGATCCCGCGAGCGAACAGCCCGAGTGCGAGACGACGATCACGTGCTCAAACTCCCACTCGAGCGAGTCGAGGAGATGGAGCAGGGACTCGTCGACGACGATCACACGATCCTCGGCATCGGCAGCGATGTAGCTCAGGTCGTCTGGCTGTAGGCGCGGGTTGAGCGTGTGGATCACCGCTCCCATCAGCGGGACCGCGAAGTTCAGCTCGAGGTGCTCCGCCTGGTTCCAGAGCAGCGTTGCGACCCGATCGCCATCGCCGATGCCCAGGTCCGCGAGCCCGCGCGCGAGCCGCCGGGCGCGCTCAGCGCACTCGCCAAGCGTGCTGCGATGGATGGAGCCGTCAGGACGACGAGACACCACCGGGCGCCCCGGACTCAGTTGCTCCGCCCGTTCGACCAGCGACGTGAGCGACAGCGGGAAGTCATCCATCATCAGGCCGTTCAGCATGGCTTTTCTCACTTTCACGACACTCATTTGAACCTGACTCCGTACGGGAACGATGATGGCTTCCAATGCACGAAGCTCGACGTCGTCCAGTCACGATTGGCAAGGTGTTGGCGGACCTGCTCAACATACGTCTGCTGGCCGTGGTTATCCCACGGGTAAGGTTCGAACCAACCACCGATGCTGTTCCACCGCTCGCAGGGCGCGTAGGATGCATCGCCCCAGGAGGACCGCGTGCGCTGTGGATTGTCGTAGTAGAACCGTACCGTCGCAGCTTGGTAATCCAGATTGAAAGCGGTCGATTCCCACCGCAATGGCTCTGTCCCGGCTCCCACGGAGCCGTCCGGAATCCACTTGACTTGAGTGATGCCGAGCGACTGATACACGCGGTGCGAATCGGGGACGCGCGCCTGGAGCGGATACAGGCCGTACCAGCGGGAGCTGACCGGCGTCTCGTCGCCCAGCTGGAACTGACTCCAGTAGGACTCCAGGACAAACTCGGCTCGCAACCAGTCTTCCGGGATGCCCCATTTCTGAGCGGCCCACTGGATGAGGTCGTCGGTGGAAGGGTTCCTCAGCCCGTCACGACCATCCACGTAGCGGAAGTACGGGTTGAACCGAAGCACCGGTTGCCCCGCCGATGTCCTCGAGTGCTCGAAGCTCCGAAGCTGCGCGCTGGTTGGTACGTAGTCGTTGCCCGGCGCAAACGACCTGCCGTCGATCGCATACGCCCTGGCGTTGTAGGCCCGAGTCTCGCGCTGGGGCGTGATGAGCGAGGCGGCGCTGGCGTCGGACAATGGCTTGAAAGTTGAGGGCTTGCTGCTACGCGAGTTGCGGTTGCATGCTGCCCACCCGATCCGGGGGTGGCGGGCCGGGGTCATCGCGACCCTTGCCGTCGATGAGCTGACTCGATTCCAGACGATGTAGCCGCCGATCGCGAGGAACGCCAGGGCAAACACGAGAATGCCCGTGGCTCCTCGCCGAAAGCGCCCTTGTGCGGTTGTCCTGAAACGCATTCTCTGCTGAGCAACGCCCGCAAGTTCCCTCACCTTGCGTTGGGACTATGAGGCGATCGTGAGGGCGGGTGCCGCGCCCGCGACGCGTGCGTCGACCAGGCCCTGGACGTGCGCGAAGTGGGTGGCCTGGGTCCGGTTTGCCACATCGAGCTTGCGGTAGATGTTGCGGAGGTGGAACTTGACGGTCTGCTCGGTCACCCACAGCTGCCGGGCGACGTCGCCGTTGGTTGCGCCGGAGGCGACGAGCTGCAGCACTTCGAGCTCACGCGCGGTGAGCGGCAGTTGGCCCGCCGCGGCGATCGCCGGTTGTGGGGCGTCGGTAGTGCAGCGCGCCGCCGGGTGCCGGTGGAAGATGTGTCCGTTGAGCGTCTCGCGCACGAGCGTCGCGAGTGCGACCGGATGGGTAGCCTTCGAAATGACTCCGCTCGCCCCGGCGGCAAAGGCTCGCTCGAGCCAATCAGCGTCCAGATAGATGCTGAGCAGGATCACGGCGATATGCTCGTCGTCGGTGCGGATCTCTTCCAGGAGCTCGAGCGACCGCTCGGATTGCTCCATGTCGTCGAGCAGGATCACATCGGGTTCTGCGCCGAGGATCGTCCGGGCCGAGGTTCTGCGCGCGTCAGCGCGACCAACTAGGTTGAACTCGCCGTTGCCTCGAAAACCAGCGCGTATCGCCTCGACGATCAGCGAGTTGTCAGCGACGATCACCAGGCGCCGCACGGCGTCGGTTCGTTGCGTGTCTGAGCCGAAGACCTCCGGCGTTGCCCCCATCATCTGGTCTGTGCCTCCTGACGCTGACCTTGATCCGTTTTGCCTCCTGCCATCCGGGAGGCGGCTTGGAAAGCATCGACGGCGGCGAGCAGCGGCGCAATAGGCCGGCCGGACCGGGGGATCGTTCAAGCCATTGAACGGCCGGGGCCGGCTCAGGCGGTCGAGCCGCGCTGGCGCAGGAGCTGGAGCGGCGTGCGCAGAAGCAGCCGGAGGTCGAGCCCCAGCGACCAGTCGCGGACGTAGGCGACGTCGAGGTCGAGCGCCTCGACGTAGGTGGAATTCGCCCGGGCGGTGACTTGCCACAGCCCGGTGATGCCCTGGGGCATCGCGAAGCGGTCGAGGTGATGGGGTTCGAAGTTCTCAGCCTCGTACGGAATGCACGGGCGAGGCCCGACCAGCGACATGTCGCCTTTGAGCACATTGATGAGCTGAGGAAGCTCGTCGAGACTGGTCTTCCGCAGCCAGCGTCCGACGCCCGTCACGGCGTCGGATCGGTCGAGCTTGTAGAGCCCGTTCCCCTCCGCCCCGGCACCGCGCGACATGCTGCGGCGGATGTACTCGCGGTGGGCCTCGGTATCCGTATTGACCTTCATCGTCCGGAACTTGAGCGCGGTGAATTCCTTCATCCCCGTGCCGAGGCGCGTCTGCCGGAACAGCACCGGGCCCACGGAGTCGCGACGGATCGCAAGCGCGATATAGGCCATCAGGGGCGCGAGGATCATCAGGCTGACCCCTGCGACGACGATGTCGAGCGCGCGCTTGAGGACGCGCGCGGTCGCCGAACCGCGCTGAGGAGGCAGTCCGAGGAGCGGGAGACCCTCGACCGTGTGGACCGACACGCGGGGACCGATCAGCTCGAACAGCCACGGCACGAGATCGATCTGAACCCCGAGTGACCGGAGTCGCCGCAACAGCTTGAGCAGTTCCGATACCGGCTCGTTGGAGAACGCGATCACCACTCGCTCGACCTGGAGGCGCTCGATGATCTCGGGCAGCCGCTCAGGGCCACCGAGAATAGAGATGTGGTCGGGGAGATCGGGGCGCCGGATCTTGGGCGCGGTGTCGACGAGCCCGACGACGTTTACGCCGTACTCGGGGTGCTTGATGAACTTCCGGCAGATCAGCTGGCCGATGTCGCCCGCACCGACGATCACCGTGTTCTGTTCGTAGGCCTGGTTTCGCTTGCACGCTCGCCGCGCGATCGTGCGCGCGAGTGGAACGATGCACAGCGCGAAGAGCCAGAAGACGATCATGCTGACTATTCCGGGCCTGTTCCATCCCGCCAGGCGTAAGGCCACGAGCATCAGCCAGGCGCCGATCGTCACCAGGTGGAAGACGCCGACGATGTCGTCCGTCGTGCTGTGGTCTGCGTATTCCTCGTCGCGGTGATACAGGCCGTGAAGCTTGGCCACCAGAACCCAGCACGGGAGCGTGAGCACGAACAGCGCGAGCGCCCTCGTCGAGCCGAAGGTCCCATGGCCGCTCCACTGCACCGTGGCCAGCAAATACGCGAGCGTCAGCCCGATGAGGTCGGCCAGGACCAACATCCGGGGAACCATCCGACCACGCCTGGATGTTGTGCGGCGCCCCAACAGACGCCGCGTGTGCTCGTCCGCCGTCTCGATCAGATCGGGCGCGTGGACAGGCGAGATCTCCACCTCGTCGGCAGGCGAGATCTCCACCTCGTCGAGGTCCGGATGATCTGGGAAAACGCGTAGTGCGTCGATCGAGCTAACAGGCGTCACGGGCTGCAAGCATGCACATCGGGCGGCCGCGCGTGAAGGCTAGGATCGAAATACCGCTCTTTGGGAGTGGGGTCCGCCGGCTCTGCAAGTTTCGAGCAAGCCAGACGTTCACTGGCTTGATGGCCCGAATCTGCATCGTTCGTCAGTTCTTCGTGCCGCAAGACCCTCGGGTCCGGCGCGAGATCCGCGCGCTGACTGGCCAGGGAAACTCGGTTGACGTCGTGTGCATGCGCGGTCCCGATGAAGCACGGCGCGAGCGCGACGGGTTGCTGACGATCCATCGGTTGCCGATGACCCATCGCAGAGCCGGGGTGCCCCGATACCTGTTCGAGTACATCGTCTTCCCGCTGCTCGCCGCCCTCTACGTGGCCTGGCTTGACCGTCGTCGCCGCTTCGATCTCGTGCAGGTCAACAGCGTGCCGGATTGGCTCGTGTTCGCCGCGATCGGACCGCGACTGCGCGGCGTTCCGGTCCTGCTGGATCTGCACGAATGCATGCCCGAGTTCTTCGCAACGAAGTTCGGCACCACCCGTCGCCATCCGGCCGTTCGGGTGCTCAATTTCCTGGAGCAGGCCAGTATCCGCTTCGCGAGCTTCACGATCACCTGTACTGAGCAGATGCGAGAGGCCTTCGTCTCACGCGGCGCGCCGGGGGACCGGATCGCCGTGGTCATGAACAGCACCGACGAGTCGACATTCGACCCAACGCGCTTCCCACCTCGCGGGCGCCGGGAGGGGCGCTTCTCGCTGATCTCCCACGGGACGATTGAAGAGCGGTATGGGCTGGACACGATCATCGGCGCGATGAGCCGGCTGCGCGGGCAGATACCCGGCCTCGCCCTCGAGGTGTATGGAGATGGTTCCTGCCAAGACGAGCTGCGCCAGATGGTCGAGGAGCTCGAGTTGCAGGAGGAAGTCAGGTTCCACGGTTACGTTCCGATCGACGAACTCCTCGCCGCCATCGCCGACGCCGATGCAGGCGTGGTCGCGATGAAGCGTGATGCCTTCCGGGACCTCACGCATTGCAACAAAATGTTCGACCTGATCACGATGCGCCGACCGGTGATCTGCTCGCGTACCAGGTCTGTCATGGCGTACTTTCCGACCGGCTCGCTGCAGTACTTCGACGCCGACGACGATGCGGACCTGGCGCGTGCGATCGACGAGCTCTACAGGTATCCCGGCCAGTCGAGCCAGCTCGTGCAGAGCGCTAGCACAACTAACGAGCCCTACAGGTGGATGCACCAGCGCGATTACTACCTGTCGCTGGTCCATACCCTGCTGGGCGACCGTCAGGTGGGCGAGGAGACACAGCGTTCGCCTACCCAACCGGCTAGGTTGGCGCACGGCAAACGTCACTAACCTTCATATTTACTTAAAACCTGATTAGACTGGCGAAACCTTGGCAAAGCATTCGAATCTGCTTCGCCGAGGATCGGGGCAATGGGGCAGGTCGGGTTGGGCTCTGCCGATTGTTTGCGCCGTCCTCGTGGCGATCTTCTTGTCAGCCGCTTCAGCAGCGACAGCGGCGACCAATCCGATCGTGCAGGAGAACCAGCAGCAAGGGACGACGAGTTGGCAGTTCACTAACTACGCCAAAGCGACGAAGCACGAGATCGAGGGCTACGCGTCGGAGACGAGCGTCGATCAGGGCGGTCAGATCCAGTTCATGGTCTCGCTCTCGGCGAACGCGCAGTACAACATGGACGTATACCGCCTGGGTTGGTACCCGCACGGAACCAACCCGGACGGAACCTCGTGCGCGCCATCCTGCGGCGGCCGGCTGATGCAACACGTGGGGCCCTTGAGCGGCTTCACGCAACCGTCGTGTCCGCAAGACGCGACGGCCACCGATCCCACATACGGGATGACCGAGTGTCAGTGGACTCCGACCTATACGCTCAACGTACCGACCTCATGGACTACCGGCGTCTATCTGGTCAAGCTGACCCGGCTCGATGACGGGCTTCAGAATTACATGACGTTCGTAGTGCGCGATGACTCCGACAACGCGCCCGTCGTCTATTCCCTCGACGTCAACACTTGGCAGGCCTACAACTTCTGGGGCGGGGCGGGGAACAACGACACGGGCATCACTCTCTACGGCCGCATCAACGACGTGACGATGCAGGACCTTCCTGGAAGCCGCGCCTACACGGTGTCCTTTGACCGGCCCTACATGGACCAAGGGTCCGAGGATGGCGCCGGGAACTTGATGGACTGGGATTTCCCGTTGATTCGCTGGATGGAGTCTCAGGGGTACAACACCGACTATGTGACGGACGTCGATCTGGAGACCAATCCCGCTCTGCTGCTCAATCACCGCGTGTTCGTCAACACCGGCCACGACGAGTACTACTCGGACAACATGCGGAACGGCATCAAGAACGCGATCGCCGGGGGCGTGAACATGGCGTTCTTCAGCGCCAACGACATCTATCAGCGCGTGGTCTTTCAATCGGACTACGCGGGAGCGGCCGACCGCCGAATATTCGATGACAAGGGCGCGTTACCCGGTTCCACGACGTACGAGTGGCGATATCTGACTCCCGAGCAGCCAGAGAACTCGATCCTCGGGGTGATGCAGAACGGGGTCGCTACCGCGCGGCCGTTCCTCGTCTCCGACGCGAATAGCTGGATCTATGCCGGAACGGGGCTCGTGAACTACACCGGAAATGGCACCACCGGAGTGGTCACCAGCGGACCGGGACAGAACGCGCTCCCAGGGCTCGTAGGGTACGAATTCGACGAGCGCGCGGCGAATGCCTCGAGTCTCTCGCCTTACGTACCGTCCGAGCCTGCGGGAATCGATCAGGTAGGCCACTCGTTCGTGCCCGCGTCAGACAACGGCGTCAACGCGTGGTCGGACGCGACCTTATACACGGCGCCGAGCGGCGCGACGGTCTTCGCGGCGGGAACCATCCAGTGGGCTTTCGCCGTCGACAACGGCTACAACGATGGCTGGTGCGATTGCGGTAGCAATGTCGCGAGCCCGATCGGGCAGCGGATCACCGCGAACATACTGAACCGCCTGTCGGCTCCGCTCACGGCGCCGGCGGTGACGCTGGCCCCGTCGGCTCTGACATTCGGCTCGCAGCCGGTGGGCAGCACTAGCGCCAATCAGTCGGTGACGCTCACGAACTCGGGGAACGCGCCGCTGTCGATCAGCAACATCGCGGTCGCGGGCACGAATTCCGGCGACTTCGCGCAGAGCGATAGCTGTCCGGTGGGTACCGGGACGCTCGCGGCCGGCTCGAGCTGCACGATCTCGGTGCTGTTCGCTCCGTCTGCAGCAGGTGTTCGCGCTGCCAGCTTGCAGGTCACCGACAACGCCAGCGACAGTCCGGAGAGCGTGAGTCTGTCCGGGCCCGGGACCGCACCGGCCGTGGGCCTGACGCCAGCGGCGCTGAGCTTTGGCTCGCAACTGGTGGGGAGCACGAGCGGCACGCAGCCGGTGACCCTGACCAACACCGGAGCGGCGCCGCTGGCGATCAGCAACATTGCCGTGACCGGCGCCAATGCCGGCGACTTCGTCGAGAGCAATAACTGCCCCGGCGCGTCCAGTTCGCTGGCCGCCAACGCGACCTGCAGCATTCTGATCTCGTTCGCCCCGAGCGTGGCCGGGAGCCGGTCCGCGAACGTGCAGATCACCGACAACGCGGGCGACAGCCCGGAGAACGTGGCGCTCACAGGCACAGGCGTGCCGTTGGCTCCGGCGGTTTCGATGTCCCCCTCCAGCCTGCCATTCGGCTCCCAGCCGGTGGGCAGCACGAGCGCCAATCAGTCGGTGACGCTCACGAACTCGGGGAACGCGCCGCTGTCGATCAGCAACATCGCGCTCGCGGGCGCGAACGCCGGCGACTTCGCCCAGACCAATACGTGTCCGGTGGGCACGGGGACGCTCGCGGCCGGCTCGAGCTGCACCATCGCGGTTGCGTTCAGCCCGGGCGCCAGCGGTGTACGGTCCGCCAGCCTCCAGCTCACCGATAACGCGGGTGACAGCCCCCAGAGCGTCGCGCTCTCCGGGTCGGGGGCCGCTCCCGCGGTGAGCCTGACGCCATCGAGCCTGGGCTTTGGTTCGCAACTGATCGGCAACACGAGCGCGGCGCAGTCGGTCACCTTGACCAACTCTGGGACCGCCTCGCTGTCGCTCAGCAACATTACGGTGGCGGGGGCCAACGCCGGCGACTTCGCGCAGACCAACAACTGCCCGAGCGCGCCCGCGACCCTCGCGACGGGCGCAACCTGCTCGATTTCCGTGACCTTCGCGCCGACGGCAAGCGGGAGCCGGTCAGCCAACGTCCAGATCACCGACAACGCGGGCGACAGCCCCGAAAGCGTCGCGCTCACCGGTACCGGCGCCATTCCGGCGCCAGCAGTCTCACTTTCGCCATCGAGCCTGACGTTCGGCTCGCAGCTGGTTGGCTCGACGAGTTCGTCGCAGTCGGTGACGCTCACGAACTCCGGGACGGCGCCGCTGTCGCTGAGCAACATCGCGCTCGCGGGCGCGAACGCCGGCGACTTCGCGCAGACCAACAACTGCCCGGCCGCGCCCGCGACCCTCGCTACGGGGGCAAACTGCTCGATTTCGGTCATGTTCACTCCGACGGGCTCGGGCAACCGGTCGGCCAGCATCCAGATCAGCGACAATGCGGGCAACAGCCCGCAGTCGGTTGCGGTCGCGGGGACGGGTATCGCTCCCACTGTGGGACTGGCTCCCTCGACCCTTGCGTTCGGCTCACAGCTGGTGGGGGCCACCAGCTCGTCGCAGTCGGCGACGTTGACCAACTCGGGGACGGCCCCACTGACGATCGGCAAGATCGCCGTGACTGGTGCCAACGCCGGCGACTTCGCGCAAACCAATAACTGTCCGGTGACCCCGGCGACGCTTGCCGTGGGTTCGACTTGCACAGTCTCGGTGACGTTCACCCCCGGCGCCCTCGGCAGCCGCTCGGCAAGCATCCAGCTCACGGACAATGCGCCCAACTCGCCGCAGTCGATCGGTGTCTCCGGGACCGGCAGCAGCTCGTCGATCTCGTTCGACAAGGATCTCGGCACGCATGTCGAGAACGTCGGCAGTACCACGATGAAGATGACGACGAGCGCAGCAGCTGCTTCCAAGACACGCGTGTTCGCGTTCGTGACCTGGAGCAACGCCACGCGCACCCTTTCGTCCGTGGCCGGCGGCGGCCTCACCTGGTCAGTCGACGAGCAGGTCAAGGACGCGGCAAACTTCCACGTCGCGATCGCGTCCGCCAGCGCCCCGACCGGCTTGCCGTCAGGGACTGCGATCACCGCCACGTTCTCGGGTAGCGTCAACCATGGAGACATGGCGGCGGCGTCGTTCGCCGGCATCGCCGCCACCAACGCGGTCGATGCTGTGGCCTCAAACGCACAGGCTGGCGTGGCCGGCTGGAATGTGGGGCTCACGACGTCGAACCCGAACGACCTGGTGCTCGGCTGGTCGACGATCGATGCGGTCACCACGAGCACTCCGATCGCGCCGAACCTCACCATCGACTCCTTCAACCAGCTGAACTTCTACAGCTCGGTGACGGACGCGTACCAGATCGACATCGCGAACGGGCAAAAGACGGTCAACGGTACCTGGGCGAGCAGTTCCGGCTCAACGGCCGACGCCACGGTCGCGGTCGCCTACAAGGCCGGCTAGCAGGGTTCCGGGAATGACCGACGTGCGTGGATGCAGTGCCGACACGCTTGAAGTGAGAGTGCAGTCATGAGAACGACCGTGGTGGCCAGGGTAATCGTCGGTCTCGGCGCTATCTTGGCGGCTGGATGTGGCGGGAGCGGACAGGGGCATACGACTGCTCGAGCTGACGAGGCCGGGCAGCATTTCACGATGGCGGAGCGCGTCTCTTTCTTACACAGATGCGGTGTCGGGCAGCTTGGAGGCGCATTGGGAGACGCGGCTGTATGCCAGTGCGCACTGACGGAGCTCGAGGCCGAGTCGAACCAGGTGGCGGTTGCGTCTGACGTTGTGAGTTGGGCCCAGAATCGCGACCGTGAGGGGTTCAGATCGGTTCCGGTGCAAGCCATCAATCGGTGCATGGGCGAGCAGGAGATCGGTCCCAACCCGGAGCCGGCGCCCGCGTCCTCGTCGCAGCCTGCCCTCACGCGCGGTGCAGCGGATGAGACGACGACCAGACCCGCCAGGCGATTGCATTGGCCTCCGAGCAAGGGAGCCGTCGTCCGAACCTGTTTGGAAGGGACGGCTGTCGCAAACGGCATGACGTGTCAGCTGGCGGGAGCGATCGAGAGGGCGTACGGCGAATACCCAGGCTCGAGTTCTCCCGAGGCTCGTCATCTCCGCGTCGTCGATCCGCTGACGGGCCGCGCCACGCGCGTCGTGTGCTACTTCTCGGGGCGGCAAAGCGCCAGTGCCGTATGCGACGCAGCCGGCGATACGGCCGCGCTTCTTCCGCCAGCCGGCGCGAGCAGCTGATTCAGCTGTTTTCTCACCAGCCTGAGTGAAAGCGGATCACGTGCGGGGCGCCCGAGCGCGGACTGCCGGCGTAAGGCCCGGTGAGCGCCAACCGTTGATCTGACGACGTCATGAGCGGCCTTGCCACCACTGTCCTTTCCTCCGCAGCGCTGACGGTCCTGTGCGTTGTCTTCGTCGTGGCAGGCTGCATTGCAGCGGTGTTCGCGGTGCACCTCCTGGTTCTCTCGGTCGCCGCCCTGTTCTACTCGCCGGAGGAGGTCCGATTGCCTCCGAGCAGCCAGCTTCTAGTCCTCGTGCCCGCCCACAACGAGTCGGAGCTGATCGCGGACTGTGTGCGCTCGCTCCGCAATCAGACTTATCCGGCCGAGCTCTACAGGATCGTGGTTGTCGCGGACAACTGCACGGACGGGACGGCGGAGGTCGCCGCTCGGGCGGGTGCGCACGCGGTGATGGCGCGTGATGAGCCAGACGCTCGCGGTAAGGGGCAAGCGCTTCGATGGGCGATTGATCGGCTCCTCGCCACGGAACCGGCAGCCGCAGGGATCGTGGTCCTCGACGCGGATTCAATCGCCGACCCTCGGTTCCTCGTAAGACTCGTCCAGCCGTTCGAAGCAGGTGCGCGCGCCGTGCAGGGGGAGTCCCTTCTCGTCCCCAATGACTCGACAGGCGCGGCACTGCGCGCGTCGGCGTTCCTCCTGATCAACCGTGTCCGTCCCGCTGGTCGCGCCGTCTTGGGATTGTCTGCGACGCACCTGGCCGGAAACGGGATGCTCCTCGCTCGGGACCTGCTTCTCGCCAAGCCCTGGGAAGCCTTCACAAGCGCGGAGGACGCCGAATACAGCCTCGGCTTGCGCGCGGACGGCATCGGTATCGCCTTTGCCGGCGCCGCTATCCTCATGTCGCCCGCCGCCCCGAACCCTCAGGCCGCTGCGGAGCAACAACTCAGGTGGGAAGGCGGAAAGGTCTTCCTTGCCCGCACACATCTGCGGCAGTTGATCCTTCGTGCCCTCCGCGAGCGCAGGCCGTCGTTGCTGGGGGTGGCCTTTGACCTGGCGGTGCCGCCGGTCGGCTTCCTCGCTGCTGCGGTTCTCGGTGGCTCACTGATTGGCACCTGCCTGCTCGTCACCGGGGCGCTGCCCGTGTGGGCACTCGGCCCGTGGCTCGCAGCAGCGGCATCGATCCCACTGTTTGTGCTCATCGGGCTGAAAGCGGGGGATGCGCCAATGTCGGGATACGTCGCACTCCTCCGCGCACCACTGTTCGTACTGACCAAGATCGTGCAGGCCCGCCGCGTCGCAAGGTTCCGTGGCGACACGTGGGTGCGCACAGAGCGGGCCTCGCAGCCCGAGGTAAGGAGCGAGGTTTGAATATTCTGATTGTCTCAGCGCAGTTCCCGTATCCGCCTCGCTCCGGCTTCGCCACCCGGGTCTATCAGCTCGCCCGCCAACTCGCGGCACATCACGAGGTGACGCTGCTCAGTTACGTCTCGCCGCACGAACAAGACGGCGTAGCGGCACTGGAGAAGGAATTGTCAGTGCGAGTCGTCGAACGGGAGCTCGTGTCGGTGAGCGCGAAGAGGATGGCGCAAGCTCTCTCGATGGCTTCCCTCCGACCGTACTGCTGCAGAGATGTGTACTCGGTTCGCATGCAGGACGCAATCACCGAGTTGTGCTCGACCAAGAGGATCGACGTCGTTCAGCTCGAATCAAGTTACCTCTGCGGCTATACGTTCCCCCGCAACACGCGACTGGTGCTTGACGAGCACAACATCGAATATGAGGTGTTCCGGCGCATGTCCGAGGCCGAGCGATCCATCCCACGTCGCGGGTTCAATCGCGTGGAGCACGCGCGCTTCCGCCGCTTCGAGCAGCGCTGGTGGGCTCGAGTCGACGGTTGCGTTGTGACCTCAGAGCGTGAAGCGCCGATCGTACGCGCGCGCGCCCCGCAGACTCCGGTGGCGGTGGTTCCAAACGGCGTGGACCTCGACTACTTCGCCCCCTCGATGTCGCCGGTGCAGCCACACACAGTCGCCTTCAACGGGATCCTGACCTACCGCCCGAATCTCGACGCCGCCCGATACTTGATCGAGGAGATCTGGCCGCTCGTGCTGCGCCGCTCTCCTGATGCACGGCTGAAGATCGTGGGACGCACGACGGGTGTGGAGGTCCGAGACCTGCTCCGACCCGGCGTCGAGTTGCTCGGAGAGGTTCCCGACATCCGGCCGCACCTACAGAATGCAGCCGTTGTTGCCGTCCCCGTCAGGATCGGCGGGGGTACCCGGCTAAAGGTCGTCGAGGCGCTCGCGATGGGCAAAGCGATCGTCTCTACATCGCTTGGCTGTGAAGGTGTCGCTGTGCGCGACGGGGAGCACCTGTTGATCGGCGACGATGCACCCGCTTTTGCTTCGAGGATTTGCGATCTGTTCGACAACCCGGCGACCGTGGACAAGCTCGGACGAACGGGACGAGACCTCGTCGAGCGAAATTACTCATGGGATCTGGCGGGGGAACGTCTGGAGTCGGTGTATCGCCACATCGGCGCCCGAGGAGACGCGGGCAGCGTGGGGGCCTTGCCCCCTCCAAGCGAGTTCGCGGGCCACGAGGTCTCAGCGGAGGCGAATTCCCGGTGGTGGCACTCATGGCAACACAACCGGGCTTCGGTGCTCAAGTGAGCTTGCGGAGAAGACGTCCGTGTTGAGATCGCGAGTCCTCCTTCGCGGCCTCACGATCGCCCTCGGCATCGCCGTCGCGGCGCTGCTCGCCGGCTGCGCAGCGAGCTCCTCCAGCGGCCACTCCGATCCGCCGGCGGGTCTTCACGTCTCCGGCAATCGCATCCTCGACAAGTTCGGGCGGACGATTCAGTTTCAGGGCGTCAACCGCGCGGGGACCGAGTATTCCTGCATCCAGGGCGCCGGGATCTTCGACGGTCCCTCGGGTCCTGCGTCGGTAGCAGCAATGGCCTCCTGGCACGTCAACATCGTTCGCATACCGCTGAACGAGGATTGCTGGCTCGGCATCCACGGCGTCAAGCCTCAATACTCGGGCGCGAGCTATCGCAGGGCGATCGTGAATTACGTTCAGCTGCTGCACCGTTACGGCATGTACGCGGAACTGTCCCTGATCTGGGCGGCGCCTGGCTCATACCGCGCCACCTACCAAGCCGGGGCCCCCGACGAGGATCACTCCCCCGCCGTTTGGGCGGGCATGGCCGCCACCTTCAAGAGCGATCCCGACGTGATCCTCGCGCCGTGGGGGGAGACGGTCGCCGATGCCAACTGCTTCCTCAGAGGCGGAATCTGCGCAGCCACGTTCGGGCCGAAGAACACTCCCTATCGGACCGCTGGAATGCAGCAGGCCGTCAACGTCATGCGTGGTGCGGGATACAGCGGCATCATTTCCATCCCGGGAATCGCCTTTGCGAACGACCTCTCCCGGTGGCTGTCGCATGAGCCGAAAGACCCGCGGCATCAGCTGATCGCCGAGGCCCACGTATACGGCAAGAACGTTTGCGACAACGTCGGATGCTTTCGCGCCACGTTCGCGCCGGTCGCACGGCGCGTGCCGCTCATCTTCGGCGAGATGGGCGAGAGCTACGATGCTTCGGATTGCGGCACGCGTCACATCTCAACGATCGTGGACTGGGCAGACTCTCATCACATCGGCTACGAGGCATGGACGTGGAACACCTGGGGGAACTGCAGCGCATTGATCAGCAGCTACGCTGGCGCTCCGTACAGTGGTTACGGCGCATGGATCAAGGCGCACTACATGAGCCGTAAGCCCCTGCTGCTGTCCAGCCGCGGCTGAGAGCGACGCCCGCGTGCTGTCCTATCCGTCGCGGGTCCTCCCCGGCGGTGAGGCGGAACGCCGGCCAAGTGCGCAGCTCCGTTACGCGGGGAAATCCGGGGCCGACGCCGGGTGGGAGAGCATCAACACGCTTCTGGCGAGCGGCCCTCTCTCCACGGGCGGGATCGGCTGCTCAACCGTGCGTGAAAGCTTCGAGCACCGGGACGTGGGCCATCGAGTCGCGCTATAGCAGTGACTCGATGGCCCACGTCAACGACGTTCGTCCAACGCTGTCTGTTTGCGCGGTTTCGAGCGGTTTGTCGTGCTCTGCACGATGGTCGGCGCGGCTGGACGGACGCCTGCCTCTGCCGACTTATTCTGCGCCGAGGCGCCTCGGTCACCTCGCGCCCCGACCGCTCGCTGCGGTTCATGGTGAGGTGAGCGCCTCGGGCGGGCCTCTGCGAGCCGCTACGTGCCCCGGCGGTTCACTGCGAGCCGCTACGTGCCCCCCGTCGCTCCGAGTCGACGAGCGCCTCTAACGTTGGGTATGTCCGGTCTCGCGGGGGATGACAGTGAATTCGGGCGCGCCCTGCGGGGGCGCGCCCGGTGGGGTGACGCCGGGGCGGGCCAAGAGAGCAGGGTGTCGCCCGGGCGAGGCAAACGAGCAAAATCGGTTCCTCTGTCGTTTGAGTGGCTTTTTTGAGCCTGTAAGCGGCACGAAAGACCGCCGTAGTCCGGGTCTTTGTCCGTGCCCAGTTCCGTTCGCATCCGTGCGAGCGGGCGACCCCCCTCGCGCAGTCACGCTCCATCCTACCTAAGCACGAGAGGGGGGGATCCGCGGTCTTCGCGTTCCGTGACAGGCAGCAAATCCCAATTGCCCGGCTCAAAACCAGCCAGGCAAAACATTACTCACCGACCGTCAGCAACGCGAGCCACTCAAACGAGAGGAGAGCCCGCAAAATCTCGCTCACCGATCCTCAGTTCGAGGGGTGGCGGGGATTCGGTTCGCATAGCGCACCCTGAGCTCCACGGCGGGTCTGACCGGCGCGGGTGACCGAGATTTTGCTCCCGGGACGCGCCGGCGGCGACACCCGCCCGGGGGTGCACGGACCGCGGTGGCGGCGAACCTCCGGGTGCGGGCGGAATGCGCCGGCGGCGACACTCGGGTGCGCGCGGAGTGCGCCGGCGCTCACACCCCCGCGGCGAGCGCCATCGCGCCCCCCACCCGATACGTAGAGCTATCAGTTATTGCTAGGTGGATCTCGCCACCAGGCGCCCGCGCAGCCGCGCGAGCCCCGCTCGCAGCATGGCTACTTCGTCGTCTGTTGCGACGCGGAAGATCAGTGCCAGAAGTACGAACGTAGCGCCGGCGGCGGCGAATGAAGCGAGCGTGCCGAATCCTCGCAGTGCGATGAAGGCGCCCCACATGCCCGCGGACGCTGCCAGCACGAGCATGCACCGTCGGATGACGCCACGATCGAAGACGCGGCGGCCCACCAGCATGAAGCCGGCGATGTCCATTAGGAGCTCGGTGATGACGAGGCTGACAGCCGCGCCGATGGCGCCGTTGTGATAGCGGGTTTCGGTCAGCGGAATCAGCACGAGGTTGAGCAGCGGATTGAAGACGGCGGCTCCCGCCATCACAGCGGCCCATACGCCCTGGCGCTTCTCTGCGAGCAGTACCTGACTGAGCATGATGTTCATGAAGATCGGAGGGATGCAGAAGGCGAGAACGACCATGACCGGTATCGCGTTCACGAACTTGGCGCCATAGACAGCGTGGATCAAGTGGGGAGCCGCCATTGCGGTAAAGGCGGCAATCGGGATACTCGTCACCAGGATGAACTCAATCGGCGCTCGCGCGGTCTTGATCAAATGCTCGCGGCTGTGTGAGAAGGCCGATACGAGCCGCGGCAACCAGGCGGTCGAGACGAGAACCGGGAGGAACATGAGCGTCTGGAAGATCTGGGTTGTTGCTCCGTACCAACCGACGACTTGCGATGGTGTCATCAGCGAGAGCAAGATCGTGTCGATCCAAAAGTAGAAAAAGCCGAACAGTCCAAACGACCAGTAGGCCAGGCTCTGCCGCGCCATGTTGGTGACTCGCCGCGTGTTCGTCCGGATGTCGATGCGTAGGAAAGGCTTGAGCCACAACAGGTAGAGCACGAGCACGACGCCCGCGACGATCGCCATGTTCGCGGCGATCGCGACGGTCCTGAAGCCGATGATCACAAGGGCAATGCCAATCAGGCTTTGGGCGGTCTTGTTGATGATGTCGCCATAGGCGAGGTACTTCATCCGCTCGAGTGCCTGAAAACCCGCCTGCATTGGCTCAGCCAGCAGCGTCAAGATGGTCATGGCGGTGATGAGGTAGAGGACAACAGTCGCGTCGTGGCCGTCGTGAGCGATGCGGGCCCATACGACCGCGGCAAGCCCGACCACTGGCGCCAGGATCAGCCGCACGACGATGGCTGTGCCCAGCAGTCTTGGACCCTCCTGGGGAGCGATCACCATCTCGCGGACGAGGTACACACGCGTCCCGAGGCCGAGCACGATCGTGAGCACGCCGCTGACGGACTGGGCAGAGACCAGGATGCCCAAGCCGCTCGGCCCGAGCGCCTTCGGCACGATCAGGACCCAAGCAAGGGTCATCGTCCAGGTCACCAACTGCCCGCCGGCGAGGGCGCCCAGGTTCCGGGCGACCCGAGGAGGAGGATCCTTCCTCGCCGGCGGCGGACTCGCATCCGCCGTGGCCGGCGGACTCGCATCCGCCGTGGCCGGCGGACTCGCATCCGCCGTGGCCGCCGGAGTCACATCCGCCGTGGCCGGCCGGAGTCACGTCCTCCGTGACTGGCGGAGGGGGATGCGCGGCCGCCGGCTCTCCGAGGTCCAGCCCCACCGCTCCGAGAGGGCCGGCGCGGTAGTCGCACGATGCGTCGCCGCTCTCCGCCAGCTGGTCGTCCGAGACTACTTGGGCGCCGTTGACCATTATTCGAACAGGGGCGGACGGCCGTTAAGGAGGTATCCGGTCGCCGCGGCGTCTCGTGCGCCGACCGGTTTCGCCGGAACCCCGGCGACGATCATCATTGGCGGTGCATCGCTGACAACCACCGATCCCGCCGCGACGACCGCCCCACGTCCCACGGTCACGCCAGGGAGAATCATCGCGCGGGTACCGATCCACACGTGATCCTCAATGATGACCGCCCCGTTCTCCTCCCGAAACGACGGATCATTCACCCCATGTGAATTCGTTAGGATCGTAACGTCGGGCGAGACGCTCACGTTGTCACCGATGAGCAAACCTCCGCGGAGGTCCATCGTGCAGTCCCGGTTGATCAGCGAATTCTCGCCCACTCGTGCGCCGCTACGACGGGTGCCTCCGGGGCCGTAGAACCATACGTAGCAGCCGAGCTGGACGGTCGCATTGTGTCCCATCTGGATGCCGACGGCACGCCGGTACCAGGCGTGGCGGAGCGCCAAGCTTGGGACGTGCGCCACGATGTGATTTGTCACGTAGTTGAGTGCGCGAATGCCGAACAGCTGTAGTCCGCCGTGCAACCGTGAGTTGACAGCAGTGGGCGGCCCGCCCTGAGGTTCGGTCGCTCGAGACGACCACCGGGTTGGACGCCCGTATGCGGATCTCATCCTGATGTCACTTGGGAGCGAGTGCGGGTCCGCTGTATCCGCCGCGCCGCCTCGGCCAGACCGAGCAGCGTGCCGATCTCGAACGCGATCCGGTAGAAGAAGAATCCCTGGTCGATTGACCCCTCGAGGGCGTAGGCGACCAGTGCGCCGGCCACCAGAGCTCCGACCACGGCTATTTCGCGGTCGACGGATCTCGCCAACCGGCAACCGGCGACGATCCCGGTCCCGAGCAGCGCCCACATCGCAATTCCCCCCAGGAGCCCCATCCGCATCAGGATGTAGAAGACACCGTTGTGTGGGATGTACTTGATGTTCGGATCGATCGTGCTGATGTTCACGATCGGGAGTGCGTAGTCGATCGGCACGCCGAACCCTTTGCCGAGCAGTCCGCCCTGCTTGATGTTCAGTTTCAAGTTCGCGTCTTCCTGAACGCGATAGAGATCAGACGAGGCGTCGCGGATATCAGGGCTGATCTGAGAGTGGATCGCCCGGGCGGGCTGGGCGAGACTGCCGGTCTTGTTCCAGTAAGCGGGAATGTAGAGAGCGGAGAATGCGAGGACGACCATTCCGGCGCGCCCCAGCTTTCGTCTACGGGCCGGCAGGCATTGGTAGGCAATCACGACGACCGCGAGGAGGCCTCCTCCGAGCAGGAGCCAAGCAGCGCGGCGGTTGTTGGCCAGATTCGCCGCGATGATGAGAGGGAGCAGCCAGGTAGCGGTTTTGCGCAGGCGACCGGGGACCTCGAACAGCCATAGCGCGACCACGAGGAGGATGTAGATGCCAAACGTATACGCGTCCTCGTGACCGAGGACCGCGTCGGGCCGCGGATGCCAGTTTCTGACCTCAATGAAGATGTAGACGCCCTGTACCGCCTTGAGTGCTGCTGCTACGACAAAGCCCCACAGGACTGCTCGGATCGCCGAATGGGTCCGGATCAGTGTGGCAGTGAGTACGTACGTAGCGGCCAGATACACATACGGCCGGGCCTCCATCAGCGAGACCCGAAGCTGGCCATGATGACCCATGCCGATGAAGATTCCGAGAGCCACGGAGCCGAGCAAGGCGGCAAGCGCACGGCTTACGTGCGTGCGCGGCCAGTTGCGCGTCTGCGGCGTCGTCCTCAGTAGATAGATGACTCCTATCATCAGGAGCAGAAGGTCCGCAGGCTCGAGATGGAATGAGCCGATCCCCGCGAAGAGAGGGATATGGGAGGTGATCGGGATGTTCGGGATGGGGAGCACAGCTCCGACCCCCGGCTCGTCGACCGCGGTCGTTAGCGGTGTCGCGACCACCTGCTCGACCAACACCGCCGCCGCGAGCAAAACCACCGGGCCGAACTGCGGCCGCTTCCAAAACAGGACGGGCAGGAGCACGGCGGCGAGAGCGACCACGTCCAGGGAGTGCCCAGCTGCTGCGAGGTCGCCTGCTACCAGGCCAAAGATCAGTCCGCCCACGAGGAGGGCGAACCCGAACATCAACCCACGGACTGCTCCGCCGCGGACCGCCGAGGGCGGCGCCGCGGCGACTGCGGACAGTGATGTCAACGCAAGGCTCCGTAGCTCGCGAACACGCCCACCATGACCAGCGCAGTCAGAATCACGGCGATCCGGCTGGCCTTGCGCCACGTGAGTCGGTTGGTCAGGCCAAGCGCGACAAATGCCACGAGGAGGAGGTATCCCCAGTTAGTCACGACCTGCGGGTCTCCTGAATGTCATGCGGTAGTTTCTGCCCCGACCGCCTGCCCGCAGCAGCGACACGTCGCGTGTTGACGACCTGGAGTCGGTCTCCGACCTTTCGCCCCTTCGCGCTTGATGTGCCGGCGCCGTGGCTGACGGCAGAACCGACGTCAGCCTCGCGGGGAATTTTTGCGTCGAGTCCTGGCGTTGCTACCTCGGTGAGCTCGTCCTCCCACGGATCGGACTCACGCCGGGTCAAGGCAATGGTTCCCAAAAAGCTGATCAGAACGCCGGCGAGCAGACCGCCAACGATTCCTTCCAGCTCCGTCTTCTTGCCGCCCGTTGCAGAAGTGGGGAGAGCGGCTGAGTCGATCACGTGCACCTGCGTGATGGTGGCACCGCCCTGCACGGCGCTGGCCGCCGCACCGAGGCCGGCGTTGGCTTGTGTCAACTGGCTCCCAGCGGCAGTCTCCGCGGTCTGTAATGCTGCGAGGTTCGGATCGGTTGCAGTAGTAGCGCCGGGGTGCTGGTTGCGGTAGGCATCGGCCTGATTGCGCGCCTGCAGGATCGCTTGAGTCGCGGTTTGCACCTGAGCCTTGTAATAGCTGAGCGCCGTCTGGTTGTGCTGCTGGCTGAACAGCTCGCTATCGCTCTGAAGTTCGCTCACCAGCGCGTTGAGCGTGCTTTGCGCAACCGCGGGGGTCGGGCCCGAAAAGCTGACCTGGAGCACCTGGGGCCCAGGCACCGTCGAAGTGACCTGCTTGGAGCTCAGTGCGCTGCGGATCTGAGAATTGAGCGAACCGCCGCCTCCTCCGAGCAATCCGGACAGACTGAAGCCTCCCGAGCCGTGACCAGCGAGATAGGAGCCGAGCAGCGAGTGATGGCCCACCGTGAGCACGAAGTTTGGCGTCGCGAGCAGCTCGGTGAGCACGTTCTGCTCTTGCGTGGAGGGTGGCGTGACGGCGACGTTGAGATTGCCGAGCGACGAATCAGTCGTCGCGGGAGTGTCCACCCAGAGGCTGGCGGTTGACTGGTATGACTTCGGGCTCGCAAGGACCAGCAGCCCGGCGATGAGCACCGCCACGACGATCGGCGCGCTCAGCAGCAGTCGATGCTGCCGGAACGTTTGCCGGTATGAGGTCGACTTCTTCACGCGAGCCGCCTCTGCCTGTTTGTCCGCGCGTCGTTTAGGTTCATCTCTTACAGCTCCTGGTTTCCGTTCGCCGACAGTGACCTTCGCCACGTCAGGCCGTCCCGGCCTCAGAACCGCACCACCAACGCGTTGCGGCACAGCCGGGTGCTTAGCTTGTCGAGGAGAAAACGGGCGGCATGCGCCGATTCTTGCGGCGTTGCGGCCGTCGGAGCCGGGCGCGGCGCTACGCCCCAATAGGCTTGGCGCAGCCGCCCGCGCCGAGGCGTCGCCTGGTACGCGATCACGGTGGTAACCGGTTTACGGTTTTATGGTCGTTGCAGGCAGAACCATGAGTAAGTGCGTCGCTCCGTTGCCGCCGGGACACGGCTAAGACGAGGATCGACGGAGCGGATTGAGAGCGACTGCTTCGTTGTCGTTCTGTGAAGATGCCGTCGCTGCGCAGGCGGCGCCGGCTCCAGCCGCCGGAGCACACTTTGGTCAGCGCTGCTAGAGTCGCGCCGCGCGCGAGGTCGTTATGCCGTAGGCAGGGCCTGAGCCCGTAGATAGACGGGCGTTGATCTCAAGGGACCGGAGGTTGACTGTGCAGACAAACCGCCGTCTGGTGTCACTCCTGATGTGCGTTTCCGCGCTGGTCGCGCTGCTCTGCGCGACAAGCTCCGTGAGCGTCGCAAACGGACGTCGTGGCCACCGAGCACCGATGCGCAGGAGCCGGCCCAGGATCTTGGGAGAGCCGGCGGCGGGTCACGTGCTCCGCGCCTTCCGCGGCCGCTGGAGCCGCGCTTCCAAGTTCGCCTACCGCTGGAAGCGATGCAACTCGCGCGGAACGCGCTGCAAGGTCATCCACGTATCCAGGCGCCTCCACGGATCGAGGCGCCGCCACCGTTCCAGGCGCGGGCGCCCGTACTCGGCGCGCGCTTACAAGCTCACCAGGCGGGACGTCGGACACACAATCCGCCTGACCGTACTCGCGAGGAACAGGTGGGGAGAGGCGGTGGCCACGTCTAGGGCCACGGCGGTGATCAGGAACGCCGGGTCGGCGGGGACGAACCCGACCAGGACTCCGGGCTCGGGCCCGGGTTCCTCCGGCTCAACGCCCCCGGCGCCTGCGCCTTCTCCGCCCGCCGGATATCAGTCGGTGCTGTTCTGGCTGGCGTGGGACGGCGGCACCTTCACAACGATCCCGTGGAAGGCCGTAACACAGGTCGACCTGTTCTCGCTTACGACCTGCACGAGCGCTGTCAACAGCGAGTGCTCGTCTCCCAGTTCGATCGACACGGCGTTCAACAGCGTCAACCAGGTCAACTTGCCGCAGTTTGTGAGCTCCGCGCATCAGCACAACCGCAAGGCGATCATCACCATCGGCGGCTCAACGAACCCGAACTGGGCGTATCCGTGCTCGCCGGCGGACGTGACTGCGTTCGCGCAGAACCTTGTCAACTACATGCGGTCGAACGGGTTCGACGGCATCGACCTCGATATTGAGCAGGACGTGGGCACCGGCGGTTTCACGGCAGCCGAGTTGAAGGCGTGTACCCAAGATGTCTACGACGATGCGAAGGCGGTGAAGACCGCCACGGGTGCCGTGCCGCTGGTCACATCGGACGTGGACCCGACGACGAGCTTTGACATCGGCCAGATCGAGAATCCGTACATCGACCAGTTCAACGCGATGAGCTACGACGCCACCGGCTCGGAGCTCGCGACTTGGATCACGAACCTGGAGAACAACTCAGGCATTCCAGCGTCGAAGATCACAGCCGGCATCGACGTCACGGGCACGCACGACTGTGCAGGTACTGCCAGTTATGCCGCCAAGGGCGGCTTTGCTGGCGCGATGATCTGGTTCGGCCAGGCGGACGCTTCGGCTAACTACGCCTGCTTGAATGCGATCGCTCCCTACGTGAGCCCGTAGCCGTCCGGAGACTTGCTCGCCAGGCTCGCCGGCTCAAAAGATCCGGGCGGTGCTCCACGTTCTTCAGGAGGAACTCTGGAGAGCACTTTTGCTACGGATTGCAATCGTCGGACTGGGCCCGTGGGGCATCTGCGCGCTCGAGCGGATCATCACCACGGCTCGCAGCGGTCTTTCGCCTGGCCTCGAGCTCGAGGTGCACGTGATCGAGCCCGGGACTCCCGGCTCCGGCGTCTACGACGTCACCCAGCCTGATTACCTGCTGCTCAACGCTCCGTGTGGTCAGCTGTGCCTTTATCCATTCGCCAGTGAGGCGGATCAGCCTTGCTACGCGGTTGGCCTGTTTGACTGGGCGGTGGCGCAGGGGTACCGGTGGGTGGACGACCGTTGCGCCATCGATCGCACCGGCGAACCGATCGAACCCCATCACTTCCTGCCCCGGCGCATCATGGGCGAATACCTCCAGTGGTTCTACCGGGCGCTGCTCGCCGGAGCGCCGGCGACCGTGCAGATCCTCCATCACCCGACCTCGGCGGTCGACCTCGTGGGTAGGCGCGACGGGAGCGAGGAGGTGTTCCTGGCCGACGGCGACACGGTGGTCGTCGACCACGTGATCGTGACGTCCGGTCATACCGACAATCAGATCCCCCGGAGAGGTGGATCCCAGCCCACCCAGCTGAACCCCTACCCGGTCACGCGCTACGTCGAAAGGCTTCCAGACGGCGCGACGGTGGCGGTCGCCGGAATTGGGCTCGTGGCGATTGACGTGGTAACCGCGCTGACGGTCGGCCGAGGCGGCCAGTTCGTCGAGAACGGCCAAGGGCTCAGCTACCGCCCCAGTGGTCGCGAGCCGGTGATTCACATGTTCTCCCGCAGCGGTCTGCCGTTCACCGCCAAGTCAGTCACCGGACGGGATCGCACAAACGTCTACAAGCCGATCATCTGCACCCCTCAGGCGCTCGACGGGCTGAGTGGACGGGCCAACGGGCATCCGCGGCTGGTCGACGTGCGCAGCGAGTTGCTTCCGCTCATATTCGCCGAGATGTACGCCCGCTACTACGCCCAGATGGCATTCCAGGCGGGGTCGCGCGCGGACGCTGCCCGTGTGCGGGAGCGACTGCGGGTCGCTTGGGAGCACGATCGCTTCGGCGAGGAGCGCGGCCGGCTAGCCGCACGGTTCGGCCCCTTCGATGCCGAGGCACTGTTCTTTGGCCCCCCGGCAAAGTACGACTGTACGGATGACTACGAGCGATTCGTGTACCGGGCGCTAGTCGATGATCTCCGCGAAGCCGAGGTTCCCGAAGGAGCCAGCCCGGTGAAGTCCGCGTCCGAAGTATTCCGGATCTTCAGGGATCCGATGCGGTCGGTTGTCGAGCAGGGCAGATTGACGCTCGACTCCTACATGGACTTCAACGCCGACATCTGCAGCCGAATCCACCGCCTCGTTGCCGGTCCGCCCGCGCTGCGCACCCGGCAGATGCTGGCCCTCATGGACGCCGGCGTGGTGCGATACCCCTACGGTCCGGCACCTGCCCTCGGCCCAGCGGAAAACACATGCGGTCCCGAGCGGGCGCCGACCAGGATCTCATCCACGGCGTTCGCCCAGCCGCACATGGCCGATGTCGATGTCGTGATCCGAGGCTACCTCGAGGATCCACGAATCGACGGCTCGGCCTCGCAGCTGCTGACACGCTTGTACAACCGTGGCCGGGTGAGCCAGTTCCGCTACGGCGCGGTCACCGTCGGCAGTATCGACCTGACCCCGGATTCACACCCGATTGACATCGATGGCCGAGCTCAGGAGCGGATTGCGATGTTCGGGGTGCTGACCGAGGGGATCCGTCACTTCAATCACTACATACCGTCACCGAACAGCCGGATCCGGGCGTTCGAGGACCTCGGGGCATGTGTGGCGGAGATCCTGAACGAGGCGGCGGGAGCTGATGGCCTCGGAGCCCCTGCGCTCGAGCTCGTGATGTAGGCAGGCAGGCGCCGGGTCAACCGAAGACCCCGCAGGCAGGCGCCGGGTCAACCGAAGACCTCGGATCCGGCGTATCCGACCGATGCCGATCCGCATCACGCAGGTGTGGCGCGGACGGGGGCCTTCGGGTTAGGCGGCCACTGGTGTGGCGCGTACGAGGGATCTTCGGATCAGACGGCGACAGGTGAGGCCGCGGCCTCAGGCGCGGCGCTCGCCGCCTCGGGCGCCGCGCTCGCGGCGGCAGCGAGAGCCTGATCGAGATCCTCGATCAGGTCGTCGGGATGCTCGAGCCCGATTGAAAGGCGCACCATGTCAGGCGTCACCCCGGCCAGCTCGAGGTCCGTTGGCGTGAGCTGGCGGTGGGTAGTGGACGCCGGATGGGTAATGAGTGACTTGGCGTCCCCCATGTTGAGAAGTCGCTTGAACAGCTTGACCTGGTCGTACACCGTTATCCCTGCCTCGCGTCCTCCGTGGACACCGAAGGTCATGATCGACGGGACACGCTGGCCGAGGTACTGGCGCGCGAGGCGGTAGTAGGGATTATGTGGTAACCCGAGGAAGCTGACCCACGAGACGCGAGGATCGCGTGCCAGGTAATCTGCCACCGCCCGGGTGTTTGCCTCGTGGCGTGGCAGGCGCACGGGCAGGGTCTCGAGACCCTGGAGGTGCAGAAATGCATTGAAGGGCGAGAGTGAGGCGCCGGTGTTGCGCAGGCCGATGGTCCGGCAGCGCGTGATGTATGGCGCGCTGGCGAACTGGGTCGCGTACTCCACGCCGTGGAACGCCGGCTCTGGCTCGACCATGCACCCGAACCGCTCGGGGTGCTCGGTCCAGGGGAACGTGCCGGCGTCGATGATGATGCCACCCATCGTCGTGCCATGACCGCCGATGAACTTGGTCAGGGAATGGATCACGACGTCCGCTCCGTGACGGATCGGCTTGAGCAGGAACGGTGTCGCGACCGTGTTGTCGGCGATCACCGGCACCCCGCGACGGTGCGCGACGTCGGCCACGGCGGCCAGGTCGATCACGTTACCCGCCGGGTTGCCGACGGTCTCGCAGTACACCGCCTTGGTCCGCTCGTCGATCAGGGCGCCGATCGAGTCCGGTTGGTCGTCCGGCGCGAAGCGGGCCTCGATCCCGAGGCGGGGGAGGACGTGCGCGAAGTACGTGTAGGTGGCTCCGTAGAGCTGCGGGACCGAAACGAAGTTGTCCCCGGCGCCGAGCAGGTTGAGCAGCGACATGCTGACGGCGGCCGCGCCGGAACTGACGCACATCGCCGCCGCACCGCCCTCAAGCGCGGTGAGCCGCTGCTCGAGCACGTCGACCGTCGGGTTGTTGATGCGGTTGTAGTGAAAGCCGGGAGTCTCGAGGTCCATGATGGCTCCGGCATGCTCGGCGTCGGTGAACTCGTGGGCGACCGTCTGGTAGATCGGGACCGCAACGGCGTGAGTGGAATCTGGCGTGTAGCCGCCGTGGATGGCAACGGTTTCGTCGCGCATGATCAATCAGGCCGCGGCCGGCAGGGCGGCGCGCGCCAGGCGCAGCCAATTGGAGTACAGAATGGCCGACGAGGCAGCCCAGGTGTTCTCGACGCCGGCCGCCACCTCGTCGTAGGGGAAGGTCGCCCACAGCTCCGGCGGGTCGGCGTCGGTGGTTAGCGCCCGCCGCTTGAATGCTTCCAGCGTCGCCACCGCCTCCGGGCCCAGGTAGCCCTGGGGGAGCCGGGGATAGGGCACCGCGCCGCGGCCGAACACGGAGCGGCGCACGTCGCGACGGTACTCGCGCAGCAAGCTCAGCGTGCCGTACTCAGGGTGACCTTGGCACAGCACGAACAGCCCGTCGCCCTCGTGGCGCGTCGCCACCGCCCATCCGGCCTGGGATGAGCCGGACCCGACCACGATCCGGTAACCGGCCTCGACGAGCGCCGCCTCGGGAACGTCGTTGACGCGGGAGTGAGGGATCGGTACGAGCTCCGGCAGCCCGATCGCGAGCGGGTCGCCAGGATCCTCGACAGAACCATGGAACACGCCACTGCACTTAGTCGGTCGCTGCACGCGCTCGATCCCGTCGAACAGCAGGGTGCTCGCATGGGCGGCCAGACAGGACAGCAGCGTCGTGGGCACCGCCATGGCCGCCCACTCCAGCACGCGGGCCAGGTAGGGCCAATACGGCTCATAGGAGAGCCGCACCTGCGCCGGCTCGGTCCCGGTAACGATCAGCGCATCGGGAGGATGCATCCACAGCTGATCGAGCCCGCGGTAACGGGACTCGATCATCGAGGCAACCGCCTCCGAGCGAGGAATCTCGGTGATCGTGTAGAGCTGCAGCTCGACGAAGCCGCCGTCGGGCCCTGCGGCGCTGGCGCGCCGAAACTGATCCTCGGTGTCGAGGAACGCCGAGTCCGGCATGTTGTTGACCAACGCGACCGTGATCGGTTGTTGCTCGGACTCGAAGGCTGTGGGGTCTGTAAAAGGCGTCATGGCAAGACCCCCCTTCGGCTACGCGGCCACGAGCTGACGCGTCGCTGATCGAGTCGATGGGGTCGACTCGAGCAGCCTCAACTCACGCTGGAGGGCGCGTCGGCCCCGGTGATGAAGGCCATGGATCGATCCTTCTGTCCGACCCATGCGGTCGGCGATCTCGCCCGGCGTCAGTCCGACGACGTGGCGCAGAACCACGACCTCGCGCTGCTCGTCCGGGAGCGCGGCGAGCGCCGCCCGAACCGTCTCAGCTTGATCGAGGTCCACCCCCTGGCTCGCGCGAGGATCGAGCACCGTCTCCGTCGGCGTGAGGCGATTCGCGCGCAGATGATCGATGGCCACATTCCGCGCCAGCCGCAGGAGCCACGCAAAGAACGGGACGCCCCGGTCGTCGTACTTGCCGATCGTGGTCATCAGCTTCGCGAACACGTGCTGGGTGACGTCCTCAGCCTCGTGATCGTCCCGGACGATCGAGCGAACGTAGCCGTAGATGTTGTTCGAGTAGCTGATGTAGAGGAAACGCAATGCGTCCTGATCGCCTTCCTTGGCCCGGGCGACTGCCAGGCGCGTCTTGTCGCGAGTCTCGGTCGACTCGTCGCGTGTGGTTCTGGAACTAAAGCCGATTGTCCCCGGCGTTGCCCCGATTGCTTCCCTGATCACGGTGTCCCTTCGGTTTGAAGGTTGGTCTCTTGGCGACCCGCGCCCTGAGTCCGCCCCAGCGCATGTGTCCCCCGCGCCGGTGCTGCCCCATACTTCGCTGGCCCGCGAGGGCTGAGTTGCCCTCGCTTCTCCTTGTGTGAACGAGTATCGGCCCGGCCCCGGAGGCGGTCAATGATCGGTGCGGCCCATTGCTCCGTTCAGGCCAATGAACGCCTTGCGCGGTCGCAGCCGATTAATGCTCAGCTCGGTTTGAGCCGATAAACGTCGGGAGCTTTGGGTATGGCTGGCGCGTTTTTCACGCGCGTGGGAAGAAACCTGACACAGAGCGCGTTTATGAGCTATCGTGAATGTTCGAAAGGAAACTCGCATGCCCCGGGGGCAAGTGGATGGGGATTGAGGCGGCCAACGAAGGCACCGACCGCCGTGCCTCGGCAAGACGCTGGGGCTGGCATCTGAACCCTTCGCACAATGCTGGTGCGGCACTGCTGCACGCAGGCGGCGCGACCGACGCCGCGGTCGTTCGTATCGGCCGCCGCGGCTCGCCCCGCGCTCTGCGGGCTGGGATTCGCGGCCGCATGACATGGCTTCAGGTGCTCACCGCCGGCGCGGCGGCGCTCGTCGCGCTGGAATTCATCAGTCCCATGGCGAGTCACGCGCCGGCACTCCGCGCGACCGCGGAGAGCTTGATCACGCTGCTCGCCCTGCTCGGCGCATTGGCGCTGGCAGCGCAGTTCGGGCACACGCGCCGGCTGCGAGACCTGATCTTGTTCGGGGCGCTGTCGCTGTTCACCCTGGTCGAGCTGGCTTGCGGTTCGCTCCCCGCCGTGCTCGAGATCCACTCGGGCGGGCAGTTCGGGGCCACGATGGAGCTCGGGCAGCTGTTCCTCGCAGCGGCGATTGCCGCTGCCGCGTTCACCCCGTCGGGCAAGCTGGTGGCCGAATCCCGCCGGTCCATCGCGATCGTCGCGGCGCTGAGTCTCGCCGCGCTCGCCGCCGCAGAGCTCGGCGGTCTGCTGGCGCGGGGCGAGTTGGTCGTCGTGGCGACGCATGCGCGGTTCGGGCTCAGCGCCGCCTTCGACGAGCCGCTCGCGTTCGCCGTGGTGCTTCTCACGAGCGCGTTACTCGCGTGTGGAGCGGCTCGCTTTGCGCACCGCGGCCACCTCGAGCGGGACAGCGCGATGTCTCTGCTCGCCGGTGCCGTGGTGCTGATGAGCGCCGCGCGGTTGTACTTCCTTGCCCTGCCCTCGCTTCCGTATGTCTGGATCTCGCCCCTGCAGGGCCTTTGGCTGCTCGCGGTTGCGCTTGTCGTGGCGGCGATCGCCCGCCAGGAATGCGCCGTTCGGGCGGCGACGATGCGAGCGATCGCGATCGCCGAGCGACGGCGAGTGGCTCGCGATTTGCACGACGGCCTCGCGCAGGATCTGGCGTTCATCGCCTCCCACGGAGCGCGCATGGCCGACGAACTGGGCGCCGAGCACCCACTGACGATCGCCGCGAGTCGCGCGCTGGCGGTATCGCGGGGGACGATCAGCGACCTGTCCGATTTGCGCTGGGCAGCGCCGCGGGACGCGCTCGAGGCGATCGCTCACGAGCTTCGGGGTCGGTTCCAGATGGCGATCGCCGTCGACGCCGACGTCGAGGCCAATCTCCCGTCAGATTCACGGGAACACCTGCTCAGGATCGCCCGCGAGGCGATCGCCAACGCCGGCCGGCACGGCCGCGCCAAGAATGTCCTCGTATCACTGAGTCAGACCAGCGACGGACTCGCGCTGCGGGTACGGGATGACGGCTGCGGAATCCGCGGCACGACGCCCTCGTCGCTGCGTGAGGGGTTTGGCCTCGCCAGCATGCGCGAGCGCGCCGCCGCACTCGGCGGCCAGCTGACCGTGCGCGAACGCGGCGGTGGCGGCACCGAACTCGAGGTGGTCGTTCGGTGATCGGCCCAGTCAGACTGTTGATCGCCGACCACGCGCCGACTCGCATCGGCATCCGCATGGCGCTCGACCCCGAAATTGAGATCTGCGCCGAAGCCGACAATGCCCAGCAGGCGATCCGGGCCGCGATGCGTGAGCAGCCGGACATCTGCCTGGTTGGCCGCGACCTCCCCGGGGACGGAGTTGCCGCGGTCCGTGGGATCTGCCGCGCGTCGCCAAACGCGGCGGTCGTCGTGATCGCCGAGGTTCCAGACGTCGATGATCTGCTGGACTCGGTTCGTGCCGGCGCGATCGGCTATGTCCCCGACGGGCTTGACGCCGAGCGGCTCCGCAGAGTCATCCGCGCGGTCGCGGCCAAGGAGGCGGCGGTTCCCCCCGGGATGGTCATGGAGCTGCTGATGGAGCTGCGTGGCAGCGGCGTCGGGGCCGAGGCCCTCACCGGACGGGAGGCTCAGGTGCTCGGCATGTTGCGTCGCGGCCAGAGCACCGCGGCAATCGCGCAGCGGCTGGAGATCGCGCCGGTCACCGTGCGCCGACACATTTCCGAGCTTGTGCACAAGCTCGGCGTGCGGGATCGCTCCGAGCTGGTCGCGGCCGCCTGAGTGAAACGAGGCGGTGGGTGACCGCGCGGTCACCCAGTTCGCCGGTAGGGCGTGTACCCAGCCTGAACGCCGGCAGGGCCGCACGGCTCATTGCCCGCCCGCGTGCGCGGCGGCAGGATCGGCGATTCATGCGCAGTGAAATCACCGATCGGTTCGAATCTCGCAGCGCCCTAGAACATTACGAGGCCGCGCTCGAAGCCAGCTGCGACGCATTGATCGCGCTGCAGCTGATCTCTGCATCGAAGACGAGCTCGTGCGCTGAGGGCAAGCAGCTCGAGGGTCAGAGCGCTCGGGCGATCAAGCCGCTGCGCCGGACGATCAAGGCGCTGCGAGGTGCGATCGAGGAATTGCGCGCGGCGCAGAATGAGGGGCCAAGCACCCTCATCATCGGATTTGTGCTTGGCGCCGATGTCGAGGACGCCGGCTGCGCCGAGGCCCCAGGGCGCTCAATCCAAGCCGCGCCGGACCGCGTAGGTCGCCGCGTGGATGCGGCTCGGGAGACCGAGCTTCGCGAGGATGCTCGAGACGTGGTTCTTGACCGTCCTCGGACTGATGTTGAGGATCTCCGCGATCTCGCTGTTCTCGAGCCCGCGGGCGATCAGGCGCAGCACATCCAGCTCCCGCGGGGATAGGGGATCGGTGTGCGCTGGCGCGGGCTCCTGGCCGAGATCGGCCCGACGCAGCGCTCCGAGCGCTACCTCGGCCGCCCGAGGAGACAGCCAAGCCGCGCCCACGGCCGCGGCGCGCACGGCCGTGACCACGTCGTCGACCGGCGTGTCCTTGGCCAGGAATCCGGACGCTCCAGCCTGCAAGGCGCGTGCGACGTCGTCCTCGCTCGAGAGCACGGTGAGCGCGAGCACCCGGGTCACGGGGCGCTGCTCGACGATCGCCCGCGTGGCTTCTTGACCCTCGAGATCCGGCATCCGAAGGTCCATGAGGACCACATCGGGTCGCAGCTCAGACGCCAGCTTTACGCCCTTGTGACCACCGGAGGCCTGGGCCACCACCTCGATGCCGGGCTGCGCGCCAAGCAGCGACGAGATGCCCGTGCGAAACAGGTCATGGTCATCCACTACCAGTACTCGGATGACCGAGTTTTGGACCCCGTCGTCATTCATGCGTTGTCGTCGCCTTCGCGCTCTTCGGTCAACCCTAGCCCCCGACGCATCCGTTGCCCTGCCGGCGATTGTATCGGCGGCTTCGTTCAAAACCTTGAACGTGGCATGGGCGCCCCGGCCTATTCCGATGGGCGTGCCGAGCTGTCATAAATCGCTGCGCAAGGACAACGCAAGGGGCATATCTTGGAATCAGCAGCAACGCTCGCGCGCGACAGCGTGGGCTTCGTGGCGCTGGAGCGCCAGCACTCTCAAATCGAAGACGAATTGTGCGAGGCGTTCGCGCGCCTGCTCGGCTCAAGCGCTTTCACGCTGGGAGTCGAGGTCGAGCAGTTCGAGGCAGAGTTCGCGCGCTACTGCGATGTCGAGCACTGCATCGGCGTTTCGTCGGGTACGGCGGCGCTGACGATGATGCTGCGCGCGTACGGCGTCGGGCCAGGTGACGAGGTGATCGTTCCGGCGCACACGTTCATCGCCTCGGCGCTCGCGGTCGCGCACGTGGGTGCCACGCCTGTGCTCTGTGACGTGCAGGAGGGAACCGGCCTGATCGACCCGGCCGCCGCGCGCGCCGCGGTCACCCCACAGACGGCGGCGATCATTCCCGTCCACCTCTACGGCCAGGCCTGCGACATGGACGCGATCGATGCGTTCGCACGCCCGAACGGACTGCTGATTCTCGAGGATGCCGCCCAGGCCGCCGGCGCGAGTTATCGCGGTAGGCCCGTGGGTTCGCTCGGAGCGGCGGCCGGATTCTCGTTCTATCCGACCAAGAACCTGGGCGCCTTGGGCGACGGTGGCGCGATCTGCACCGACGATGCCCGGCTCGCGGCACGACTGCGTCGGCTGCGCAATCTTGGCCAGCGCGGCAAAAACGAGCACGTCGAGCTCGGCTTCAACGAGCGGCTCGACGGCCTGCAGGCGGCGCTGCTGAGGGTCAAATTGGGATACCTGGACCAATGGAACGAGGCGCGGCGCGAGTGCGCCGCTGCCTACCGACAGCGGCTCGCGCCGACCGTCACGATGCTCGAGGAGCGGGACGAGAGCCCATGCGTGTATCACCTGTTCCCGATCCGGTTGGAGAATCGCGACTGCGTGGCCGAGGCGCTGCGAGCGAGCGGGATCCAGACCGGGGTGCACTATCCGCAGGCGATCCACCAGCACCCTGCGTGGGCCGGCCAACCCCTGCGCCACGGGAGCCTTCCGGTCGCCGAGGCTTGGGCCGCGCAGGAGCTCTCGCTTCCGATGCACGCAGACCTCACGCCGTCTGAGATCGAGCGCGTCGCCGATGCGCTCGACGCGGCCCGATCGTTGATGGGGGCTTGACCGATGCCAACAGCACTAATTCACAAGCGCAATTCGAATGGCTCAACCGATCGGGGGAATCAGCCGGTCGGGATCGCCGTGATCGGGCTCGGTTACTGGGGACCGAACCTGCTGCGCGTGCTGTCCGAGAAGCCCGAGGCCGAGGTGCGCTGGATCTGCGACCTGGACCGCGATCGCCTCCAGGCCTCCAAACGCCGCTACCCGTCCGTCAAGACGACGCTGAAGGTCGACGATGTGCTGGCCGACCCCGACGTTGAGGCGGTGATCATCGCGACTCCGGTAAAGACCCATCACGTGCTGGCGGCTCAGGCGCTGAAGGCCGGCAAGCACGTGTTCGTCGAGAAGCCGCTGGCCCTGTCCAGCGAGTTGGCCGACGACCTCGCGGCGATGGCGCGCGAGCGCGAGCTGATCCTGATGTGCGGGCACACGTTCGTCTACAGCCCGCCGGTGCGCGCGATCAAGCGCATGCTCGAGGCCGGGCGGCTTGGCGAGATCTACTTCATCTCCTCGAGTCGCGTCAACCTCGGGCTGCACCAGCGCGACGTCAGCGTGATCTGGGATCTGGGTCCGCACGATGTGTCGATCCTGCTGTACTGGCTCAGTGAGATGCCGACGAGCGTCCGCGCCGTCGGTCGCGACTCGATCGTCAAGGGGATCGCCGACGTCGCGTTCGTGACGATGACGTTCGGCTCGGGAATCGTCGCCAACGTCGAGCTGAGCTGGTTGGCGCCGAGCAAGCTCAGGCGAACGGTCGTGGTCGGCAGCGAGCAGATGGTCGTCTATGACGATGCCTCGGTCGAGCCGGTTCGCGTATTCGACAGCGGCGTCGTCTATAAGGACCCTGAGACGTTCGGCGAGTATCACCTCTCCTACCGCAGCGGCGACATCATCTCGCCCCGCGTCGAATCGCACGAGCCACTCGGGCTCGAACTCGGAGACTTCGTCGCGGCGATCAGCAACGGCGAGACGATGGAGTTTCACACCGCGCTGGCCCGCAGCGTCGTGCGGATCGTCGAGGCCGCCGACCAGTCACTGCTGCAAGGCGGGCGCGAGATCTCGCTCGACTCCGCCGACATCAACGAGCAGCTGACCGAGCGGCCCGCGCTGGCGCTCGCCTGACGGCGCGGCCGGGGGCCACCCCGAAGCGCGGCCGCGCTCGGCGCCCGCGCCAGCTCCGCCCGCTGGCGCTCCGAGGTCACGTAAGATAGTGAATCTGGATTCACCGGTGCGACCGAGGAGACGAACGTGGACCTGAACGACACGCCCGAGCAGGCCAGATATCGAGCCGAAGCGCGAGCCTGGCTGGAGGCGCACAAGGAGCAGGCGCCCGCCCGCGCCGGTTCCTACGAAGACGAGGATTACGTCAACGCACGGCGGGCTTGGCAGCGCCGGCTGGCCGAGGCCGGCCTGGCCGGCGTGACGTGGCCGGTCGAGCTCGGTGGGCGGGGGCTCGGTCCGATCGAGCAGGTGACGGTCAACCAGGAGATCTCCCGCGCGGAGGTACCGGGAATCCTCGACGTGATCGGGATCGGGATGCTGGGCCCGTGCCTGATCGCCCATGGCTCGGAAGAGCAGAAGAGTCGGTACCTGGGTCCGATGCTCCACGGTGACGAGGTCTGGTGCCAGCTGTTCTCCGAGCCCGGCGCCGGCTCGGACCTGGCGGCGGTGCAGACGCGCGCACGCCCGGGCGAGGATGACCGCTGGACGCTGAGCGGCCAGAAGGTGTGGACGACCAACGCCCAGTTCGCCTCCTTTGGGCTGCTGCTCGCCCGCACCGACCCCGATGTCCCCAAGCACAAAGGGCTGACGATGTTCATCGTGCCGATGGACGTCGCCGGCGTCACGGTGCGCGGGCTGCGCCAGATCTCGGGCGAAGCGGAATTCAACGAGGTGTTCTTCGACGATGTGCAGCTGGGCTCCGACGCGGTCGTGGGCGGTGTCGGAAACGGCTGGGGCACCGCGCTGACGGTGCTGATGTATGAGCGGCTGACGATCGGCTTCGGATCGGAGTCCTACGGGTCCCCGACGCGCCTGGCCGAGACGATCGCGGCAGATCCACGCGCGCGCGTGGATGCGGACACGCGCCGCCGGCTAGGCGAGGTGATGACCGACCTGCTCGCGGTCCGCTTCAACGGCTACCGGGCGTTGACCGCTCTGGCCCGTGGGCAGATCCCGGGCCCCGAGGCAGGCCTCGCGAAGGTGACGATGGTCAACGCCGCGATCGCGGCCACCGACCTCGCGGCCGACGTCCTCGGCCCGGACGCGCTGGAACCCGACAACCCCTGGAGCTATCTGATCTCGTTCCTGCCCGGGCTGAAGTCGGCCGGCGGGACGGAGCAGATCCTGCGCAACACGATCGGCGAGCGTGTCCTCGGGCTGCCGCCCGAACCGAGGCTCGACAAGGGCGTCCCGTTCAGCGAGTTGCGGTCGATCGAGAAGCAGGCGGTGCTGCGATGAACTTCGCGCTCTCAGACGAGCAGGTCCTGCTGCGTGAGGCCGCCCGCGGATCGCTCGCTCGCTTCAAGACCATCGAAGCGGCCCGTGAGGCGCTCGAGGATCCGGCGGCGCTGCCCGATCTGTGGCCGGTGGCGATCGAGGCTGGCTGGCCGGGGCTGCTGATCGGCGAGCGGCACGGGGGCGCCGGGCTGGGGGCATTCGAGGCGCTGCTCGTGGCCGAGGAGTGCGGCCGCGTCCTCGCCTCGGTGCCGCTGCTGGGCCTGATGCCGGCGGCCGCGATCCTGGACGCGGCGGGGGACGAGGCGCTCGGTGCGGCTGCATCGGGTGAGCTGCGCCCGGCCTACGTGCCCGCGAGGCCCCCCGGTGGCGGAGACGACGGCTGGACGGTCGATGTCCGCAGCGGCTCTGTTCGGGCTGCCGTGCCACGCGCGGTGACCGACGCGGACACGGTGACGCTCGAGGGCGAGGTGGCGTTCGTGCCGGACGCGCCGGGCGCCGGGCTCCTGGTCGCGATCGGCGCCGGCGACGACGGCGAGCCCGTGGCGGCCGCGATCGAGGCGTCGGCCGAGGGGGTTGCGGTCGAGCCGGTGGTCCGCTACGACGCCACCCGCGCCCTGGCTCACGTCAGCTTTTCCGGCGCCCGCGGGCGCCGCCTGGCCGTCGACTCCGGGGTGATCGCCGATGCCTGGTACCTCGCGCACGCGCTGATCGCCGCCGAATCGATCGGCGCGGTCCAGACGTGCCTCGAGATGAGCGTCGAGTACGCCAAGGAGCGGTTCACGTTTGGCCGCGCGATCGGCTCCTATCAGGCGATCAAGCACGAGCTGACCGAGATTCTGCGCCTGCTCGAGAATTCTCGTGGCCTGCAGTACTACGCCGGCTGGGCTCGGACCTCGGCCCCGGACGAGTTCCCGCTCGCGGCGAGCGCGGCGCGCTCCGCCGCCGGCGCCGCGCTCGACTTCGCGGCCCGCTCGATGATCAACGTCCACGGCGGCATCGGCGCGACCTGGGAGCACGACGCGCCGCTGTATTTCCGTCGCGCGCAGCTCTCCCGGAGGCTGCTTGGAGGCACCCACGACGCGACCGACCGGGTCGCCGAACGCACCTTGGCCGCCGCCCCCGCGGCGTGAGCTTGCGCGGTGAATCGAGATTCACTAAGCTGGCATGTGAATCGTGATTCACATGCGGTGACGAACAACAGGAGGTCGAATGGCAACGGTCGAAGTCACCGATCCGGCTCGGGAGGTGCTCAACCAGCCGCCACGGTTGCAGCCAATCGATCTACTCGAGTCCGATCTGGCGCTGCGAGAGGCGCTCGAGCGCGAGGGCGGCGGCTGGGGGCTCGACGCCGTCCATGACGCGGGCGTCGTAGCCGGCGGCGTCGAGGCGCTCGGGCACGGACGTCGGGCCGAGCGCAACGAACCGCGGTTGATCACCCACGACCGCTACGGAAACCGCGTCGACGAGGTCGAGCTCGACCCGTCGTGGCACTGGTTGCTCGGAGGCGCCGTGAACCGCGCGATCCACGGCCTCCCGTGGCGCGAACCTCGCCCGGGTGCGCACGTCGTGCGCGCGGCGATGTTCATGCTCTGGGGCAACGCCTGCGATGGAGTCATGTGCCCGGTCTCGATGACCTACGCGGCGGTCCCGGCGCTCCGTGACGGCGCGCCCGAGCTGGCGGCCGAATGGGAGCCGCGCCTGACGAGCACCGACTACGAGCAGGGCGCGCTCGCGGGGATGGCGATGACCGAGCGCCAGGGCGGCTCCGATGTACGGGCCAACATCACGCGCGCCGAGCCGCTGGGCGACGGTGCCTACGAGATCCATGGCCACAAGTGGTTCTGCTCGTATCCACCCTGTGACGTGTTCCTCGTCCTCGCGCAGGCCCCAGGTGGCCTGTCGTGCTTCCTCGTGCAGCGCGGACCGGGGATGGAGTTCCAGCGCCTGAAGGACAAGCTCGGCACGCGCTCGCTTCCATCCTCCGAGGTCGAGTTTCGGGGAATCGAAGGGCGGCTGGTCGGGGAGGAGGGGCGCGGCGTCCCGGCGATCATCCGAATGGTCAACCACACCCGGCTGGACTGCCTGCTCGGTGCCACCACGGGCCTTCGCCGCGGCACGCTCGAGGCGATCCACCACGCGCGCCATCGCTCGGCGTTCGGCGGGCTGCTCGTCGACCACGCTGCGATGCGCAACGTGCTCGCCGACCTGGCGATCGAGTCCGAGGCGGCGACGGTCGCCGCCATGCGGGTGGCGCGCAGCTACGACGAGCCCGGTGAAGCTGCGTTCCGCCGGTTCGCGACCGCGGTGATGAAGTACTGGGTCGCCAAGCGCGCCCCAGGACACGCCGCGGAGGCGCTGGAGTGCCTGGGCGGCAACGGGTTCGTGGAGGACTCCGGGATGCCGCTGCTGTATCGCGACGCGCCGCTGAACTCGATCTGGGAGGGCTCTGGCAACGTCGCGGCGCTCGATGTGCTGCGGGCACTGGCCAAGGAGCCAGAGGGGTTCCCGGCGTTCATGGCCGAGTGCGAGCTGGCGGCCGGCGGCGACGCAAGACTCGATTCCCACTTAGTACACGCGCGCGAGCAGGTGGTGGCGGCGTTCGCCGACGACGACCCACCGTTCCTGGCGCGCCGGATCGTCGAGGATCTGGCGATCGCCCTTCAGGCCTCGCTGCTCGTGCGCCATGCGCCCGCTGCGGTCGCCGATGGCTTCTGCGCGGCGAGGCTCGGCGGCCAGGGCGGCCGCGTGTACGGAACGCTTCCAGCCGGCATCGACGCAAAGGCGATCATCGATCGTGCCCTGCCGGTATGAGCGCGGTCGCATATGAGCGCAGCGGACGCCTCGCGCGGCTCATCCTGAACCGTCCCGAGCGCGGAAACGGGATCACCCGCGGACTGGTGTCAGAGCTCGAGCGCGCGGTCGAGCGGGCCGACCTCGATCCGGACGTCCACGTGCTGCTGCTGTCGGGTAACGGGAAGGGATTCTGCGGCGGCTATGACCTGGTGGAATACGCCGAAGGGCAGATCCCCAACCACGATCCGGCGCAGCCCTGGGACCCGATGGTCGATCACGCGATGATGAGCCGCAATGTGCGGGCGTTCATGTCGCTGTTCCATTGCTCGAAGCCCGTCGTCTGCAAGGTCCACGGCTTCTGCGTGGCGGGCGGGACCGACATGGCGCTGTGCTCGGATCTACTCGTGATCGCCGCCGACGCGAAGATCGGCTATCCGCCCGCCCGCGTGTGGGGCTCGCCGACCAGCGCGATGTGGGCCTACCGGTTGGGTCCCCAGCGCGCCAAGCGACTGCTGTTCACCGGCGATTTGCTGAGCGGCAGCGAAGCGCTTGAATGGGGACTGGCGATCGAGGCGCCGGCGCCCGAGCAACTGGACGAGCGCACGGAGGCGCTGGTGGCGCGGATCGCCAAGCTGCCGGTCAACCAGCTGGCGATGATGAAGCTGCTCGTCAACCAGTCGCTGTACTCGCAGGGTCTGCACGCGACCCAGCTGCTCGGCACCGTATTCGACGGCATGGCCCGTCACACCCGGGAGGGGTACGCGTTCCAGCAGCTGGCCGACCGGGAGGGCTTTCGCGCCGCGGTCCGGGCGCGCGATGAGCCGTTTGGTGAGGGGCGCCGATGACCGAGGAGCTGCTCGCTCCCACCCGCGTGCGGCTCCTGCGTGCCGCCCAGGAGCTGATCGAGGATGGCGGCTACGGTCAGGCGTCGGTGGCCGCGATCGCCGGGCGAGCGGGCGTCGCGGCGGGAACGCTGTACCGGCACTTCAGTTCCAAGGAGGAGCTGTTCGTGGAGGTGTTTCGCTCGGTCTGCGAGCGGGAGCTGCGCGCGATGCGAGCGGCCGCCGAGGCGATCGCCGCCGACGCCTCCTACGTGGATCGTCTGGTGACGGTGTTCTGCACGTTCGCCCGGCGCGCGCTGCGCCGGCCGCGGCTGGCGTGGGCCCTGATCGCCGAGCCGGTCGACCCGCTCGTGGACGCCGAGCGGCTCGCCTACCGGGAGCGCTACAGCCAGCTCGCGGCGGAGACGCTGAGAGCCGGGATCACCGCCGGCGAGCTGCCCGATCAGAACGCGGAGTTGACCGCCGCGGCGCTCGTGGGCGGCTGTGGCGAGGCGCTGGTCGGGCCGCTGTCGCCGCTGGCCGGAGGCCAGCCTGCCCACGAGGAGATCATCTCCGCGCTGGGGATCTTCGTGCGCCGGGCGGTCGGGGCGCCGTGACGCCGGCAGTGCGGATCGAGCGCGAGGGGCCGGTCACGACGATCGTGCTCTCGCGTCCGGAGCGCCGCAACGCCGTCGACGGCGCCACCGCCGCGGCGCTGGCGAGCGCGTTTCGCGAGTTCGATCTCGATCCGGACGCGGCCGTCGCGGTGCTCCACGGAGAGGGCGGCGTGTTCTGCGCGGGGGCGGACCTGAAGGCCGTGGGTACGGCCGAGGGCAACCGCGTCGCCGCCGACGGCGACGGGCCGATGGGGCCGACGCGAATGCGGCTGTCCAAGCCGGCGATCGCCGCGATCGCCGGCCACGCGGTCGCCGGCGGCCTCGAGCTGGCGCTGTGGTGCGATCTCCGCGTCGCCGAGGAGAATGCCGTACTCGGCGTCTTCTGCCGCCGCTGGGGGGTGCCGCTGATCGACGGCGGCACGGTCCGGCTCCCGCGGCTGATCGGCCTCAGCCGGGCGATGGACATGGTGCTGACCGGCCGTCCCGTGGGCGCGCCCGAGGCGCTCGAGATGGGGCTCGTCAACCGCGTCGTTGCCGCCGGGCAGAGCCGCGCGGCGGCGGAGGCGCTGGCCCGCGAGCTCGCCCGGTTTCCGCAGCGGTGCATGCGTCAGGACAGACTGTCGATGCTCGAGCAGGCCGGGGTCGACGAGGTTGCGGCGATGGCGAATGAGCTCGAGCACGGGGTCCGGTCGCTCCAGGACGTTCAGTCTGGGCTGGGGCGGTTTCGCGCCGGCGCCGGACGGCACGGGACGTTTGACTGATTAGATTTGCGGGTGGCGTGCGTCTGCGTACGGGGCCCGTTGAAGAAGCTCGCGAGCGGCTGCTCTGAGCACGAGCTCGACGGAGCGACGGTAGTGGAGCTGCTGACGGGACTCGAGCGGGCCCATCCGGCGCTGAGCGGGTGGGTGCTCGACGAGCGCGGCGTGATCCGCAGGCACATAAACGTGTTCGTCAACGGCGAGCGGGGCGCCGAGAGCACCGCCGTAGGCTCCGGCGACCGGGTCGAGGTCGTGCCGGCGATCACGGGAGGATGAGCGAGGAATGACCGAGCTGCTGGTGGGAACCAAGAAAGGGCTGTTCGTCCTTCAGGGCGAGCCCGGCGCGCCGTTTGAAGTGAGGGCACGCGCGTTCGCCGGTGAGCCGATCGACTACGCGATGCGCGAGCCGCGAAGCGGACGCGTGCTCGCGACGATGACCTCGCCGTTCTACGGGCCCAAGATCTTCCATGCGGATGACCCCTCGGGCGAATGGTCGCAGGCGGACGGGGTCGCCCTGCCGGCCGGTGGCGAGGAGGCGCTGGTGCGGATCTGGGTGATCGAATCCGGGGAGGACGAGGGGGCGCTGTACGCCGGGGGAGATCCGGGGGTGCTGTTCGAGAGCGTCGATGGCGGCGCCAGCTGGCGGATCAATGCAGCGCTGTGGGAGCACAGGATCGCCGAGGACTGGCAGCCGGGAGGCGGCGGACTGTGCCTGCACTCGATCATGCCCTGGCCGGGCCAGCCCGAGAAGCTGGCGGTGGCGGTCTCCGCCGCGGGGATATGGCTGACCGAGGACCGCGGTCAGAGCTGGCGGCGGGGCAACGGCGGTCTCGTGGCCCGGTACCTGCCCGAGGAGGCGCGGGACGGGTCAAACCAGCTGTGCGTGCATCACATCGAGCGCGCCGCCGGACGGCCGGAGCGGCTGTTCATGCAGTTTCACGGGGGCGTGTACCGCTCTGACGACGCCGGCGAGTCGTGGGTCGCGATCGGCGCCGGGTTGCCGTCGGACTTCGGCTTCCCGCTCGCGATCGATCCCGCCGATCCAGACAGCGCCTACGTGATACCGCTCGAGGGGGATTTCGATCGCGTCACCCCTGGAGGCCGGGTCCGGGTGTACGAGACCCGGGACGCGGGCGCGAGCTGGGTACAGCGGGGGGACGGACTGCCCGCCCGCCACGCGTACCTGACGGTTTTGCGCCTCGCGTTCGATTACGCCGGGGCGGCCGAGTCGCTGGAGCTGTATTTCGGCGCGACCTCGGGCGAGGTGTTCGGGTCCGGGGATGCTGGGCGAAGCTGGTTCAGCGTCTGCAACCGGCTGCCGCCGGTCTACTCGGTGTCCGCGACGCGCTGAGCCCAGCTCATCAGCTCGAGCACATGCGCCTCGGTGAGCCCGACTGCGGGATCGGTGCCGACCAGCAACGTCGGCGCCCGGCGGCCGCGCGCCCAGGCGGCGCAGGACTCGTCGTGGGCGTCGTCGAGCCAGGCCAGCGGCCTAGCGGCGTCAACGCCGGAATCGATCCCCGCCACCTTCCAGTGGGCGCCGGCCGGCCGGTCGCAGGGATCGAAGACGATGTGCGGCAGCGGCCCGGCTAAGCCGAGCGCCAGCGGCAGGTACTCATTGGCCTTCTCGTCCCAACCCGTGCACCAGAACAGCTCAAACCGGCTCGCCAGCGCGCGCAGGTGCTCTCCCGCGGTGGCCGACAGGAAGTGCGCGACCCCATCGACCATCTCGAACCGGCCCGCCGGCGGCCGGGCGGGATCGAAGCCATATAGCGAGATCACTCCGTCGACATCGACGAGCAGCAGGGGCGTGTCCATAGCTGACTCTTATCTAGGTTCGTCAGATTGTGTGCAATGCCGTCGTCGATCGCCGCGTGCCGGGCCGGAGATGTGCTTTGCTTGCGGTGAACGGGCTCAAGCCGATCGCGCGGGCAACCGAAGACACATGATGAGGCCTCCCACCGCGCCGCCGGTCTGCGCCTCCGATCCTCACTGATGACTCTAACCCTCGGCATCCTGTTCGCGCTCGCCTGCGCGCTGGCGACGAACATCGGCTTCCTCTACAAGCATCGGGGTGCCCGTGCGGCACCGGCGGTCGAGATGCGCCGGCCGCTGCGCTCCGCCCGGGGGCTGTTCGCCTCGCCGCTGTTCGCGATCGGGATGGCGATCGCCACCGGCGCCTGGATGTTCCACGTCGCCGCGATGGCGCTGGCGCCGTTGTCGCTCGTGCAGGCGGTGCTCGCCGGCGGCGTGGTCCTGCTCGCGGTGATGGCCGAGCGCGTGTTCGGACTTCGGATCGGGCGGCGGCAGTGGCTCGGGCTGGGGATGACCGCGTTCGGGCTGATCCTGCTGGGCTTCACGCTCCCGGCCGCCCACGGCGCCGACTCGCGCTTCTCGCTGCCCGGCATGATCTCGTTCGAGGCCGGCCTGATCGGCGCCGGGACGCTGCTGATCATGGGACCGCGGATCGGTGCCCCGCGAGAGCACCACGGGTTCATGCTCGGGGCGGCGGCGGGAATCCTGTTCGGGGTCTCCGACGTGTCGATCAAGGCGATCTCGGGACTGGTCGCGGCGAACGGCTTCTCCGGCCTGGTGACGCCGTGGACGATCGTCACGGTCGCCGCTTCGATCGCCGCCTTCTACGCCTCGGCCAAGGGACTCCAGGACGGCGATGCGGTGCCGGTGATCGCGGTCACCGGCACGGCCGCGAACCTGGCCGGGATCATCGGCGGGATCAGCGTGTTCGGCGACCCGTTGTCGGCGAAGCCGCTGTCGCTGAGCTTGGAGTGCCTCGCGTTCGGGCTCGTGCTGGCGGCGGCGTGGCTGATGCCGGCGCCGGTCAGGGCCGCGCCGGCGCCGGCCTAGACGGGCGGCGCCGGCCTAGATGGGCCGCGCCGGCGCGATTTCCCCGGGCCAAACCCCAGCGCGGAGCCCCGCCAGGGGCGGAGCGCCTTAACCCCCCATTCGGCTGGGTGCCGGGATGGATAATTGATGAGCCTCGCGCTCGCCGCTAGGGTTGTACAAAACGGCGAATGTACGAGAGGGAGAGCGATGGCGAGCACCCAAGCTGCACTCGGGACGGAGAAGGGCACCCTGCAAGAGCTGGCACGGCGACATCTGTGGATGCATTTCACGCGGATGTCGGCGTACGACGACGCGGAGGTCCCGATCATCGTGCGCGGCGAGGGGTGCTACGTCTACGACGAGCACGGCAACCGCTACCTCGACGGGCTCTCGGCGCTGTTCTGCGTGAACATCGGCCACGGCCGCGCGGACATCGTCCAGGCGGGCGCCGACCAGGCGAAGCAGCTCGGCTTCTTCACGAACTGGTCCTATGCGCATCCGCCGGCGATCGAGCTCGCGGCGCGGGTGGCGTCGCTGGCGCCCGGCGATCTCAATCGCGTGTTCTTCACCAGCGGCGGCAGCGAGGCCGTCGAGTCGGCGCTGAAGCTGGCGCGGCAATACCACAAGCTGACGGGCAAGCCGAACAAGTACAAGGTGATCGCTCGCGAGACCGCCTATCACGGGACCAGCCTGGGGGCGCTGTCGGCCACCGGGATCACCGCCCTGCGGCAACCGTTCGAGCCGCTGACCCCGGGCGACCACCACGTCCCGAACACGAACCGCTACCGGCTGGCGCCGGGGATGACGGAGGCCGCCCTGGCGGAGTCGATCGCCGAGAAGATCGAGTTCGAGGGACCCGACACCGTCGCCGCGGTGATCCTCGAGCCGGTCCAGAACTCCGGCGGCTGCTTCACCCCGCCCGACGGTTACTTCCAGCGGGTCCGCGAGATCTGCGATCAGAACGACGTGCTGCTGATCTCCGACGAGGTGATCTGCGCGTGGGGGAGGCTCGGCGAATGGTTCGGGGCGCAGCGCTACGGATACCAGCCGGACCTGATCACCACGGCGAAGGGGATCACCAGCGCCTACGCGCCGCTTGGCGCAGTGATCGCCACGGATCGCGTGGCGGAGCCGTTCCTCGCCGGGGGCAACAGCTTCACCCACGGGTTCACGTTCGGCGGGCACCCGGTCTGCACCGCGATTGCGATGGCGAACATCGACGCGTTCGAACAAGAAGGCGTGCTCGAGAACGTGCGCGCCAACGAGGCCCGCTTCCGGGAGACGATCGAGTCGCTGCGCGAGCTGCCGATCGTGGGGGACGTTCGCGGCGCCGGCTACTTCCTCGCGATCGAGCTGGTCAAGGACAAGGACACCAAGGAGTCGTTCTCGGACGAGGAGGCTGAGGTGCTGCTCCGCGGATTCCTTTCCGGGGAGCTCTACCGCCGCGGGCTGATCTGCCGGGCCGACGATCGCGGCGACCCGGTGATCCAGCTCTCGCCACCGTTGATCGCCGGCCCCGAGCAGTTCGAGGAGATCGAATCGATCCTGCGGGGCGTGCTCGCCGAGGCCGGCGATCGGATGCACGTCCACACCGATGGTGGCGGTCGCCCGCGGCGTGACCCTAATTGAAAATGGGCGCTAGATGCTGACTGTCGCTGAACTGCTGGCGGACCTCGAGGTCCGCGTGCTCGCGGGCGAGGCGGGCCTCGACCTGCCGGTGCGCTGGGTGCATATCACCGAGCTGCTCGATCCGACGCCGTGGCTGTCCGGCGGCGAGGTGCTGCTGACCACCGGGCTGCAGCTCGACTCAGCGCAGCGCCAACGGGAGTTCGTCACGCGACTCGCCGATCACCAGCTGGCGGCGCTCGGGTTCGGCACCGGGTTCGCGCACCCGGAGGTTCCCGCAGCGCTGCTGGAGGTGGCTGCCGAGCGCAAGTTCCCGGTGTTCGAGGTGCCCTACGAGGTTCCGTTCATCGCGATCACCGAGGCGGCGTTCACGCAGCTGGTCAACGAGCAGTACGCGGTCCTGCGCCGGGCGCTCGCGGCGCAGGAACGGCTCGAGCGGATCGTCCTCTCCGAGCGGGGCCTCGACGCGATCGCGGGCGCGCTGGCGACGTTGATCGGCGCGGCGGTGTTCGTGTTCGACCCGCGCGGTGAGCCGCTCGTGCAGCACGCGTTCCGGCGGCCGGTCAGCCCCGAGGCGCTCGAGGCGCTGCGAGCCGCGATCCGCGAGCGCGGCCGCCGGCGGGAGTCGCGGACGTTCATGCCCAGCGGCGAGGACGCAAGCCGGTCGCTGGCGTTTCCGGTCGCCGCCGACGGGCCGCCGCGCCTTGGCGCCTCGAGCACCGGCCGGATTCCCGAGGCGTGGCTCGTGGCGGTCAAGGACAGCGGGCCGCTGTCGGACTTCGACCGCCTGACGCTCCACCAGGCGGTGACGATCGTCGCGCTCGAGCTGCTGCGCTCACGCGTGGCCGGCGACACCGAGCGCCGGCTCGGCGGCGACATCCTCGCGGCCGTGATCCACGGTGAGCTGAGCGGGGTCGAGCTGGCCCGCCGGCTCGAGCCGTTCGGGCTGTCCGACAGCGTCGCGGCGATCGTGGTCGAGCGACCGGGCGCCGGCCGGGGATCGCCGGCGCCGCTCGAGCTGGCGGTCTCGGCAGCGCTCCGCGACGACGCGGTGCCCGGGCTTGTCGCCTCGACTGGGACACTGAGCTGCGCGCTCGTGCCCGGGATGGCCGAGGACGAGCTGTTCTCGCTCGCCGATCGCGTCCGCGTGCGGCTGAGCGCCGAGCTGGGCGCGCCGGTGCGGGTCGCGGTAGGGCGCCCGGTGGCCGGCCCAGAGGCGCGGCGGAGCTTCCACGAAGCCCGGTGCGCGCTCGAAGCGCTCGGGCTGATGATCCCGGTGGAGAACGGGAGCAACGGCGCTGATGCGGCGGCGGGCGCCGGCGCGTCGCCCTCGCGGGTGGCGACCTACAAGGATCTCGGGTCCTTCCAGCTGCTGCTATCGCTCCAGGACGATGAAGCCCTGAAGCTGTTCTGCGACTCGATCCTTGGCCCGATCGAGGCGAGCGAGGGCCACTACGGTGGTGAGCTGATGCGCTCGCTGGAGGCGTTCATCGAGGAGAACGGTCAATGGGAGCGCGCCGCGCGCCGGCTCTACTGCCACCGTCACACGCTGCGCTACCGGATCCGGCGGGTCGAGGAGCTGACGGGGCGCAACTTGGGCAGCGCGCGCGATCGAATCGAATTCTGGCTGGCGTTACGAGGAAGGGAGCTGGTGTCTTCACCATGAGAGTTGGCGTTCCGAGCGAAGTCAAGACCGACGAGTACCGGGTCGCGCTGACCCCGGCCGGCGTGCGCGAATTGGTCGATGCGGGCCACGAGGTGTTCGTCCAGAGCGGCGCCGGCGTGGGCTCGGCGATCAGCGACGAGGCGTTTGTTGCGCAGGGGGCGACGATCGTGGGGGACGCCCAGTCCGTGTTCGGCTCGAGCGAGCTGATCGTCAAGGTGAAGGAGCCCCAGCCGTCGGAGGTGACGATGCTGGAGCCGCGCCACACGCTGTTCACCTACCTGCATCTGGCGGCAGATGCCGGCTTGACGGCCGGGCTGATGGAGTCGGGCGCGACGTGCATCGCGTATGAGACGGTCGAGGATGGGCGCGGGCGGCTGCCGCTGCTGGCGCCGATGTCCGAGGTGGCGGGCAAGATCGCCACCCAGGCCGGCGCGTTCATGCTCGAGAAGCCGTTGGGGGGCCGGGGGATCTTGCTGGGCGGAGTCCCCGGCGTCGCCGCCGCCAACGTGATGGTGATCGGCGGCGGCGTGGTCGGGATGCACGCGGCGTTCATCGCGCTCGGGATGGAGGCGACCGTGTACGTCTTCGACCGCAACATCGACCGGCTGCGGGAGCTCGACATCGCCTTCGGGGGCCGCGCCGACACGTGCTTTGCCTCGACGCTGTCGATCGAGGAGCGGCTGCCCGACATGGACCTGGTGATCGGGGCGGTCCTGGTCCATGGCGCGCGCGCGCCGCGGATCGTGACGCGCGCGCAGCTGGGGTTGATGAAGCGCCACGCGGTGCTGGTCGACGTCTCGATCGATCAGGGCGGCTGCTTTGAGACCTCGCATCCCACCACCCATTCGGACCCCACCTACGAGGTCGACGGGATCACCCACTACTGCGTCGCGAACATGCCCGGCGCGGTCCCGATCACCTCGACCTACGCGCTCACCAACGCGACGATTCCTTATGTCCTGCACCTGGCGTCGGCCGGCGTGGTCGGCGCGGTGGCCGAGAATCCGGGGCTCAAGCTGGGGGTCAACGTGGTGGGCGGTCATGTGAGCTACCTGCCGGTGGCGGATGCCACGGGGTTCGAGTACGTGGATGTGGATGAGGCGCTGGCGGGAGTGGTGGCGGGGGCCTGAAGCTCTGGCTGTCGCGGCGGCCGGGCGGCCGTTCGCCCCGCCCCTGCTACCCTGCGACCGCATGCCGACTACGAGCCAATTGATCCGCAAGGGTCGTACCGCCCCGAAGAAGAAGCTCGCCACGCCGGGCCTCAAATCCGGCAAGGGCCGCAAGCAGAAGGTCGCCGCGCCGCAGCGCCGGGGCGTCTGCACGCGCGTCTATACGACCACGCCGAAGAAGCCGAATTCGGCGCTGCGCAAGGTCGCGCGCGTGCGGCTGACCAACGGCATGGAGGTCGGCGCCTACATCCCCGGCGAGGGCCACAACCTCCAGGAGCACTCGGTGGTCCTCGTGCGCGGCGGCCGCGTCAAGGACCTCCCCGGATTCCGCTACAAGGTGATCCGGGGGACGCTCGACGCAGCCGGCGTCGGGGACCGCAAGAAGGCCCGGTCGCAGTACGGCGTGAAGGCCAAGTAGCCGGCTCCGGATGCCCCGTCGCGCCGCCGCACAGATCAGGACGATCGAGCCAGACCCGGTTCACCGCAACCGGCTGGTCCAGCAGGTCATCAACAAGGTGATGCTCGACGGGAAGAAGTCGGTGGCGGAGAAGATCGTCTACGACGCCATGGCGATCCTCGCCGAGCGCAGCGGCAAGAACCCCGTCGAGCAGCTCGAGGCGGGAATCAAGGCGCTGACGCCGGTCCTCGAGGTCAAGTCCCGTCGCGTCGGTGGCGCCACCTACCAGGTCCCGGTCGAGGTTCCGCCTCGCCGCGCCCGCACCCTCGCCGTCCGCTGGCTCGTGGGCTACGCCCGCCAGCGGCGCGAGAAGACGATGTCGCAGCGTCTGGCCCACGAACTGCTCGACGCTCAGCAGCAGCAGGGCGCCGCGTACAAGCGCAAGGACGACGTCTACCGGATGGCCCAGGCGAACAAGGCGTTCGCCCACTACCGCTGGTAAGCGGGCTAGCCCGCCGCTTGCCGCCTGCGCCCCACCCGGCTAAGCTGGCGCGTGGAAGGGCCGGGTTGCCCATGCGTTGATTCGGGCGTGAGGTTTCGGACAGAAGCGGAGGTGGAGATGGTGCGGCAGATGGTCGGCCGAAGCGGGGTCGCTCGCGGGGGATGGGCGGGGCTGCTGACGGCAGTCGTGGTGCTGGCCCTGGCCGGAGCTGCACTCGCCGCCGGGACCGTCACGTTCGACGGCTCGCCCGCAACCAATCCACCGCCAAAGCGTCTCGATGGCCTCAAGATGACTAAGTTCGCGCCGGACCGTCGCGCCCGGGGCTCACGGGTGACGACGATCAATGGCCCAACGGGCCTGATCAAGCTCAGCCGGGCGGTCGTGTACAACCAGGTCCGGACGCACAAAAGCGGCTACTGGCAAACCTGGAGCAACCACTATCGCGGGGACGTCTACGAAGTGAATCCGTCCACCACGCTGACGCTTCCCGCGCGCACCACCGCGTTCTATTTCTATGCCGAGCCGAACGACAGCACGGCGCGCCACCCGACGTTCGCAATCACTGCGAGCACCTCCGGAGCGACGTCGGGGCCGGTCCAGGTGCATGGCTTTGCCGGGGCCATGTTCTTCGGCTTCGTTGCGACGGGTGGCAGGCAGCTGAAGAGCATCACCGTGCGCTCGAACGATCAAACGATCCCGGGCAAGAAGAAGGGAACCTTCTCGCAGTTCGGAGGGTTCGCGATCGGCGAGTTCGGGATCCATCGCGGCTGAGGGCGCCGCGCCGAGAGCAGGGAAGCGAGGGCCGCCCACCACACGGGACCGGGGGCTGCGGTGGGACAACCCTCGCGAGCTAGAAGGGTAGAGATCAAAACCGGATGTCAGGGCAGGGTGCGACGCGGGTTGTCAGAGTGCCGACCTTTGGGCCCGCCGCGCAGAAGCGATCGGCGCCCCGATCAACAGCAAGCCGCAGACCGACGTCAGCAACAGCAGCACCGCCCCCAGCGTCTCCATGTAGAACCCGGCGCTCGGGGTCGAGCTGGCGTCCACGTAGCGCGATGAGATCAGCACCAGGCCCGTCGCGCTCGAATCGGGAAGGTCCCCGAGCAGCGCGATCAGGAGGGCGGTGATCCCGAGGACGCCGAGCGCCAGCAGCGCCGGCCGGCTCGCCGCCCGCCACACGGCAACCGCCATCGCGGCGGCGAGCACCGCGATCAGCGCCATCGCGTAGGAGTGATGGGGTCCGCTCGCCACCGAGCGGACCCGCGCCCCGGTGGCGGCCACGTGGACCTGGAAGAGGGTCGTGAACTCGCCGATGAGGAGCAGCAGCGCACCGAGTAGCCCGACCGCGAGCAGGGCGGTCCCGAGGACCCCGGAAACGGGTGCGCCAGCGCCGGCGCGGGTCACCAGAACGCCCTTGGATCCCGCTGTTGCTCTGCTATATTCAGAGTTCGCCTCGGGCGGCGTTCTGTTCATCTGTGCTCGCTCCCGGGCGCGGAATTTCCCGCGATGGAGACCCTGACCTACTAGAGAATCGCCCCCCGCCGACAGCTGCGTCGTGAAGGGGCCCGCTGGGCCCTTTTTCATGTCTCATTCCAGGGGCCGCAGCACCGCCCAACGGCTTCAACCCACCGGAACAAATGCCTCGTAAGTTCACGCTAGAAAAGACACGCAACATCGGGATCATGGCCCACATCGACGCCGGTAAGACGACGACGACTGAGCGCATCCTCTATTACACCGGTCGGACCTACAAGATGGGCGAGGTTCACGAGGGCGCGGCCGTGATGGACTGGATGGAGCAGGAGCAGGAGCGGGGCATCACGATCACCTCCGCTGCGACCACCTGCGAGTGGAAGAACCACCGGATCAACATCATCGACACGCCCGGCCACGTCGACTTCACGGTCGAGGTGGAGCGTTCGCTGCGCGTGCTCGACGGTGCGATCGCGCTGTTCGACTCGGTCGCCGGCGTCGAGCCGCAGTCGGAGACCGTGTGGCGTCAGGCCGACAAGTACCGCGTCCCGCGGATCGCCTACATCAACAAGATGGACCGGATCGGCGCCGACTTCGAACGCGGCGTGCAGACGATGGTCGACCGCCTCGGCGCGCACCCGGTGCCGATCCAGCTGCCGATCGGCGCCGAAGCGGACTTCCGCGGGATCATCGACCTGGTCGCCAACAAGGCGATCATCTACAAGGACGAGCTGGGCAAGGAGCAGGACGTCATCGAGATCCCGGCGGATCACGCCGATCTCGCCGCCACGGCCCGCGAGCACCTGCTCGAGGAGGTCTCCCACTACGACGACGAGCTCGTCGAGATGATCCTCGAGGACCGGGAGATCCCGGCAGATCGCCTCAAGGCGGCGATCCGCAAAGCCACGCTGGAGATCAGGCTGACCCCGGTGCTGTGCGGCAGTAGCTTCAAGAACAAGGGCGTGCAGCCGCTGCTCGACGCGGTCATCGACTACCTGCCGAGCCCGCTCGACGTCCCGGCGGTGGAGGGGGTCGAGCCGGCCAAGGGCTCGCGCAACGGTGACGAGCAGCCCGCAGTGCGCAGGGCCGACGACGATCAGCCGTTCGCCGCGCTGGTGCACAAGATCATGGCCGACCCCTACGTCGGCAAGCTGACCTACTTCCGCGTCTACTCGGGCCGGCTCGAGGCCGGCTCCCGGGTGCTCAACGTCAACACCGGACGGACCGAGCGGATCGGCCGCATCCTGATGATGCACGCCAACGACCGCGAGGAGGTCAAGGAGGTCTATGCCGGCGACATCGCCGCTGCGGTCGGGATCAAGCAGGTCGCGACCGGCGACACGCTGGCCGCTCCCGACCGTCCGATCAAGCTCGAGACGATCGAGTTCCCCGAGCCGGTGATCAAGGTCGCGATCGAGCCCAAGACCAAGGCCGATCAGGAGAAGATGTCGACCGCGCTCGGCCGGCTGGCCGAGGAAGACCCGACCTTCCAGGTCCGCACCAACGAGGAGACTGGCCAGACCGAGATCTCCGGGATGGGCGAGCTCCACCTCGAGGTGCTGGTCGACCGGATGCTGCGGGAATTCAAGGTCGAGGCCAACGTCGGGCGACCGCAGGTCTCCTACCGCGAGACGATCAAGGGTCACGCCGAGAAGGTGGAGGGACGGTTCGTGCGCCAGACCGGCGGCGCCGGCCAGTACGGCATCGTCTACATCGACCTCGAGCCCGCGCCGGGCGAAGGGTTCGACTTCGTCAACCGGATCAAGGGCGGAGCGATCCCCACGGAGTTCGTCCCCGCGGTCGAGAAGGGCGTCGAGGAGGCGATGGAGAACGGTCCGCGGGCCGGCTACCCGATGGTCGACATGCGCGTCACGCTGACCGACGGCAAGTACCACGACACCGACTCCTCCGAGATCGCGTTCAAGGTCGCCGGCTCGCTGGCGCTGAAGGAGGCGGCGAGGCGGGCCAAGCCGGTCCTGCTCGAGCCGATCTTCGCCGTCGAGGTCGTCACCCCCGAGGAGTTCATGGGGGACGTGATCGGCGACTTGCAGCGCCGGCGCGGCCTTGTGCAGGGGATGGAGCAGCGCGGCAACGCCCAGGTCGTGAGCGCCTACGTGCCGCTCTCGCAGATGTTCGGCTACGCGACCGACCTGCGGTCCAACACCCAAGGCCGCGCCACCTACACGATGCAGTTCGAACGCTACGACGAGGTTCCGGCGAACATCGCCGAGAAAGTGGTCGGAGAACTGCAGCCGGCATAGCAGTCGGCGCAGACGGAAGTCAACTATATTTGCAAAGTTCGCCCTCAGGGCGAGCGGAACCACTGAAACAGAAGGAGCGAGATCAAAGTGGCGAAAGCCAAGTTCGAGCGCGACAAGCCCCATGTCAACGTCGGCACCATCGGTCACATCGACCATGGCAAGACGACGCTGACCGCCGCCATCACCAAGGTCCTGAACGAGAAGTTCGGCGGAACCGAGGTGCGGTCGTTCGAATCGATCGACAACGCTCCTGAGGAGAAGGCGCGCGGGATCACGATCGCGACCTCCCACGTCGAATACCAGACCCCGAACCGTCACTACGCGCACGTTGACTGTCCGGGTCACGCCGACTACGTCAAGAACATGATCACCGGCGCCGCGCAGATGGATGGCGCGATCCTGGTGGTGTCCGCCGCCGACGGCGCGATGCCCCAGACGCGCGAGCACATCCTGCTCGCCCGCCAGGTCGGCGTCCCCTACATCGTCGTGTTCCTCAACAAGGTCGACATGGTCGACGATCCCGAGCTGCTCGAGCTCGTCGAGGTCGAGATCCGCGACCTGCTCTCCGAGTACGAGTTCCCGGGAGACGACATCCCGTTCGTGGCCGGTTCGGCGCTCAAGGCGCTGGAGGGTGATGAGGAGCAGGAAGGCAAGATTCTCGAGCTCGCCGAGGCGCTCGACACCTACATTCCCGAGCCGGTCCGTGACCTGGACAAGCCGTTCCTGATGCCGGTCGAGGACGTGTTCTCGATCACCGGTCGCGGGACGGTGGCGACCGGGCGCGTCGAGCAGGGGATCATCAAGACCGGAGAGACGGTCGAAATCGTGGGGATCAGGTCCACTAACTCGACCGTCGTCACCGGCGTCGAGATGTTCAAGAAGATCCTCGACCAGGGCCAGGCGGGTGACAACGTCGGCTGCCTGCTGCGCGGCACCAAGCGCGACGAGATCGAGCGCGGTCAAGTGCTGTGCAAGCCGGGCTCGATCACACCTCACACGAAGTTCAAGTCCGAGGTGTACGTCCTCAAGAAGGAGGAGGGCGGCCGTCACACGCCGTTCTTCACCGGTTACCGGCCACAGTTCTACTTCCGCACGACCGACGTCACGGGCGTGGCTCAGCTGCCCGAAGGCACCGAGATGGTGATGCCGGGCGACAACGTCCAGATGGAGATCGAGCTGATCCAGCCAATCGCCATGGACCAGGGTCTGCGGTTCGCGATCCGCGAGGGCGGCCGCACGGTCGGCTCCGGGGTCGTCACCGAAGTCATCCAGTAGTTATGGGGCGGCGTGGCCCTTCGGGCCCGCCGCCTTTTTTTCGCACACGAGATACGACCTTTTTGGGGCGGGGCCCGCAACCCGGGTGTCGCCCCGTTTGACTGAGAAATTAAGTGGCAACAATCGCCCAGAACAAGATCCGGATTCGCCTGAAGTCCTATGACCACACGGCGATCGAGACGGCGGCCAAGGAGATCGTCGAGACGGCGACGCGCACCGGCGCGACCGTCTCCGGACCCGTGCCGCTGCCGACGGAGAAGAACGTCTACGTCGTGATCCGCTCGCCGTTCAAGGACAAGGACTCGCGCGAGCAGTTCGAGATCCGCACGCACAAGCGACTGATCGATATCCACCAGCCGACGCCGAAGACCGTCGACTCGCTCCAGCGGCTCGACCACCTTCCGGCCGGGGTGGACATCGAGATTCGCCTCGCCTCGTAGCGCTGATGGCCGCGATCCTCGCTCGCAAACTCGGGATGACCCAGCGGTTCCTGGACGACGGCCGCGTCGAGCGGGTGACCGTGCTCGAGGCCGGACCGTGCCCGGTCACGGGGATCCGGACGGTCGACCGTGATGGCTACGAAGCGGTCCAGCTGGCGTTCGGGCGCTGCAAGGAGAAGTCGCTGACGCGCGCGGAACTGGGGCATTTGAGGAAGGCGGATGCCTCGGCACACCGGGTCGTCCGCGAGTTCCGCGACGAGGCCGGCGAGCTGTTGGTCGGGCAGACGGTGACGGCCGACGCGTTCGCTCCCGGCGACCGCGTCAAGGTCTCGGGCACGTCCAAGGGCAAGGGCTTTCAGGGCACGATCAAGCGCCACAACTTCAAGCGTGGACCCGCTTCGCACGGCTCGCACAATGTCCGGGCGCCCGGCTCGATCGGCGCCTCGGCGACCCCGTCGCGCGTGTTCAAGGGACTGCGCGGCCCGGGCCGGATGGGCGGTGGCCGCGTCACCCAGCGTGGGCTGACCGTCGTGGAGGTGATCCCGGCTCGCAATTTGCTGTTGCTCCGAGGCGCGGTGCCCGGGCCGGCCGGCGGCGTCGTGGAGGTGCGCACCGATGGCTAGTCGCACGGCGCCGGTGCTCGGTGGCGGGTCGGTGAAGCTCGACGCCGCGGCCTTCGAGGCGCGCTTCAACATGCCGCTCGTGCACGAGACCGTGCGCGCGGAGATGAGCGCCCGCCGCCAGGGCACGGCCTCGACCCTGACCCGTGGCAAGGTCCGCGGTGGCGGCGCCAAGCCATGGCGCCAGAAGGGGACCGGGCGCGCCCGGGCGGGGAGTTCCAGGTCGCCTCTGTGGGCGGGCGGCGGCACCGTCTTCGGCCCCGTCCCGCGCGACTACACCTTCAAGGTCAACCGCAAGGCCCGCCGTGCGGCGCTGCGCAGCGCGCTCTCGGCGCACGCTTCGCGCGAGTCGCTGGCCGCGTTCGACGGGTCGGCCTTCGACGCGCCGTCGACGTCGCAGGCCGCTGCGTTGCTGGACGACTGGGAGGCCGCGTCCCCTGTACTGGTGCTGCTGGACTCCGACGAGGCTGCCGCGGGCAAGTCGTTTCGCAACCTCCCGCGGGTCGACGTGATGCCGGTGTCCGATGCGGGCGTGGCCGACGTGATCGGCGCGGCGTCGCTGTTGGTGTCGGAGGCGGCGCTCCCGGCGCTGGTCGCGCGGGCGTCCTCCCGCACCGCCACGGATGCGCCCGAGTCCCCCGACGACGCACCTGAACCCGCCACCGATGCGCCCGAGTCCCCGGACGACGCGCGTGAACCCGGAGGGTCCGTCTGATGGAACCCAGCCAGGTCATCATCCGCCCGGTCGTCTCCGAGAAGACGTTCGTGCTGGCCGAAGCCGGCAAGTACACCTTCCGGGTCCACGAGCGGGCGCACAAGACCCAGATTCGCCAGGCGATCGAGGGGCTGTTCGACGTCCACGTGGTCGACGTTCGCACGGCCTCGGTCAAGAGCAAGCCCAAGCGCCGCGGCCAGACCTCGGGACGCACGCGGCAATGGAAGAAGGCGATCATCCAGGTGCGGCCCGGCGAAACGATCCCGATCTTCAGGGGCCTGGAGGGGGCTGAGTGATGGGTGTGGGATATCCCTTTGCCTATAGACAAAGAAACTCCCACGGAGTCGCTGACTGATGCCGATCCGCAACCCCAAACCCACTTCTCCCGGGCGTCGGTTTGTCACCTATCCAGACTTCGCCGAGCTCACCCGCACCCAGCCGGAGAAGTCGCTGACCGAGGGCCTGAAGAAGTCCGGCGGGCGCAACGCCAACGGCCGCAAGACCTCCCGCCACCGCGGCGGCGGGGCCAAGCGCCTGTACCGCAAGATCGACTTCAAGCGCCGCAAGGACGGGGTGCCGGCGAAGGTCGCCCACATCGAGTACGACCCCAACCGCTCGGCCTACATCGCGCTGCTGCACTACGCCGACGGCGAGAAGCGCTACATCCTCGCGCCGCAGCGGCTGCGCGTCGGGATGACCGTCCAGTCGGGGCCGGATGCCGACATCCGCGTCGGGAACAGCTTGCCGCTGGCGAACATGCCGGCGGGCACGCTCGTGCACAACGTCGAGCTGAGGCCGGGGCGCGGCGGCCAGCTGGGTCGCGCCGCCGGCACCGGCATCCAGTTGCTGGCCAAGGAGGGCGACTACGTGACGCTGCGCCTGCCCTCGGGCGAGATGCGGATGGTGCGGGCGGAGTGCCGCGCGACCGTCGGCACGATCGGCAACACCGATCACCAGAACGTCAAGATCGGCAAGGCGGGCCGCAAGCGCCACATGGGAGTGCGCCCGCAGACCCGCGGGACCGCGATGAACCCCGTCGACCACCCTCACGGCGGGGGCGAGGGTTCGACCACCCCGGGCCGCCATCCGGTCACGCCGTGGGGCGTTCCGACGCTCGGCTACCGGACTCGCCCGAAGAACAAGGAATCGGATCGCTACATCGTGCGCGGACGGAGGAGAGGTAAGAAGCGTTGAGCCGATCGAGTAAGAAGGGCCCGTTCGTCGAAGAGCGCCTGATGGCGCGGATCGAGGCGATGAACTCCTCGGGCGAGAGGCGGATGATCAGGACCTGGTCGCGGACCTCGACGATCTTCCCGGAGATGGTCGGTCACACGATCGCGGTTCACGACGGACGCAAGCACGTGCCGGTGTTCATCTCGGAGTCGATGGTGGGGCACAAGCTGGGCGAGTTCGCTCCCACACGGCTTTATCGGGGGCATGCTGGGACGGGGAGGAGGCGGTGATGGCTGACGACTCTGGTTCTGAGAAGCCGCGCCGTCGTCGGCGCCGGCGCGGTCGCGACCCGGAGGGGGCGGAGACGCCGCCCCCGCCTGAAGCCACGCGCCCGGAGGGTGAGACCGGGTCGCAGTCCGAGACTACGCGAGTGGCTTCAGCCGCGGACGACGCTCCTCAGCAGCCGGAGGCCGAGGAGGTCGAGCCCACGACCGAGGATGTCCAAGCTGAGGAGGCTGCCGCTGACGTGGTCCTCGAAGCCGATGCGGAAGCCGAGGGCGAATCTTCGCTGCCCGAGTCCGACGACTCCGAGGATGAAGACGTTGAGGAGCACGAAGCCGAGGAAGCCGAGCTTGACGCCGACGAGGAGGAGCCTGACGCCGAGGCGGACGAGGAGGAGCCGGCTGCTGAGGCACCCCGGCCCGCGCGCCGGCGCCGGCGGGGCGCTGCCGCTGAGGAGCCTCCGCCGGCTCCCGCACCCGCGCGTCGCCGGCGCTCCCAGCGCGACCCGAATCTGCCCCCGCCGGTCGTCCGCGCGCAGGCCAAGTACGTGCGCTCATCGGCGCGCAAGGCGCGGCTGGTCTGTGACCACATCCGCGGGAAGAGCGTTGAGGACGCGCGAGCTATCCTCGCTCTCACGCCGCGTGCGATCGCGCGGGATTGGAGCAAGCTGCTCGAGTCCGCCGTCGCGAACGCCGAGCACAACCACGAGCTCGTCGGCGAGGACCTGTACGTGAAGGCGATCCACGCCGATGAGGGTCCGACCATCAAGCGGTTTCGCCCGCGCGCGATGGGGCGCGCGACGCGGATCCGCAAGCGCACCAGCCATTTGACGATCTTGCTCACGCCGAAGGAATAACCATGGGTCAAAAAGTTCATCCCGAATCGATTCGCGTGGGCTACATCCACGATTGGAAGTCGAATTGGTTCAACGAGCGGCACTTCGCCGATTACCTGCACGAGGACACCCGGATCCGCGATCACATCGTCGGCCGGCTTTCGCACGCAGGTCTGTCCGACATCACGATCAAGAAAAACGCGACCGAGGTCGAGATCAACATCCACACCGCGAGGCCGGGGATCGTGATCGGAAAGTCCGGTTCGGAGGTGGATCAGCTGCGGCGCGACCTGCACCGGATCACCGGCAAGCAGGTCAAGGTCAACATCCTCGAGATCAAGCGTCCCGAGCTCGATGCCCGACTGGTGGCGCAGTCGATCGCCGAGCAGCTCCAGAACCGGGTGGCGTTCCGGCGCGCGATGAAGCGCGCACTCACGAGCGCGATGCGGTCCGGGGCCAAGGGCGTGAAGGTCCAGGTCTCCGGACGGCTCGGCGGCGCCGAGATGGCGCGTACCGAGGGTTACTCCGACGGCCGTGTGCCGCTGCACACGCTGCGCGCGGACATCGACTACGGCTTCCACGAGGCCCGCACGACGTTCGGCCGGATCGGCGTCAAGTGCTGGATCAACAAGGGCGAGATCATGCCCGAGGGGTACACCGGCGCCGATCTGACGATCATGGACGAGCCCGCGCCCCAGGCGCCCGAGCGCGGCGGCCGCGACGGCCGCGGTGGTCGTGACGGCCGTGGCCGTGGCGGACGTGGCGGTTCGGGTGGCGGTCCGGGTGGACGTGGCGGCCCGGGTGGCCCGGGTGGACGCGGCGCTCCGGGTGGCGGTCCGGGTGGACGCGGCGCTCCGGGTGGCGGCCCGGGTGGACGCGGCGGTTCGGGTGGCGGTCCGGGTGGACGCGGCGGTCCGGGTGGCGCAGGTGGACGTGGCGGCCCAGGTGGCCCGGGTGGACGTGGCGGCCCGGGTGGCCAGAGCGGACGCGGCGGTGGCGCACCGGGAAGGGGCCGCGCTGGCCGTAGTTCCTCCCCCGGCCGAGGCGGCGCCGGCGGCGGACGCGGGCCTCGCAGCAGCGGCAATGGCGGGGGATCAGGCGCCGGCAATGGCGGTGGCGGATCGGGCGCCGGTGGTGAGAGCTGATGCTGTCCCCGAAGCGGGTCAAGCACCGCAAGCAGCATCGCGGCCGCCGGGCCGGGTTCTCGCGCGGCCAGGTCAAGGTTCAGTTCGGCGAGTACGGGCTGAAGGCGCTCGACGCAGGGTGGCTCACGAACCGCCAGATCGAGGCCGCACGAATCGCGATGACCCGCAAGATCAAGCGCGGCGGCAAGGTCTGGATCAACGTGTATCCCGACAAGCCGTTCACAAAGAAGCCGGCCGAGACCCGGATGGGATCCGGCAAGGGCTCGCCCGAGGGATGGGTCGCGGTCGTCAAGCCTGGACGGGTCATGTTCGAGCTGGCGGGCGTACCGGAGCCGCTCGCGCGTGAGGCGATGCGGCTGGCCGGCCACAAGCTGCCGGTACGGACGAAGTTCGTGATGCGGGAGGACGGATGAAGCCGACCGAGCTGCGCGACATGGGCGATGCCGACCTGCGCGAGCACATCGAGACAGCGCGCCGCGAGCTGTTCGGGCTTCGCTTCCAGCACGCCACCGGCGAGCTCGACAACACCGCCGGGCTGGCGCGGGCCAAGCGCGAAGTGGCGCGGGCGTTGACGATTGCGCGAGAGCGAGGACTTGATGGCTGAGGAAAACGAGAACACAGAGGCTCGGACGCCGCAGGATGCGGCGGCTGCCGCGCCCGTGGCGCCCAAGGAGCGGCGGCAGCGCTCGCGCGCTGCGAAGGCGTCCAAGGCGCCAGCGCGAGCGGCGCGGACGCCCGAGGAGCGCCACGCGGACCGGGTGGCCGAACGCCGGGCGAAGGCGAGGGCGCGCCGCGTCGAGCGCGGGCGGGCTCGTGAGAAGGCGCGCGCCGGTCGCAGCGAGACCGCGGAGACGGCGCCACGGGAGCACGTTCCCGGCGTCCAGAAGATCCGCCAGGGCGTCGTCGTCTCCGACGGTGCCGACAAGACGATCACGGTCAGGATCGACACGGCGCGCCGCCATCGTCGCTACCAGAAGATCGTGCGGACCTCGAGGACGCTGCACGCGCACGACGAGAGCAACGACGCGCACGTCGGCGACACCGTGATCGTGCGCGAGAGTCGGCCTCTGTCGCGGACCAAGCGCTGGCGACTGATCGAAGTGGTGGAGAGGGCCAAATAAGTGATCCAGAACGAGACCCGGATGCGCGTTGCGGACAACACCGGCGCGCGCGAGATCCTGGTGATCCGCGTCAAGGGCGGCCACCGTCGCCGCTACGCGGGCATCGGAGATGTGGTCACCGCCACGGTCAAGCAGGCAACGCCGCAGGGATCGGTCAGGAAGGGCGAGGTCGTGACCGCGGTGGTCGTTCGCACCAAGAAGTCCTACGGGCGCGAGGACGGGACCTACATCGCCTTCGACGAGAACGCCGCCGTGCTGATCGACAACCAGAACAACCCCCGCGGGACGCGTATCTTCGGGCCGGTGGCTCGGGAGCTCCGCGAACGCAACTTCATGAAGATCGTGTCCCTGGCCCCGGAGGTCCTCTAACCATGTCGGCGCGGATCAAGACCGACGACGAAGTGATCGTGATCGGCGGCAAGGACCGCGGCAAGCGCGGCAAGGTGCTGCGCGTGGAGCCGAAGAAGGATCGCGTGTACGTCGAGGGGCTGAACATGGTCAAGCGACACCAGCGCCCCCAGCAGGTGGCCGGCGCCCAGCGAGCCGAGACGGTCGGGGGCGTGATCGAAAAGGAAGGACCGATCCACCTTTCCAACGTGATGCTCCTCGATCCCAAGGACAGCAAGCCGACCCGCGTCGGAATCGAGCTGCAGGACGGCCAGCGTTATCGGGTGGCTAAGCGCAGTGGAACGAGATTGGATTAGGAGCATGCCCGCACGACTGAAGACCAGGTACAACGACGAGATCCGCCCGGCGCTGGTGGAGCGCTTCGGTTACTCAACCCCGATGCAGGCGCCCAGGATCGAGAAGGTCACGGTCAATATGGGCGTAGGCGACGCCAAGCAGGATTCGAAGGTCCTCGAGTCGGCGACCGAACAGCTGGCGACGATCACCGGGCAGCGCCCCAGCGTCCGCAAGGCGCGCAAGTCGATCGCCCAATTCAAGGTGCGCGAAGGGATGCCGGTCGGGGTCGCGGTGACGCTCCGCAGCGAGCGCTCGTACGAGTTCCTCGACCGCCTGATGTCGGTGGCGATCCCGCGGATCCGCGACTTCCGGGGTCTCAGCCCGCGTTCGTTCGACGGCCGTGGCAACTACTCGATGGGTGTCCGCGAGCAGATCATCTTTCCCGAGGTCGACTACGACGAGATCGATCAGGTCCGCGGCCTCGACATCACGATCACCACCAGCGCGTCGAGCGACGAGGAGGCCTTTGCCCTCCTCGAGGCGCTCGGAATGCCATTTTCGAAGGAAGGCCGTCCCGAGGCGGCCGCGACCCAGAACTAGAAGGAGCACATGGCCAAGACTTCACAGCGCGTCCGCCAGCAGCGGCCCGCAAAGTACAAGACCCGGGCGTACAGCCGTTGCCGTCGGTGCGGCCGCGCGCGGGCCGTCTACCGCAAGTTCGGGGTGTGCCGGATCTGCCTGCGCGAGCTGGCCCACAACGGCTACGTCCCCGGGATGACCAAGTCGAGCTGGTAACCATCATGTCGATGACCGATCCGATCGCGGACTTCATGACCCGTCTTCGCAACGCCGCCAGCGCGCAGCACCAGGACGTCAGGATCCCCTCCTCGAAGCTCAAGCGCGACCTCGCCCGGATCCTCGAGGAGCAGGGGTACATCGAGGCCTACGAGGTCCACCCGCCGGCCGGGGGGCGTCCCGGCGAGGAGATCGCGATCACGCTCAAGTACACCGAGGACCGCAAGCCGGTGATCTCGGGAATCCAGCGCGTCTCGCGCCCCGGTCGCCGCACCTACGTCGACCATGCCCACATCCCGCGGATCCAGGGCGGCATGGGCACGGCGATCATCTCGACCTCCAAGGGAGTCATGACCGGCCACCAGGCACGCCAGGAAGGCGTCGGGGGCGAGGTCGTGGCTCGCGTCTGGTAGACCTGCTGGAGTCATGTCCCGGATCGGAAGGCAACCCATTCCCGTTCCCAGCGGCGTCAGCGTCGCGATCGAGCCCGAGCGCGTGACCGTCAACGGCCCCAAGGGTGAGCTGTTCGAGCACATCAACCGCGACATCAAGGTCGAGCAGGTCGGGGAGGAGATCATGGTCACGCGTCCGACCGACCGCGGCGAGCATCGTGCCCTGCACGGCCTCACCCGGTCGCTCGTGGCCAACATGGTGAAGGGCGTCACCGAGGGGTTCGAGAAGCGGCTCGAAATCCAGGGCGTCGGCTACCGCGCGGCGCTGCGGGGCCGAGATCTGGAGCTGGCGCTCGGATACTCGCACCCGGTTTCCGTCAAGGCACCCGACGGGATCGAGTTCGAGGTGCCACAGCCGACGCGGATCGTGGTCAGGGGCCCCTCCAAGCAGCGGGTCGGGGAAGTCGCCGCATACATCCGCAAGCAGCGCAAGCCCGAGCCCTACAAGGGCAAGGGGATCCGCTACGAGGGCGAATACGTCGCCCGAAAGGTCGGTAAGCGGGCATGACCGTGATGACCAAGCCGGCGAAGCGTCTGAAGCGCCGCCGCCGCGTGCGGGCCAAGGTCCAGGGCAGCGCGCAGCGACCGCGGATCTCCGTATTCCGCTCCAACCGCGGGCTGTTCGCGCAGCTGATCGACGACGAGACGGGGCGCACCCTCGCCTCGGCCAACTGGACCGAGCCGGAGCTTCGCTCGCTCGGCCGGATGGACCAGTCGCGGCGGATCGGCGAGCTGCTCGCCGAGCGCGCCAAAGCCGCCGGTGTCGAGACCGCCGTTTTCGACCGCGGCGGCTACCAGTACCACGGTCGCGTGAGGGCGCTCGCCGACGGCGCTCGCGCGGGCGGGCTGGCGTTCTAGAGCCGCTACTCTGGATCTGCTCATGGCAACACGCGATCGCACAGTCTCCGCAACCGGACTCGACCTCCAGGAACGCGTCGTCGAGATCAACCGCGTGGCGAAGGTCGTCAAGGGCGGCCGGCGGTTCTCGTTCACGGCGCTGGTCGTCGTCGGCGACGAACGTGAGGTCGTCGGCATCGGCTACGGCAAGGCGAACGAGGTTCCGGTCGCGATCCAGAAGGGCGTCGAGCGAGCCAAGAAGAATCTCTACCGGGTGCCCAGGCACGGCTCCACGATCACTCATCAGGTGACCGGCGTGTTCGGCGCCGGCAGCGTGCTGCTCAAGCCGGCTTCCCCGGGGACCGGCGTGATCGCCGGCGGCGGTGTGCGCGCAGTGCTCGAGCTCGCCGGGATCCACGACATCCTCTCCAAGAGCCTCGGGTCGCAGAACCCCATCAACCTGGTCAAGGCGACGATGGCCGGCCTCGAGGCGCTCCGGACTCCCGATGAGGTCGCAGACATCCGAGGGCTCAGCGTCAATCAGGTCCTCGGACTTACGTCGGAGTCCGCGTCCGGGACCGGGGACGCCGAGGTTGCGTCCGAGTCTACGTCCGGCGCCGGGGACGCGGGCGGCCCGGCATCTGGCGCCCCCGACGCTGGCGGGACGAACGGTGATGCGGGTCAACGTGCGCGAGGGGACGCAGATGCGGGCCCGCCCACGTCTGAAGAGCCCACCCAGATGTCCTCGTGAGCAGCGTCAGGATCACTCAACGGAAGTCTCGGAACGGGGCGGATCCGCGCCAGCGCGATACGTTGCGCTCGCTTGGGCTGCGGCGGATTGGCCAGAGCGTTGAGCGGCCGGATTCGCCTCAGCTGCGGGGCATGATCCACAAGGTGCGCCATCTGGTGGAGGTCTCGGAGGATGGCTGAGGGTCCCGAGCGGATTGGCCTGCACAATCTTCAGCCCGCTCCCGGCTCGCGCAAGGCTCGCAAGCGCGTCGGGCGCGGCGAGGGTTCCGGCACGGGCAAGACGGCCGGCCGCGGCCAGAAGGGCTGGGGCTCGCGCTCAGGCGCCAAGCGCCGGCCGCGGTTCGAGGGCGGCCAGAACCCGATCCACATGCGGATGCGCAAGCTGCGTGGGCCGCACATGAAGAAGTCGATGCCGTTCGAGCCGTTCCGCACCCACACCCAGCCGGTCAACCTGGTGGATCTGGAGGCGCGGTTCGAATCTGGCGCCGCCGTCACGCTCGAGGCGATGAAGGCCAGGGGACTGGCGACGCGCAAGGACGTTCCCGTCAAAGTGCTCGCCAGGGGCGAGCTGAGCAAGCCGCTGACGGTGCACGCACACGCGTTCAGCAAGACGGCGCGCGAGCAGATCGAAGCCGCCGGCGGCACCTGCCAGGTCGTCGTCGCGGAGCGCGCCCGGGAGGCATGAGCAGATGATCTCGACGATCCTCGGCGCGTTCAGGGTCGCTGACATCCGCAAGAAGGTTCTGTTCACCGCCGGGATCCTCGCCCTCTACCGGCTGGGGACGCACATCCCCGCGCCCGGGATCAGCGCGAGCGCGGTCAAGGCCGTAAGCCAGCAGTTGAGCGGCAACGGGATCTTCGGCCTGCTGAACCTGTTCTCCGGCGGCGGCCTCGGGAGGATCGCGATCTTCGCGCTCGGGATCATGCCCTACATCACCGCCTCGATCATCCTGCAGCTGCTGCAGGTGGTGGTCCCGTCGCTGGAGAAGCTGCAGAAGGAAGGCGAGGTCGGACAGGCCCGGATCACCCAGTACACCCGCTACCTGACCGTCGGCCTGGCGTTCGCCCAGTCGATCGGCTACGTGTTCCTGTTCAAGAGCTTCCAGGTGCAGGCTGGCGTGACGCTGATCCCGAACTTCACGCTGGCCAAGGTGTTCCTGATCGTGATCTCGCTGACCGCCGGTTGCGTGTTGCTGATGTGGATGGGCGAGCTGATCACCCAGCGCGGGATCGGCAACGGGATCTCACTGCTGATCTTCGCGAGCATCGTGGCCCGGATTCCGAACGGCGTGCACGCTTGGTGGACCAATCCCGACCAGGTGTTCCGGGTGATCATGCCGTTCATCGTGGTCGGCGTGGTCGCCTCGATCGTGTTCGTCCAGGAGGGACAGCGTCGGATCCCGATCCAGTACGCCAAGCGGGTGATCGGACGCCGCATGACCCAGGGCGGCCAGACCTACCTGCCGCTGCGGGTCAACATGGCCGGGGTGATCCCGGTCATCTTCGCCGCCAGCGTGATGGCGATCCCGCCCACGATCGGTCAGCTGATCGGCCAGAACCGCACCAACTTCGGCACCAACCTCGCGACCTTCTTCAGCCCACAAGGGTGGCACTACGTGCTCGGCGAGAGCCTGTTGATCATCGTCTTCACCTACTTCTACACAGCGGTCACGTTCAACCCGGTCGATCAGGCCGACAACCTCAAGAAGTACGGCGGCTTCATCCCCGGGGTGCGACCAGGTAGGCCCACGGCCGAGTTCCTCGACCGCATCCTGGCTCGCCTGACGTTCCCAGGAGCGTTGTTCCTGGCCGCGGTCGCTGCCTTGCCGACGGTCCTCATCAATCAGACCAGCGCCAACTTCTTCTTCGGCGGCACCTCGATCCTGATCGTGATCGGCGTCGCGCTCGACACGATGAAGCAGCTCGAGGCGCAGCTGATGATGCGCAACTACGAGGGCTTCCTCAAATAGCCCGGCTGGATGCCGGGCCGTGGAAACCGCGCCGCCCGCTGAGCTCAGGGTGCCAGCGCGCCTGAAAGCTGGCGCCGCTTCTCGATCCCGAGCTTTCGGTACGCGTTGCGCAGGTGGTACTCGACCGTCTTCGGCGTCACGAACAAGCCCTGGGCGATCTCGCGGTTACACTTGCCCGCCGCCGCGAGCTCGGCGATCCGGCGCTCGCTCGGGGTCAGCGAGGTGGGACCGCTCAGCAGCGCGTCGCGCCGCGGACGTGCTCCGGTCGCGGCCAGCTCGGTGCGGGCACGGTGGTGCAGCGCGGACGCTCCGCAGCGCAGAGCCGTATCGGCCGCGAGCTCGAGCGGTTCCCGGGCGGCGGTTCGCTGGTTGGCCCGGCGCAACGCCGCTCCGAGCTCCACCAGCGCGCGGGTCGTCTCCAGTCGCGGCGGCGAGGAGCGTCCGAGCCTGACCGCGGCCCGGAGCGTCTGGATCTGCGTCGCTCCCTGCTGGCACATGCCCAGTACCCGAAACGCCCGGATCCGCTCGTGCAGCACGCCGGTTCGCTGCGCCCTGTCGGCCGCCTCGCGCGCCAACTCCAGCGCGCGTTCGCGCTCACCGAGCGCGAGCGCGGCCTGTGCCGCCGATGTTCGCCACGGGCACTGGCCGAACGATTCGAACGTTCGCTCAACGACCTTCCCGGCCGCCAACGCGATGTCGAGCGCTTCGCGAGGGCGTCCCTGAGCGAACCGTACCGCCCCGAGCGAGTAGAGACTCAGCGCGTCCTCGAGATCCCGGCGGTCCCGAAGCGGGTCCTCGAGAAGCGCCGACTCCGCCAGCTCGAGCGCCCCCTTCTCGACCAGGCAGAGCGCGTAGTGCGCGGCCGCTGTGCGTGCGAACTGATGCCAGCCGTAGCGTCGAGCGTCACGCGCGCGCTCGAGGTCGGCGAGCGCGTCATCGACTCGTCCCTGCCAGAGCTGCGGTAGCGCACGGGTGAAGCTGGCGGTCGCGAGCGCAAGTGGCCGGCCGCGGCCGCGCGCGTCCTCCCGAGCGGCGTCGCTGAGCTCCACCGAGCGCTCCAGGTCACCACCGAGGCAAGAACGCGGTGGCGGCCAACCTCCAGCCGACCCACTGTGGGGTGGCGTGCTCCAGCACCCGCCCCTCGTCCCACGCCCGCTCGGCGAGCTCGATCACGTTGCGCGCCGGCGCGCCGATGAACGCGGACCGCAGGGCGGCCTCGGCAAGGAGCAGTCGATCGCCCTGAGTACGTGCCCTGGCGGCGGTGCGCTTGAGCAGCTCCGCCGAGCGCCCGAGCACGCTTGCGTGGAGCGAGGGAACCATCGTCGCGCTGGCGATAAAGCCGGTCTGCAGCTGGTCGCGGAGCTCGCGCTCCTCGTGCTCGACCGGATCCTCGCGCAGCTCGCGCAAGCCGTACTCGAACGCAGCGGCTGCCTGCTCGTGCAGCCCTTGGCCATCGAGGGCGCCGCCGCGCTCGAGTGCCAGCTCCGCGCGGCGAACCGGGTCCGTCGTGTTGGCCGTCGCGAGCGCCAGGTGCTCCGCCGCCGACGGCAGGCCGGCCAATGCTTCGACAGCGCCGAGCTCGGCGAGGACCGCGGCCCGGCGCGGCGCGGGCGGCGGCTCCTCGAGCGCTCGCCGCAGATAATTGACGGCCGACTGGGGTGCGGCGTGTTCCCGTGCCTCCCGCGCGGCGGTGCACAGCTGGTCAACCACCCATTCGTCCTCCTGGGCGCGACCGAGCCGGAGGTGCGACGCGACCCGCTCTGGGGTGGCTCCATCCGCGTGAACCAGTCTGGCCGCCTCTAGGTGGAGGCTCGCCCGTTGGGACGCCGGGATGTCATTGGCGACGGCTTGCGCGACAAGCGGGTGGACATAGCGCATCGGCTCACGCGCCAGCAGGATCTCCACTGCCGCCAGGGCATCTGCGGCCGACGCGGCGCTGGCGACGCTCAGTCGGGCCAGCCGCGCGGCCTGGCGCAGGGGAGCGTCGTCGCCGAGGATCGCGACCGACCGGGCCAGCGCCGAAGCGGCCATGCCCAGCCTTCCCACGCGCACTCGGACGCTGCGGGCAACTGCATCGGGCGCCAGCGCACGGGCGTGCAGCGCGAGCTGCTCGCTGCTCAGCGCGCGCTCTTCGCACAGTGCCAGCAGCAGCTCGTGGAGGTAGAACGGATTCCCCGCAGTCGCCTCGAGGCATGCGTCGATTACGCCGCCCTCGGCACGCCCTCTCAGCGCCTCCCTGACCAGGTCGCCAACGGCCTGCAGACTGAGCGGGCGGAGGCGCTCGATCTCCACCCGCGGATGAGCTGCGATCAGGTGCAGCGCGTCGGAGACCTCCTCGCTGTGCCCCGTGCGCTGGGTCAGCAGCAGCGCGATCGGAAGCTCCCCGAGTCGGTGCAGCAGGTACAGGACGAGCTCGAGCGAGGTGCCATCGGACCAGTGGAGATCGTCGATGGCGATCAGCGCCGGACGACTTGGGTCGGCGAGCGCAAGCAGTTCGAAGGTGCCGCGCGAGAGCGCCTGGCCGCCGGGGGCTCCGTGCCGCCGTCGTGCCTCCCCTCCGCCGGCCAGGCCGCGCACCCGGTCGGGGGCGCCGGCCAGCGCCGCTCGACGCCGAGCCGCCGGCAAGTCGTTCAGCCGCGCACTCAACAGCTGCGCGCCTACACCCAGCGAGACGGTCCGCTCGAGCTCCGCCCCAGCTGCTCGCAGGACGCGCATCCCGCGCCCACGAGCTGCGTCGAGCGCCGCCTCGTGAAGGCGTGTCTTGCCCATCCCGGCGTGTCCCTCGATCAGCAGGGCCGCGCCACTGCCCGCATTCGCACGATCGAGCATGTCGTCGATCGCACGGAGGGCCGATTCGCGCTCGAGCAGCCAGGAACTCTCCCGATCGGGGCGTCCGCGCCCATCGGCGACAAGCCTCCGTCCGCCACCGCTTCTGTCCCGCCCTTCTTGGGTTCCGCCAGCGCCTGTGTCCCGCGCGTCTTCCGGACCGCCACGGCTCCCATCCGTCGCCTCCAACCGTCCGCCACCGGGTCGCACCAACATATGGTAAATCACTATACCCAGAAGTCCGGTGTTTTGGACGAGGTAGTCCCGAGGGCCGCGGCTGCACAAATCCTGGGGTGCTTCCCTGGTGCGAACAGCCCAGGTACGCGGAATCCTTGGCCATGTGGAGGGGGCCGCCGTCTATCTGCATCTGATGATCGAGACCGGTTCGGATCCGATCGCGGGATCCGTCGCCAGCCCCGGCCAGGAGCCACGCCGGTTCGGCGGCTGGATCGAGCTCGTGGCGACGATCGAGGGCGCCAGATCCAGCATCAAGGCGCCCGCCGAATGCGGGGACTTCACCGGAGCGGGCGAGCCGCCCGTAAAGACTGGGGTCGAGCCCTAGTGCGAACGGCGGTGGTCACAGCTATCGTGCTCCATCCTGGTACACCGGATTGTTGATCGAAGCGATCCAGGTACTCGCCGGCGACGGGCAGGGAACGGAGCGCGTTCCGGCGTGAAGGAGACTGGGGGCGTCACAGGGGGCCAGTGGGGGCACCGTAGGGAGCTTGGGCCGGCATCAAAGCCGGCCCAACGCTCTTTGCATGTCATTGGCTTTCACAGCCCTACCCGCGCTCGATACAGTGAGCGCTCATGTCCGAACTCAACCTGATTCTCTTCGGGCCACCCGGCGCCGGTAAAGGCACCCAGGCAGAGCGCCTGCGGCGCGATTTCCAGCTGCCGTTCATCTCGACGGGCGACATGCTGCGCACCAACGTCAAGGAACAGACCGAGCTCGGCAAGCAGGCGCAGGAGTACATGGACGCGGGCGAACTCGTCCCCGACGACGTGATCGTGGCGATGGTCGCGGAGCGCCTTCAGGAGGACGATGCCCAGGACGGCTTCATCCTCGATGGTTTCCCGCGCACCATCGAGCAGGCCGAGGCGCTCGAGAAGCAGCTCTCGGACCTGGGCCGTCGGATCACGGCGGCGCTGCTGATCGACGTACCCGACGAGGAGCTGATCCGGCGGCTCGCAGGCCGACGCGTGTGCGTCAAAGCGGGCCACAACTACCACATCGAGTTTGATCCGCCGAAGCGGGAAGGGGTATGTGATCAGGACGGCTCCCGCCTGATTCAGCGCGACGACGACCAGCCCGACGTGATCCGCAACCGTCTGCGCGTCTATCACGAGAAGACCTCGCCGCTGATCGATTACTACGACGAGCAGGGCGTCATGCGGCGGGTCGATGGCACCCGACCCCCGGCGGAGGTCCACGACCACATCCGTGCGGTGATCGCCACGCTGCGCCTGGAAGAGAACGTCTGATCGCTCGGCGCATAGGAACCTACGACGGGAAACGCTGAGTGATCATCAAGAAGTCCCCCGAGGAGATCGAGCGGATGGCGGTGGCGGGGACGATCCTCGTCAAGACGATGAACTTGCTGGCCGGGAAGATTCGCCCTGGTGTGAGCACCGGCGAGCTCGACAAGGCGGCGGAGAAATTCATCCGCTCGCAGGGAGCGGAGCCAGCGTTCAAGGGATATCGCGGATTCCCGGGCTCGATCTGCACGTCCCCCAACTCGATGATCGTGCACGGGATCCCCGGGCCCTACAAGCTCGGCCGCGGCGACATCATCTCGATCGACGTCGGCGTGATCTACGATGGGTGGGTGGCCGACGCCGCCCGGACGTTCCCGGTCGGCCATGTCACTCCGATCGCCCTCAAGCTGCTGAATGCGACCGAGCAGTCATTGCTGGTCGCGGTCGATTACTGCCGCGCCGGCAACCGGCTCGGAGACGTCTCCCACGCGATCCAGGAGCACGTCGAGGGGGCGGGACTTTCGATCGTGCGCACCCTGGTCGGCCATGGAATCGGGCGCAGCATGCACGAGGATCCCCAGATCCCGAACTACGGCAGCGCCGGCACCGGAATCCCGCTCGAGGAGGGGATGGTGCTGGCGGTGGAACCGATGGTGACCGCCGGCCGCCACGCGGTCCGGGTCGGCGATGACCACTGGGCGATCTACTCGCAGGATGGCTCGCTGGCCGCGCACTTCGAGTTCACGGTCGCAATCACGGCCGAGGGCCCCCGAATCCTGACCCCGTGGCACGAGGCGGGCAACGGCCGTGCGGCCGCCTGATCCAGCAGGGCCCGGAATAATCACCCTGCTAACATCCCGCGGTGCGCTCGTAGCGCGGTATTCCGCGCTGCGTGCCGCTCTCAGCACGGTAGCGGCGACCTGAAGCGGTCTCCAGAGCCGGGCTGAGGGAACTGACGAAATCTTCCAGGACGAGAGCGAAACGAGCGTGAAAGTACGACCGTCGGTCAAGCCGATGTGCGAAAAGTGCAAGATCATCCGCCGGCAAGGGCGGGTCCTCGTGATCTGCTCGAATCCGCGTCACAAGCAGAGGCAGGGCTAGATGGCACGGATCTCGGGAGTCAACATTCCGCTGAACAAGCGGGTCGAGATCGGCCTGACCTATATCTACGGCGTCGGACGGTCCACGTCTAACAAGCTGCTGGCCGAGGTCGGCGTCGAGCCCGACCGAAAGGTCCGTGACCTCACCGAGGAGGAGGTCGTCAAGCTCCGCGACGCGATCGACCGCGAGTACATGGTCGAGGGCGACCTGCGCCGCGAGCGCTCTCAGAACGTCAAGCGCCTGCAGGAGATCGGCTGCTATCGCGGACTGCGCCACCGGCGCGGCCTCCCGGTGCGCGGCCAGAACACGAAGACCAACGCGCGCACGCGCAAGGGGCCCAAGCGAATGCAGGTGGCCGGCAAGAAGAAGGCGGCCAAGAAGTGAGCGCGGAGCGCGAACGGTTGAGAGAGGCCGGAGGCCGAACGTCGATCTCAGCACGCGGGTCCGGAGGACCCGCGGAAGACTCCTGATGCCAGCTCCTAGACGCCCTCAACGCGGCCGCCGGCGGGTTCGCAAGAACATCCCGATCGGCCAGGCGCACATCAAGACCTCGTTCAACAACACGATCGTCTCGCTGAGCGACCGCGAGGGCAACGTGATCGCGTGGGAGTCCGCCGGCGGCGCCGGCTTCAAGGGCTCGCGCAAGTCGACGCCGTTCGCCGCACAGGTGACGGCGGATGCCGCCGCTCGCAAGGGCATCGAGCACGGCCTGCAGAAGGTCGAGGTGTTCGTCAAGGGTCCCGGCTCCGGCCGCGAAACCGCGATCCGCTCGCTCCAGGCGGCCGGGCTCGAGGTCACCGGCGTCAAAGACGTCACCCCGCAGGCACACAACGGTTGTCGGCCGCGGAAGCGCAGGAGGGTCTAGTCATGGCCCGTGACACCGGAGCACAGTGCAAGCAGTGCCGCCGCGAGGGGCAGAAGCTGTTCCTCAAGGGCGAGCGCTGCCTGACCGACAAGTGCGGTGTCGAGCGGCGCTCCTATCCGCCGGGAGAGCACGGCCGCGGACGCCAGAAGCAAAGCGAGTACCGTGTCCAGCTGCGCGAGAAGCAGAAGGCTCGCCGCTACTACGGCGTGCTCGAGAAGCAGTTCCGGATCTACTACGAGAAGGCCTCTCGTCAGCCGGGCATCACCGGCGAGAACCTGTTGCGGATGCTCGAGTGCCGCTTCGACAACGTGTTGGTGAGGCTGGGCTTCGCGGCGTCTCGGCGCCAGGCGCGGCAGCTGATCCTGCACGGGCACTGGACCGTGAACGGGCGCCGGGTGAACATCCCCAGCTATCAGCTGCGCGACAGCGATGTGATCGCGATTCATCCGAGCTCGACCGCGACCCAGGTCATCCGTGATGCCACCGAGTTGACGGGGCAGGTGCCGGCATGGCTGCAGGCCGATCACGATTCGCTCACGGCGAAGGTGCTCCGCAAACCGGAGCGGCGGGAGATCGCCGCGCCGGTGCAGGAGCAGCTGATCGTCGAGCTTTACTCGAAGTAGAAAACATACTTTTCGCCGCGTTGCCTGACGGCATCGCGCGGCGCTGACAGCCGCCTCGGCGGCGGCAGGAACCCACGACGTTAGGACCCCGATGCTTGACTTCCAAGTCCCCCGAATCTCCAGCGAATCTGTCGACGACAACCGTGGCTCGTTCACGATCGAGCCACTCGATCGGGGCTTCGGCTACACATTTGGCAATTCACTGAGGCGCGTGCTCCTGTCCTCGCTGGCGGGCGCGGCCGTGACCAGCGTGCGGATCGAGGGCGTGGCCCACGAGTTCTCGACGATCCGGGGCGTCAAGGAGGACGTAACCGACATCGTCTTGAACCTCAAGGGCGTGGTCTGTCGGATGCACAGCGACGCCACCGAGATCGAAGCTCCGCTCGTTGTCACGGGCCCTGGCGAGATCACCGCCAAGGACATCGATCTTCCCTCCGGGGTCGAGATTCTCAACCCCGATGCCCACATCGCGACCCTCGAGAAGAAGACCAAGCTCGAGGTGTACCTGACCATCGGCCGCGGCCGCGGATACCGCCCCGCCGAGGAGAACAAGTCGCCCGATCAGCCGATCGGCGTGATCCCGATCGACTCGATCTTCTCGCCGGTGCGCCGCGTCGCCTACAACGTCGAGCAGGCGCGAGTCGGGCAGAAAACCGACTTCGACAAGCTGACCCTGGATATCGAGACCGACGGGTCAATCGATCCCCACGCCGCGCTGCGCGAGGCGGCCGAGATCCTGATCTCCCAGCTCGCGATCTTCACCGATGCCGACCGCGTGGTGGAACTGCGCGAGACGGGCGTCCCGGGCGCTCTCGAGCCAGGCCTCGTCGGGGGCGGCCCCGCCGGCGCCCCGGCCCGCCAGCCCAACGCGATGGACGACATCCTGATCGAGGAGCTCGAGCTCGGGGTGCGTTCCTACAACTGCCTGAAGCGTGCCGGCATCCAGACGGTCGGCGACCTGGTGTCGAAGACCGAGAGCGAGCTGAACGCGATCCCGAACTTCGGCAAGAAGTCGATCGATGAAGTGATCGAGACCCTGCACGCTCGCGGCCTCGGGCTGCGCAACGAGTAAGGTCTCGCCGGACGATGCGCCATCAGCGCCAGCGATATCAGCTAAGCCGGAGTGCCTCGCACCGCAGGGCGCTGCTGATGAACCTCTCGAAGGAGGTCATCGCGCACGAGCGGATTCGGACGAGCGAGGCCAAGGCCAAAGCGGTCAAGCCTGAGGTCGAGAAGCTGATCACGCTCGCCAAGCGCGGCGACCTGCACGCCCGCCGTCAGGCGCTGTCCGCGC
>CAVYFE010000025.1:0-18481 GCA_963767695.1 uncultured Solirubrobacterales bacterium
CGGAAGCGCTCGGTCATTTGCGCATCGGGGCCCTCGTGCGAGCGGTCGTCGTCTGCTCGGCACCCATCATCCTCGTCGGCGCGATGAGCCGCGTTCGCCTGCTCGACCACTCCTTCGAGGTAGTGGCGCAGCTTGTCCTCGTTGCCGGGCGCCACGTCAGCCACCTGGACGGTCCGCTTCTTGAGCTCCACGTCGCCCCATTCACCGCCGCCGAGCAGGCGGACGGTTTTCTCGAAGCTCTTCTTCCAGCCGGACGGCATCTCGCCCTCCAGCGAGACGGTCAGCTTCGCGTCCTCCACCGTGGCCTGCGCCCAGTTCAACCGCACGTCCTCCATGGCTGGGTGTTACCCGCGCGCAGCGCCACGCATGCCGCGGCACGATGATCAGCGGCTCAGTCGCTCATAGTTGAGCCGCAGCAGCTCGATCACGTCCCTGACATCGGCGTCGCTCTCGATCCGTCGCGCTCCCGGGCCCTCGCGGTCCGGGAACACGGGATGGTGGACGATTCGGCCGGCTTCGAATAGTTGCCTCCACACATCCTTGGGAAATGAGAAGTGCGCGGCGCGGTCGCCGTGCAGGTGCCCGATCTCGCGCCGGCCGACCCGGAATGCGAACTCGCCGCGTCGTCCGGGTCCTGCTTCGACGCCTGGCCAGGAGGTGACCTCGGCGGTGATCTGTTGGCTCGGGGTGGCTGTGGTGGTGTCGCTCATGACCGTCATCGTGCACCCCGCAGCGGCGAGTTGGTAGGGGCAATTGGTCCTAAGCCCGCAGACGGAGGCGGCTTGGCGGGGCGGGCGAGAACAGCCGCTCGAGCACCGCGGCGACGCCCGCCTCGTCGTTGCTGGCGGTGACCTCCTGCGCCACCGCCAGAACATCGGGATGGGCATTGGCGACCGCCACCGAGTGACCGGCCCACCTCAGCATCGGTACGTCGTTGGGCATGTCGCCGAATGCGATCACCTGATCACTGGCCACGTCGCGGTGCTCGCATAGCCGCGCGAGCGTGGAGGCCTTGCTCACGCCCGCGGCGCTGATCTCGAGCAGTCCGTCGTTCGAATTCGAATGCGTCAGCTCGGCCAGGTGCCCGACAACCTCGCGAGCGCGCTCGAGGAGCGCGTCGGCGAGGATCCCCTGGTGGCGAAGCATCAGCTTCACGGCGGGTTCGGAGATCAACGCCTGAACCGAATCGATGATGGTGTCCTGCGGCGCCGGCCAGCGAGACACGTAGGCCGCCTCGCGGCCGAAGCCATTCGTGCGCTCGACCGCCCAAGCCCCGCCGGGCATCGCCGACTCCAGCAGCTCGACCACGTCCCTGGTGATCTCGGGCTCGAGCGGGAACGCCTCGAGGACCGATTCACGGTGGAGGTCCCAGACGACACCGCCGTTGGCGCAGATCGCCACCCCCCGGTGGCCGAGCGCCTGCGCCAGCGGACGCATCCAGCGGGTTGGGCGGGCGGTGCACAGCACGACCAGCGCGCCCGCCGACTCGACGTCCGCGATCGCGCGCCGTGAACGGTCATCGACGGTGCCGTCCGAGCGCAGCAGCGTGCCGTCCAGGTCGCACGCCACCACTTTGGGCCGCACTACCGCGCGCTCCAGCCCTGGTCCATCGTCACCGCGACGCCCGTGAACGATCTACCGGCAGGCCCGGCGAGGAACGCCACGACCTCCGCTACCTCGGAGGGCTCGATCAGCTCCTTGACCGCGTGAGGGGCGAGGATCACCTGCTCGAGGACCTCGCTCTCGGGCAGGCCGTGGGCTCTCGCCTGGTCCCCGATCTGGCGCTCGACCAGTGGCGTTCGCACGTACCCAGGACAAACGGCGGTCGCGGTGATCCCGTCATCCGCGCCTTCGAGCGCGAGCGTCTTGACGAGCCCGAGCACGCCGTGCTTGGCCGAAACGTACGCCGACTTGTACGGCGAGGCGACCAGTCCGTGGACCGAGGCGATCGCGATAAATCTGCCCATCGGCGAATCGCGCAGGGCGCTCCAGGAGTGTTTGGCGAGCAGGAACGGGCTCGTCAGGAGCAGCTGCACGATCATCTCCCAGCGGTCGATCGGGAACTCCTGCACCGGCGAGACATGCTGGATGCCCGCGTTGGGCACCACGACGTCGAGCCGGCCGAAACGCTCTAGCGCAGCCGCGACCGCACCGGCGTTCGCATCCGGGACCGTCAGATCGGCCTCGTACGCGATCCCCGGACCGTCGGGATCTGGCTTGAGGTCGACCGCGAGCACGTCCATTCCGGCGGCTTGCAGACGGGCCGCGACGGCCCGCCCGATGCCGCTGGCCGCGCCGGTCACGAGCGCCGCCCGGCCGCTCAGAGGATCGTGATCCATGTCCTCACGCCAGTGATCGTAGGCGCTCGGGCGAGCCGAGGCGTGGATCCAATCGCACCCGCGTTACCAAGCCGGTTTAGATCCCTCGCCGTGCGAGCAATCACGTTCTAGTAACCGTAGTCGATGCCGCGTCGGCGCGGCCGAAGGAAGGTCTCATGTCACCCGTCACCCACCAGACGATCAAGCTCGGCAAGGGCAAGCACAGCTCGCCCGAGGACGGCGCTTGCGTGATGGAGCTCGCCTCGATGCTGGCGGGCGAGCGCTTCACCGACCATCCGGAGTCGGTGTGTCCTGCGATCGGCTCATTCCTGCGCGCCTACAACGACTCGATCGACGACGCACGACGCCAGGATCTGTACGCCTACGCGTCGCGCGTGGTCGGCAGTCGCCGTCCGGGCGCCGTCGAGGCCGCTCGCGTGGAGCGGCTCCTGGCCTGGGCGGAGGACCTGCAGCCGCGGCGGCTCAAGCGGCTGCTGCCGGCGCGCGTGCGTTCGCTTGCCAGCCAGCGGCGTCCGGTGGCCGAGGCGGCCGGAACCCATGCGATTCATGCGATTCGCAGGCACACCGACGACAGCCATGCCGCCGTGCTCGCGCTCCTCGACGAGCTGCTTGCAGCCGGCTCCAGCGAGTGGACACCTCCGCTCTGCGCGAGGCAGGCCGAGCAGCGGCCGACCGCGAGCGTTCTCTGAAGCGTCGATGCGGCCACGGCCGCCGAGGCGGCCTACTCAGCTCGGAGTGTGACCGAGCGGGCGCTCGCGGCGGCGTCGTAGAGTGCTTCGATCGTGCGGGCCTGTCCGAGTGCGTCGTCACGCCCGAGCAGCGGCGGCTGCTGGCCGCGGATCGCTGCCGACAGGTTCTCCACCTCGAGCCGGTAGGAGTCAACCGGGTCAATCGCGATCAGTGCGGCCTCGCCGCCGCGGCGCAGCTCGATCACCGGGTTGCGGCAGTGCCAGGGATCGTCCAGGAACAGGGAACCACGATCACCGACAACCTCCAGCCAGTCGCGCGAATCGAGCACCAGGCCGGCGTCGAAGTGCGCGATCACGTCGTCGGAGAAGCGCATCACGGCCGCGAAGCTGACATCGACGCCGTCACCGCCGATCACCTGCTCTGCGTGGACTCGCTCCGGTTCGCCGGCGATCAGGCGCACGCCGTTCACGCAGTAGCAGCCGACGTCCATCAGGGCTCCTCCATCGAGCGCGCTGCTGAGCCTGACATCGGCGGCATCATGGGCCGCGAAGCTGAAGCTGCTGCTGATCATTCGCACGCGGCCGATCGCGCCCTCGTCGATCAGCTCGGTGAGGCGGCGAGTCTGGGGGTTGTGGCGGTACATGAAGCCCTCCATCAGCAGCCGGTCGGCTCGCTGGGCAGCCTCGAAGGCGCTGCGGACCTCGTCAGCCCGGCGGCTGAGCGGCTTCTCGCACAGGACGTGCTTGCCCGCTTCGAGCGCCCGGATCGTCCACTCGATATGGAGCGAATTGGGGAGGGGGACGTAGACGACCTCGACCTCGGGGTCGGCGAGCAGCGCCGCGTAGGTGTCGTGTACGCGCTCGATCTGCTGCTGCCGCGCAAACTGCTCGCCACGCTCCCGGTCCCGGCTGGCAACGGCCACGATTTGCACCCCGGCGGCCTCCCGCGCTCCCGCGAGGAACTTCAGGTTGATCCGCGCAGTCGAGATGATTCCCCACTTGACCGGCACGCCGGCGGACAGTAGACGTTCGCAGCTCCCACCAGCATCGTGAACCCCCAAGCCACAGCATTCGCTCCCGGTCGGGTCAACCTGATCGGCGAGCACACCGACTACAACGGCGGACTCGCGCTCCCGTTCGCGATCAGCGAGGGCGTGACTGTGGAGGGTGCCGCGCTCGAACAGGAGCGGATCGAGGTGGTCGCGTTGGACCTGGACGAGCGCGACAGCTTTGACCTTCACCGACCCACGGAGGCATCGGGCTGGCGCGCGTTCGTGCGGGGCGTCGCCGCCGAGCTCCAGAGCGCCGGTCTGCCGCTGCGCGGGGCGAGGCTGCGGATCAGTGGCGATGTCCCTCCCGGTGCGGGGCTTTCATCCTCAGCTGCGGTAGAGGTTGCACTCGCCCTGGCGCTGCTCACGCTGTCGGGCGATCCCGAACCCGACAGGATCCGGCTGGCCAAGATCTGCTCCAAGGTCGAGAACGACTGGGTCGGGGCGCAGACCGGCCTGCTCGACCAGCTCGCCTCGCTGTTCGGGGAGCGCGACAAGGCGCTGCGGATCGACTTTCGCTCGCTGGAGGTGCAGCCGGTCGCGCTCGAGCTCGGTGACTACACGCTCGTCACCCTTGACTCCGGAGAACAACACACGCTCTCGGACAGCGGTGGCTACAACCAGCGACGAGCGGAATGCGCGAGCGCGTGCCGCGAGCTGGGGATTGAGACGCTGCGAGACGCCACGCTGGAGGGGGCGGAGGGTCTGCCAGAGCCGCTCGGCAAGCGCGTCAGGCACGTGATCACCGAGAACGAGCGCGTCGAAGCGGCGGTGGAGGCGCTGCAGCGCGGCGATCTGGCGAGGCTCGGGCAGCTGCTCGACGAGTCCCACGCCAGCCTGCGCGACTGCTACGAGGTGTCGGTTCCCGCAGTCGAGCAGGCCGTGCAGCGGCTGCACGACGCAGGGGCGATCGGCGCCCGGATCGTGGGGGGCGGCTTTGGCGGCAACGTGCTCGGACTGCTGCCGCCCGAGGCGGAGAAGCCCGATCAGGCGATCGAGGTGCGGCCCGGTCCCGGCGCTCAGCTGCTGGAACGATGAGCTTGTGGTCGAGCTGAGCGCGAGCGGGGTGAACCCCGAGGACGTGCTCGCGGTCGCCCGCGGCGATGCCCCGGTCAGGCTCACCTCAGAAGCCCTCGCCGCGATGGCGCGCAGTGCCGGGGTGGTCAGTGCCCTGACCGACGCGGCCGAGCCGGCGTACGGCGTGTCGACCGGATTCGGCTCGCTGGCGACGGTCCTGGTCCCTGCCGAGCGGCGCGAGGAGCTGCAGCGGGCGCTGATCCGCTCCCATGCCACCGGCATGGGATCCCCGGTCGAGCGCGAGGTGGTGCGGGCGATGATGCTGCTGCGAGCGCGGTCGCTGGCGATGGGATTCTCGGGCGCGCGGCCGGTCGTCGCGGAGACGATCGTGGCGCTGCTCAACGCGGGCCTGACGCCGGTGGTGCCAGAACACGGCTCGCTGGGGGCAAGCGGAGACCTGGCGCCACTGGCGCACTGCGCGATGGCGCTGATCGGCGAGGGGTCGCTGGCAACGCCCGGGGGGGAGGTGCGGCCGGCCATCGAGGCGCTTGCTCTGCTGGACATCGAACCGATCACGCTCGGGCCGAAGGAAGGTCTGGCGCTGATCAACGGCACCGATGGGATGCTCGGGATGCTGGTCATGGCGTGCGAGGACCTCGGCCGGGTGCTGCGGGTAGCGGATGTGGCCGCGGCGATGTCGGTCGAGGCGCTGCTGGGAACCGATCGAGCGTTTGCCGCTGAGCTGCTCGCGCTGCGTCCTCAGCCGGGGCAGGCGGCAAGCGCGGCGAACCTGCGCGCGCTCCTCGCCGGTTCGGAGATGGTCGCGAGCCATCGGTTTGGCGACCCTCGCGTCCAGGACGCCTATTCGCTCAGATGTGCGCCGCAGGTCGCCGGGGCCGCGCGGGACACGCTCGCGCACGCCCGCCAGGTCGCGGGCTTTGAACTCCGTTCGGCGATCGACAATCCGATGGTGCTGCCCGACGGGCGCGTGGAATCATGCGGCAACTTCCACGGCGCCCCGGTCGCGATGGCGTGCGACTTCCTCGCGATCGCAGCAGCCGAGGTCGGCGCGATCGCGGAGCGGCGCACCGACCGGCTGCTCGATGCGGCACGTTCCCACGGGCTGCCTCCGTTCCTGGCCGAGGATCCAGGCGTGAACTCCGGGCTGATGCTGGCCCAATACGCGCAGGCGGCGATGGTCGCCGAGAACCGCCGCCTGGCTGCCCCGGCGAGCGTCGACTCGCTGCCGAGCAGCGCGATGCAGGAGGATCACGTTTCGATGGGCTGGGGCGCGGCGCGCAAGCTTCGTGCGGTGCTGGCGAACCTCGAGCGGATCGTGGCGATCGAGGTGGCGTGCGCGGCGCGCGCGCTCGACCTGAGGGCGCCGCTGCGTCCGGCGGCGGGCACGGCGGCCGCGTTGATCGCGGTCCGGGAACGGATCCCCGGCCCCGGGCCGGACCGTTGGCTGGCGCCCGAGCTGGCGGCGGTGGCAGAGCTGGTGAGCTCGGGCGCGCTGCTGGCGGCCGTGGAGGGGGAGGTGGGGGCGCTGGCGTGAACACGACGTGACTTGTGTTAGCGCTCACATTCTGGGTATCCTTACGCTGCTCCAAGAACTGGATCGCCCGTGAGATCGGCTGGCCACGAGCGATCACGAGGAAGGAGGATCCATGCCACACACCGCATCGCGGAACCGGGGCGTCTGTCTACTCACGGTCGCGGCTGCGTTGGCGCTGACCGCCGCGCTGGTGCTGGCGCAGGGCGGCTCGGCGGGTGCGCGGGCCCGGCGCAGTGAGAGCAGACACGTCCACGCCACCGGCGTTGGCCCGAACGGGCCCAGCATCTCGAGCTCGCCGTGGGGCTCGGTCGACGGGCAGACCGTCAATCTGTACACGCTCAAAAGTGGCCGCGGGATGACGGTCAAGATCACGAACTTCGGCGCCACCGTGCAGTCGATCTGGGTACCCGCCCGTCACGGCGGTAGCACCGACGTCGCGCTGGGGTTCCCGACCCTCTCCGACTACGTGAACGACTTCCTCCAGCAGCACACGGGAGTTCCGTGGCCGCTGTCGGGCGGATCGGGCGATACGTTCTTCGGAGCGACCATCGGCCGCTACGCGAACCGGATCGCCAATCACTCGTTCACGATGACGTGCACCGGCTGCTCGAACAACGGCGTGAGCTACACGCTGCCGGCGAACAACGGCACGAACACGCTCCATGGCGGCGACCTGGGGTGGAACACGAAGGTGTGGACCGCCTCCGAGGTGAGAGGCCGCGGCTTCGTGGCCCTGAAGCTCACGCTGACCAGCCCCGATGGAGACGAGGGGTTCCCGGGGTCGGTGACGACGACGGTGACGTACGCGCTCACCAAGCACAACGCGCTCCGGATCGAGTACGACGCTCATAACAACGAGCCGGCGGGCGGCAAGGCGACGGTGATCAACCTCACCAACCACACGTACTTCAACCTGGCGGGCGAGGGATCGGGCCCGGTGTTCGATCAGCTCCTGGCGATCAACTCGAACCGATACTCGCCGATCGACACGAACTTCATCCCGACCTCGCCGTTCTTCGTGCCGGTGGCGGGAACTCCGTTCGACTTCCGCGGGCTGAAGCCAATTGGTCGTGACATCACAAATCTGACGCTCCCGGACGGCACCGCCGGAACGCCCTACGGCACCAACGGTGTGTTCAAGCAGCTGGTGATCGCGCATGGCTATGACCACAACTGGGTGCTGAACGGCTCCGGAAACAGGCTCGTCGCCGTCGCCACCAACCCGGCGAACGGCGTCACGCTTTGGACCTACACCGACCAGCCCGGGGTGCAGTTCTACTCCGGGAACTTCCTGGTCGGCGACCTGAGCGGGCCGAGCGGACACACCTATCGGCAGACGAGCGGGTTCACGCTGGAGACCCAGCACTACCCGGACACGCCTCACCACATCGGACAAGCGGGATGGCCGTCGGTCGTGCTCCTCGCCGGACACACGTTCACGTCAACGACGACGTACTCGTTCACCACGCAAGGACGAGGGTTCGCGAACCACTTCTCGTTCTAGGACCGCATGGAGACTGAGATGGGTGGCCGGGCGGCGACCGCGGCGCGGCCACCCACCAATCTCGGGGCCTCACCGCACCGAGCGCAGAGCGGGGTACAGCGCGCGGAAGCGCCCGCGCTGCTCTCGGTAGGGCTCGAGCCACTCGGCCACCGGCTCGATCCGCTCGCGCGGCTTGACGGTCGCCGCGACCGCCGCGTGCACATCGGGCCACATTCCGGCCGCCACGCCGCCGAGGATCGCGGCACCGAAGGCGGCGCCCTCGTCCACGGCGACCCGCTCGAGGGGGAGCTCGAGCGCCGAAGCGACGATCTGGAGCCACAGCTCGCTGCGCGCACCGCCGCCCGAGGCCCGCCCGTACGCCGGTCGGGCGCCGAGCTCGTGGATCAAATCGAGTGAATCGCGCAGCCCGAACGCAACCCCCTCGAGCACCGCGCGCACGAGCGCGCCCCGGTCGTGGCGGGTGCTCAATCCCACGAACGCGCCGCGCGCGTCGGGGTCCGCGTGCGGGGTCCGCTCCCCGACGAGGTAGGGGAGGAACACGAGCCCTTCAACGCCCGGCGGCCACGCGGCCGCCTCGGCCATCAGCTGCTCGTAGGGCACGCCGGGGGCGGCCGTGTCACGGAGCCATCGCAGCGACCCGGCCGCCGACAGCATGACGCCCATCGCGTGCCAGGCGCCGGGAACGGCATGGCAGAAGGCGTGCACGCGCGCCTCGGGGTCGGCGGCGAACCTGTCCAAGGCGGCAAACACGACCCCTGAGGTCCCAAGGGCGACCGACACCGGCCCAGCGCGGTCGACGCCGACGCCGATCGCGCCCGCAGCCTGGTCGCCCGCCCCCGCCGCCACGGGCACGCCTGCCGGGGTCTGGCCGCTCACGACCGGGCTCTCGAGCACCGCCGGTAGCCACGCGCGCTCCAGCCGCAGGCCCTCGAGCACCTCCTCGCTCCAGCGCCGCCCGGCGACGTCGAGCAGCAGCATGCCCGACGCGTCTGAGACGTCGGTCGCGTGCTCTGCGCACAATCGCAGCCGCACGTAGTCCTTGGGCAGCACGATCGATGCGATCCGCGCGTACACGTCGGGTTCGTGCCGGCGCAGCCACAGCAGCTTCGGCGCCGTGAAGCCGGTCAGCGCCCGATTGCCGGTCAGCTCGATCAGCCGCTCCAGCCCGAGCGTGTCCTCGATCTCTGCGCACTCGGCCGTCGTGCGCTGGTCGTTCCACAGGATTGCCGGCCGCAGCACCTCGCCACCGGCGTCGAGCGCGATCAGCCCGTGCATCTGGCCGCTCAAGCCGATGCCGCTCGGATCCCCGGCGGCGGCGCGCAGCCGCGACAGCGCCGCCTCGGTCGCCTGCCACCAATCGCCCGGGTCCTGCTCTGACCACCCCGGGTGCGGCGTCGACAGCGGGTATTGGACCTCGGCGCCGGCCAGCAGCTCGCCGGCGTCGTCGATCGCCAGCGCCTTGACCCCCGAGGTCCCGACGTCGAGGCCGAACGCCGGGCTCACGCACCCAGCGCGGCGTAGACCAGCTCGTAGGCCCGGACCGCGTCCTTGGCCTGCTGTGCCTCACGCAGCGCCGCGTCGTCAATCCTGGCCGCGATTCCGTCGATGAAGCGCCACTGCATGACCGAGCGCTTGACCGCGCCGACCTGGTCCTCGGTGTAGGGATACAGGTCGAACCCGAGCCGCTCGCCGTTCGAGCCATAGCCGCAGCGGCGGAACTCGAGCGCGAGCTCGAGCGTCTCCATGAACGCGGTGGCGCCGACCATGTTGTCGTCGTCGAACGTGCCCCAGCCGGAGTTTGCGTGCTGGTGGCCGAGCAGCCCCTCGGCGGCGAGCAGCGCGGCGTACTCGGGGAGGTGCTCGCCGTTCATCAGCAGGTGCTGCCAGTCCATGTTGACCTGGACGTTGTCGATTCCCTGGCCTCGGAGCTTGTGGATCACGTGCAGGCACATGCCGACGTTGCGCATCAGGATCTTCATCGCCGGTTCGGAGTTCTTGTGCTCGAGCAGCAGCTTGACGCCATGGCCGGCGCAGATCTCGGCGGCCTCGGCCATCCCCTCGATCAGCCACCGCCAGGAGTCCACGTAGGGGGTCTGGAATGGGTAGTTGTAGCCCTCCCCACCGGGCCATATGATCAGGTGGGCGCCGAGGGAGCCCGCGAACTCGGCGGCCTCGCGCACGATCCGGCGAGCCTCTTCGCGCAGCCGAGCGTCGGGGTTGACGAGGCCACCGTGGGCGAAGCGCGGATCTAGGTGCAGCCCCCCGGCGATGCAATAGATGTCGTGTTCCCCGAGGGCGGAACGGACGTCGTCGAGGTTCTCGGGGGAGAGTTCGCCGGGGTAGTGGAACTCGTACCCGTCGATCAGCTCCCCGAGCCCCTCCACCGCTCGAGCCACCTTCGAGGCCACCGGCTCGCGATCGTAGGCGTGCTCGGGCTGATAGCCGACGGGCACGAACCGGGTGATCATCGGCCCGAAGGCCCAGATGCCAAGGCTCGTCTTCATCTCTGCACCTTCCACTGTTGGCGTGGCTCCCAGCCATCTTACGAAATTCCGGTTAGCGCTAACATCGAGCGCCCGCCCTGGAGGAGAGCGCTCATGGAAGCGCACGATGACAGGCCGCGCGCATCGCGACCCCGCGCGGCCGTGATGTCCGATGTGGGTCGCCTGGCCGGCGTCTCGCACCAGACGGTATCCCGCGTGGTCAACGGAAGCCCCCACGTCCGCCCCGAGACCCGGGAGCGCGTCCTGAAGGCGATGCGCGACCTCGGCTACCGCCCGAACTCGGTGGCCAGGGCGCTCGTGACCGGGCGCTCGAACACGCTCGGGGTGGTCAGCTTCGACACGACCCTGTACGGGCCGGCCTCGACGCTGTTCGGGATCGAGCGCGCGGCGCATGAGGCCGGCTACTTCATGATCGTGGCCAGCCTGACCGCGCTGACCCGGGCTTCGGTGACGGACGCGGTCGAGCGCCTGGGCCGCCAGGGGGTCGACGGCATTCTCGTCATTGCCCCGTTTCACGATGCGGCCGACGCGGTCCGGCACGCGCCGAGAGGCATCCCGCTGGTCGCGGCCGAGGCGGGGCCCGAAGGACACGTTCCCGTCGTCACCGTCGATCAGGTCGCGGGCGCCGCCAGCGCGACCCGCCATCTGCTCGACCTGGGACACGAGACCGTGTGGCACATCTCCGGTCCGCCCGAGTTTCTCGAGTCCGGGCTGCGCGTCAAGGGGTGGCGCGAGACGGCGCAGGCCGCAGGTGTTGACACACCCGAGCCGCTGGTCGGCGATTGGAGCGCCCGCACCGGCTATGACCTCGGCCGCCGCCTGGCCCGCGACCGCTCGATCACCGCGATGTTCGTTGCCAATGACCAGATGGCGCTGGGAGTGCTGCGGGCGCTCCGGGAATCGGGTCGGGACGTTCCTGAGGATGTCAGCGTCGTGGGCTTCGACGATATTCCGGAAGCTCCGTACTTCCTTCCCCCGCTCACCACCGTGCGCCAGGATTTCGACGAGATGGGGAGCCGCAGCCTACGGCTGCTGGTGCGGATGATCGAGAGCGGAGAGCGGCTACCGCCGGTGGCCCCGGTTGAGCCGCAGCTCATCGTCCGCGCCAGCACCAGCGTCCCACCGCAGCGATCCGTTGACAGGGGCTGATGTGAGCGTTAACATCATCCGGCCTGCGTGTCGGAGAGGAGAGGAGCGACAAGACGGCGCGCATGCACGAATCGGATCACGGTCAGCTCGGCCGGGATCGCCGCCCCGGTCGCGACCACATGGGTCTTGATCCGCGCGCTCGAACCTCTCCGAGCGCCAGTCGCCCGTGATGACCGAGAACGGGCGGCCCGCACCAGCGCGTTGGCGGCCGGCACCAAAGATCTGCGAGAACGTGTTGACGCCTACCACGGCGGTGCCGGGCGTGCTCACCGGCGTGGCATGCGACATCACCAGCGTCACGCCGTGCAAGACAAACAGCATCCCGAGCGTGGCCACGAACGAGGAGATGCCCAACACGGTCACGAACAGCCCGTTCAGCACGCCGAGCGCGCCGGCGCTGAGCAGAGCGACGATCAGTGCCGGGTACAGGCCCATCCCGGTGTCGTGGAGGCGATCGCCGAGCACGGTCCGCTCGAGCTTCCCTGCGTGCTGGTCCGCTCGCACGCCCCTTTCTGCTGGGGCGGCACGCCCGCCCAGGCAGTCGACAACGCCGTGACACTCGAGGAGGTGGCGAGGATGGCGATGCTCACCAAGCAGCTGGGGCCGGACACCGCGCCGCTCGAGGAGACGCTCCGCAACAAGCACTTCTGGCGCAAGCACGGTCCGCAGTCCTACTACGGTCAACCCTGAGGCCCTTGCCGGACGTAGTGCCCACCGCACTGTCCTGAAATTGCCGTACGTAGCGGCCACCGCGCTGTCCTGAATCTCCACGCGCGACTCCGTGCGCGGGGAGATGGAGGCCGTTCGCCGGAACGGTTTAGGCTCGGTTAAGGCGACTGGACAGGGGCAGGAGAGTTTGAAAGCGTTGTCGAACGAAGCCGAGTCGAGGACGAAGGCTCGCTAACCCGAGGGTCTACGAGAGAGGAATGACACGATGAAGCCAGGTTTGGTGCGCGGGTTCGCGCTTGTAGTGGTCATGGGACTGGTGGCGGCAGGGTGCGGCAGCTCGTCGAAAACGACCACGACCACCACCACGTCGGCGAGCTCGTCGAGCGGCTCGACGCCCACCATCTCGGCGACGTCGTTCACAAACGACTTCTCGGCGATGAAAAAGCTCACGTCGCTGGCTGCGGCCGGCAAGGGGAAGATCGCAGCGATCCTTCCCGACACCACGAGCTCCACGCGTTACGTGGAGTTCGACGCGCCGTACCTAAAGAAGGCAGCGGCGGCGGCGGGTCTGCCGAGCTCGGACCTCACCGTCGAGAATGCGCTCGGCAGCGATTCGACGTTCGTCACCGACGCCCAGAGCGCTATCACCAACGGTGCGACCGTGCTGCTGATCGACCCCGAGGACTCGGGCACGGGCGCGACCGTGCAGCGGTACGCCAAGGCGCACGGCGTCGCGGTGGTCGACTATGACCGGCTCACCCTCGGCGCTCCGAAGGGCACGGCGAACTACGTCAGCTTCAACAACGTCCACGTGGGTCAGCTGATCGGTCAGGGCTTTATCAGCTGCGCGACGGCCTGGCATGTTGCCAAGCCGCAGGTCGTCGTGATGCACGGCGACGTGACCGACAACAACGCGACGCTGTTCGCATCGGGTTACAACGGCGCCCTGCAGCCCTACTTCTCATCCGGGAAGTACAAGCTGGTCGCACACACCGCCGGAACATGGATGCCTCCGGTGGCGCTGACCGAGTTCGAGGGTGTCTTCACGGCGCACCACAACGTCAACTCGGCTGTCATCCCCAACGACGAGACGGGCGCGCCGATCATCAGCTACCTGCAGAGCCACGGGGTCAAGCCCAAGACCTTCCCGACCACGGGACAGGACGCAACGCTGACCGGTCTGCAGAACGTCCTCTCGGGATACCAGTGCGGAACGGTCTACAAGCCGATCTACCTCGAGGCGCAGGCAGCGGTGGCGCTGGCGCTGTATCTCCGCGCCGGCAAGACGGCACCGCCGTCGCTGCTGAACTCCACGACTACCGACCCGACCACCCACACTGCAGTGCCCTCGGTCCTGCTGACGCCTGAATGGGTGACGCCGACGAACATGAACGCCACGGTCATCAAGGACAATTTCGTGCCGGCGGCGCAGCTGTGCGCCGGCAAGTACGCGTCCGCCTGCAAGGCCGCGGGGATTACGAGCTGAGCGGAGGATCCTCCATCCGGTGGTAGTGTGCATGGGCCCTTCCGTTCATCGGAAGGGCCGGATGCACGGAGGGAAGCGATGAGTACTTCTGAGAGCCCGGCGATGGCGACCGCGTCAGACGGCGGTGGATCCAACGGCGCCCCGCTGTTAGCTCTGCATGGGATCACCAAGCGGTTCGGCCCCGTGCAGGCGCTGACCCGGATTGGGTTCGACATCCCGCCGGCCCAGGTGACGGCGCTGGCCGGGGACAACGGCGCCGGCAAGTCCGTCACGATCAAGACGATCGCCGGGTTGTGGGGTCCCGACGAGGGGGAGCTGGTGTGGGAGGGTCAGTCGGTCCATTTCCATGGGCCCCGTGACGCCGAAGCGGCCGGCATCACCACGATCTACCAGGATCTCGCGCTGTGCGAGAACCTCGACATCGTTCAGAACATGTTCCTCGGCCACGAGCCGCTACTGCACGGCCTGCTCGACGAGTCGACGATGGAGATCACCGCACGCGAGACGCTCGAGGATCTGAACGTCAGGACCATCCGGTCGATCCGCCAGCCGGTGGCGTCACTGTCCGGCGGTCAGCGGCAGTCGGTCGCTGTCGCCAAGGCGGTCATGTCGAAGGCAAAGCTCGTGATCCTCGACGAGCCGACAGCAGCCCTCGGCGTGGCGCAGACGAGGATGGTGCTGAGCCTGATCAAGCGACTGGCCTCGCAGGGGGTCGCGGTGCTCGTCGTCTCGCACAACCTGAACGACGTGTTCGCAGTCGCGGATCGGATCGTGATCCTGCATCTGGGCCACATGGTCGCCCAGGGACCAGCGTCTGACTTCGACCCGAGCTCGGTGGTCGACTACATGACCACCGGGCGCTCGGAGCGCGGCGCCGGCGACGCGGCGGCGCGGCCGGCCGAGACCAGACAGGAGGGATGATGCCGGACGAGTTTTCCTCAGGCACCGGGACCCCCTCCGAGCTGGAGGAGCGGCCGCTGTCGATCGAGCAGGAGGAGGACGAGACCGCCGCCCCCGAGAGCGATCTGGCACTAAAGGCGGCCGCACCCGAGGTGCTGGCCGGCTCGCTGAGTGAATATCTGCAGGCCTGGGGCCAACGCATCAAGAGCGGAGAGAGCGGTGCGATGCCGATCGTCGCCGGCCTGATCGTGATCATCATCTTCTTCCAGGCGGAGCGCTCCAAGTTCATCTCCGCCGTAAACCTCGTCAACCTGTTCCAGCAGGCGTCGATCTACGTGCTGCTCGGCGCCGCCGAGATCTTCGCCCTGGTGCTGTCGGAGATCGACCTGTCGGTTGGCTTCGTGCTCGGCGTCGGCGGGTTCGTGATCGCCGAGCTGATCGCCTCGCCGGTCAACTTCCCGTGGTGGCTGGGGATCCTCTGCGGTGTCGGCGTGACCGCGGCAATCGGGTACCTCCAGGGGAGCATCATCACGAGGCTCCACGTTCCCTCGTTCGTGGTCACGCTCGCGGGTCTGCTCCTGTTCGAGGGGGTAGTGATCGAGCTCGCCACGAAGGACAAGTCGGCCGTCGGCGGCGTGATCTCGGTCTCGAACTCGAGTCCCGTCTACAAGCTCGTGAACGACAACATGAGCGTGGGGCTGTCGTGGATCGTGCTGGTGGCGGCGCTCGCGATCTTCGCGGCGTTATCGATTTCGCGGGCGGCGCGCCGGCGCGCCCGGGGACTGACTGCGCCGCCGCTCAGCATCACCTTGCTCACGATCGCGGTGACCGCGATCGGTGGAATCCTGCTCGTCTACATCTGCAACCTCAACCGCGGTCTGCTGATCCCCCTGAAGGGAGTGCCGTGGGTGATCCCGTTCGTGGGGCTCGTGCTGCTCGCGTACTCCCTGTTGCTGGGACGGACCCGGCTCGGGCGCTACATGTACGCGATCGGCGGCAATCCGGAGGCCGCCCGCCGGGCGGGCATCCATGTCCAGCGCATCCGCAGAATCGCGTTCGTGTTCAGCGCCATGACCGCGGGGCTCGCCGGCCTCGTGTACGTGTCGTTGCTGGGGTCGATCTCGACCGGCGTCGACGGGGGCACGTACACGCTGTACGGGGTGGCGGCGGCGGTGATTGGTGGGGCGAGCCTGTTCGGCGGTCGCGGCAAGCCGCTCCACGCGCTGCTGGGTGGACTCGTGATCGGCGTCGTGTTCAACGGCCTGGCATTGATGGGGATCAACGCTGCCGGCCAGTTCATCGCCACCGCGATCGTGCTGCTGGTCGCTGCCACCGTCGACGCGCTGGTGCGCCGCCGGGGGGCAGCGGGCGCGCTCTGAGGCGGCCTACCCGGTCTGGACCGGGCGACTGCGATCGGTGATCCACTGGCTCCACGAGCCGGCGTAGAGCGCGGCGCGGTAGCCGGCGAGCTCGAGCGCGAGGACCTCGTGCGCGGCGCTCACGCCCGATCCGCAGTAGGCGCCGATCTCGCCGTCATCGGAGAGCCCGAGCGCTTCGAAAGCGTGGCGCAACCGGTCGCGATCCAGGAACCGCCCGGCTCGGTCGATGTTCTCAGACGTCGGCCGGTTGCGCGCGCCGGGGATGTGTCCCGCGACCGGATCGATCGGCTCGTGCACACCGCGGAAGCGCTCCGGCGCACGCGCATCGATCAGGGCCCGATGCGCGGCCATCGTCGCCGCGCCGTCGGCGTCGAGCAACGGCATCGCCCCGGGCGCGGCGAGGAAATCGCCTGGCTCGGGTGCAGCGGGCCCGCGTTCGAGTCGGTGACCGGCGGCGATCCAGGCCGCGAGTCCACCGTCGAGCACGGCGACCCTGGAATGACCGAAGTAACGGAGCAACCACCAGCCCCTGGCGGCAGCCACCGAGGTGGCCGCGTCGTAGACGATGACCGACCGCCCGTTCCAGACACCTGCCGTTCGCATCGCGGCAGCGAACGCGTCGGTCTCGGGCAGGGGGTGGCGACCCCCGGCGCCCGGCGGGCCCGCCAGCTGCGTGTCCAGGTCTACGAACACTGCCCCGGGAATGTGGCCCTCGAGGTAGGCCGCGCGCCCTGGCCCGGTCGCCAGCTCCCAACGGACGTCGAGCAACGATGGCCCATCTCCCGGTCCTTCCAGCAGAGCGGCGAGCCCGGCAGCTGAAAGCAGCGGCCCCGTCCATCGATGGTGCTGGCGCCGATCGCTCATGCCGAGAAGGTTGTCAGCCCGTGGAGATGGGCAGAATGACGTCTCGATGAGCGACAAGGGGTTGACCGCATCAGAGCAGAAGATGCGGGCCGCCGGCCAGCCGGAGGAGGCGATTTGGAGCTTCGCCAGCGCTTACCGGCGCTTGGTCGAGGGCGATGCCGGGCTGATCTCCAGCGACGAGCTGGAGCCGGCTCGCGATGTGCCCGCGCTCGAGCAGCTGTCGGCGCCCGAGGAGTCCGGGCTGCTCGACGAGTTCGCGATGATCAAGCTCAATGGGGGCCTGGCCACGACGATGGGGCTCGAGCGACCGAAGTCGCTGGTGGAGGCCCGCGACGGTCGATCGTTCCTGGAGATCATCATCGGCCAGACGCTCGCCCTCCGCGACAAGCACGGGATCCGGCTCCCGCTCGTGCTGATGGATAGCGAAGCGACGCGCGAGGCCACGCGCGAGTCGCTATCCGAGCACCCCGAGCTCGCAGTTGATGGGCTCGCGCCAGATTTCGTGCAGAGCATGATCCCGAAGCTCGAAGCAGAGTCGTTGACGCCGGTCAGCTGGCCTTCCGCGCCGGCGCTCGAATGGTGCCCCCCGGGCCACGGCGACGTCTATGGGGCGTTGCGCCGCTCCGGAATGCTCGACGCACTGCTGGAGCGCGGGTTCCGCTACGCGATGATCTCCAACGCCGACAATCTTGGCTCGACGCTCGATCCGAGGATCGCCGGCCATCTCGCCGGAGAGGAGATCCCGTTCCTGATGGAGGTCGTCGAGGGCACCGAAGCCGATCGCAAGGGCGGCCACATCGCCCGGCGCCGGGCGGACGGTCAGCTGGTGCTGCGCGAGACGGCACAGACCCCGCCCGAGGATGAGGAATCGTTCCGGGACTTCCGCCGCTGGCGCTACTACAACACGAACAGCGTCTGGATCGATCTGCGCGTGCTGGCAAAGACACTGGACGAGCACGATGGAGTGCTGGAGCTGCCGCTGATCATCAACCGCAAGACGGTCGATCCCCGGGACTCGGACTCGCCGCCGGTGATCCAGCTCGAAAGTGCGATGGGCGCTGCGATCGAGAGCTTCCGGGGAGCGCGGCTGCTGTGCGTGCCCCGGACGCGGTTTGCGCCGGTCAAGACCACCGACGATCTGCTGGTGCTTCGTTCGGATGCCTACGACGTCTCCGAGGACCTGCTCGTGGAGCCGGTCCCGGAGCGGCACGGCAAGCTTCCCTACGTCGAGTTGGACAAGCGCTACTACCAGTTGCTCGACCGCTTCGAAGCGCGGTTTCCCGACGGGCCGCCCTCCCTGCGCGAGGCCGAGCGGCTCGTCGTGCACGGCGACATCACCTTCGGCCGCGGCGTGGTGATCCGCGGCGCGGTCGAGCT
>CAVYFE010000026.1:0-7359 GCA_963767695.1 uncultured Solirubrobacterales bacterium
GGCGGCGCATGCAGGAATTTCGTCTCCGCAGGGAGTACTAGCGGTGTCGAAGTTGTTTTGCCGATGACTGAACCGAACACCCGACTCAGTGGGTTTAGGTCACATTAATTTGGTTAGACAGCGGCGGCTTGGTTTGAGAGCGTTCACTTAGCAGCGGATGTAATGACCAGTGAGAGGAGCGAGGCTTGTCCGAGACAGATAACCTTCACGATGCCGTTGAACGGCTGGACTGGGATGAGCGCAAGGAAGACGACTCGCCGTACAAGCGGTGGCGGCAGTTCACCAGGCGCTCGGCGCTGACCGGCGGCGCGGCGGGGATCGCGGCGGTGATCCTCGAGGCATGCGGCAGCAGCAGCAGCAGCACGAGCAAGGCGTCGAGCAGCGGCGGCAGCGCCGCGTCGGGCATCTTCGGCGTGAGCAAAAGCTACAAGTTCACGTTCGTCAACCACGTCACCACGAACACCTTCTTCGTCGCGACGCAGTACGGGATCGCCGATGCCTGCAAGCTGTTGGGCTGCTCCTATCAGTGGACCGGCTCGCAGAGCAGCAACGTCTCGCAGATGGTCAATGCCCTCAACACCGCAGTCAGTGCGGGAGTCGATGGGATCGCGACGACGCTGATCGATCCGACCGCCTTCAATGCCCCGGTCAACAAAGCACTGGCGGCGGGCATCCCCGTGGTGGCCTACAACGCGGACGAACCCTCGAACGCGCGTCTCGCCTATATCGGCCAGGACCTGTTCCTCTCGGGACAGGAGATGGGCACGCACATCGCGCAGCTGGTGCCGTCGGGCGACGTGGCGATGTTCATCGCCACTCCGGGCGCGGCCAACATCCAGCCGCGGATCAACGGCGCCCTGGACACGCTCAAGAGTCATCCGTCGATCAAGACCCATGTGGTGGCGACCGGGGCGGCGATCCCGGCCGAGCTGACCGTGATCCAGTCCTACGCCCAGGGCCACCCGAACACCAAGGGCATGTTTGCGGTGGACGCCGGCTCCACCCAGGGCGTCGCCCAGACGATCCAGAAGCAGGGACTGAAGGGCAAGGTGAAGGGCGGAGGGTACGACCTGCTGACGCCGACCATCGACTTGCTCTCAGCCGGGTACATCCAGTTCACGATCGACCAGCAGCCCTATCTCCAAGGCTTCTATCCGGTGCTCCAGCTGTACATGTATCTCGCGTCCGGCCGGCTGACCGGCATCGCCGACGTCAACACCGGCCTGAAGTTCCTCGACCAAACCACGGTCAAGCCGTACGTCTCCACCAAGAGCCGCTACGAGGGCAGCTCCACGAGTGCGGGGGTGTCGAAGGCCTAAGCGAGGCGGATAGCATTCCGGGGAGGAGGAGGCTGACCTAGCTCGTGGCAGTCGAACCGAAAACCACGCCCGCGCCCGCTGGCGAGCGGGGTGCGCCGGCCGGCGGCGGCGAGCGGGCGCGCGGCCGAAGTCCTCAAGCGGTTCCTGACGCTGCGCGAGGGCAGCATCATCGTGGTCACGATCGCGACCGCGATCTACTTCTCGATCTCCACCAGCCGGTTCCTGACCGGCAGCAACCTCAAGAACCTGCTGCCGTACTTCGCGCCCTACGCGATCATGGCGGCGGGCCTGGTGTTCGTGATGATCAACGGCGAGATCGACCTCTCGATCGGCGCCATGTACCTGTTCATCCCGTTCTGGTTCCACTCGCTGCACGACACCGGGATGGGCCTGTACCCGGCACTGATCGTCGCTCTGCTCAGCGCCGGCGCGCTCGGCGTGCTGAACGGGCTGTTCGTGACCGTGTTGGGCATCTCCTCGTTCGTGGCCACGCTCGGGATGCTGTTTGTCTTGGACGGCGTGACGCTGGTGATGTCGCATGCCACGCCGGTGAGCACGCCCGGCACCGCCGTGGTAGGCGTCAACACGTTCTCGCAGATCTTCGGTGCCGGCACATACTCGGAGCTGATCTGGGCACTCGGGATCGTGATCGTCTTACAGGTGATCCTGATGTTCAGCCGATGGGGGATCTATACGGTCGCCGTGGGCGGCAACAGGCTTGGCGCCGCCGAGGCCGGCATCAGCGTGCGCGGGAACATGCTGCGCAACTTCGCGCTATGCGCCCTGCTGGCCGGTCTCACCGGGATCCTCGAGGCAGTGCGGACGACGACCGCGACGCCGGATCCCTCTGCCTCCGCCGGGATCCTGTTCCAGGCGATCTCGGCGGCGGTCATCGGGGGCACGCTGCTGCGCGGCGGGTCGGGCACGGTAATCGGCGCGCTGATCGGCGCCCTGTTCCTGGGGATCCTGTACGACGGCCTGATCCTCAAGGGCGTCAACGCCAACTACGAGGACCTGTACCTGGGGATCGCGATCCTGCTGGCGATGGCGATCAACTCGTACGTCGAGCGAGTGCGAACGGGGGCGCGCGGTGGCTAACCAGACGGTGGCCGAAGAGCGGATCGTCGGCCCGGTATCGGCCGACGACGATGTCCTGCGGGTCGAGCACATCGCCAAGAGCTTTGGACCGATCACCGCGCTGCGCGACGTCAACCTCCACCTGCGCAAGGGCGAGGTGCTGGCCCTGCTCGGCGACAACGGCGCCGGCAAGTCGACGCTGGTCAAGATCCTGTGCGGCTTCCACAGGCCCAACCGCGGCTCCATGTGGCTGAAGGGCGAGCCGTACGCGCCCAAGAGCGTCGACGACGCACGGGCGCACGGGGTCGACACGGTCTACCAGGATCTGGCGCTAGTCGACGAGCTGTCGGTCTACCACAATCTGTTCCTGCGCCGCGAGCGCGTTCGCCGGCCGATCCCGCTTTTGTCCAACGCGCTGATGCGCCGGCAGGCGCGCAAGGCCCTGGACGAGATCGGGATCAACATCCCGCGGCTGGACGTGCCGGTGGCGCGGCTGTCCGGGGGCCAGCGCCAGGCTATCGCCGTCGCGCGCACCGTCTCCGGCGACGCCGACATCATCCTGCTCGACGAGCCGCTGGCGGCGATGGGTGCCAAGGAGGGGGCGATGATCCTCGACCTGATCGCGCGCCTCAAGAGCGAGGGCAACGTCTCGATCATGATGATCGTCCACAACTACGTGCACGTGTTCCAGGCCTGCGATCGAGTGAGCCTGATCCAGGATGGGGTCATCTCACTCGACAAGCCGACGGCGAAGACCTCGATCGAGGAACTGAACGAGATCGTCGTCGAGGAGTACCGTCGCGCCCGGCTCGCCGAGCACACCGGCAACGGGGCGGCCATCGGCAACGAAGAGTCCGGTTGAACGTCGCCACGGTCCGCCCGCGGTGAGCGAGAAGACGTACGCGATCGGGGTCGACTTCGGCACGGAGTCAGGCCGCGCGCTGTTGCTGGACCTCGGCTCCGGAGAGGAACTCGCGACCAGCGTCGTGCGCTACCCGAGCGCAGTCATCGACCGCACCCTGCCCTCGAGCGGCGAGCAGCTGCCGCCCGACTGGGCGCTGCAGGATCCTGATGACTGGTTGACGGTGCTCGCGCGGGCGCTGCCCGAGGTGCTGGCGAAGGCGGACGTGGCTGGCGACCAGGTGGCAGGTCTGGGCATCGACTTCACCTCCTGCACGGTCTTGCCAGTCACCGCGGAGGGTGTGCCGCTGTGCACGATCGACCGCTGGCGGGAGCGCCGGCACGCGTGGCCGAAGCTGTGGAAGCACCACGCCGCGCAGCCGGTCGCCGATCGCCTGAACGAGGTTGCGCTCGAGCGCGGCGAGCCGTTTCTGGGGCGCTACGGCGGGCGGATCTCCTCCGAGTGGTACTTCCCGAAGCTGATTGAACTGTGGCTAGAGGATCGCGAGGTCTACGATGCGGCCGCCGCGTTCATCGAGGCGACCGACTGGATCGTCTGGTACCTGACCGGCATGGAGTGCCGCCAGAGCGCCACCGCGGGATACAAGGCGATGTGGTCACCGGCCGAGGGCCTGCCCCCGGTTGCATACTTCGAGGCCGCGTACCCCGGATTCGACCGCCCGGGCGAGAAACTGGGCAATTCCTTCGTCCCGCTGGGAACGCGCGCTGGCCAGCTTCGCCCGGACGTGGCCGAGCGGGTCGGACTGCCGGAGTCGGTCGCGGTGGCTGTGGGCAACGTCGACGCGTGGGTGTCGGTCCCGGGTGTCGGGGTCGAACAGCCGGGGACCTTCGTGACCGTGATCGGAACCTCGATCTGCGACATGATCGTCCACCCCCAGGAGACTCGGCTTCCGGGCATCACCGGGGTCGTCAGGGACGGGATCCTGCCCGGGCTGTACGGATACGAGGCCGGTCAGGCCGCGGTTGGCGACATGCTGGCGTGGTTCACCCAGGGACTGGCCCCGGATCTCGGCGGCTACGACCAGCTCGAGCGGGCGGCGGCGAAGATTGGTCCCGGCGAGACCGGGCTCGTGGCGCTCGATTGGTGGAACGGCAACCGCACGATCCTCGCTGACGCGGACCTCAGCGGCGTGATCTTCGGCCTGACCCTGCAGACGACGCGCGAGCAGATCTACCGCGGCCTGCTCGAGTCCATCGCCTTCGGAAGCCGCCGGATCATGGACAACTTCGAGGAGCATGGTCTCGAGCTAACGGAGATCGTGGCCTGCGGAGGGATCGCCGAGCGCAGCCCGCTGATGATGCAGCTGCTGGCCGACACCAGCGGCCGCGACGTACACGTCCCGGAGTCGACCGAGATCCCGGCCCGCGGATCGGCGCTGTTCGGCGGGGTGGCGGCGAGTGTCTACGCCGACATCGCCAGCGCGATCGCGATCACCCGGCCACGAAGGGTGCGCACCTATCGCCCAGACCAGGAGACGAAGAAGACGTACGACGGCGTGTATCAGATCTACCGGGGGTTGTACGACCTTCTGGGCCGCTCCCACGTAGACCTGCTGCACGGGCTGAAGCGGACGCGGAGCGAAAGGCACGATCGGTGAGAAACCGACCTCGAATCGGTCTGCTGGGGATCATGCAGGAGCTCTACGACGACATGATCCCGGGGATCACCGAGCACCAGGCACGGTATGCCGGCGCGGTGGCCGAGCGGCTCAAATCCGCCGTCGACATCGTGTTCTCGCGGCCGGCGCGCAACCGCGAGGACGTGGAGGCGATCACGCGTGAGCTGACCGCCGGCGGGGTCGACGGGATCATGATCACGATGCTGACCTATGGCCCGGCGATGCGGACCGTGCGCGCGCTGCTGGAGGCGCCGGTCCCGCTGCTGCTGGCCAACATCCAGCCCGAACGAGCCGTCACGCAGGAGTGGGGCATGGACACTCTCACCTACAACCAGGGGATCCACGGCGCCCAGGATCAGGCCAACGCGCTGGTGCGGGCCGGCATCCCGTTCTCGGTCATCACGGGCGACTGGCGCTCGGAGAGGTTCGAGCGCGCGTTCGAGGACTGGGCCCGGGCGGCGACGGCGGTGACGGCGTTGAAGCGCATGCGGATCGCGCTGCTCGGTTACCCGATGAACGGCATGGGCGACATCCGCTACGACCCCCCGGCACTGCTGCGGCGGATCGGCCCGACGATCGTGAGCGAGGACCTGGGCGCGCTGGTGGCACGGGTCCAAGCGGTCGACGAGGTCGAACTCGAGGCCCTGCTGGCGCGCCATCGCGAGCTGTTCGAGGTGGCGTCGGATCTCCCGCGTGAGCGTCACGCGTACGCGGCGCGGTCTGGAGCTGGCGATCCGAGAGCTGCTCGAATCAAACTGCTACGCGGGCTTCTCGTTTCACTTCGACTCGATCGGCGGAGACGGGCGTTTCGAGCAGCTGCCGCTGCTCGCCGCGTCCGACCTGATGGCCGACGGGTACGGCTACGGCGCCGAGGGTGACACCAACACCGCTTCGCTCATGTGCGCGGGGCAGACGATGATCGGGGACGCGCACTTCAGCGAGATGTACGCAATGGATTGGGAGCTCGACTCGGTGCTGATCAGCCACATGGGGGAAGGCAACTGGAAGATCGCGCGCGATGACCGCCCGGTGCGGCTGATCGATCGGGAGCTGGGGATCGGCCGCCTGGACAATCCGCCCACGCCGGTGTTCTCGGCGCAGCCGGGCGTGGCCACCGCGGCCGCGCTGGTACCAATCGAGGGCGAGTACTACCGGCTGGTGGTGGGACGCGGCGAGGTCCTCGACACGGCCGAGCTGCCCAACGTTGAGATGCATTATTTCCACTTCCGGCCCGACCGCGGGATGGAGCCGTTCATGGACGAGTGGCTGCGCCTGGGGGTCCCACATCATTTCGTGACAAATCTGGGCGATCACCTCGACCGCTGGCGCCGGCTAGCCGAGCTGCTGGAGCTGGATTACAAGGAGATCTGAGCAGAGTGCTCGAAGCGCTGCGCGAACAGGTGCTGGCGGCCAATCGGGCCCTGCCGGGGCACGGTCTGGTCACCCTCTCGTGGGGCAACGTCAGTGGCGTCGATCGGGACAGCCGGCTGGTCGTGATCAAGGCCAGCGGAGTGCCGTACGACGAGATGAGCGATGAGGACCTCGTCGTCCTGGATCTCGACGGCAACATCGTGGAAGGCCACCGCCGGCCGTCCAGCGACACGCCCACCCATCTGGTCCTGTATCGCGCGTTTGAAGAGATCGGCGCGGTCGTGCACACGCACTCGACGTGGGCGACCGCGTGGGCCCAGGCGGGGCGAGAGATCCCGCTTCTGGGCACAACCCATGCAGACCTCTCGCCGCACCCGATCCCGCTGACGCGGCCGCTCGGCGAAGATGAGATCGAAGCTGGCTACGAGCGCGCGACTGGCGAGGCGCTCGTGGAGGCGATCGCCGAGCACGGTCCGCTCGAGCTTCCCTGCGTGCTGGTCCGCTCGCACGCCCCTTTCTGCTGGGGCGGCACGCCCGCCCAGGCAGTCGACAACGCCGTGACACTCGAGGAGGTGGCGAGGATGGCGATGCTCACGAAGCAGCTGGGGCCGGACACCGCGCCGCTCGAGGAGACGATCCGCAACAAGCACTTCTGGCGCAAGCACGGTCCGCAGTCCTACTACGGTCAACCCTGAGGCCATTGCCGGACGTAGTGCCCACCGCACTGTCCTGAAATTGCCGTACGTAGCGGCCACCGCGCTGTCCTGAATCTCCACGCGCGACTCCGTGCGCGGGGAGATGGAGGCCGTTCGCCGGAACGGTTTAGGCTCGGTTAAGGCGACTGGACAGGGGCAGGAGAGTTTGAAAGCGTTGTCGAACGAAGCCGAGTCGAGGACGAAGGCTCGCTAACCCGAGGGTCTACGAGAGAGGAATGACACGATGAAGCCAGGTTTGGTGCGCGTGTTCGCGCTTGTAGTGGTCATGGGACTGGTGGCGGCAGGGTGCGGCAGCTCGAAGAAAACCACGACCACAACGACCACCTCCGCGACGAC
>CAVYFE010000027.1:0-137716 GCA_963767695.1 uncultured Solirubrobacterales bacterium
GTCGAGCGGCTCGACGCCCACTATCTCGGCGACGTCGTTCACAAACGACTTCTCGGCGATGAAAACGCTCACATCGCTGGCTGCGGCCGGCAAGGGGAAGATTGCGGCGATCCTTCCCGACACCACGAGCTCCACGCGTTACGTGGAGTTCGACGCGCCGTACCTCAAGAAGGCAGCGGCAGCGGCGGGTCTGCCGAGCTCGGACCTCACCGTCCAGAACGCGCTCGGCAGCGATTCGACGTTCGTCACGGACGCCCAGAGCGCTATCACCAACGGCGCGACCGTGCTGCTGATCGACCCCGAGGACTCGGGCACGGGCGTGACCGTGCAGCGGTATGCCAAGGCGCACGGCGTCGCGGTGGTCGACTACGACCGGCTCACCCTCGGCGCTCCGAAGGGCACGGCGAACTACGTCAGCTTCAACAACGTCCACGTGGGTCAGCTGATCGGTCAGGGCTTTATCAGCTGCGTGGCGGCCTGGCATGTTGCCAAGCCGCAGGTCGTGGTGATGCATGGCGACGTGACCGACAACAACGCGACGTTGTTCGCATCGGGTTACAACGGCGCCCTGCAGCCCTACTTCTCATCCGGGAAGTACAAGCTGGTCGCCCACACCGCTGGAACATGGATGCCTCCGGTGGCGCTGACCGAGTTCGAGGGTGTCTTCACGGCGCACCACAACGTCAACTCGGCTGTCATCCCCAACGACGAGACGGGCGCGCCGATCATCAGCTACCTGCAGAGCCACGGGGTCAAGCCCAAGACCTTCCCGACCACGGGACAGGACGCAACGCTGACCGGTCTGCAGAACGTCCTCTCGGGATACCAGTGCGGAACGGTCTACAAGCCGATCTACCTCGAGGCTCAGGCAGGGATGGCGCTGGCGCTCTATCTGCGCGCCGGCAAGACGGCACCGCCGTCGCTGCTGAACTCCACGACTACCGACCCGACCACCCACACTGCAGTGCCCTCGGTGCTGCTGACGCCTGAATGGGTGACGCCGACGAACATGAACGCCACGGTCATCAAGGACAATTTCGTGCCGGCGTCGCAGCTGTGCGCCGGCAAGTACGCGTCCGCCTGCAAGTCCGCGGGGATTACGAGCTGAGCGGAGGATCCTCCATACGGTGGTAGTGTGCATGGGCCCTTCCGTTCATCGGAAGGGCCGGATGCACGGAGGGAAGCGATGAGTACTTCGGAGAGTCCGAGCGATGGCGACCGCGTCAGACGGCGGTGGATCCAACGGCGCTCCGCTGTTAGCTCTGCATGGGATCACCAAGCGGTTCGGCCCCGTGCAGGCGCTGACGCGGATCGGGTTCGACATCCCGCCGGCCCAGGTGACGGCGCTGGCCGGGGACAACGGCGCCGGCAAATCCGTCACGATCAAGACGATCGCCGGGTTGTGGGGCCCCGACGAGGGGGAGCTCCTGTGGGAGGGTCAGTCGGTCCATTTCCATGGGCCCCGTGACGCCGAAGCGGCCGGCATCACCACGATCTACCAGGATCTCGCGCTGTGCGAGAACCTCGACATCGTTCAGAACATGTTCCTCGGCCACGAGCCGCTACAGCGCCGTCTGCTCGACGAGTCGACGATGGAGATCACCGCACGCCAGACGCTCGAGGATCTGAACGTCAGGACCATCCGGTCGATCCGCCAGCCGGTGGCGTCGCTTTCCGGCGGTCAGCGGCAGTCGGTCGCTGTCGCCAAGGCGGTTATGTCGAAGGCAAAGCTCGTGATCCTCGACGAGCCGACAGCAGCCCTCGGCGTGGCGCAGACGAGGATGGTGCTGAGCCTGATCAAGCGACTGGCCTCGCAGGGGGTTGCGGTGCTCGTCGTCTCGCACAACTTGAACGACGTGTTCGCAGTCGCGGATCGGATCGTGATCCTGCATCTGGGCCACATGGTCGCCCAGGGACCAGCGTCTGACTTCGACCCGAGCTCGGTGGTCGACTACATGACCACCGGGCGCTCGGAGCGCGGCGCCGGCGACGCGGCAGCGCGGCCGGCCGAGACCAGACAGGAGGGATGATGCCGGACGAGTTTTCCTCAGGCACCGGGACCCCCTCCGAGCTGGAGGAGCGGCCGCTGTCGATCGAGCAGGAGGAGGACGAGACCGCTGCCCCCGAGAGCGATCTGGCACTAAAGGCGGCCGCACCCGAGGTGCTGGCCGGCTCGCTGAGTGAATATCTGCGGGCCTGGGGCCAACGCATCAAGAGCGGAGAGAGCGGTGCGATGCCGATCGTCGCCGGCCTGATCGTGATCATCATCTTCTTCCAGGCGGAGCGCTCCAAGTTCATCTCCGCCGTAAACCTCGTCAACCTGTTCCAGCAGGCGTCGATCTACGTGCTGCTCGGCGCCGCCGAGATCTTCGCCCTGGTGCTGTCGGAGATCGACCTGTCGGTTGGCTTCGTGCTCGGCGTCGGCGGGTTCGTGATCGCCGAGCTGATCGCCTCGCCGGTCAACTTCCCGTGGTGGCTGGGGATCCTCTGCGGTGTCGGCGTGACCGCGGCAATCGGGTACCTCCAGGGGAGCATCATCACGAGGCTCCACGTTCCCTCGTTCGTGGTCACGCTCGCGGGTCTGCTCCTGTTTGAGGGGGTAGTGATCGAGCTTGCCACGAAGGACAAGTCGGCCGTCGGCGGCGTGATCTCGGTCTCGAACTCGAGTCCCGTCTACAAGCTCGTGAACGACAACATGAGCGTCGGGCTGTCGTGGATCGTGCTGGTAGCGGCGCTCGCGATCTTCGCGGCCTTATCGATTTCGAGGGCGGCGCGCCGGCGCGCCCGGGGGCTGACTGCGCCGCCGCTCAGCATCACCTTGCTCACGATCGCGGTCACCGCGATCGGTGGAATCGTGCTCGTCTACATCTGCAACCTCAACCGCGGTCTGCTGATCCCCCTGAAGGGGGTGCCGTGGGTGATCCCGTTCGTGGGGCTGGTGCTGCTCGCGTACTCCCTGTTGCTGGGACGGACCCGGCTCGGGCGCTACATGTATGCGATCGGCGGCAATCCGGAGGCCGCCCGCCGGGCGGGCATCCATGTCCAGCGCATCCGCAGAATCGCGTTCGTGTTCAGCGCCATGACCGCGGGGCTTGCCGGCCTGGTGTACGTGTCGTTGCTGGGGTCGATCTCGACCGGCGTCGACGGGGGCACGTACACGCTGTACGGGGTGGCGGCGGCGGTGATTGGTGGGGCGAGCCTGTTCGGCGGTCGCGGCAAGCCGCTCCACGCGCTGCTGGGTGGACTCGTGATCGGCGTCGTGTTCAACGGCCTGGCATTGATGGGGATCAACGCTGCCGGCCAGTTCATCGCCACCGCGATCGTGTTGCTGGTCGCTGCCACCGTCGACGCGCTGGTGCGCCGCCGGGGGGCATCGGGCGCGCTCTGAGGCGGCCTACCCGGTCTGGACCGGGCGACTGCGATCGGTGATCCACTGGCTCCACGAGCCGGCGTAGAGCGCGGCGCGGTAGCCGGCGAGCTCGAGCGCGAGGACCTCGTGCGCGGCGCTCACGCCCGATCCGCAGTAGGCGCCGATCTCGCCGTCATCGGAGAGCCCGAGCGCTTCGAAAGCGTGGCGCAACCGGTCGCGATCCAGGAACCGCCCGGCTCGGTCGATGTTCTCAGACGTCGGCCGGTTGCGCGCGCCGGGGATGTGTCCCGCGACCGGATCGATCGGCTCGTGCTCACCGCGGAAGCGCTCCGGCGCACGCGCATCGATCAGCGCCCCGTGCGCGGCCATCGTCGCCGCGCCGTCGGCGTCGAGCAACGGCATCGCCCCGGGCGCGGCGAGGAAATCGCCTGGCTCGGGTTGAGCGGGCCCGCGTTCGAGTCGGTGACCGGCGGCGATCCAGGCCGCGAGTCCACCGTCGAGCACGGCGACCCGGGAATGGCCGAAGTACCGGAGTAACCACCAGCCCCGGGCGGCCGCCACCGACGTGGCCGCGTCGTAGACGATGACCGGCCGCGCGTTGGACACCCCCGCGGCGCGCATCGCCGCTGCGAACGCGTCGGCATCCGGCAGCGGGTGCCGTCCCCCCGCTCCCGGCGGGCCGGCCAGCTCCGCGTCCAGGTCGACGAACACGGCGCCCGGGATGTGGCCGTCGAGGTACTGATCGCGGCGGGGTCCGGTCGCCAGCTCCCATCGGACATCGAGCACCGACGGCCGGTTCGGCGGCCGTTCCAGCCTAGCCGCCAGCGCGGCAGCGGAGATCAGTGGCCCTGTCACTGCCGCTGCGGTTGGGGCTGGATCACGACGAGAAGCTTGTCAGCCCGTGGAGATGGGCAGAATGACGTCTCGATGAGCGACAAGGGATTGAGCGAAGCAGAGCAAAGGATGCGTGACGCCGGCCAGCCGGAGGAAGCGATCCGCAGTTTCGCCAGCGCTTACCGGCGGCTGGTCGAGGGCGACGCCGGGGTGATTCGAAGCGACGAGTTGGAGCCAGCCGGCGATGTGCCGGTGCTCGATCAGCTGTCGGTGCCCGACGACCCTTCGATGCTCGACGAGTTCGCGATGATCAAGCTCAACGGTGGGCTGGCGACGACGATGGGGCTCCAGCGACCGAAATCGCTCGTGGAGGCCCGGGACGGTCGATCGTTTCTGGAGATCATCATCGGGCAGACGCTCGCGCTCCGGCGCAAGCATGAGATCCGGCTGCCGCTCGTGCTGATGGACAGTGAGGCGACGCAGGCGGACACCCTCGAGGCGCTCTCGGACCATCCCGAGCTCGCGACGGATGGGCTGGCGCCCGACTTCCTCCAGAGCATGATCCCGAAGCTCGAAGCGGAGTCGCTGATGCCGATCGGCTGGCCACCCGCGCCTGCGCTCGAATGGTGCCCCCCGGGCCACGGCGATGTGTACGGCGCGTTGCGTGGCTCCGGCATGCTGAGCTCGCTGCTCGAGCGCGGGTTCCGGTACGCGATGATCTCCAACGCAGACAACCTCGGCTCGACGCTCGATCCGAGGATCGCCGCTCACCTGGCCGGTGAGCAGATCCCGTTCCTGATGGAAGTCGTCGAAGGGACCGAGGCCGATCGCAAGGGCGGCCACATCGCCCGGCGCCGGGCCGATGGTCAGCTCGTGCTGCGCGAGACCGCGCAGACGCCGCCCGAGGATGAGGAATCATTTCGCGACTTCCGGCGCTGGCGCTACTACAACACGAACAGCGTCTGGATCGATCTGCGTGTGCTGGCGAGGACGCTGGACGAGCGCGATGGGGTGCTGGAGCTGCCGCTGATCATCAACCGCAAGACGGTCGATCCTCGGGACTCGGACTCGCCGCCGGTGATCCAGCTCGAAAGTGCGATGGGCGCCGCAATCGAGAGCTTCCGTGGAGCGCGCCTGCTGTGCGTGCCTCGAACGCGGTTCGCGCCGGTCAAGACGACCGACGATCTGCTGGTGCTTCGTTCGGACGCCTACGAGGTCTCCGAGGACCTGCATGTGCAGCCGGTGCCGGAGAGGCACGGCCAGCTCCCTTACGTCGAGTTGGACAAGCGCTACTACCAGCTGCTCGACCGCTTCGAGACGCGGTTCCCGGACGGCCCCCCGTCTCTGCGCGAGGCCGAGCGGCTCGTCGTGCACGGCGACATCACCTTCGGCCGGGGCGTGGTGGTCCGCGGCGCGGTCGAGCTGACAAGCGAAGCACCGACGCGCATCGACGACGGGGCCGAGCTCGATTAGCGGCAATCGTCCGTCGGCTCGGGGGCAGTTACCTGGTCGGCGCGCCCGCCCCCAGGGACCGCGGGATCTCGTAGCGCTTGGAGCGAAGCGAAGCCGACTTCGGCACCGGCCTGAGCCCGGCGGCCGCGGCTGTCGCGGTGAGCTTGTGCTTGCGCACGACCCACGTGACGTGAACGGGTGAATAGCGCAACAGCGCCTGCCAGGTGGGCGTGTCGACGATCCCGGTGGGGGCCAGTCCGCGCGCGATTTGGAAGGCCTCGACGGCGGCTTGGGTCTTTGGTCCGAAGGAGCCGTCGATCGTGACCGGCTCGCCGGCGCTGACGAGGTGCTCCTGGGCCCACACGACGACGTCGCCGGCGGCGCCGATGCCCAGGGTCGCGTACAGGGAGTAGGGGGTGTAGCCCCTCATCGGTCCAACCGGCTGGGAGATCGCCTGCCACGCCCCGGGTGGAGCCTCCTGCCAATCCCACCAGCTGACGCCGGTCGCTCCGTAGGAGAACGAGACCTGGCGAAAGCGACGGATCTGCCCCGCCGGGGGATTGTTGTAGACCTGACCGAGCGGAAAGATCGGCCGCCCATAGAGCCGGTTGTAGGCATACGTATGGGCGTAGACGGCATCTACGGTCGTGCCGATGTCCCTCCAGTACATCTGCGGCGCGTTGTATTGCGCCCCACCCGGGCCGAGGAAGACCGAATACGGGAACCCCGGGTGGAAGTCCATGTAGGGGAATCCGGCGAGTGCGACCGGGAAGCTCCCCCCGATCAAACTGCGCAGCTTCTGCATGTAGGTCTGGGCCTGGACGTACTTGCCCTCGTATTCGCTCTCGGCGTCGATCAGCAGGCAGTCGGCCCCGTCGCTGACCGCGGCTGCCCCGACCCGGGCTTCGACGATCGGCTGGTTTCCATAGACGTACTGCCACGCGCACACGCGCAGCCCGTTCGCATGCAGGATGGCAACGAGCCGCGGGTTGAACTGCGACCAGGCGCTCGGTCCGTCGCCGCTCTTGATCGCGAGCATGCTGACGCCGTAGCGTTTGGCCCGCGCGACGATCGCGGCGAGGTTGCCGCCGTCGGAGCCCGACAGCTCCCAGATCCACATCCCGCGGCCGCCGAGCACGGACCCCCGGCGCCCGTGGGTGATGCGGTGGCGCTTCGCGCCGCCGCCGGCGCTGACTCCTCCAGACGCTGCGATCGCCGATGCCGACAGCCCGAGCACCAGCAACGCGGTGATCAGTCCAAGCAGATGAGGGAGCCGCCGACGATTTCCAGGACCCCGACGACCGCACGCCACACGGTCCTCCAACATACGCCTTCTCACCCTAGCCCAGAACCCGGCGGGAGCTTACAAGTTGCGCTGCCCGGGAGACGGACCCGTACCATCCGCTCCGGGATCGCGCCACTCGACAGGCCCTCGCGGCGAGGGCCGGCGCGCGCTGACCGATGAGAGTCCCGCCGACGCATTACGCCAAGTCCGGCGACGTTTCGATCGCCTATCAGGTCGTTGGCGATGGCCCGATCGATCTGGTCCTGATCCTCGGCTTCGCGACCCACCTGGAGCTTCAGTGGGAGTCTGCCGCGTTCGCTCGCTTCTTTGAGCGGATCAGCTCGTTCTCGCGCTTGATCATCTTCGACAAGCGTGGCACCGGCCTGTCAGACCCGGTCACCGAGGTCCCCACGCTGGAGCAGCGGATCGACGACGTGAGAGCGGTGATGGATGCTGCGCGATCGGAGCGGGCGGCCGTATTTGGCGTGTCCGAGGGCGGACCGATGAGCGTCCTGTTAGCCGCCACGTACCCGGCTCGCGTGAGCGCCCTGGTGCTGCACGGTGCGATGGGGCGGACCACCGAGGCGCCCGACTACCCGTGGGCCGCGCCGGCGCAGGCGCTGCGCGAGTCTGCTGCCGAGTTCATCGTTCCTTACTGGGGGCGCCAGGCCGAGGGGATGGTCGAGCTGTTCGCTCCCAGCTTTGTGGACGACCCCCAGGCGGTGGAGTTCACGGCCCGTATGGAGCGCACAGCGGCGAGCCCGGCGATGGTTCAGCGGATCTTCGAGATGTTCCTGGACATCGACGTGCGAGCCGTTTTGAGCACGATCCATGTCCCGACGCTGGTCATCCATCGCCGCGGCGACCGGGTGGTCAATCGACGCGCCGGCAAGGAGCTGGCAGAGCAAATTCCCGGCGCCCGATATGTCGAGCTGCCTGGGATTGATCATTTGCCGTGGGCCGGCGACACAGAACCCGTGCTCGGTGAAATCGAGGAGTTCTTGACCGGCACCCGGTCGGTACCCGAGCCTGACCGCGTGCTGGCCACGGTGATGTTCATGGACATCGTGGGCTCGACCGAGCGAGCAGCCGAGGTTGGGGACGCGCGCTGGCGGGAGCTGCTCGGGGCCTATCACGCGGCGGTGAGGAACGAGCTGCTGCGGTTTCACGGGCGCGAGGTCAAGACGCTCGGTGACGGCTTGCTCGCCACTTTCGATGGTCCGGCGCGCGCGATCCGATGTGGCCGGGCGATCACCGAGGCCGCCGGTTCACTTGGTCTGGAGGTAAGAATCGGATTGCACTGCGGCGAGGTCGAGCTGATCGGCGATGACGTGGGCGGGATCGCAGTGCATATCGCCGCCCGGATCGCCGCGCTCGCGGCCCCGGGTGAGGTGCTCGCGTCCAGCACCGTGAAGGATCTCGTGGCTGGATCCGGGATCGGGTTCGTCGACCGCGGGGCGGAGCAGCTCAAGGGCGTACCCGACGAATGGCGGTTATTCGCGGCTGCACCGTAGGTGCCCCCGCGAACCGATTACGCGGCTCGATCACTACCGGCCACGAGTCGATCCAGGCAGGTTGACGGCGGCGTGCGGATAACGCGAGGATGAGCCGATGACTGAGCATCAGGTCGTTGCCTCGGGCGGTCGCACGCTGCAGGTCCTGGAGCGCGGCGACCCGAACGGCCGTCCGGTGCTGGTGCACAACGGGACTCCCAATTCGCGTCTGATGTTCGATCCTGACGTCGCGCGCGCCGAGCGCCAGGGAATTCGTCTCATCTCTTACGACCGACCCGGCTATGGCGGCTCGACGCCGCAGCCGGGGCGTACGGTCGCTGACTGCGCAGCTGACGTTCGCGCCATCGCCGCAGCGCTGGGGGCCGAGCGACTTGCCGTGTGGGGGATCTCCGGTGGCGGTCCGCACGCGATCGCTTGCGCGGCGCTGCTGCCCGACCTGGTGCCGGCCGTCGGCGTGTTGGCCTCTGGTGCACCCTGGGAGGCGGAGGGACTCGACTACTTCGCCGGCATGGGCGAGCTGAATGCCGACGACATCCGTCTGATCATCGAGGACCCGGCCGCGGCGCGCGTGAAGTGCGAAAGTGATCGGCTCGAACTCCTCGAGGTCACCCCCGAAGGGCTGCTCGAAGTGTTGAAGACCCTGCTGGCGCCCGTCGACGCACAAGCGCTGACCGGCGGGCTCGCCCAGTACATGGTCGACTCCGCGCGTTCAGGTCTTGCTCCCGGCTCCGACGGCTGGTGGGAGGACGACGTGGCGTTCGTCGAACCGTGGGGCTTCGAGCTCGATTCGATTCGGACGCCCGTGCTACTCCTGCACGGTCGGCACGACCGCTTCGTTCCGTTTGCCCACGGGGAATGGCTCGCCAGCCACATTCCGGGAGTTCAAGCCGAGCTGAGCGACGACGACGGACACCTCACGCTCACCAAGCGCCACCTCGACTACGTCCACGCGTGGCTGCTCGACCACCTGGACTAGTCGATGAGGCGGCCGTTCAGGCGCTCCGAGCCGCGGCATGCAACATCAGGTGGGTCTCGGGATAACCGTGCAAGAGCAGCAACGGCGGGCCCGTGCCGCCCACCCGACCCCGCTAGCGTACGACCGGTCCGGCGAGCACGCCCGGTTCAACGTTGGGACGGAGGCGGACCGAACCCGAGGCGCCAGCGGCGCTGGGCGGCCGTCAGGCCGAGCGCACGTCGGCGGCGAGCACGGATGAGGCGAACGGCGACGTTGACGGTGACGTCGATCACGAGAATCAGAATCAGCGACCAGTAGGTGGCGAATCCGCGGTGCAAGTCGCCGATCAGGATGATCACCGTCCAAGCACCGATGAACACGCCGATGGCAGAGCAGATCTGCGTCAGGCCGGTGAGATACGGCGTGCCCTCGTATTCGGTGAACATCTCCTCCCAGGCACTGAGCGGCGGTTCGTTGCGCCGGGGTCTACCTGGAGTCAGTGGCGGTCCCTTGCGGCGGGGTCTACCTGGAGCAGTCATGCGGTTGAACCCATCTCAGGTGGCGAAGATTGAGCAATAACAGGTTTCGCTTAATGACCGGATTCCAAACGTCGGCGAGAGGGTTGTGCGCCCGGCGGCGCGGCCCGCATCGGCCGCGGTCCGAGCCCGACGATCAGCCCCGTAGGCTCGCGTATTCTGTAGCGCAGGCGACCGGTGCTCCTCGTCCAGCTCAGCGACTCGCACATCGGCGCCGCCTGGGCCGAGGTTGACCCTGCGGCCCGTCTTGCCGCAGTCCTCGAAGAGGTGCGAGGACTGCCGGACCGCCCCCGGGCGGTCCTGATGACCGGCGATCTGGCCGAGAACGCCACCGACGGCGAATATGAACTCGTGCGCGAGATGCTCGCGCCGCTTCGCCTGCCGGTCTACGTCGTGCCGGGAAACCACGACCACCGTGGCACCATGCGCAGGCATTTCGATTTGTCCGGGGCCGCGGAGGAACCGGTGCAGTATGCGGTCGACCTCGGCCCACTGCGGCTCGTAATGCTCGACACCACACGACCGGGCGAGGACAGAGGCGAGCTGGACGCCGACCGCCTCGAATGGCTCGACGCCGAGCTTACGCTCGCGCCGGACCAGATCACGTTGCTGGCGATGCACCACCCGCCGTGCTCGACCGGCAGCGCCGCATGGGACAGGATCGGATTACCCAGCGCCGATCGGCGGGCGCTCGGCGGGGTCCTGCGACGTCACCCGCAGGTCCGACGGATAGCCGGCGGCCATGTGCACCAGGCGATCGCGGCTGACCTCGTGGGCTGTGCAGTCCTGGCGATTCCGAGCACATATCTCCAGGCCCGGTTCGATCTCCGCTCGCCGGAGATCGAACTCGTCGCCGAGCCTCCGGGTTTTGCCGTACACGCGGTGGTGGATGGCCAGCTGATCTCGCGCGTTCGGTCGGTGACGGTCTAGTCGGTCGCCCTCAACGCACTCTCGAGCGCGGCTTCGATCGGCTCGGGCCCGCCGTTGACGTACAGGATGTGCCGCGCCGCGCGGGAGCTCGGCGAGCACGGCGGCGAGGAGGGCAGCCACATCGTCGCGGGGAATCTCGCCGCGGAACGGCGCCGAATCGATCCGGACGCTGCCGGTTCCGGGATCGTCGGTCAGGCGGCCCGGCCGGACGATCGTCCAGCCGCGATCGGTGGCCGCCAGCGCCGCGTCGGCCCCGGCCTTGGCACGCAAGTAGACGCTGAACACGTCCTCGCCGTCGGGCGGATGCTCGGCGCCGACGGCGCTGACCATCACGTACCGCGACGAATCGGCGGCGGTGGCGTGGAGGAGCTTGATGGCGCCGTCGCGATCCATCGTGAGCTTTCGGTCGGCGCCGCTGCCGGGCCCGGCGCCGGCCGCGAAAACTACCGCGTCGCTGCCGCTGACCGCGGCGGCGATCTGCTCGACCGTCGCCTGCTCGAGGTCGCAGATGACTGGATCCACGCCGGTCGCACGCACCTCCGCCGCGTGGTCCGGATTGCGAATCAGGCCGATCACCGCGTCGCCTCGGCCGACCAGCAGGCTGCCCAAGCGCATCGCGATCTTCCCGTGTGCTCCTGCGAGTGCAACTCGCACACCGCGAGCCTACCGCGGCACGCTCGGTGGGTCCCGGCTCCTCAGTCGCGCCAGCACGTCCTCGCCGGACAGCCAGCCGGGGGCGTGGTGATCCCGTACCGTTTCGCGGGCGAGCTCCTGAAGCAGCTCGTTGGCCGGCGTTGGCACGCCTGTGAGGCGGCCGCGCAGAGCTATCTCTCCGTTCAGGTAGTCGGTCTCCACGTTGTCGGCGCCACGGACCACGCTCTGCCAGGTCGATCCGCCGCCACGCGGGCGGCCCTCAATCTGACCGACCTGCCAGCGCTGCCACCGCCCGCGGACGTCGGCGACGTCGTCGGCGTCGTACTCGATCTCCGCCGCACGGAGTACCGCTCGGCCCTCTTCCTGCACCAGCTCGACGAGCGCCTCGGCCGCGGCATCCGGACCACAAACCGCCTGGACGGCGTTCCCGAGATTGGCGATCAGCTTCGCGTGCTTGAAGCGCATGATCTCGGCCCTCGGCTCAGAGCTGAAGCGAGCAGCGCTGAGCGCGTCGCAAAGTGCCCGGCAGCGATCGTCAACACCGCTCGGGTAAGAACCGACATCGATGGCGCCCGTGAGCGCGACCCCGTAAGCCTGAACCACGCCCGGCTCGAGGTGAGCGGTCGGCGCCATCACCACCGCGCCGTATACATGCGCGAAGCGCCGCAGCGCGATTCGCTCGTTCTCGACTCCGTTCTGCAGGCATACCACCGCCGCGTGCGCACCGGCCGCGTCTCGCAGCGCGTCGAGCGCCGCCTCCGTGTCCTGACTCTTGGTCGCCAGCAGGACAACATCGTCGGCTGAGAAGCTCACCGCCGCCGGCGACCCCGCGACCACGATCGGCAGAGTCACGCGCCGCTGCGGCGTCTCGAGCGTGAGGCCGTGAGCGGCGATCGCGTCGTGATGGGCGCCCCGCGCGATCAGCACGACCTCGCGTCCGGCCTCGAACAGACGCGCGCCGACGACGCCGCCAATCGCGCCCGCGCCGATGATCACGAACCGCACACGACCAGCCTAACCATGGTGTCGGCCGCCGGGCAGCCGAACGTGTAGGTTGCCGACCGCGATGAACGTAGGTTGCCGACCGCGATGAACGAGTACGAGCCACAAACGCTGCTCGCTGAGACGCGCGCTTTCAACGCCGAGCTCGAGCGGCTGCTGGCGACGGTGCCCTCGGTCCACACGGTCCCCCCGCAGGAGACGCGCCGCGCGCGCCGCGAGGGTCACGGGATCTTCCCGGCGCCGGTGTTCCTGCCCGACGCTCACACGGTCGAGATCGACGGTGCGGCCGGGTCGCTCCCGTTGCGGATCATCGCGCCCGAGCGAGAGCCGAGGGGGGCGTTCCTGCACATCCACGGCGGCGGATGGACGTTGGGCGAGAACGACATGCAGGATCTGCGCCTGCAGCGATTGGCTCGCGAGACCGGGTTGACGGTGGTGAGCGTGGGCTATCGCCTCGCGCCCGAAGACCCTTATCCGGCCGCGCCCGATGATTGCGAGACAGCCGCGCTGTGGCTGCTCGGCGACGACGCCAAACCCACCGTCGGGCCAGGGCCGCTGGCGGTGGGCGGCGACTCGGCCGGAGCACACCTGGTCGCAGTGACGCTCCAGCGCCTGCGCGACCGCCACCAGATCACGGGCGCATTCGCGGCGGCGGTGCTGCAGTACGGCTGCTTCGACCTGTCGATGACCCCGAGCCAGCGGCTGTGGGGGGAGCGCAACCTCATCCTCTCAGGGCCGATCATGCGCTGGTTCGGCGACCAGTTCCTGCCCGCTCACGACCGCGAGCAACGGCGTGACCCCGACATCTCACCGATGTTCGGCGAGCTGTCCGGGATGCCTCCGGCGCTGTTCACGGTGGGCACGGAGGATCCGCTGCTCGACGACACGCTGTTCATGGAGGCGCGTTGGCGCACGGCCGGCCATCGGACCGAACTGCGCATCTGGCCGGAAGCTCCGCACGGGTTCCTGTCGCTGGCGATGACGGTTGCGGACGCGGCGCTGTCGGCCGAGCACGAGTTCCTGCGCCGCACGTTGAGCCTGGGACAGGACTGACGCAGTCGCCGCGCGGGTAGTGTCCGGAGGCGGGGCTTCGGTGAAGCAAGTGGTGGCGAAAGTCCGCCGAGGTTTGCAGCGTTTTATGTTGGATATCGGTGCTATTTTGCGCACAACGCATGAGTTCTCTCGAGACCGTTAGCCGGGCGCAATGGCTTGAACGGGGAGCGGCGGTGGCTGCGGGCTTGGCCGCGGCCGGGATCCTCGCGGGCGGTTTTGCCCCGCTGGCGAGATCGTCCGCTCCTTCGGCGGAGGACGTCGAGGTACTGAATTTTGCGCTGGCCTATGAGGAGCTCCAGGCGGATTTCTACGCCCAGGCTTCCAGTGCCCTGCAGCTGCATGGCGAGTGGCTCGAGTTCGCTCGCGTCGTCGGCGGACACGAGCGTGCTCATGTGGCGTTCCTTCGGCGGACCCTCGGCTCGTCCGCAAAGCCGACTCCACGCCTCCGGCTGGGCCCGGCACCGTCAAACCTGGCAGATTTCCAACGTGCCGCGGTGGCGCTCGAGGACACCGGCGTGGCGTTGTACAACGGACAAGCCGGGAACCTGACCTCGGCTTCGCTCGCCGCCGCAGCGAAGATCGTGTCGGTGGAGGCGCGGCACGCTGCATGGGCGCGCGACCTGACGGGCGAGATACCTGCGCCGGCTGCTACCGATGCACCAGCGGATGCGGCGCAGGTCAAGGCGCGGCTATCGGACCTGGGGGTGAAGGTTGGCTGACGAGATCGTGCTTCCGCGCGTCGTCGAGGCCGTCGATTGCGACGGCGCACTCCAGGAGGCCGCGCACGCCGCGTCCACAACGCGGCGCGGACTGTTTGGCCTGGCCGCTGGAGGCGCGGTGTTGGGCGCCCTCGGCGGGGCAACGAGGGCCCGGGCGAACGGTTCGAGCCGGCAAGACACCAACATCCTCAACTACGCGCTCGGTCTCGAGTACCTGCAGGCGTCGTTCTATACCGAGGCGGAGCGGCTCGGCGCGCTCCATGGTGCGCTTGCCCAGCAAGCGCGGATCGTCGGCGGTCACGAGCGCGCGCACGTAGCCGCATTTCGGCAGGTGCTCGGGAAGGCTGCGATAGCACGCCCGACATTCAACTTTCAGGGCGTAACCCAGGATCCCGATGCGTTCCGCCGCACCGCGGTCGCGTTCGAAGACCTCGCGGTCGAGGCCTACAAGGACCGGCTGCCGCACCTCCAGTCTCCGGCATATCTGGCGGCAGCGGTTTCGATCCATTCCGTGGAGGCGCGGCATGCCGCATGGATCCGCCGGCTGGCAGGCTTCCTCCCCGCCGCCGCGCCATTCGATCAGCCGCTCGCGCCGAACAAGGTACATGCGCTCGTGGCCTCGACGCACTTCGTCGTCGCCCGGCCGCGGATGGCAGCAGACGCGGCACCGAAGTTCACGGGGTGATGCCGCGGGGCACGCGACGCGTCCTAGCGATCGCCGCCGCGCCGGCGGTTGCCATCGCGGCGGTGGTGGTGCTGGCACCGGGCTCGCGCTCGGCGCCGGCAGCGCTACCGCCGGGAAAAGCGCTGCCACCGCCGGCGCGGCCCGCCTTCTCTGTGCCGCGTCCGAGCCGGCTGCCGGCGCTGCGCGGAGCGTCGCAATTTGCTCCGATCCGGAGGGCGGTGGCGGCCCGAGTGGCTCCAGCGCCGGGCGCCGCGCGGGTGGCAGCGGTCACGCTGCGGACGCCGGAGGGCACCACGAACATCGTGCAGTTGCTGGGCAGCGCGCGGCTCGAGGCCAGTGGTCTATGGCAGCGCGTGCGGCTCGCGGTGCTGCCCAACGGAACGACGGGCTGGGTCCCGCGTTCTGCGCTCGGCGGCCCGATGCTGCTGGACACGCGGCTCGTGATCGATCGCACCCGCTGGCGGGCGACCCTGTTCCGGGACGGGGTTCAGGTGTTTAGCGCCCCCGTGGGCGTCGGGGAGGCGCGGTGGGCGACGCCGGCAGGCGATTTCTATGTCCGCGATGTTTTGACGCGCTACCGCAGCCCGACCTACGGGCCGATCGCCTTCGGGACCAGCGCACGTTCGGCAACGCTCACCGACTGGCCGGCCGGCGGCTACATCGGGATCCATGGCACCGATCAGCCACGCCTGATTCCTGGGGCAATCTCCCATGGTTGCATCCGTATGCGAAACGCAGACATCCTGAGGCTGGCAAAGCTGATGCCCGTCGGCACGCCGGTAATCATTCGGTGAGCGCGCGGCGACGCTGCAAGATGAGCATGTTCACGACAACCCGGGCGGCCGCCATCGGCCTGGCGGCGGTCGTGGCGGCCGCGGCGGCCGCAGGGACGCCGGCGGCGGGCGCCACCGGGCCGCGCGTGCGAGTGCCCCAACAGCTTCTCCGGACCTTTCCACTGAACCCGAAAAAGACTGCCAGCGGAGCATCACAGCCAGGCGCAAGGACATCAACAGCCACGACGTCGAACACCGCAGCGCCGCGTCGCGCGGACACCAAAGCGAGCGTGCCGTTCATCTGGCTCCTGCTCCTGACGGCGTGTCTACTCGTCCTCGTCGCGGTCCTGTTCGTACGCCTGGGGCCGGGGACAGTGGCTCGCGCGGTTCACGGCGGCCGTCCGGATCTGGCGCGAGCGCCTCCGGCCGGCATTGCCGCGACGGTCGCGCAACCGCCGGTTCGATTGGCCGCGTCGCCGCGGCCACGTAACAAACAGCAGCCTTCGGCGGATCCTGCGACCGATCGTCGTCGGGCGGCCGCGGGCGGGCACGCGGCGACAGCGGCGGCGGGCGAGCACGCGGCGACCGCGGCGGCGGGCGAGCAGGCGACGCCGGCAGCCGCGCAGGAGCAGGCGATGCCGGCGGGCGCGCAGGAGCAGGCGATGCCGGCGGGCGCGCAGGAGCAGGCGATGCCGGCGGCCGCGCAGGAGCAGGCGATGCCGGCGGCCGCGCAGGAGCCGGCGATGCCGGTGGCCGCGCAGGAGCACGGCGACGCCGGTGGCCGCGCAGGAGCACGCGACGCCGGTGGCCGCGCAGGAGCACGCGACGCCGGCGGCCGCGCAGGAGCACGCGATGATCGCATTCGAACGTGGCTCCAAGCTGAGAGAGCAGGGTGATCTGGCCAAGGCGGAGCGCGCCTACCGTCTCGCAGATCGGCGGGGGCACGGTGCCGCGGCGGCCGATCTCGGAGTGCTGCTCGAACAGCGGGGCGATCTGGCGGGTGCCCAGGCAGCGTACCGTCGCGCAGCCGATCGCGGCGAGGCCACCGGCGCATTCAACCTCGGCTTGCTGCTCGACGAGCAGGGCGATCTGGTCGGTGCGGAGGCCGCGTACCGCGACGCGGATGAGCGCGGGCATGCCGGTGCGGCAGCCAATCTTGGTCTGCTGCTGGAGCAGGACGGAGATGTCGAGGGCGCGGCGGCGGCGTACCGGCGCGCGGCCGACCGCGGCGAGGCCACCGGCGCGTTCAATCTCGGCTTGCTGCTCGAGGAGCGGGGCGATCGAGCCGGGGCGCAGGCAGCATTCACTCGCGCGGACAAGCGCGGCCATGCCGGCGCCGCGTCGAATGTCGGGCGGCTGCTCGAACAGCGAGGGGACTTGGACGGCGCGCAGAGGGCATACCGTCGCGCGGCCGACCGCGGCGAAGCCGCCGGCGCGTTCAACCTCGGCGCGCTGCTCGAGGAGCGAGGTGATTTGGACGGGGCGGAGGTGGCCTACCAGTGGGCCGCCGACGGCGGCGATGCCGACGTAGCGACTATGGCGCGCGAGGCTCTGCACGATCTCCGGCGAGGCATCTAGAGGAGTCTGATTTCATTGGCGGATGACAGCGCGCCCAGACGATGGGATCATGAAACACGGCCCTCAACGTGCCCGTCGACCCTGAACCGCCTTCGTCCACGCCTCCATGACACGGCACGAGCGATACAAGCGCCGCCTACGCAACCGGGGCCATCCGGTCCGGCGGATGCTCGTGATCGGTGTCCTGCTCGTCGTGACGGGGCTGGCGATCGGTGCGCTGGCCGCGGTGGGATGGGTCGTGGCGGTCGCCAACACGGCGCCCAACCTGCGCGATCTCAGGCCGCGCCACGGACACGCGCTGACCAAGATCTACGCCGCCGACGGGACGCTGCTCGGCTATGTCCACGCGGACACGGTATTCACCTACGTCTCCGCCGAAGCGGATTCCGAACACCCTCCGGCAGGCGACGGTCGCGATCGAGGATCGTCGCTTCTGGCACCACGGCGCGCTTGACTATCAGGGCATCCTGCGCGCCGGAATCAAGGATGTGTTCGGCGGCGGCGATTCGTTGCAGGGCGCCTCGACGCTGACGATGCAACTGGTGGACAACATGTACATGCCCCGGCGGTACAGCCTCAACCACAATCTCAAGTACAAGATCGTCCAGGCCAAGCTGGCCGAGCAGCTCGAGGGGCAGCATTCCAAGAACTGGATCCTCGACACCTACCTCAACGACGTCCCGTACGGGACGGTCAACGGTGAGACGGCGCAGGGCGTCGGCGCCGCTGCGGAGATGTTCTTCGGCAAGCCGGTGTGGAGGCTCTCGCTCGCGCAGCAGGCCACGCTCGCGGGCCTTCCCCAGTCACCGACCGACTACAACCCGTTCCTGAGGCCGGACCTCGCGCTGGTGCGGCGCACCGACGTGCTGCAGGCGATGGTGCAGAGCCATTACATAACCCAGCAGCAGGCAGATGCGGCCGAGCACGAGAGGCTCGACATCCAGAACAGCCAGCTCTATACGCAGCGCACGGAACCGTACGTGTTCGACTACACGCTTTCGCAGCTGATCCAGCATTACGGGCTGAGGACGGTCGAGAGCGGCGGCCTGAAGGTCTACACGACGATTGACCCCAACATGCAACAGCTGGCGCGCAACGCGATCGTCGCCCACCAGCCCGGGGGAACGGTGCTCGATGATCAGCCCGGCGCCGGACTGGCGAGCATCGATCCGTCGAATGGACACATCGTCGCGCTCGGCTCCTCGGCAACCTACGGCCAGACGAAATACGACTACCCGCTTCAGGCTCATCGTCAGCCGGGATCTGCCTTCAAGGTGTTCGCGTTGATGACGCTGATCCACGACTACGACGGCGACCCCAACCAGACCTACTACACGTCGAAGTTCCTCCCGACCGGGTGGCTTCCGCAGGATCCGACCTGGTCGGTGCACACCGCCGAGGAGACCTATCAGGGCACGATCAACATCACCAAGGCAACGGTCGTCTCGGACAACACTGTGTTCGCGCAGCTCGCCGCCGACTTGGGATGGGACAAGCTCGACGCCATCGCGCATGCGATGGGGATCACCACCAGGCTGTTCGCAAATCCATCGGAGGTAATCGGCGGGCTGACGATCGGTGTCACTCCACTGGAGATGGCCGATGCCTATGCGACGCTCGCCAACGGCGGCGTCCACATCGCGCCGACGATCATCGACCACGTCGTGTTCCCCGACGGGAGCGTCGACAACAGCCTCGGCCAGCCGCCGAAGCAGCGGGTGTTCAGCTACGGCGAGGCCTACGCCGCGATCCAGGTGCTGAAGGGCGTGATCAGAGACGGGACAGGCACCGCCGCCAACTACGGCTGTCCCGCCGCGGGCAAGACCGGCACTGCCGAAAATCTCGACAACGCGTGGTTCGTCGGCTTCACGCCAAAGTACTCGACCGCGGTGTGGGTCGGCTACCCCCAGGGCAACGTCCCGATGTCGGATGGCTTCGGTGGGGTGCTCGCGGCACCGATCTGGCACGACTTCATGTCGAGCGCGAGCGGTGACTACTGCGGCGATTGGTCGCCGCCCGCCGAGCCGTGGCACGGCACTGCCTACCTCGGCCCGCGCGCCGCGGTCGGCAAGGATGGCATCAGCCCCAACGGCGGGGGGAACTCCGGCACCTCCGGAACCGGCACCAACCCCTACGACAACCCGACTCTCTACGCCTCCCCGCCGCAGCCGGCGGCCGGCGCTCCCACCGGCGTCTCCCCCGGTACGCCGGGGACCGGGAACACGGGGACTGGCGCGACCGGTAAGGGTCCGAGCAACGGCGGCGGCGGGGGAGGGGGCGGGACCAGCAACACGGGCGGCGCGACGCCTGGCGGCGGCAAGAGCGGCAAGGGCCCCAGCCACTGAGCGCGGTTGTCGCTCACGGCGGTCCGAAGCGGGGGTGACCGGCGGTGGCGCTCCCCCGGGGGGCGAATGCCTGGGTCGCTTGAGCGGGGCGCGAACGCCTGGGTCGGTCGCCGGGGGGCGAAGCCTGGGGTCCCGCGGGCAGGCGACCACGGCGCGACAGTGGCGACGCTGCGGAACATGCATCTGGACTTTCGCCGCAGGCCACGGTCGGCGGGCGCCGGCATGCTTAAACGCCCAAATCGCCCGGCGCGGCTCGCAATCCGGGCAATCCGACACGCGTATCGTGTCCGATGGCCCAAATCCCGCTCGGCGTTGCCAAATTTGGGCAGCCGAACATGCCGGCGCGCACGGCACGGGCCGCCAAGGCGCGGTTAGCCACGTGTCAAGCTCGCTACCGGAGCGGGGGAGACCGGGCGAGAGGTTCCACCGGAGCGGGCGAGAGCTCTACCGGGGCGGCCGAGAGTCCTACGATTGTCCTCGTGATCGCCAGGATTCATTGGGCTTCATTCCTCGCGGTCATGGCGGTCGGGATCGTGGCGGGGTGCGGGTCAGGCGCGGCGCGTACGACTACCGCCAGAGAGCTCGGCAAGCGAACCCCTCCGGTCTCGGCCCCCGCCACGCCGGCGCCGCCGGCGGCGGGCGTACGCAGTCGCCAACGCCGCCGGCCGGCGGCTCCGCCCGCGGTCGCCGGCGTCTCGGGCGGCGGCTCCGGCGCCCAGACGATCCCGACGCCCGCCCCCACCGGCATTGCGCCCGACCCAGCCGCCGTCGCCGTGATCCGCGCCTGGTCGAACGCGTTACGGCGCGGTGATGTGCGCCGCGCCGCCCAGTACTTTGCGCTGCCGAGCGTGATGATCAACGGACCCGATCCCAGCGGCAACGCGCTGGTGACGGCGATCGACAGCCGGGCCGCGGCCGACGCGGCTAATGAACAGCTGCCGTGCGGCGCGAGGTTCATCTCCGCCGACCGGCGGGGGCGCTACGTCAACGCGCTGTTCCGCCTCACCAATCGCCCCGGTCCCGGCGGAGGCTGCGGCGCCGGTGCGGGTCAGACGGCACGCACAAACTTCGTGATCGCCAAGGGCCTGATCGTCGAGTGGATCCGGGCACCCGATGATCCGGGCGATAACGGCGGACCATCAGTACCAGTCGTCCCATCTGCTCCGCCGGCGTCGGGGCCGAACGTCTGAGGAGGAGTCGCCTCGCTTCGAGGCTCGAAATAATTCCAGAGTCATATTCCAGATGGGAGGCAGGACATGTCCAGCCAGGAGTTGCACGAGACGGCGAAGGCACTGGTTGCGGCGGGGAAGGGGATCCTCGCGGCGGATGAGAGCGACGGGACGATCAAGAAGCGCTTCGACTCGATCGGACTGCAGTCGACCGAGGAGCACCGGCGCGCGTATCGCGAGCTGCTGTTCACGACGCCGGGCGCGGAGGAATGCATAAGCGGCGTCATCCTGTTCGACGAGACGATCCGCCAGTCGGACTCCGACGAGCTGCCATTCGCCGAGCTGCTCGCCTCGAAGGGGATCATCCCTGGCATCAAGGTCGACAAGGGCGCCAAGCCGCTCGCGCAAGCCGACGGTGAGACGATCACCGAGGGCTTGGACGGCCTGCGCGCCCGCCTCGAGGAGTATCGCGGTCTCGGCGCGCGGTTTGCCAAGTGGCGCGCGACCTACTCGATCACGGATGAGCTGCCCAGCGACTACTGCATCTGGACCAACGCGCACGCACTGGCTCGCTACGCCTCGCTGTGCCAGGAGGCGGGGATCGTCCCGATCGTCGAGCCGGAGGTGCTGCAGGATGGCACCCACACGATCGAGCGCAGTTATCAGATCACCTCGCGCGTACTCGACGCGGTCTATCGAGAGCTGTTTGATCAACGCGTAGACATCTTCGGCTCATTGCTGAAACCGAACATGGTGCTCTCGGGCTACGAGGCCGCCGACCGCGCGGGACACGAACAGGTCGCGCAGTGGACGCTGAAGTGCGTGTACAAGCACGTGCCGGCCGGAGTGCCCGGGATCGTGTTCCTTTCCGGTGGTCAGTCGGACGAGGACGCGACGGCGAACCTGAACGCGATGAACGCGAGCGCCCCTCATCCGTGGGAACTGTCGTTCTCCTACGGGCGTGCGCTGCAGGCTCCCGCCCTGAAGGCGTGGGCCGGCAAGCCCGAGAACGTCGAGGCGGCCCAGCGCGCGTACTACCACCGCGCGAAGATGAACGCCGCCGCGCGGACCGGGAGCTATGGAGCCGAGATGGAGCAGGCGGCGCTGGCGGCCTGAGGCGCGAAGCTCACGATCATCAGCTGGAGCGACACCTCGATCGGGTTCCAGCTGCCGCCCTCCACAGGCCCGTTCCCGCTCAGCCCGGGGACCGCAACGGTCACGGTGACGGTGGCGGGCCAGACCTCGAACAGCGAGAGCATCACGATCACGTCCTGACCTACCCGTCGCACCCCGCGAGCGGGCACCCCCCGCGGCCGGCGCCCCGGCCGAGGGCCCGCGCGTGCGATCATTACTGCATGTTCGAAGACGAAGACAAAGACGAAAGTTTCGAGGAGACGCTGCGCTCGATTGCGCGGGAGGCCGGGCGATCGATTGAGCAAGCGATCGACAGGGTCGATCTGGATGAGGTCGCGGACACGATCGGGGTGGACCCGATGGCGGCGAGGCAGTGGGTCGACAGTGCCGGAAGCTGGCTGCGCGCGCACGCGGAGAGTCTCGGCGACGACATGGCGACCCGGCTCGCCGGCTCGGTACGCACGCCCGCCGGCGAAGAGCCGTTGCTGCGCGCTGCCCCTCATCCCCTGGACCTACCGACCGACGAGCAGGGCCTGGCACTTGCCGCGTTGGATTCGGGCCGGTGGACGGTCGAGCCGGGCACCGGCGCGCTGGCGGCGAGCGGGGATGGTCCCGCGCCGACCGACGCGCTCGGGATCGTCCGCGAGTTGCGGGTGCGAGACTGGATCACCGCCGACGGCGAGATCACGCTGGTGGGTCGCCACGCCCTCAGTCGTTGGCTCGAGGTCGTCAAGCCCCGATAGCGGGGCTTGACGCGCGCGGCGCTCCAAGTCGCCGGCTTCCAGCGCGCGGTGCGCATCTGCCGCTCGCTCGAGTGGAACCTTTTGGATCGCGCGCCCGGAATGTGATGCGATACGGCGATCGCCAACGATCCCTTACTGCCTTTCCAGCACGTTTTCGCCGGCGTCGCGGTGGCCGACTACGGCTCGACGCTCGCGTGGTACGAGCGGCTGTTCGGACGACATCCGGATGTCATCGTCAGAGGCGAGGAGGCGATGTGGCGAGTCACCGACACGGGCTGGGTCTACGTGGTCGGTGACTCAGACCGCGCCGGCCAGACCCTGCTGACGCTGCTCGTGGACAACCTGGAAGACCACGTCGCCCAGCTCGCCGGCCGAGGGATCATCACGGGCGAGATCGAGACGGTGCCGGGGCTCTACCGTCGGGCGCTGCTCACCGACCCCGAAGGCAACAAGATCACGCTCGGCGAAGCACCCAACCAGACGACCCCGTAGCTATGGCTGCCCGGTGCTATCCGCCGTTACGCACCGCTTCGGAGTCCTTGGCCCGCACAGCCTCGGCCACCGCCTCGGAGCGCTCCTCGCGGCCGATGGCGGGCGCCGACTTGGCGCGCATGGCACGCTCGGCCAGAACCAGCTGCCTGAGCGCGCTGCGCATGTCGCGCTCGGCCGCTTCGACGTGGTTGCTCGTCTCAAGGCCGCTGTGGATCTCCTCGACGGCGATCCGCGCGATCTGACCGAGCGCCTCCTCGGTGAGCTCGAGCGCGCGCGCCATGGTCCCAATGATGTTCTGATTACTTCGCTTACCCGCAGCCATCGCCGACGCCTTCGCTTTCAGTTGAACGCCTCTCCTAAAGGCTCTTAGCACCGCAGCGAACAGCTCGCAAGCGACAACGGCGAGTTGCGTAACACAGGAACCGAAGCCACCCAGCTCGCACCTGTTGCGGAGGCGGGGCCGCCCTACTTTATGAACAGGATCTCCGAGTACTTCGGCAGCGGCCAGAGGTCGTCGGCCACGACCTTCTCTAGCTTGTCGGCGACGATGCGGACCGACTCCATCGCCGGCACGACCTCGTCGCGCATGTACTTCGCGTGCTCGAGCACGTCGCCGTGGGGCTGGTGCTCCCCGAGGTTGGCCGACTCGAGGGCCTTGATCGCCGTGATGAACTCGTCCACCAGGCCCTCGGTCTCCGAGACCAGTTCGCCGAGCGATGCCTCGCGTAGCAGCGCGAGGTGACGGGCCGTCGCCGGAAGCAGCATCGTGCGCGCCAGCGACGCAGCGGTCTCGGCCTCGATGTTGAGCTTGGTCACGTACTGCTCGGCGAACACCTCGTAGCGCGACTCGAGCTCGCGCGGGGAGAGCACGCCGTAGTTGGAGAACAACGTCGTTGTGTCATCGGCGATCAGGTACGGGAGCGCGTCTGGGGTTGCACGCAGGTTGAGCAGGCCACGTTGCTCGGCCTCGGCGTGCCACTCCTCGGCGTAGTTGTCGCCACCGAAGATGATCCGCTTGCTGGACGCGTAGCTGCGCTGGAGAATCGGCCGCAGCGCGTCGACGATGTCCTTGCCGGCGTCGAGCTCGTCCTCGAGCTCCTCGGCGAGGTTGTCGATCGCCTCGGCGACGATCGTGTTCAGCACCGTGTTCGGAAGTGACAGCGACTGGCTCGAGCCCAGTGCGCGAAATTCGAACTTGTTGCCGGTGAACGCGAACGGGCTGGTGCGGTTGCGATCGCCGCCGTGCATCGGCAGCGGCGGCAGCACCTGGGTACCAAGGCCGAGGAACGAATCGGGCGCCGACTCGCCGGCCTCGCCCCGCTCGATCGCGCCGAATACGTTCTCGAGCTCCGCTCCGAGGAAGATCGACATGATTGCGGGCGGAGCCTCGTTGGCGCCGAGGCGGTGGTCTTGTCCGGGAGACGCGATCGACGCGCGCAGCAACCCCTGGCGGGCGTTCACCGCCTGGATCACCGCGGCGCAGAAAAACAGGAACTGCAGGTTGTCGTGCGGCGTGTCGCCCGGCTCGAGCAGGTTCTCGCCCGTGTCGGTGGCCATCGACCAGTTGTTGTGCTTGCCCGAGCCGTTGACGCCGGCGAACGGCTTCTCGTGCAGCAGACACACCAACCCGTAGCGGCGGGCCACGTTCTGCATGATCTGCATCGTCAGCTGCTGATGGTCCGAGCCGACATTCGAGTTCTCGAACACCGGCGCGATCTCATACTGGTTGGGCGCCACCTCGTTGTGACGGGTCTTGACCGGGACGCCGAGCTTGCCGAGCTCGCGCTCGGTCTCGAGCATGCAGGCGAGGATCCGCTCGGGGATCGAGCCGAAGTAGTGGTCGTCGAGCTCGTGGCCCTTGGGCGGCTTGGCGCCGAACAGGGTCCGCCCGGTGGTGATCAGGTCGGGGCGCTCGAAGTAGTACTGGTCGTCGATCAGGAAGTACTCCTGCTCGGGACCGACGGTCGTGAAGACCCGCTGCGCGCTGGTGTTGCCGAACAGCCTCAGCGCGTGGATCGCGGACTTCGAGAGCGCGTCCATCGAGCGCAGCAGCGGGATCTTGTGGTCCAGCGCCTCGCCCGTCCACGACGCGAACGCGGTCGGGATGCAGAGCAGCGCGCCGTTCGGGTTCTCGAGGATGAAGGCCGGGCTGGTCGGGTCCCAAGCCGTGTACCCGCGCGCTTCGAACGTCGCACGGATGCCGCCGGTGGGGAAGCTCGAGGCGTCCGGCTCGCCCTGGATCAGCTCCTTGCCGGAGAACTCCGCCAGGGCTGAGCCCTCGCCGGTCGGTCCGTAGAAGCTGTCGTGCTTCTCCGCCGTGGAGCCCGTGAGCGGCTGAAACCAATGCGTGTAATGGGTCGCCCCGCGCTCGAGCGCCCACTCCTTCATCGCCAGTGCGACTGCGTCCGCGGTCGAGGTGTCGAGCGCCTCGCCGCGGGCCAGCGTGTGCTGCAGCCGCCGGAATACGTCTCTCGGCAGCCGTTGCCGTTGCACCGCTGAGCTGAACACGTTCGACCCGAAGGTCTGGTTGTCTGCGACGGTCAGGTCGGGAGCTCCGAGGGCGTCCCCGTTGGGCGTCCACTGGGCGGCAAGGGCATTGTGCTGACGGATGCGAGGCATGCGATCGTGTAGTTCCTTCCTCTGAGCGCCTCGGCGGCGGAGGCGTGCTAGGGACCCGGCCTCGGAGTCTCCGAGGCATGAGCAACCAGCGTAGGCATCGCAGCCGCAGGGGTCACTATCCCAATGGCCAAACCGCGCCCTGTTCGCTTCGCCCGAGGTCGAACCAGCTGCTGCCGAGGTCGAACGCGCGCTGCTGCGATACTCGCCCCGTGCCCTACGACGCGGAGCTCGGCCCGACGCTGTACGTGCCGCCCGCGGATCGCTACCAGCAGCTGCCCTACCGCCGTTGTGGGCGCAGCGGGATCCAGCTCCCCGCGATCTCCCTCGGGCTGTGGCAGAACTTCGGCGATGACCGGCCGCTGAGAGACAGCCGCGCGATCCTGCGTCGCGCCTTCGATCTGGGAATCACCCACTTCGACCTCGCCAACAATTACGGGCCGCCCTACGGAAGCGCCGAGATCAACTTCGGGCGGATCCTCACCGAGGACTTCAAGCGCTATCGCGACGAGCTGGTCGTTTCGACCAAGGCCGGGTACGACATGTGGCCAGGCCCGTACGGCGAGTTTGGCTCGCGCAAGTACCTGCTGGCAAGCCTCGAGCAGAGCCTGAGTCGCATGAGGCTTGACCACGTCGACATCTTCTACTCCCACCGGTTCGATCCCAGGACACCGCTCGAGGAGACGATGGGCGCGCTCGACGCGGCCGTCCGGCAGGGCAAGGCGCGGTACGTCGGCATCTCCTCCTACGGTCCGCGCCGCACGGAGGAGGCGATCCAGATCCTCCGCGAGCTGGGCACCCCGCTGTTGATCCACCAGCCGTCCTACTCGATGCTCAACCGCTGGATCGAGGACGAGCTGCTCGATGTGCTCGCCCGCGAGGGGATCGGGGCGATCGTGTTCTCGCCGCTGGCCCAGGGTCTGCTGACGGACAAGTACCTGCGCGGAGTGCCTGAGGACTCGCGCGTCAAGCGCGGCAACTACTTCTCTTCGGAGATGATCAGCGAGGAGAACCTCGAGCGGGTCAGGGCGCTACGGGGAGTCGCCACCGGGCGCGGCCAGTCGCTCGCGCAGATGGCGATTGCCTGGGTGCTACGGGACGAGCGCGTGACCTCGGCGCTGCTCGGAGCCAGCAGCGTCCAGCAGCTCGAGCAGAACGTCGCCGCCTTGGAGCGGCTGGAGTTCGATCCCGGCGAGCTGGAGGAGATCGATCGCTACGCGGTGGAGAGCGGGATCAATCTGTGGGAGGCCTCGAGCAGCGCGTAGCTCCTACTTGCTGGTGGTGATGACCTGCCCGGAACTGTTCACGTAGGACTGCGCCGGCTGGCTGGAGATCCTGACCGTGAACGTCCCCTGGGGGATGGCGCCGCCGCTCAGTCTGGCCTTGGCTTTGCCGTTCAGACCGGCGGCGATCTCGTAATGGATCACGTACGTTCCCGGCACTACGGCGGTGACACCCCAGACGAACCTTGCGCTTTGCCCGGGCTGGAGTGAGCCGAGCGCCCAGGTGTTGGAGTAGGCGGTCACAGCCCCACCCGCTCCACCCTGCTGACAGCTGTACCCAGATACACCGGTGCACGGTCCGGGGGGTCGGTCGACGATCCACACCGCGCGAGAGTGGCTCGCGAGGCCGGGCATGCTGAGGTGCTGGCCGAACGCCTGGATCGAGCTGCCCCACCTGGGGTCGGTGATCGTGACGGCAATGTTGGGGATCGCCTTGTTCCCGGCGTTGCGTACGGCGATCACCATGCGTGTGTGCTCAGCGAGCCGCTGGGAGACGGGGAATCTCGCGGTCGTGACCTGGACCGGGAAGACCCCGGAGGGCTCCGCGGCGTTCTGCGCCGCCTGGCCTCCGCACGCCGACACCAACAATGTCGCCGCGATCGCGGCCAGGGTGCCGCAGCTCCTGGATCTCCGCCCGCTCACTGCGCGCTGAACATACCACGGGGCCCCACGCCGAGCGACGTTTCGCCGGCGGTGGCGACGGCCACGCAGGCACGGTTCCAGTTGGTTTTTGCGATGCCGGTACCGTAGGCTTCGCTGTCCAGCGCCGCGTTCGCGGCGGGGCACACTCGGGAGGAAAGACCAAGCGTGATTCGAGCAGTCGCCGAGCGAGCGTTCCTGCCGACCAAGAGCATCTTGGAGGAGGTCGGGAACATGATGATCCTGACCGGCAAGACGCTCGTCGCCGCGGTTCGGCCACCGTATCCATACGGTCCGGAGTTCGCCGGGCAGTTCCTGTTCGCGGTGAAGCTGTGCTGGTTCCCGCTGCTCGTCTCGACCGTCGCGTTCGGCTACGGAGCGCCGGGACTGCAGGCGGCCAACTTCCTGGTGCTGTTCGGCGCGCTCGATCGGCTGGGAGGCTTCTTCGTCCTGGCCTCGATCAGGGAGTTCGCGCCGTTCGTGGATGCGATCGTGCTCGCCGGCGTCGCCGGCACCGCGATCACCGCGGACCTCGGCGCGCGAAAGATCCGCGAGGAGCTCGACGCCCTCCAGGTGCTGGGCGTCGACCCGGTCAAGAACCTCGTCGTCCCGCGGTTCCTCGCGCTGATGCTGGTGACCGGTCTGTTCGACATCTACGCACTGCTGTTCGGGATCTTCGGCGGGATCGTCGCCACGCTCGTCAACAACGCGCCGCTCGGTCCGTTCTGGGCCACGTTCTTCAACAACGCCTCGACGACTGATTTGTGGGGTTCGGTCGTCAAGACGACGATTTTCGGGGCGATCATCGCGATCGTGTGCTGCTACAAGGGGATGACCGCGTCCGGCGGGGCCGAGGGGGTCGGTCGCGCCGTCAACCAAGCCGTCGTGATCGCGTTCCTGGGCGTGTTCGCGTTCAACTACGCGTTCACGCAGACGCTGCTGGCGACGCACCCCGAGATCACCTCGATCGCGAAATGACGCTGGACGCGTAGGGCGATGGAAGAACTACTGGCGACACCTCGAGGCTGGATCGAGTCGTTCGGCGAGCTCGTCAAGTTCGCGTCGAGGATCGTCGGCGAGGTCTTCCGGCTCCGGGTGTTCAGGTTCTTCGGCGAGGCACTGCGCCAGTCGGGGATCCTGATCGTCTCCTCGACGCTGGTGATCTGGGGGCTCGTGTTCATCACCGGCTTGGAGTGTGGCGTCGAGGGTGCGTACTTCGACCGTGCCAATGGCGTGCCCGCGTACGCCGGCGTGTTCTCCGCCTGGTGCGACCTGCGCGAGCTCGTGCCCTACGCGTTCGGCTACATGATGTCGGCCAAGATCGGCACCGGGATCGTCGCCGAGCTCGGCTCGATGCGGATCTCCGACGAGATCGACGCGCTCGAGGTGATGGGCATCAGCGGGATGACGTTCCTGTGCGCGACGCGGCTGCTCGCGGCGTGGCTGGTGCTCCCGTTCGTGTATCTGTGCTCGATCGGAGCCGGCTTTCTGGCGAGCTACCTGGTCGTCGTGCAACAGATCGGCGATGTGTCCTCGGGCGGGTTCTTCTTGATCTTCTGGCAGTTCCAGAACCCACCCGATCTCTTATTCAGCTTGATCAAAGCCATGTCCATGGCCACCGTGATCGTGCTCGTCGGGTGCTACTACGGCTACAACGCGAGCGGCGGACCCGTGGGGGTGGGCACGGCGACCGCGAAATCGATGGTTGTCAACATAGTTGCCGTACATCTCATCGGAATGCTCGGTACGCAGCTCTTCTGGGGCGCCAATCCGAGGGCACCAATAGGAGGCTGACATGACGGAGTACGGCGACGACGCGGAGCGAGCGACGGAGGCAATCGACTCTCGGGCCGAGACCGAGCAGCGCAGCGAATCACGCGTCTCGGTGGTCGATGAGCAGCCGCCCCGCCCATCGCCCCCCGCCGGGGCGTCGGAGGACGAATACCAGTGGCACTCCTACAAGGTGTATCCCTCGGGCCGACCGGACGCGGTCGAGTTCATCGACACCTACAAGGCGTTCGGCCGCAACCGGATCCTGCGCGGTCTGAACATGGGGCTGCCCGAGGGGATGGTCTCGATGATCATCGGACCCTCCGGCACCGGGAAATCGGTGTGCATCAAGCACATGGTCGGTCTGCTCTACCCGGACGAGGGCGATGTGCTCGTGCACGGCGAGTCGGTCCCCAACATGCCCGACGACGACCTGTTCGAGATGCGCAAGAAGTTCGGGCTGCTGTTCCAGGACGGTGCCTTGTTCGGCTCGATGAACCTCTACGACAACGTCGCGTTTCCGCTGCGCCAACACACCGAGAAGAGCGAGGACGAGGTCGAGGACATCGTCATGCGCCGGCTCAACGAAGTGGGGCTGGGTGACGCGCGCGAGAAGATGCCCAACGAGCTCTCGGGCGGGATGCGCAAGCGCGCCGGGTTTGCCCGTGCGCTCGTGCTGGAGCCCGACATCGTCCTGTTCGACGAGCCCGACTCGGGTCTCGATCCGGTTCGGACCGCACTCCTCGGGGAGCTGATCCTGGAGATCCACCGAGACATGATGGAGGACGCCAAGAAGGCCCAGAAACCGCATTTGCCGACCTTCGCGGTGATCACCCACGACATCATGAGCGCGCGTCGGGTGGCGGACTACATCAACGTGCTGTGGCGCGGTCGAATCGTCGAGGCCGGGCCGGCGGAGGACATGCTCAACTCAGACAACCCGTTCATCCGGCAGTTCCTGGCTGGGGAGTCGCAGGGACCGTTGACCATGGATTAGCCATGAAGGAGAGGCTTGTGGGGCTGGCGCGGGCCGCCACCCGTCGGCCTGGGTTGACCGTCGCGATCGTGCTGATGGCGGCGGTCGCAGGCGGCATCCTCGCGCTTGGACTGAAGCCGTCGGCCGGCAGCGACACGTTCGTCGGCCGCTCATCCTCGAGCTATCGGGCGACGCAGGACGACCACGAACACTTCGGCGGCGATGCCGTGGTGATCCTGATCAAGGAGCCGTTGCCGGATCTCGTTGAGACCAAGGACCTGGCGACCGTCACCGAGCTCGAGGCGTGTCTCGCGGGGAAGGTCGTGATCCCCAGCTCGCAGCTGCAGTCGTTCGTCCCCGCCCAGCCCGGTCCAAGCCGCCCTACGGTGGCTAAGGCAGTCCGTGCGGAAAGCTGATGCGGGCCAAGCCGGTGCAGGCGGTATACGGCCCGGGCACATTCCTGAACCAGGCGGTGGCCACCGTCAACACGCGCGTCCGGGCGATGGTCGCAGGGGTCCAGCAGAGCATCCGCCAGTCCGAGCAGGCCGCCTACGAGCTCGCGATCGGCCGGCACATGACCCGCTCACAGGCGCTGACGGCGGCCAAGGCGGCCGGTCAGCTGCAACAGCAGCAGTCGCTGCAGCAGCTGGAGCAGCTGTACCTGGACTCGGGCATCGCGGGGACACCGAGGATCGACGACCCGCAGTTCATCCCGCAGATCGTGTTCGACACGACCCGCGGGGTCAACCAGCCGAAGGCCCGATTCGCGTACCTGTTCCCGACCGCCGATTCGGCCCTGATCCAGGTGCGGCTGAAGGGCAGCCTCAGCGACGCCCAGCAGGCGCAGGCGATCTCGTGGATCCGCCAGGCCGTGAACATGCCGAGGTTCCGCTCCGCCTACGGCGCGAGTTACACCGTCACCGGCGAGCCGGTCGTCGTCAACGATCTGGCCTCCCAGATCACGGGTTCGATCCTCGGCCTGCTGATCGGGGCGATGGTGGTGATGGCGGCCACGCTCATGATCGTGTTCCCGAGCCGACCTAGGCGACTGCGGCTGCTGCCGCTCGCGATCGCGCTCGCGGCGACGGGAATCACGTTCGGCGCGCTGTCGCTGATCGGCGGAACGTTGACGATGGCCTCGATCGCGGTGCTCCCGATCCTGATCGGGCTCGCCGTCGACTACGCGATCCAGTTCCAGTCGCGGGTGGCCGAGGCGTCAGCGCAGAGCAGTGCCGAACACGCCGTGCTCGAGGCAGCGGCGACAGGCGCGCCCACGATCGCGATCGCGGCGCTGGCTACGGCTACGGGCTTCCTGGTGCTGTTGCTCTCGCCGGTGCCGATGGTGCAAGGATTCGGCCTGCTGCTGGTGGTGGGAATCGCGATCGCGCTGGTCTGCGCGCTCACTGCCGGCTCCGCCGCGATCGTCCTCTCCGCTCGCGGTGGAGGCGCTCTCGCGGCGTCGCTGCGCGGGGCCGGGGAGATTCTCCGCGACGCCGGGGCACGGATCCGGTCGCGGGTGGGGGGCGTGGTCCGGCTGCCGGTCGCCCGTGTGCCGCCGGTGAGGCGGGGGGCGTGCCGCCGGTCATGCCCACGGCGCTCGGTCTGCTCCAGCGCGCGGTGGCGCGGCCCGGACGCGTCGTGGTGATCGGAGCGCTCCTGGCGGTCCTCGGCTGGGTCGCCGATACTCAGACCGCGGTCCAGTCCGACGTCACCAAGCTGGTGCCGTCCGGGATGCCGGCGCTACACGACCTGCGCACGCTCGAGCGGGTGACCGGTGTATCGGGTGAAATCGATGTCATCGTGCACGCGCGCAACGTCGCCACCCCCCGGACCGTCGATTGGATGATCAACTACGAGCAGGGGCTGCTGGCGCACTACGGCTATCTCGAGACGAAGGGCTGTGCGCATGCAACGCTGTGCCCCGCCCTCTCGCTCCCGGACCTGTTCTCGGGGGGCTCCACCGGATCCCTGCAGGCTTCGGAGATCACCGGGCTGCTCGATGCCGTTCCGAGCTATTTCTCGCAGGCGGTGATCACGCCGGATCGCCGCGCCGCTTCACTCGCGTTCGGTATCCGGCTGATGGCGCTCTCGCGCCAGCAGCGGGTGATCGACTACATGCGCTCGCGGCTGCATCCCCCTCCCGGCGTCAGCGCCCAGCTCGCCGGGCTGCCGGTCCTGGCCGCGCAGGCCAACGCCGCGCTCTCCTCTTCGAGCCGCCGGCTGCTCACGCTGCTCGCGGGCCTGGTCGCGGTCGGGCTGGTCCTGCTCGCGGTCTTCCGCCGGCCAGGGCGCGCGCTGGTGCCGCTGATCCCGATCGCGCTGGCGACCGGCTGGTCGGCGCTGATCGTGTTCGCGCTTCGGATCCCCCTGAACCCGATGTCGGCGACGTTGGGAGCGCTCGTGATCGCCATCTCGACCGAGTTCAGCGTGCTGCTCTCGGAGCGATTTCGCCAGGAGCGGCTGGCTGGGCACGACCTGAACGCGGCGCTCGCGCGAACGTACCGCTCCACCGGACGGGCGGTGCTCGCGTCCGGCATCACGGCGATCGCGGGCTTCGGCGTACTGATCCTCTCGAACATCACGATGCTCCGCGATTTCGGCTTCGTCACGCTCGTCGATCTGTCGGTGTCGCTTGGTGGGGTCCTGCTGGTGCTGCCGGCCGTGCTCGCGCTCGCCGAGCGCGAAGACCGAACGGCGAGCATCGGCGTCCTGCACCGCCGCCGGGCGATGCCGCTGCCGCGGCTTCGCCGCCGCGCCCGGGTGGCGTGAGCGACCGCCCGCCAGCCCCCCGCGAGGAGCCGCAGCCCTACCGGCTCGACCCCGACCGGGCCGCGGCGATCAACGACGGTCCCGCGCCGCCAAAGCCGGTGATCGACACCCGGCCGTATCGCTGGGCGATCGGCATCTTCGGGCTCGCGCTCGTGGTTGCGTTCTCGGTCTACATGTTCACGACCCGCGGGGTCCAGAGCACCGGCGTCGCCCCCGGCAAGCGGTTGGCCTACTTCGTCGCGCCGCTCGCCAGCTCGAGTCTCAACGGTGACGCGAACGTGGCCCCAAAGTGCAATCCGGCCCATCCCAATCTGCGCGCGCTCAACGTGTGCGGTCGCAGGCCGCTCGTGCTCGGCCTGTTCGTCACCGGCTCGACGGACTGCAAGCGCCAGATCGACACGCTCCAGGCGGTTTCGAGACAGTTCCCCACGAGCGAGGTTCAATTCGCCGCCGTCGCCGTGCAGGCTTCTCACGCCAGCACCGCAACGCTCGCGCGCAGCCATCACTGGACGATTCCGATCGCCTACGACGCCGACGGGGCGGTCGGCGCGCTGTACGGCGTGTCGATCTGCCCGATGGTCGAGCTGGCGTATCGAGGCGGGATCGTGGCGGACCGGCTGATCGGCGACCACTGGCTGCAAAGCAGCGCGCTGGTGGGTCGGGTACGGGCGCTGCTCGGGAGCCGGCAGTGAGCGAGGACCTCGAGCTCGTCGCCGCGGCTGGCTTCATCGAGCCTGCGCTCCGGGCCGAGTTTCCGGGCCTGCGGCTCGACTGGGTGACCGTGCAAGCACGTCTCGCTCACAGCCCTCCCGAGGTCCGCCGGCGTCTGGACCAACTCTCCAATCGCTACCGCGGCGCGAACGTGGTGGCGATGCGCACGCAGCCGATCCCCCATTCCTACCGCGCGTTCTTTCACCAAGTCGGGATGGATCCCGACTCCAGTCGCATCCCGAGTGAGCGGGCGGCCGTGGCCCGGCTGCTCCAGGGCCAATTTCGCTCTCAGAACCTGCTCGAGGACGCGCTCCTGATCGCCGTGGTGGAGACCGGGGTCCCGGTGTGGGCGCTCGACGCAGACCTGATCGGCCCCGGCGGCCTGGGGATCCGCACCACGACCGCCGGCGATCGACTCGGGAGCACCGAGCACGCCGACCATCTTGCGCCCGGCCGGCTGGTGGTCGCCGACGCCCGCTGTGTCCACGCGGTTCTGTTCGGAGAGCTCGCGCCGGGTCACCAGGTGACCCGGCGCACGTCGCGGATCGGGCTGTTCGCAGTGGGCGTGCAGGGAGTGCCGGCGATCCACCTGGAGGAGGCCCTGTGGGTGTGCATGGAGACGCTCGCCGCGCGGTAAAGCGTGCGCTCGCAACGCGTCCGGGCCGGGTAAAGCGGTGGTAAGCTCAGCTGCCCACCGATCGGAGGGAGGAGGTCATGGAGCCCATCGAGCAGATCACCAGCGCTCCCGAAGCTCTCTTTACGGCGCAACAGACCGTCACCGAGGATGGACTGCGCGCGGCGCGGCAATCGCTGCGTGAGCAAATCGCTCGGCTCGAGCGCGATCTCGCGGATGCCTTCGTGACCACCTATGAGATGCGCGGTGGGGCGCCGGCTTGCGGCCGGGGCGGCGAGCCGCGGCTGCTCGACCTCGGTGAGCTCGAGCGAGTGCGCGACGAGCTCGCCGAGCGGCTGCGGACCGCACGGCTCGCGATCAGCGAGCTCGCCGAGCAACAGGCCGCCAACCGCCTCCGGCTCGAGCGGATGTTGCTCGATCCTTCCAGCTACCGCTTCGCCCGCGTCTCCCGCCACGATCTCGGCGAGCCAGGATGCGGCGTCTGGCAGGTGAGGCCGCGGCTCGGGCTGGTCGGGATGTTGATGGGGTGGTGGGAGATCAAGCTCTCCTCTGGCTGTCCGTTAGCCGGGGGCCGTGGCGCCCTGGCGCTGCGGCCCTGAGGACCGGGACCGACGGCTAACCTGAAACCGTGAGCGAGCTGCGAGGGCTGCTCAGGACGGGCGCGGGCGCCGTCTTGGTGGTGCTGATCATGTTCATCGGCAGCCTTGGGCTGTGGGTCGGCACGCCGCTGCTGTGGTTGTGGATCGGCTCGCAGATCCAGGGAGCGACCTCGTCGCTCGGCGCAGCGCTCGGATCGAGCTTCCTCGGCGTCGTGCTCACGATCGGGCTCGTCGCATCCGTGCTGGGCAAGTTGAGCGACGTCTACCGCGCCAACTGCCGCGCCCGGGGGCTGGCCGATCCGGGACACGTGGTCCTCGAGAGCGTGCTGGTCGTGAGCGCCGCGCTGACGCTGGTGGCGTTCGTGATCTGGTTCTTCTTCTTCGCCGGCGCCGCCCCGGCGCCGATCGGGATCCAGATTTAGCTTCAGCGGTGAAGGGCCTCGCGGGCCCCGCAACCAGTCGCTGCGGGGCCGACGAGCGACGCAGTCAGGCGGCTCCGACGAGTTCGAGCTCGCGCGGCGAAACGGCCTCGAACCGTTCGGCGACAGACTCGCACGACTGCAGTTGAGCAGCGAGCAGGTGCCGCTGGCGCTCGGTGAGCGTTCCGATCGGCTTGATCTCGCTGATCTGGTTGCGCACCAGGAACTTCCGGCATCTCGTGATCCCCCAGCGCCGCTGACTCATCAGCAGCTCGGCAACCGACCAGCTGCTCGCCTCCCAGGGGCAGGCGAGGATGACTGCGGCCGCGGAGATGTCGCCTTCCGCGATCCGCCGCTTCAGTCCCGCGCGAGCGAGCCTGACCTCGTTGGCTCGCTCCAGAGCGCGCAGTCGTTGCGGCTCCGCCGTCATCCTGGTGGTCTGGTTCATCTATTTCTCTCTCCCTGCGTCATGCCCGCTCCCGGCGGACGCGTTGACGATTGCGCCGGCGGCGGCGGTCCCGCGCCGCTCCCGGCTCATCCTGATATGGCCCTTCTCGGTACGGCTACAACACTCCCCCGCGCGCCTCGACCCTACCTACTGACCGTGTGTGTTCGTGGCGCGGTTGTCGACAGGAACGTATCGTCATCGCGCCGGTCACAGCAAGGTCACATCCACCTGAGGATGTGCTCATAGCGTGTTTTTTATCGGGCCGGGCGCTTGTGCAGGACTGGACAAGGGGGCCGGGCTCGTTTGGCCGGCCCGTACCGAGCTACGCCGAGCTCGGCAGCGGCCCGTGCTCGGTTTCGAACGCCTGCTTGCACGCCGCGAATGTCTCCAGCGCACGGTCGAGCGTCGCCTTGTCGTGCGTCGCCATCACGCTTGAGCGCAGCAGGGCGCCGGCCGGCGGCACCGCGGGGTGGATCGCCACGTTGACGTAGACCCCGGCGTCGTAGAGCGCCTTCCAGAGGAAAACCGCCTTCCAGTCATCGCCCACCACGACCGGCACGACGGGGGTCACGATCTCGGTGCCATCCGCCACCCGGGTCGGCTCCACCACCCGGAATCCGAGCTGACGGAGGCCGGCGTGGAGGTAGCGGGCGTTGTCGAGCACCTTCGCGAACAGCGGCGGTCCCTCGTCCGAGCGGCAGATCCGGACCGCCGCGAGCGCCGCTCCGACGGCAGCGGGCACGGCCGAGGCCGTGAACATGAATGGCCGCGACTGGATCCGCAGGAACTCGATCACGTCGGCCGGCCCGGCGATCACACCGCCACAGGAGGCGAGCGACTTGGAGAACGTGGCCATCCGCAGGTCGACGCGATCCTCGACGCCGAGGAGCTCACAGGTTCCGGCGCCGCGCGCGCCGAGTACGCCCAGGGCATGCGCCTCGTCAACCATCAGCCGTGCGCCGAATCGGCGACATCGCTCCGCGATTTCGGGCAGTGGCGCGACGTCGCCCTCCATCGAGAAGACCCCGTCGAGCACCACGAGGATCCCGCCGCCGTCGGAGGCTGCCTTCTCGAGCGCATGTTCGAGCCGGTCCATGCGGTTGTGGCGAAACGGTCTGAGCTTGGCCCGGGAGATGATGCAGCCGTCGAGGATCGAGGCGTGATCGCCGGAATCGGCGATGACCGTGTCGCTCGGGCCGAGGATCGTGCCGAGCGTCCCGACGTTCGCCTGGTGGCCGGTAGTGAAGACCAGCGCCGCTTCGGCGTCGAGCCACTGCGCAAGCTCATGCTCGAGCTCTACGTGGAGGTCGATCGTGCCGTTGAGGAACCGGGACCCGGTGAGCCCGGTGCCGTAGCGCTCCAGCGCATCCAGTGCGCCCTGCTTGACCCGCTCGTCGCCCGTCAGCCCGAGATAGTTGTTGGAGCCGAGCATGATCCGCGGCTGCCCCTCCATTTCCACCACCGGAAGCGTGGGCCCCTCCAGGATCCGGAAATAGGGCAGCGCGTCGAGCTCGCGCGCCGCCTTGAGCTGCTCGAGGCGCTCGTGCTCGCGCGCCTTGGCAAATACATCGATCGATGTGTGCATGTAGCTTTCCCGGCCGTTGATGGCGCTCGAAGTTCGTCCCGTCGCCGGACAAGGCGACCTGAACACGTTCATTAAGCTGCCCTGGCGGCTGTATCGTAACCAGCCCAACTGGGTGCCTCCGTTGCTGTTCGAGCGCAAGCGGTTCTTCGACCCGGAGCGCAACCCGTTCTTCAAGCACGCGGAGGTCGAGTACTTCCTCGCCTGGCGCGACGGCCGCGTCGTGGGCCGGATCACCGCCCACATCGATCGGCACTTCAACGAGTTCCACCATCACGACTGGGGGATGTTCGGGTTCTTCGAATGCGAGGATGATCCGGAGGCCGCCGGCGCCCTGCTGTCGGCGGCCGAAACCTGGCTGCGCGAGCGCCAACGCGATCGGATGGTCGGGCCGATGGACTTCACGACCAACGACGAGTGCGGCATCCTCGTCGACGGGTACGACCTGCTGCCGACGATCCTCACCAACTGGCATCACCCGTACTACTCGCGGCTGATCGAGGCGAGCGGTCTGGAGAAGGCGATGGACCTCTACATGTGGGACCTGAAGGTCCGGGACCGAGCCCAGGTCCATCCGGCGATTTGGCGAGCTGCGGCGGAGGTCGAATCGAAGTACGGGATCACCGTTCGGCCGATGCGCAAGAAGGACATGGAGGCCGAGATCGGCCGCTTCCTCGAGGCCTACAACGCGGCCTGGGAGCGCAACTGGGGGTTCGTGCCGTTGACCGAGGATGAGGTCCGCCACTACGCCAAGGACCTCAAGCCGATCCTCGACGAGAACTGGGCATTCGTGGCTGAGAAGGACGGCGAGACGGTGGGCGCGGCCTTGACGCTGCCCGACTACAACCAGGTGCTGGTGCATCTGGGTGGGCGGCTGTTGCCGTTCGGGTGGGCCAAGGCGCTGTGGTATCGCCGGAAGATCGACCGTGTGCGGGTGTTCGCGCTCGGCGTCAAACGCGAGTGGCAGCACGCCGGCGTGGCCGCGAAGTTCTACGAGCTGCACTATGACTCGGCTGAGCGCACGCGGCAGAAGGCCGGCGAGACCGGCTGGATCCTCGAGACCAACAAGTCGATGAACCGGGCGATGAAGGGGATGGGGGGCAAGATCGTGCGGACCTACCGCGTCTACGAGAAGCTGCTTTGATCATGACCGTGCCCACTGTCACCATGTACCAGTGACAAACGACGGAGATCTGCCGGTCCAGCCGCCATCCGAGCCGGTGGTCGAGCAACCGGAGGAGACCGTGGACGGAGTTCCGGTGCTCGCCGAGGTCCGCGCGATCGAGCCCTCCGCGCGCCCCGCGCTGCCCGCCGTCCAGGCCGCCGCTGCGGCCGCGACCGGGTTCGTGGCCGGCGCGGCCACGATCGCGCTGGTCCGCCGCCGGAGCGCCCGCAAGGTCGCGCAGGCACAGCGGCGGGTGCAGCGTCGCCCCGTCGACATGCTTCCGATCGTCGCCAGTCGCACGTTTCTGGTCGACGTTCATCTGATCGCCAAGCCGGGCGAGTGAGCGAGGGGGAAGTCAACGAGCTCTTCTCGCGGTGCGCGCCGCGGGCGGGTCTCGGCGGCCTCTATGCCCTGCGCAGCTCGAACCGGACCGTCTCCCAGGGTGCGCTTGCCAGCGCCTCCTGGAGCGACTGATCGCTCTCCACGCGCTCGGTCAGGCGCTTTCCCTCGCAGCGCACCGTGACCGCGTTCGCGGCGAACGGCCACGGATCCAGCCGCAGCCCACCTTCCTCGGCCGCTGTCAGCTGCAGCTCCGCCGCGCCGTCGAGGGTGGGCACTCCTGGCAGCCGCTGAGGTGCCCAATCGAGGCACAGCGCCAGCGAGAGGTGGTCCCATATCCACACCAGGTCGCTGTTGCGCGCCACCGCGCTCGGAGCCGCTGCCGCCGCGGTGGCGGGATCGGCGCGCAGCGAGCGAAGCAGCCGGTCCTGGAATTCCCGCTGCTCGCCGAGGAACGCGCGGACGGCGTCCGCGTGCTCGGTCGGCAGCTTGTCCAGGTCGCGCCGCTCGTACAGCCGCGCCCCATGCATCGAGACCAGCAGCGCTGCATAGCGGCTCTGGGGGACCACTCGCCTGGGCCCGAGGCGCCACAGCAGCATGTGCGTGGGCAGGGCCATCTCGATGAACGATTGGGGCAGCCCGGTGTCCGGATTGAGCGCCGGCGCGAGATCCCAGGCCGCCATCCCGATGTCGTGCTGCTCCGCGGCCAGGCACACCTCCTCGAGCGGGTCGACCGCTCCGAAGCGCTGGTTCCCCCAGGCGCGCGCGAGTTGCCCGGAGAGCCACGCGTGCGAGGGCTGCCCGATCGCGATCACGCCGTGCTCGTCTTTGCGCAGGACCATCCGGTGCCTAGATCACGTAACGGGAAGACGCAGCCCCTCGAGCAGGCGCCGCACCGTCATTCCCATCTCCGCGCGCGCGGCCTCCGGGTCATCGGCCCGGGCCACCACCATCGCCGCCTCGTCGAGCGCGCCGATCAGAACGTGGGCCAGCGCCCTGGCGGGCTGGTCGGTCAGGCGCCCGGCGTCGATCGCGCGCTGCAGCGCCTGCTCGAGCAGCCCGAGCGCGTAGTCGCTGTCAGCGGCGCGCCACACATCCCAGCCGAGCACCGCTGGACCGTCGACCAACATGATTTGCTGGACCTCGTGGGTGGCGCAGGCGTCGAGAAACGCGTCCGTCCCGATCACCAGCGCCTCCCATGGATCGTCGGTGGCGCTCGCGGCGGCGATCACCCGCCGGGTCGTCTCGGCGCTGATCTCGACCAGCGCCGCCCGGAACAGGTCCTCCTTGCCCCCGCGGAAATGGTGGTACAGCGCGCCGCGGGTGACACCGGCGCGCTGGACGATCTCCTCCGTGCCGACGCCCGCGTAGCCGCGCTCGGCGAACAGCGCGCGAGCAGCCGAGACCAGCGCCGCGGTGGTCGCTTCCCGTTGGGCGGATTTGGTTCTGGGGCGTGTGGAGGCCGGCGCGTCCGGCGTCGGGTCGGCGGGCGCACGATCGGCCCCGGGGGACTTGACATCCGTACTGTCTGTATGTGAAGATCCGTACACCTTGTATGTAACCCTACCGTTTGAGGTGTAGCAACGATGCCGGAGATCGAACTCTCGCACGGAACCATCCACTATCGCGACGTGGGGTCGGGTCCTGTGATCGTGCTCGTCCACGGGGTGCTCGTAAACGCGACGGTCTGGGATCCGCTGCTCGCCCAGCTGTCAAGCGGCGCTCGGTGCATCGCCCCGGATCTCCCGCTCGGCTCACACCGCACAGCGATGAACAAGGACGCGGATCTCTCGCCGGGCGGCCTCGCGGGCCTGATCGCGGAGCTGCTCGAGCGGCTCGAGCTCGACGATGTGACGCTGGTTGGCAGCGACACCGGCGGGGCGCTGTGCCAGCTCGTGTGCGCCGATCATCCGGCCAGGGTCGGCAGGCTCGTGCTGCTCAATTGCGACGCCTTCGAGGATTTCCCACCCCCCGCGCTGCGTCCGCTCGTGCGGGGGTTGGGTCGAGTTCCGGGTGCCGTCGCGGCGCTCGAGGTGCTGGGGCGCGCGCGCATCGTGCGCCGGGCGTCGATGTCGATCGCGCCCCTGACGGTGGCGCCGATCCCCGATCCGATGCTGAAGGGGTGGATCGCGCCGCTGCACGATCGCGGCGTGCGCCGCGACCTGGTCCGCGTGGCGCGCGGCATCTCGCCGGAGGTACTGCTCGACGCCGCGCTGCGCCTGCCCCAGTTCGACCGGCCCGCCCTGATCGTGTGGGGCCTGCGCGACAAGTTCTTCCCCGTAGCCGACGCGGAGCGACTGGCGCAGACGCTGCCGCTGGCGCGGCTCGAGCGGGTCCCCAACGCCCGCACGTTCGTCCAGCTGGATGCGCCGGAGCGCCTGGCGGACCTGGTCGCCGAGTTCATCGCGGCGCCGGCCCGCCCGGGCCACCCCCCCAGGGCGCGCGCCAGCGCGTCCCCCTAAAACCTATCCCACGCCCTGACCCGCCAGCAGCTCGTTGGTCGAGGCGCCGATCGGGTCGTTCGGGTTTGAGATCAGGTGGTGGCTCAACATCCAATTTCCGTAGGCGTTCCACTGGGCTGGGTCCTGCCATCCCCACGGGTGAGGGCCGGTTGGGAAGAACGCCGGCACGGTCGCGCGGACGCTGGCCAGCTGGAGCTTTGGGTCGAGTCCCGAATTGGCCTTGACCAGGTTCTGCACCGCCGCCGCAGGATCGCTCCGAGCTGACCTGTAGCCGCGCGCCAGCGCCTGCACGAATCGCCGGACCAGGTCGGGATGGTTCACGATCGTGCTGGCGCGCACGGCGACGACGAGCTCGTTGTAGTCCGGCACGCCGACCTGATCCATGCGGATCACGTTGGTGCGCTTGTGCATCTGGGCGAGCTGGATCGCCTCGTAGTTCCAGTAGGCGCCGAGAACCGCGTCGACGCGGCCCGAGAGCAGCGCCGGCACGAGGTTAGCGCCGACGTTGATCTCCTTGACCGAGCCGGTCGGGACTCCCGCGTGCTGGAGGATCGTCGTCAGGTATGCATGCTGGTAGGCGATCCCGGCGTCGCCGACGCGCTTGCCGCGTAGCCGCGACGGGTCCGTGATGTGCTTGGAGGCGAGCGACACGATCGAGGTCAGCGGCTCCTGCACGATCGCGGCGACCGACACCACCTGAAGTCCCTGCTCGCGAGCCAGCAGCACCTCGGGCTCGTAGGAGATCGCGGCGTCCACCTTTCCCGCCGCGAGCAGCCTGAGCGGTGTCGCGGGATCCGATGGGACCTGAACATGAACGTCGAGGCCGGCGTTTGAGAAGTCGCGGTTGGCGAGCGCCTCGTAGATGCCGACGTGGTCGGCGTTCGGGAACCAATCGAGCATCACCGTGAACGGCTGGGCGCTGCCCGGCGATGGTGCCAGCGCGTTCTTCTTCTCGCCGCAGGCGGCCAGCGTCAGCGAGAGGACGGCGAGCACGGCAATCAGTCGTTTCATCGGGACGGTTCTCCTCTGGGTTGGTAGGCCCACGGGATGGCCCGGCGCTCGGCCAGGCCGAGCAGGCCGAACAGGGCGATCGCGAACGCGCACAGGATCAGCACCGCGGCGTACGCACGCGGCATCAGCAGCTGTGCCTCCGACTGCTGATAGAGGTATCCGAGTCCCGAGCTCGCCCCCGACAGCTCGGCGAGATACGCGCCGATCACGGCGACGACCACCGCGATCTTGGTCCCCGTGAGCACGCTCGGCAAGGCCGAGGGAACCTCGACATGGCGAAACGTGGTCAGTCGCGAGGCGTCGAAGGTGTGCATCAGCTTCCCCAGCTCGGGATCGACGGCCGCCAACCCCGCCAGCGTCGTGACGACGATCGGAAAGAACGAGACCAATGCGATCACCACCAGCTTCGGCATCAGCCCGAACCCCAACCACAGCACCAGCACCGGGGCGATCATCGGGATCGGGACTGCCTGCGAAGCGATCAGCAGCGGGTAGACCGCGCGCCGGGCCGAGCGTGAGAAGTGGATCACGGCCGCGAGTGCGGAGCTCGCGACGATCGCCACGGCGATCCCGAGCAGCACCTCCTCGGCCGTCACGAGCAGGTTTGACCACAGCAGCCCGCGGTCGACGTACAGTGCCCTGACCACCTGGTGGGGCGCCGGCAGGATCAGCCGCCGGCCGGCGCTGCCCCGGTCGGCGTAGAGCTCCCAGATCCCGATCAGCGCCGCCAGCAGCAGCGCCGCCCGCCAACCGCTCAGCAGCCGCTTCACGGCCGCACCCCCAAGGCCTCGAGCGCGCGCTCGCGCAGCGCCACGAGCGCCGGATCGGTCCGCCGGCGCGGGCGCGGCAGCTCGACCTCGAGGTTCGCCACCGCCCGGCCCGGCCGCGGCGACATCACGACCACGCGGTCGCCCAGGATGACTGCCTCTTCGACGTCGTGCGTGACGAGCACCACCGTGCGCGACTCGATCCCGAGCACGTGTGCCAGCCACGACTGCATCTCCGCGCGCGTGATCGCGTCCAGCGCGGCGAACGGCTCGTCCAGGGCGAGGACCGGCTTGCCCGCGAGCAACGATCGAAGGAACGAGACTCGCTGGCGCATGCCCCCCGACAGCTCGGCGGGCCGGGATCGCTCGAAACCGGCGAGGCCGAACCGCTCGAGCCACGGCGCGGCCTGCTCGCGGGCGTCCTCGCGGCTGACGCCGCGCGATCGCAGGGCGAGGCAGGCATTGTCGATCGCACTCAGCCACGGCAGCAGGAGGTCGCGCTGCGGCATCAGCACCGCGGGGTCGGCATGCACGGACCCCGAGTCGGGAGCCTGAAGGCCGCAGATCAGCTCGAGCAACGTGGTCTTGCCACAGCCGCTCGGGCCGACGACGGCGATCACCGCTCCTGGTGATGCGCGCAGCGACATTCCCTCCAGGGCTTTCACCTCGCCTCGCTTCGTGACGAACGTGCGGCTCACGACCTCGACCTGGACGCCGGCTGGTCCTGGTCCAGAAAGATCGCGAGGCTCCTTCACGGGAGCCTCGAACATGGTTTTTGTCGCTCCCTCCGCGGGCATTACCCCACAGGTTCGAAGGGTCAGCGCCGGGTCGCGTGTCCGCGTGGGGCGCTATCTCAGCCGGCTTTCCCGCCAGCCCCCCTGGGTTGTCAAGAGGTGAAGCCCATGCTATCGCGCGAGCCGTCAGCTCACGTCAGGTCGCTTCGGGACGTGGCGGCGCGCGAAGCCGGTCGACCCGTTAGGCGACGACGGGACTGGTCAGTGCCTTGACGAACTCCTCCAGCTGATCGGTCCGCCAGCACTCGAACGCGGTGCAGTGCCGCTCGTACGCCGCGATCACGCTGTCGCCGTAATTCCAGTACAGCCGGGGCTCGGGGTTGAGCCAGAACGTCCGTCCGGCCCTCGCGGTGATCGCCGCGAACACCTCATCGCGGGGCGGTCGGCCGTTGGTCCGCGCGTCGCCGAGCACGATCACCGTCGCCCGCGGGTGGAGCTCGTCCTCGATCAGGCCGAGGAACTCCGTCCACACCCGGCCATAGTCGGTGTAACCGGAGATGTCGGCGACGCCGGCGTCGCGTGAGACGGCTTCGCTGGCGGCGCGGAAATCGCGCTCGCGCTCGAACACCTCGGTGACCTCCGAGATCCGCTCGATGAACACGAACGAGCGCAGCTTCCGGAACGCGTCGTGGAGCGCGTGCAGGACGCTCAAAAAGAACGTGCTCGCGCTGGTCACGCTGGTCGACACGTCGCACAGGACGAAGATCTCCGGCCGGCGCGGACGTTGTGGGCGGTACTTCAGGGTGATCGGGACACCCCCGGTCTCGAGCGAGGCGCGCATCGTGCGCCGGACGTCGACGTGCGCATGGCGCTTGCGGCCCTTGAGCTCCTGACCCTGCGTGGCCAGCCGTCGCTTGAGCTGCGCGACCACCCGGTGGACCGCCGCCAGGTCCTGGATCGGGCCGCTGGGCAGCGCCCGGTCGAGCTCGCTCAGCGGGCGCTTCGGCGGCAGGCTCGCGGTGCGCTCGATCAGGTCTCGTTCGAGCTCGCGCCGCAGGTGGGCTTCGAAGCGCCTGAGCTGCTCTCGGGGGACGCCCTGGCGCCGCGGGTCATCTTCGGCCAGGTCCGGCTGCGGCTCGGTTCGCAGGCCCAGCGCGCGGCGGATCCGCTGAACGTCGACGCCCAGCACGCCGGAACCCTCGCCGCGCCCGAACGCGGCGATCGCCAGCCGGGCCAGGTCGCGCATCGCGGCATCCGATCCGTCCCTGAGCGCGGCCGCGATCTGCTGGCGCAGCGTGTCGAGGTTGATCTCGCCGTCGTGGGGATCCCCCGAGCCTTCGCTGATCTGGCGGCGCGCCGCCTCAGCCTCGGCGGCGCGAAAGAAGAAGCGGTCGAACACCAGCTCGAAGATCCGGCGGTCCTCGGGCGACTTGGCGATCGTCGCGGCAAGCGCCTCCTTGAAGTCCTGCGGTTCGGTCCACGGCACGAGCGTCAGGGCCTCGAAGGAGTCCAGCATCTCGGAGGTGCCGAGCGCCACGCCCTCGTCGCGGAGGTCCTCGGCGAACGCGAGCAGCTGACCCTCGAATCCCCCGGGGGCCCGGCTCGGGATGCCGCCGTAGATCGACCTGTTGCCTCTAGGCGGCAGCGGAGCGCTCACGCGGCGTCGGCGCTCGGCGAGCGTGCGGGGGTGCTCTCAGCGGCGTTGGCATCGGTGGCGGCCGGGTCGAGCTTGACGCCAACGCGCGCAGCGACGGTGTCGAGATCGGTGCGGTGTTTGACGATCACGCTCATCGTCTCCTTGAACGTGTTGTGGTCGATGCCGTCGGCGCCGAGCAGCAGCAGCGCCCGGGCCCAGTCGATCGACTCGGCGATGCTCGGCGGCTTCTTCAGATCCAGCTCGCGGACCTGGTGGACGATCTCGACGAGCTTGCGAGCGATCTGGTCATCGAGATCGGGCGAATGCAGGCGCACGATCTCGAGCTCGTGCTCGAGATCCGGGTAGTCGAGCCACAGATACAGGCAGCGGCGCTTAAGCGCTTCGGTCAGCTCACGGGTGTTGTTGGAGGTGAGCAGCACCACCGGCTGGGTCCTGGCCTCGATCCGCCCCAGCTCCGGGATCGAGATCTGAAAGTCGCTCAGCAGCTCGAGCAGCATCGCCTCGAACTCCTGGTCGGTCTTGTCGATCTCGTCGATCAGCAGCACGACTGGCTCGGGGCTCGCGATCGCGCTCATCAGCGGTCGCTGGAGCAGGAACTCCTCGCCGAAGATGTCATCCTGCACGGCCCGCCAGCCGGCGTCATCGGACTCCGTCTGGATCCGCAGCAGCTGCTTGCGGTAATTCCATTCGTACAGCGCCTTGGCCTCGTCGAGGCCCTCGTAGCACTGCAGTCGGACCAGGGTCCTTTGCAGGTAACGCGCCAGCGCCTTGGCGAGCTCGGTCTTGCCGACGCCGGCGGGGCCCTCGACCAGCACCGGCTTGCCGAGCTTCGTGGCCAGGAACGAGACCAGCGCGGTCGATTCGCCCGGCAGATAGCCGGCGGCTCGCAGGCCGTCGGCGATCTCCTGCACCGATGTGGGTTGCTCCTGCATCGCTCAAATATAGGGTTTGCGCGGTGGCGATCCTCGTTCTCGCCGTTCAGTCCTCCCATCTCGGGGTCGTCGTCGCGGCGCTCGGGGTCGGTCTGGCGATCGGCGTGTTCGGCCACATCATCCGCTCGCGGACGCTGATCATCACCGGGATCCTCATGATCGGGGTGACGAGCGCGTACTTCTCGTTCGTGTTGCAGCCGTCGGCGAAGTAGGGCCCGGTCGGGGGAGGGGGGCGGTGGGCCCTCCGTTGCGGCTTTGGGCCGGCGTGCGCCAACTACGTCAACGGTTTGTCACCTATGTGCTACGCATGGCCGATCGCGCGCTCGGCGGCGCCATGCTGAAGCCGTGGCGAGCGAGCGACGTGGAAAACGTCCCACGAGGCGATCGTCCAGCGGCTGGTGACGCGTCGCGACGTGCAGGCCATGCTCGCCCGTTACCCACGCCGCACGGCGTGCGGCCGAGTGCGCGAGCTCGTTCGCGCGGACCGTGACACGACCCGAACCAGATCCGAGGCCGAGGAGCTGTTCTTCGCGCTGAGCCGCAAGGGCGGTCGTGACCACGCTCGCGCAGTGCGCAACGACGATCACGCTCGCTCGCCGCGAACCGGGATAGCTACTCCCGGCCGCTAGCTCTTGCCGCGGTCGGGGTCCAACGGGATCCCTGGCCGCTCATCGGGCTCCAGCGGGATCGTCCGCCGCTCATCGGGCTCCAGCGGGATCGTCCGCCGCTCATCGGGCGTGATCGATTGCTCATCCGGCTCGCTCCCTGGGTCATCGTGCTTGTCCTGCGAGCGCACCCGAGCGGCCCGCGTCGAGGGTCTCGGCATCCGCACCGTGTCCGCCTGATCGGCGGCAACCGGTTCTGTCCGCACGTCGTTTCGGTCATCGGGCCGTCCTGCCGGTTGCTCCGCGGCGACGGATGGCGCGGGTTGGTCCTCCGATCCCGGGCGATCCATCCAGCCGAGGGACCTCTTTCTACGGGGTCGGTCCTCCCAGGTGGGCGGCTCGTCCCAGATTGGCGGGTCTTGCCGGGCGGGGCGGTTCTCCCAGGTGGGCGGCTCGTCGCGGGCCGGTGGGTCCTCCCGACTCGCGCCTCGTCTGTGTGGGCGCTCGGCGCGAACCGGACGGGGTGGGCGGTCAGGGGGCCGATCCGCCGGGGCCGCGGACCCGCGGCGTCGATCGGTCCCGACCGCGGTCGCTGGATCAGCGGGGGCCGTCGACGCATCCTGTCGATCCGCCGCGAGCGCCGGCGCCGGCGGCCCAGCCGCCTCTCCCGGTAACGGCGGCTCCGGTTGGTGCGCGGCGCGGATCCTCGAGCCCGCATAGGTGAGAAACGCGGCGACCGCGAGCGCCACGAAGATGCCCCACTCGACCCCGGAGCTTGTGGCGCCCGGACCGTGCACGCTCGTCCCCTGCTTGTCGAAGATCCGCCAGATGATCAGCACGCAGGTCCAGAGCCCTGCGGCCGTGATCACCCAGCCGTCGCCGCCCGGAAGATGAAACGCGCGGCCCTCGGCGCGCTGAAACAGCAGCGTCAGCACGCCCGCGGCGACCAGCAGTACCGCTGCCTCGACGAACGAGAACGCACCCCAACCGGTGATCGAGGCGCTCAGCGATTGCAGGTGGGTTGCCTTGCCCGACGCGATCACGGTCTCCTGATACCAGGGCAGGAACAAGGCAAGGAACAGGCCGATCGCGGCGTAGGCGGCCAGGCGGCGTTCATGCGGCAGCATCCGCCACGCCCGCACGACGCGCCCGGCTCCTGACGCCCCCCGTCGGGCAGCACCCCCTGCCGGCTTCTCGCCGCTCATCCGGCGATGAGAATCCAGGTGCGGGCCACGGGTCGATTGTAGGCTTCGCCCGGGCGCCACACGCCTACATGATCGGGATGTCCTGGACCTCGCCACCGGTGGGCCGGCGCTGTTCGCTGCGCTCGAGATACCAGTCGATCAGGGCGCGGATCGCGAGCAGCAATTCACGCAGGGCCTCTGCCAGTCGTAGTTGCAGATCAGGGGGAATCAGTTCGCGCATCGCGTGGATGACTTGGATCAGCATTTCCAGATCGCCGTCTCGGCGGCGGTCCTCGTCTCGGGGCGGGAGCTGCCACCCGGCTGGGGGTGGCATCGGGATGGCGTCCGCGTCCGACCCCGCCGGCGCGGACCCGGCGTCCGGGTTGTCCCCCGCCGGCGCGGACCCGGCGTCCGGGTTGTCCCCCGCCCGCGCGGACCCGGCCTCCGGGTTGTCCCCCGCCCGCGCGGACCCGGCCTCGCCGCCGGCGTGCGCGCCGGCCGGCCGCGACTCATCGCGAGGTGGCGCCGACTCCGACCGGCGCCCCGACGCGGCCGCGCGCACCGACCCGGCCGCCTCGCCGATCAACCGCTCCGCCGCCTCGGAGGCGCGACCGAGGCGCTCCTCGAGTCGTCGGAGTGCGTCGTCGGCCGGGTCCGGCTCGTGGCTATCTGGGGGCTTTGGTTCCTGAGGCTCCATTGAACGTGACCTCGAGCGACCCTTCCTCGAACGTTGCTCCGACGGGCTGGAATGCGGCCAGGGCGGGGGGAAGCATGATCGTCCGCCGTTGACCCTCGACGCCGACGATCAGTTCGAGCCCGATCTTCTTGAGCGAGATGTCACCTTTACGCGCGAATGGCAGCGCCAGCCGCAGGCGCGCGCCGTCGTCGGAGACCACCAGCTCCTGGGTAATCGCGTCGTGCAGCACCGCGGCTGGGTCGTGGTCGCCAAATAGCGCGGCGGCCAGCCGGTCGAGCATCGCCGGCCCGATCACCTCCTGCTCGAAGTAGGGCGCGCAGAGGGCCGGCACCGGTCCGAATGCGGAACGAACCAGGTCGAGGTGCTCTTCCTGGAGCTGACGCCAGGCGGCGAAGTAGTCGCCCACGTCCAAGGGGAAGATGCGATTGACGACCACCGCATCGGTCAGGTAGCCGTACAGGTTGAGGTAGGTGAAGGTGCGCATCGCCTCGCCGATTACCATCTTGTCCGGGTTCATCACGAGGCGGACCGTCGAATGCTCGCGGTCGCGGAGGATCTCGTTCATCGCGATCAGGTTGTGCGAGAGCCGCTGGACGTCGTCGAACACAGCCTGGCTGGGGAGCGGGATGTCAAGCAGCGAACGCGCGATCGGCCGTGCAGCGGCGAGGATTTGGCGCTCCATCGGGAATACCTTCTCGATCCACCAGCGAGCGACGTCGGGGAAGGAGAGCAGTCGCAACGTCTCGCCGGTGGGAGCGCAATCGACGACGATCGTGTCCCACTCTTCAGAGTGATGGTGGGCCTGCAGCCGCAGCAGCGAGAACAGCTCATCCATGCCCGGCGGCACGGTCAGCTCCTCGGCCGAGATCCGGTCGACGCCGCGCTCCATGAACAACTCTCCGAGCCAGTCTTGGACGCCTGACCAGTGGCGCTCGATCTCCTCCTGGGCATTGACCTCCTGCCCCCACAGGCGCTCGTCGGCTCGCCGGGGATCGGAACCGAGCTCCTCGCCGAGAGAGTCCGACAGGCTGTGTGCCGGATCGGTCGAAATCACCAGCGTGCGTTGACCGGCCGCCGCGCAACGGCGGGCGGTACAGGCGGCCACGGAGGTCTTCCCGACCCCGCCCTTGCCGGTGTACAGGATCGTGCGTGGCCTCATGAACGGGCGAGTCTAGGCCCCCGATCGCGGCCGGCGCAAACCGCGACCGGCGCAAACTGCCAACCGCGCAAACCGCGACCAACCCAAACCGCGACCGACGCAGACGCGACTGGCAACGCCGCTAGCGCATGACCTGAAGGCTCCCGATGATCCGGCTGAAGTTCCCGGCCAGGTCGGTCGCGGCGAGGTGGATCGTGTAATGGCCAGTATGCCCGAGCGCCGGCACCGCGAACGAGTGCACCCCGTAGGGGAAGTAGGCGCTGGTCGCAAACACGATCTGACTCCCCCTCAGGACCTCGATTCCCACATGCGAGATCTTCGAGAGGCCGAAGCGGAATGAGATCCGCTCGTGGACGCGCGCCCGAACGGTGAGCAGCGACAGCGCCGGTGGCGTCGTCAGGTCAGTCTGGAAGCTCGTCGCGGTCGTGCAGTAGACCGGGGCTCCGGTCCGCGAGCACAGCTGCTGCAGGAACCCGATGACGAGCTGGTGGTAGGAAAGGGTGTCCTCCTGCCCCGGCTGGTACAGCGACCAGGCTCCCGTGTTGAACTGCGGCAGCTCGGCCTGGGCCTCGGCGTCGCCGGCGGCAAACAGCGAGGCTGCCTGGGGGTCGCCGCTCACCTGTGCGTAGTCGTAGAGCCCGATTAACGACTGCAGGAACGCGTTGATCACCTCCACGCCGCGCGAAGGGGCGAACGAGTACTGCACGTAACGTTTGCCCAGCGGCGTCGGGACGCCGACGCCGAGTCCCGGCTGGCGGCTGAAGATCGGCAGCGCCTGGTGCGCCAGTCCGAGGTAGTCCACATCCTGCGGCTCCGCGCCTGGCTGGAGCGCCTCGTACCCGCGGGTCAGGGCCTCGAGCGCTGTGCCCTGTGACATCGCGCTGGTCCACGGAGGCTTGCCGCCGTCGAACCTGAAGTAGTACTCCCAGGTCAGGCCGCCTCCCCGTCTGGCCGCCAGCGGGATCAGCTCGCCGAGCAGCGCCTGCATCGCGGGGTACTCCGACGGACCAGCCGCGTAGAGGCCGTCAGCCTTGGCAAAGCTGCCGAGGACCGTCAGCTCGATCCCCTGGCCGGGGTAGTACTCCCACACCAGCTGCGAGCCGCTGAACTCCACGCGCTGCCCGTAACTGAGCAGTGGCCCCGTGGTCCAGTACTGCTGGTTGCGTTCCAGGGTCAGAAACAGCGCCGGGAGGCGCGAGGGCGTGAGCAGGCCGCCGGCGGCGATGCCTTGCAGGTTCTGAGTCACCCCGCCCAGCTCGCTCGCGCGCGTACCGTGAAGACGTCGCATGGTGCTCAGGGCCGAGTTCCAGCTGACGCGATAGCCGGCGTACTGAGCCTGAGTGATCGCGCCGGCGTGGTAGAGCCGCGCGAGCTCGGTGCTGACGGTCCGCTGGGGTGTGCGTCGTTTGTGGCGGGCCGACCTCCGGGGCGCAGCGGCGCTGATCGCTCTGTGGGCGGCGGTGGGCGCGAAGGCGGATCGCAGGGGCGCAGGCGTGATCGCCGGGACGGTCAGGAACGGGTCGTTGCGCACAGTCGCTCTACCGCTGGGGGCGAACACCACCACCGGGTCCGCTGCTGCGCTGCTTGGAAATAAGGCCACCCCGACCAGCAGCCCCAACAGGCGCGGGCGCACGGTGGCGATGGTACATTCAACGCCGTTGTCGCGCCCAGTCGCTGAGGAGGAAGTTGCAGATGCACGATCGGAACCGGGGGGTGCGCGCGGCATGCGCGCTGCTCCTCGCGGCGCTCGCCTCGTTGGGGCTCGCCGGGTGCGGCAGCAGCAGCGGCCCCGGTCAGGCCAACACCCTGCTCGAGCAGACGTTCAGCGGGACCCATCCTGTCACCAGTGGCAATCTGAGCGTCAGCCTGACGGTCACGCCAACGGGTTCGACCACGCTGAAGACCCCGATCAGCCTCAGCTTCGGCGGGCCGTTCGAGAGCCTCGGCAAGGGCAAGCTGCCGAAATCCGACTTCAACGTCAGCCTTCGCGGGAACGGGACGGGGGGTACGCTCGGGATCGTCTCCACGGGCACGACCGGGTACATCACGCTTCAGGGGACCAGCTACCAGCTGCCGCCCGCCACGTTTCAGAAGCTCGAGTCGAGTTTCTCGGGGCTCGCGAGTAATCCGAGTGGAGGGTCGGGGTCGGGAGCGCTCTCGAAGCTCGGGATCCAACCGCTTCACTGGCTGAGCAACCCGTCCGTGGTCGGCACCGAAAGCGTCGACGGAACCAGCACCACGCACATCCGCGCGACGATCAACGTCGCGTCTCTGCTCGCCGATCTCAACACGTTCCTGAGGAAGGCCTCGACGGTCGGAGTCTCCGGCGCGAACGGGATCTCATCCACGTTGTCCGCAACGACTCGCGAGAAGATCGCGAGCGAGGTCAGAAACCCCACGTTCGATGTCTGGACCGGCAACGATGACAAGACCGTCCGCAAGCTGGCGATCCAGCTCACGCTGCCGGTCAGCGGCCACGTCTCGACGCTGCTCGGGGGCCTCAGCTCCGCCGGGATCGCGCTGACGATGCGCTACGCCGACTTGAACCAGCCGCAGACGATCTCCGCGCCCAGCACCGTGCGGCCGTTCACGGAGTTCACGGCGAAGCTGCGGTCGTTCCTGGCGAGCGTCGAACAGAGTCTCGGAGCAAGCACGGCCGCCGGCGCACCCGGTTCCGCCGCCGCGACCACCGGCTCGCCGAGCACAACCGGCAGCTCCAGCAGCGGCTCGAGCAGCTCGTCGGGCACGAGCAGGGACGCCCAGCGCTACGGCCAGTGCATCATCAACGCCCACAACGACGTGTCGAAGATGCAGCAGTGCGCTTCGCTGATCAACGGTCAGTAGGCCGCCGCCAGCCTCTTACTCCCGGCCGACGTCCTCCTCGTCCTCTTCGAGCTCCTCCGCGTCCTCGTCGCCGGCATTCGCCAGGCCGCCCGCAGTGTGGTGGACCTGGAAGGTCTCCAGGAGCTCGTCGCGCCGGTTCTCGTCCACCGGGGTCTCGTCTGAGATCAGGACCCAGTCGGCACCTTCGTACTCCTCCATGTTGAAGATCTCGGCGTCCAGCTCCGGTGAGTCATCCACGATCACCAGCACCTCGGTCTGGGGGTTGAAGTAGGTCCCGGGACGGTTGACCAGCTCATCGAGCTCGACGCGACGCGGATCTGCCATGGCAGTCGGCAGCGTACCGGTTGGCTGCTCGGTGAGGAGCCAAATGCTCGTTGCCGCTCGCAGAGCGCGGTCCCAAACGCTCGTTGCCGTTCAAAGCGCGCGGTCCCAAACGCTCGTTGCCGCTCGCAGAGCGCCGTCAGAGCCCGCTCAGGTCGGCGATTTGGCGCTCGATCTCCTGCTCGACGTCGAGCGGCGGCTTGCCCTGCCTGGCGCGGCGGTGGTTGCGGGCCAGGACAAGATCGCGGATCTCCGAACGCAGCTCGGAATCGATCTGCGGCGCGGTCAGCCGCTTTAGCTCCTGCTCGACGTCGAGCGGTGGCTCGCCACGGCGCGCCCGCCGCGCGTTGCGGGCCTCCAACATCTGGCGGATCTCGGTATCGCGTTCCACGAGCGCGGCGGCCGATCCCGCCTTCGGCGCGCCGGCCATCTCGCGATCCAGCACCAGGCGATTCTTCCCGTACTCCTCCCACGTATGACGTGCCGTGAGAAGCGCCAGGAGCGCAAATACGATCCCGACCGCGCACACGATCCAGAGGACGGTGCCGAACGCTGCCTGCACCCGGTAAGTGTTGCGCACGGGCCAAACGGTCATGCGGCGGCGGCCCCTCAGAAGGATGGCCGCGCGGTCCAGGCGATCGGCTATCCTTTGTCATAGCCATTGACTGACTAGTCAATCGCCCTCAAGGAGAACCGCAAATGGTTGATTTCACGCTCACTGACGAGCAGAAGAGCATGTGCGAAATGGCGCACGAGTTTGCCGAGAAGGAGATCCGTCCGGTCGCCTGGGAGTACGACCGGGACAGCACCTGGCCCGAGGAGATCATCGAGAAGGCGTGGGAGCTCGGACTGATGAACACCCACCTCCCCGAGGAATACGGCGGTCCCGGCCTTGGCTTCCTGGACGGCGCCCTGATCGAGGAGGAGATCGCGTGGGGCTGCTCGGGCATCGGCACCTCGCTCACGTGTAACGGCCTCGCGACGGCGCCGATCGTGCTCGCAGCCTCCGAGGAGCTCAAGAAGGAGTACCTCGGCCGCCTCAACGAGGCGCCGCTGCTCGCCTCGTTCTGCCTGACCGAGCCCGACGCCGGCTCGGACGTTTCCGGGATGAAGACCACCGCCACCCGCAAGGGTGACAAGTGGGTGATCAACGGCTCCAAGTGCTTCATCACCAACGGCGAGTACGCCAACTACTACACGGTCTACGCCAAGACCGACAGGGAGGCCGGCCACCGCGGCATCTCGTGCTTCATCGTCCCGCGCGACGCCGGCGTGGTCGTCGACAAGCACGAGGACAAGATGGGCCAGCGCGCCTCGAATACCGCGACGATCACGTTTCCCGAGGTCGAGATCCCGCTGAACCATCTGGTCGGCGAGGAGAACAAGGGGTTCAAGATCGCGATGATGACGCTCGACCGCACTCGGCCCGGGGTGGCATCGATGGCCGTCGGCGTGGCCCGGGCGGCGATGGAGTTCGCGATCGACTACTCCAAGGAGCGGGTCCAGTTCGGAGTCCCGATCGCGATGCACCAGGCGATCCAGTTCATCATCGCCGACATGGCGACCAAGGTGCACCTGGCCCGGCTGGCGACCTGGAACTCGGCGGTGCTGCTCGACCAGGGCAAGCGCAACACGCTCGAGTCCTCGCACGCCAAGCGGTTTGCCGCCGACAGCGCGATGGAGGTCACGACCGACGCCGTCCAGGTCTACGGCGGATACGGCTTCATGAAGGAGTACCCGGTCGAGAAGCTGATGCGCGACGCCAAGATCCTCCAGCTGTACGAGGGCACCGCGCAGATCCAGCGGCTCGTGATCGCCCGGGAGACGTTGCTGCCGCGGCGTGCCGAGAAGCCGGCCACGGCGATCGCTTAGCCGGGCTACCGCCGCGGAGGCATTCTCGAGCTACGAAAGGCAGGTGTCATCCGCGCTCATCCTCACGGATCTGGTAGAGCGCGAAGCCTTCCCGTTCGAGCTGGTCCACCACGGAGCCCAGAGCCGCGCTCTGGTTGTCCTCGGGCATATCGGTGATGGCCTGCCAAGCTCGATCGCCTTGCTCGCCGTGTTTCGTCAGTCCCGTGCGCAGGCTCTCGCCGATCAGGGCCGCGGCTTTATCGCGGGTCACCCTGGTCAGGGTGTGAACTGCCTTCCTGGCGAGCTCCACCGGTCTCGCATCCCCGACTCGGGCTTCGCGCGCGCCGATCAGATCGAGCGGGTCGGGCGATCTGACCGGCTCGTTCTCGGAAGGACGGACGCTCCCACCGCAGTTCTGACAGCGCTCGTCTGCGCTGGCGTTGACCGTTAGGCACTTCGGGCATTGCCACTGCGTTTTGTTGAGCCAGCGCCCTGTCGGATCAGGCATCAGAATCCTCCGAACTGTCGATACAGCGGACTAATCCGTTCATGGTTTTTCCCGTCTACGCATCCGTTAGGCCGGCGACTCGTCTACATCCACTTCCTGCGCCGGAAGTAGAAGATGAAGAAGACGACGGAGGCCAGCAGCAGCCCGAGCGTTGGCGACCGTCGATAGGTACATGTCGGTCGCGCCGCTCAACAGATCGCGGTAGGAGTCGCCGAGCTCGGACACCCAGATCTGGCTGTCATAGAGGTCGCGGAGTACAACCTGTCGTCGGCGTCGAGGCCGCGAAGGTCGGAAATCCGCGCATCGCGGGCAAAAACGTCCCGCTGCGGGCCACGCTCGGCGAGCTCGTCGTGCTCAGCGTTGACCAGGAACGGCACCGACAGGCCGCCGGCCTGCGGGGTCGCCGGGCTCACGGGGCGGAGGCGATCAGCTTCGTGCCGGGGCCGGCGGGGATGACGAGCGCCGACTTCGGCTTGGCGGGCTTCGACGACGGTTTCTTCGTCATGGCGTAGATGCCGACCGCGATTACCCCGATGCAGACCAGGCCGCACACCAGGGACAGCGTAAATCCACCGAGCCGTGACCCGGTGCTGACGGTGCTGTCGGTGCTGTCGGTGCGGGGGCGGTTGGCGAACTTGAGGCCGAGCAGCAGGAATCCGAACATGACCACGACGCCGGCGCCGGCGGCCAGCGCCACGAGGCAGATCTTCCACATCGCGTTCCAGTCGATGATCGGTGATCCGAGGACGAACATCGAACTCGTCAGGCCAGGGCCGGGCTCGCGGCCGACGCCCGCTCCGCCTCGAGCTCCGGCGTGATGTTCGTGCGGTCGAGGTCCTCCGCCGTGACCCGATTGCGCTTCGAGAGGGTGTAGAGCCCGAAGGCGATGGCCGCAGCGAGCACTGCGATCACGGCCGCGCCCACGTTGCTGTTCTTGCCGAACAGGTTCGAGATGTTCCACGCCGCATCGCCGACTAATGCTGCCGAGGGAAGCGTGATCACCCACGCGATCACCATCTGTCCGACAACGGGCCAGTGCACGACGCCGCCGCGCTTGCCGAGGCCCGCGCCCATGACGCCGCCCGAGACGACCTGCGTCGTCGACAGGGGGTAGCCGTAGTAGGACGATGCCAGGATCGTGGCCGCGCTGGATGACTCGGCCGCGAAGCCCTGCGGCGACTCGACGCTCGTGATCCGGTTGCCCATCGTGTTGATGATGCGCCAGCCGCCCGTGGCGGTGCCCAGGGCCATCGCCGTCGCGCAGATGAGCTTGACCCAGAACGGCACGCTGAAGTGGACCGCACTCAGGTGGCCGGTGGAGATCAAAGCGAGGGCAACCACGCCCATCGTCTTCTGGGCGTCATTGGTCCCGTGGGCAAGCGAAACGAGCGATGCCGACCCGATCTGACCGTATCGGTAACCGCGTCTGGCGTCTTCTTGGCCCAGGGTGCGGATCAGCAGGTAGGCGGCGGACGTGGCGAGGAAAGCGACGATGCCGCAGACGAAGATCGCGAGGATCCCCGGAGCCACGACTTTCTGGACGATCCCGTGGACGCTCACCGCGGAGCTTCCGACAGATGCAAAGGACGCTCCGATCAGGCCGCCGATCAGGGCGTGGCTCGAACTCGACGGAATCGTGAAGTACCAGGTGATCAGGTTCCAAATCATCGCGCCGATCAACGCCGCCTCCACGACGGCGAGCCCGTCGATGCCGGCGGTCGCCGAGGAAGGCACGATCCCCTTGGCGATCGTGGTTGCGACGCTGATCGAGATGAAGGCGCCGACGAAGTTGAGACACGCCGAAATGAGAACCGCAACCATCGGCTTCAGCGCGCCGGTGGCGATCGACGTCGCCATCGCGTTGGCCGTGTCGTGGAAACCGTTGGTGAAATCGAACGCGACCGCGGCGACGATCACGAGGACGAGAATGAAAGTGGTGCTCACAGCGCGCAGGAGCCTTACATCGGCCGCCAGCACCCGGGTTAAGGGAATGTGAACCAGCAGTGCCTATTCGGTGGTGCTGAACTCCCAGATCGCGATCGCCAGCATCACCAGGCCCAGCACGACGATCACGGCCACCTCCAGCAGCGCCGGCACGTGCCAACCCCACCAGGTCACCCCCGGATCGAGGGCCTTGCGCGCGAGCGGGGAGATGCTCAGGTGGTTGAAGACCAGCCGGCGCATCGGATCAACCGCGTAGGTGAGCGGGTCAAGGCGGTTGAGCACGGCCAGCCAGGCAGGCAGGCCCGCGACCGGGAACAGGGCTCCGGAGATGAAGAACATCGGCATGATGATCATCTGCATCACGCCGAAGAACGACTGCATCTGCTTGATCCGCACCGCGATCATGACCCCGAAGGCGGTGATCGCGAACGCCAGCAGCAGCTGCAGCGTGAAGATCCCGAGGATCAGGAGCGCCGAGTAGGGGACGCCCACCAGCGGGGCGAGCAGGATCATGATGACGCCCTGCGTGCTCGCCACCGTCGCGCCGCCCAGACATTTCCCGATCACGATCGAGCTGCGGCGAACCGGGGCGACCATCATCTCGCGCAGGAACCCGAATTCGCGGTCCCAGACGATCGAGGCGGCCGAGAACATCGCCGTGAACATCACCGCAATGCACAGGATCCCGGGGTAGATGAACGTCTTGAGGTTGACCCCGTGGGTGCCCGCGCTCGACAGCCGCTGGAGCCCCGATCCCATCACGAACAGGAACAGCAGCGGCTGGATCAGCGCGGCGGCGATCCGGATCCGGTCGTTGACGAAGCGGATCAGGTCCCGGCGCCAGACGATCCGGATCGCCCGCAGCTCGGAGTTGATGCTGTGCGGCGGGACGTGGACTCGGACGACGTCTGTCTCCGGGCGCGTCGGCGCGGTGGTAACGGACGCGCGATCCACGGTCGTACTCATCGCCTGCCTCCTCCCATCATCTGCACCATCACGCGGTTACGCTGCTTGGCCGGATCCTCCTCGGCGTCACGGATCGTGGTCCCGGTGTGGGACATGAACACGTCGTCGAGCGTCGGCCGGGAGACGCTGACCGACTTGATCGACACACCGAGCTCCGCGAACAGCCGGGGAACGAACTCCTCGCCCGCGGGCACGCCGAAGATGACCGCCCCCTCGGCGACGCGACCCTCGATTCCGAACCGCTCCTCCAATGCGGCGATCGCCGCCTCGTTGTTGTCGGTGTGAATCAGGATCCGGTCCTTGCCGATCTGCCCTTTGAGCTTCTCCGGCGAGTCGAGCGCGACGATCTGGCCGTTGTCCATGATCGCGATCCGGTCGCACCACTCGGCCTCGTCCATGTAGTGAGTGGTCATGAAGATCGTGATCTCTTCTCTCTCCTTGAGCTCACGGATGTAATCCCAGATCGAGCGCCGCGTCTGCGGGTCCAACCCGATCGTCGGCTCGTCGAGGAACAGGACGCGCGGCGAGTGCATCATGCCGCGGGCGATCTCCAGCCGCCGCCGCATTCCGCCCGAGAACGTCCCCACCGGTGAGTCCTTACGCTCCCATAGGCCCACCATCTGCAGCACCTGTCGCATCCGCGGCGCGACCAGGTCCGATTGCAGTCCGTAGAGCTCGGCGTGCAGCTTCAGGTTCTGCTCGGCGGTGAGGTAGTTGTCGAGGGTCGGGTCCTGGAAGACCAGGCCGATGTTGCGCCGCACGTCGTCGCGCTCGCGGACCACGTCGTGTCCGGCGACCGTCGCCCAGCCCGAGCTTGGCTTCACGAGCGTGCAGAGCATGTTGATCGTGGTCGTCTTGCCGGCGCCGTTGGGGCCGAGAAATCCGAACACCTCGCCGGGCGCGACCTCGAACCGCACCCCGCGGACCGCCTCGATCTCGCCGAAGCTCTTGGCCAGCTCGCGCACGACGATCGCGGGCTGATGCGCCGACCCCCTCCCGTTGATCGCATCCGACGTCACGCGATCGAACGTTACGGGATCAGTCATCTGTGTCCTCGGCGAGGATCCGGTACAACCCGCGGCGGGCCTCGGCGAGGGTCGCGCCAGCCCGCTCGATCTGGTCTTGGCTGCCGGCATGAACGACCTGCGTGGCGGCCGCGTGGATCTGGTGGAGCTGGCGCTTCAGCTCACCCAGAGTCGACGCTTCCTCCTCACCAGCCCACGGCGGCACCGCGTCGTGGCGTTCGCTCAGGTGGGAGCGTCCGGCGTCGGTGAGCTCGTAGAGCTTCGCGCCGTCACGCTCCACGGCGCGGATCAATCCCTCATCCTCGAGCAGGGCCAGGGCCGGATAGACCGCCCCGGGGCTCGGCCGCCAGCGGCCGCCGCTGCGCTCCTCGATCGCCTGCATCACCTGGTAGCCGTTGCGCGGCTCCTCGGCGAGCGCCAGCAGCAGCGCAGCGCGCACGTCGCCGCGGCGCCGGCGCCCACGCCCACCTTCGAACGGGCCGCCGATGAGCGGTCCTTCGGCGAGCCGCCACGGCGGGCCAAAGGCCCGATTCCTCTCAAACCCTCTGCTCATTTGGTTCTCCTCTCAAGAGTCGCGATATATAACGATATATCGCGATACGTCGCGAGTGTCAAGCCATGGCGCCTGTTGCCTGCGGGGCCATCGTGCTATTCCCGGCCCTCGACAGAGAGGCTGCTCAAAAAGGCTGAATAATTCAGCCTTATCGGGAAGCCTGAGCGCGGCAGGCTGCCGTGCTGCTGTCAGCGGCGGCGCGTCGTGAACCGAGAGGGCCGTGAGCCGCGGCGGCCCTCGAGGCGCCGGCGGCTCTCGAGGCGCCGCCGGCCCAACGAACCGCGGCACCCCGCAAGCGCCGCCGGCCCAACGAACCGCGGCGGCCCGCAAGCGCCGCCGGCCGTCAGCCCTCGCCGCCCCCCCGTCCCGGCCCGCCCCGCGAGCGGATCCAGTCGGCCACCTGCTGGCTCATGTCGCCCATCTGCGAGCCGAGGTTGGTGATGTTCTCGCCGGCCTCGCGGAAGAACGAACGGAACCGCTCGGCGTAGTACTCCATCGCGTCGCTGGCCTCGTTGCGCACGTCTGACTCCTGATCGCGGGTGCGGTACTCACCGCGGACGATCCGGTCGTAGTCGCCGCCCTGGACCCATTTCATCACCTCGGACACGCGCCGCACCGCGTAGGTGTGGGTCTGTCCGATCTCGTTGAAGAACCGCCTGACGCGGTCGCTGGGGTCATCCCAGCTCTCGTACTCCATCGCCTGAGCCATGAAGGCGTCTAGGTTCAGCTGATCGGCGGGCATCCCGCCGGCGGTCACCATCAGCGCCCGGCACACGATCTGGGGGTCGCGGACGGCCAGGGTCGCGGCCCGGTCGCAGCTCAGCTCGGTGGCGCGATACCACTCGAGCAGCACCGCCTTGACCGCCCGGAACGGAATCCCGAGGAAGAATGGGAGACCGTCGCCCACGCTCAGCAGGATGTTCAGCGCGGTCACGTAGATCATGTGGTCGGAGAGGATGTGGCCGAGCTCGTGGGCGAGCACCACACGGCGCTCTCCGGGGCCGAGATTCTGCAGCAGCGTGGAGTCGAAGACGACCATCGGGTTCTCGGATCCGATCGCCTGGGCGGCGCCTGGGACCCCCGAGCTCACGTACAGGTCGTAGACGCGGGGCATGTCGAGGATCCGGCAGAGTCCGACCTGCGCGGCCCACAGTTCGGGAAGCTGCTGCTCGCCGACCTTGACCGAATTGCCCAGGTAGAACTGGCGCAGCGCGCGCTCATAGCGCCACTCGATCAGCTTGCGGACGACGGTGTCGAGCATCGGCACGGCCTGCAGCGCCGCCGTCGCCGCCCGATCGGCTGGGTGCTCGTAGGCCTTGGAGGAGATGTTCCGGTAGGGCTCGAGGTTGTCGGGAAGGATCTCGGTCATGCCAGCAGCGTATTCCTCGGAGCTCGGCTTGGCGAGCGATAATCGCGGCTGATGCGGACCGTCAGCGCCGGCGCGACGCTTCCCGGCACCGTCCACGAGGCGCAGAAGCGCTGGTTTGACACGGACCGCTGGCCGGCCTGGGTCGAGGGTCTTGCCCGCGTCATCGAGGTGGCGGGGGAGTGGCCCGCCGCCGGGGCCACGGTCACGTGGGAGTCGGGTCCGGCCGGGCGCGGCACGGTGACCGAGAGGGTGCTCAGCTACGAACCGCTCGCGGACCAGACCGTCGAGGTGCAGGACGATTCGATCCGGGGGCGCCAGACGGTCTCGTTCAGGGCCGTGCAGGAGCGCGTCGAGGTGGCGCTGGCGCTCGAGTACGAGGTCCGCAAGCGCTCGGTGTTCACGCCACTGATCGACGCGCTGTTCATCCGCGGGGCGATGGAACGGTCGCTGCGGGCGACCCTGACGCGGTTCGCGGCGGAGCTCATGGCGACGCGTGAGCCAGGCGTCGGGTAGCCTCGCGGCCATGTTCGTGTTCAAAGCCGCGGTGGTCGGCGCCGGCACGATGGGCGGCGAGATCGCGCAGACGATCGCCAACGCGGAGGTTCCCGTCGTGCTCAAGGACGTGGAGCAGAAATTCGTCGATGCGGGCATCGAGAAGGCCCGCTCGCTGTGGCAGGGCCAGGTCGATGCCGGCAAGCTGGACCCGGCGGAGCGCGACCGAAAGCTCGGCCTGATCACGGGCGCCACCGACTACGACGCGTTCGGCGACGTGGATTTCGTGATCGAGGCGGTCCCCGAGCGGATGGAGATCAAGCAGGCGGTGTTCTCAGAACTCGACCAGGTGACGCCCGGCCACGCGATCCTCGGCTCGAACACCTCGTCGCTGTCGGTCACGGAGATGGGCGAGGCGACGAGCCGGCCCGACAAGGTGGTCGGCTTTCACTTCTTCTATCCCGCCTCGGTGATGAGGCTGATCGAGGTGATCGAGGGCGAGGACACCTCGGCCGACACCGTCCAGGCCGCGAGCAGCTTTGCCGGGCGAATCCGCAAGACGCCGATCCGCTGTGCGGAAGCGCCCGGGTTCGTGGTCAACCGCATCCTCAACTCGAGCGCCTCGGAGCTGTGGCGAGCGCAGGAGGAGACCGGGCTCGACGTCAAGGAGCTCGACAAGATCGTGGCCGACTCGAAGGCGGCTCCGATGGGGCCGTTCTTCCTCGCCGATCTGCTCGGGCTCGACGTCGTGCTGCAGGTCGCCGAGTACCTGCGTGAGTCCTACGGCGAGAGGTTCTTCGTGCACAGCCAGATGCGGGAGCTGGTCGGCGCCGGCGATCTGGGGGCCAAGACCGGAAAGGGCTTCTATGAGCACGGCAGCTGACCTCGACACCGCCTCGCTGGTCGACCGCTTCACGCTCAAGGCGCTGGTCGAGAGCTGCCTGGTGCTCGAGGAGGGGATCGCCCCGATGAAGGACATCGACCTGGGGATGATGGCGGGGGCGGGAATCATCCCGCCACCGTTCGCGCGGGCCGATCAGATCGGGCTCGATGAGCTGCTGGCGAAGCTCGAGCATGCCCGAGACGAATGGGGAGACGGCTTCGAGCCGCCCACGATCCTGCGCCGGCTGGTCGCGCAGGGCCGGCTGGGCGTCAAGACCGGTCAGGGCTTCTTCCCCTACGCCCGCCCCGACCGCGGCTTCGAGGACGGGCCGGTGAAACTCGAGACCCGTGAGCAGATCGCGATCGCCTGGCTCGACCGGCCGCCCGCCAACTCGATCTCCCCGGAGGTCGTGCAGGCGCTGCAGAAGGCCTGGGACGCGGTCGCAGGCTCGGGCACGGTACGCGCGCTGATCTTCGCCTCCGCGAACCCGATGGTGTTCTGCGCTGGTGCCGACATCAAGGCATTCACGACCATGGACGCCGCGGCCGGGCGAGCGCTGCTGGACCAGATGCACGGTCTGCTGAGGACGATGGAGAGATCGAGCATCGCCACGATCGCCTCCGTCAACGCGGTCGCGTTCGGGGGTGGCTGCGAGCTGGCGATGGCCTGCGACTTCAGGATCGCCGCGGAGTCGGCGAGCTTCGGACAGCCGGAGATCAACCTCGGCATCATTCCCGGCTTCGGCGGGACCCAGCGGCTGCCCCGGCTGATCGGCGAGGCGAAGGCGCTCGAGCTCAACCTGCTCGGCGATCCGATCGCCGCCGAGGAGGCGTATGAGCTGGGCCTGGCGAACCGGATGGTGCCCGATCACGAGCTGTTCGACACCGCGCTGGCGTGGGCGCGAAAGCTGGCCGAGCAGGCGCCGCTCGCGGTCGAGCAGATCAAGCGGGTTTCCGCGTCCGGCGACCTCGACGACGGGATCGACGCGGAGAAGCAGGCGTTCGCGACGGTGTTCGGCTCCGAGGACGCCCGCGAGGGGATCTCCGCGTTCCTGCAGAAGCGGACCGCGCGCTTCGCCGGCAAGTGACCGTCGCGACCGACAAGGCGCCGGATGACTCGGGAACGGCTCGATAGGCGAGGCCGGATGCCGAGCGAGCCGCAGGCCCGAGGTCTGGCGGAATTGATCCGCGCCGCCGACTCCGTAGTGGCGCTGACCGGCGCGGGAATCTCGGTGCCGTCGGGGATCCCTGACTTCCGCTCGCCGGGCACCGGCCTGTGGGCGAACGTCAACCCGATGGAGGTCGCGCATATCGACGCGTTCCGGCGTGACCCGGAGCACTTCTGGCAGTTCTACGGCCAGCGCTTCCAGACGCTCGAGGACAAGCGGCCCAACCGCGCCCACCAGGCGCTCGCCGAGCTCGAGCGCGCGGGCCTGCTCGACGCGGTGATCACCCAGAACATCGATCGCCTCCACGCCCGCGCCGGGTCTCGGGAGCTGATCGAGGTGCACGGGACGATCGCCCACTCCTCGTGCCTTCGCTGCCGGGCCCGATACGAGCTCGCGGACGTCCGCTCGCGGGGGGCCATGGATGACCGAGGCGTGCCGCGGTGCGAATGCGGCGAGCCGCTGAAGCCGGACGTCGTGCTGTTCGGCGAGTACCTGCCAGCGGACGCGCTGCTGCGGGCCGAGCAGCTCGCCGGCGGGGCCGACCTGATGCTGTGCATCGGCTCCTCGTTGGAGGTCTATCCGGTCGCCGAGCTTCCGGCGATGACGCTCGCCGCCGGCGGCCGGATCGCGATCCTCACCCAGGGCGAGACGCCCTACGACAGTCGCGCGGCCGTGCGCATGGGCGGCGACATCGTCGATGAGCTGGACGCTGTGCTGGCGGCGCTCGAGCCGGCGCCTTAGCGACTGTTCGGCGCGCTCGAGCTCACGCGTTAGCGACCGCACGCGCACGCAGCGCGGCCTCGATCCGCCCGAGGGTGAAGTCCACCGCCTCGAGCTGCGACGGGGCGAGCGGGCCCGACAGGGCGGCCTGCGCCGCCTGCCCGGCGGGCTCACGCTGGTCGCGCAGTTCAGCGAGCCGGCCGGCGAGCCCGGGGGCGGCCGGGTCGGCCGACAGCTCGACCAGCGCCGCGTCCAGCGCGACCAGCAGCTGCAGAGCGGCCTCTCGGTCGCGTCCCTGGTCGAGGTCGAGCCGAGCACGCAGCGCCAGCTCCTCGCAAGCCAGCGGCAGCTCGCGGCCGCCCAGGACCGCCGCCAGCCGAGCCTGGGGCTGGAGCGCCTTGAGTCGCGGCCGGCGCGTCCGGGGTTGCACCAGTTCGCGCGCCTGCGCCCACAGCCCGTCCGCCACCTGCTCTCCGGCGCCGAACCCGATTCTCGCGACCAGTGCCTGGCTGCTCGAGACTCGGGTTGAGATAGGGATCGGCGGTCACCAGCCGGAACGCATGCAGCGCCCGGTTGAGGACCTCGAGGCCTGAGGCGAGGTACGCGTCGCCAGCACCCTGCAGCCAGGCGCGGGCTTCGTCCTCGCTCGCCAGCGGCTGGCCGACATCGATGATCGTCGCCCTGCCGGTGCTGACCGGAGAAGGCTCAGGCTCAGGCTGAGCCTCATGTTGCTTTTTACGGGCTACGATCAGCCGCCGACGCTCGGGCGCGCCGAGCGTCGCGATCACCAGCACGTAGGTGGGGGAAGCCTGCGGTCGCTCACCCGCCGCCCGGAGCAGGTATCGGCCGTCGGGCGGGCCGAGCTCCCACGGCAGCTCAACCTGGACGAACCTGAACAGCGCTCTGATCGCGGGGTCAGCCGCCGCTCGTCGTGCGGATCGCGAATTTGCTGGGGGCGATCGGAACGATCGGCTCGGGGATCTGGCTGATGCGATTGATCAGCTGAATCCACTGGTTGGGCCGGAGGATCGACTTGATCTCATCCGAGAGCTTCTTGTTGGCGCCGAACACCGGCGTGAACGTGACCTGGATCTCGCTCGCGTGGTCGGGCAGCGCGAGCGTGCTGGGCTGCCCCTTGTAGCTCATCAGCGAGATGATCTGGTTGGGCGCCATCGCGCCCTGGAGGGTGAGCAGCCGGCGGATCGTGATGTCGGTGATCGACCCGGAGCCCTGGTGGCCTCGGATCGGGATGTGGTTGATCTTCGAGAACTCGACGCTGGTCCCGGTGGCAAACGCCGCGTCGCCCCCAGAGCCGCACTCGAGCGCGGAGACGCTCGGATACAGGCCCGACGCGGACAGGAACTCGATCGTGGCCAGCACGCGGCGGTCGATCAGGCCGGCCTGAATGTCCCGGCGCCCGCAGGCGTAGATCTGCACGTGCGGATCGATGAGAACCCGACTCTGGAGCTGCTCCTTGGACATCAGCAGCACCTGCCCGATCGACGGATTCTTGGCGCCCGGGCCGAAGAACGGATCGACGCCCTCCGCCCTGTACACCGCCGTGGCCTCGAGCAGCTTCCATCCGTCCAGGATCGGCTTGGGGTCGATCTCCGGCGCGTTCTTGCCGGCCGGCTGGATCATGAACACCACGTGCGAGGCGGTGGTCGGCGTGGGGGCCGCGAGCCGGCCGAGGATCGTGCCGGCGACGACGATCGCCCCCGCCTTCAGCGGCTTCAGCGTGTACTGGTCGCGGCCCAGGTGAAGGACATCGGAGAAGTAGTCCTGGAAGTTCGAGATCTCGGCGGCGGAGTTCTGCAGCTGGAGGCGGCCCCCTGCGGCGTAGGAGGCCGGGCGGGATGGATCGGCGAACAGTCGCTCCTTGACCATCGCCTGAGACTGCGGCTGGGCCTTGGTCGCGGCCGCCGGGGTCACCGGCAGCGTGGTCGGTGAGGACTTGACCTCCTTGGTCGCCGTCGCGGTGCTGGGGGTGGGGCTCGAGCTCTGGGTCCCCGCGCTCGCCGGCGCGACCGGCTTCGGGGCCGGAGCCGGAGCCGAGAGCTCCTTGGCGAGCTGGGCGGCGCTCAGCTGCGCCGGCTTGGGGACCGGATACAGCCCCGGGATCTGCCCGAGGTGCGCGTAGGTGTAGATGTTCCCGGTCGAGTCCTGGAGCTCGATGTACCGTCCGAGCTGCTGGCTTTGGCCGAGACTTGATGATCTTGCCGTCATTGACCGCGATCACCGGCGAGTCCTGCTTGGCGAAGATCGACACGCCGGTGCGCGCAGGATCTGAATCGATCGCCTCGGCCGCGTTGCCCGAGTGCACGCGCTGCTTGACCAACCGCTGTACGTCTGAATCGGCGTACTTGGCGGGTGCGGCGACCGGGAAGTGGCCCTCGACCAGGCCGGTCAGCGCGCTCACGAACCTCGTGGGCAACCCGCCGATCAGCTTCGCGCGCAACAGCACCGACTGCACATACCACCACGCGTGGTTGTAGGCGAACACCGCGTCGGCGAGATTCGTCGACGCGCCGGCGGCGTGGAGATAGCGAGCCGCGGTGAAGATCGCGTCGGCCGGGTTATACGGATCGGCGACGCCATCGCCATTGGCATCGACGCCCCACTGCTTCCAGGTCGAGGGCAGGAACTGCATCCACCCTACCGCGCCCGCGCTCGACACCGAGAGGTTGCGCCCGTAGTCGGTCTCGATCTCGTTGATCGCCGCCAGCACCTGCCACGGCACGTCGTACTGGATCCCCGCCGCCTGATAGATCGGCAACAGGAACGGCGGAATCCGGAACGAGTCGATGAAGAAATTGGGAACGCCCAGCGGGGCGGGCCCGGGCAGCGAGAAGGAGAACGTCGGGTTCGACGGCGATGGCACGCCGCCCGAACCCTTGGTGGGGGCCGGCTTGGACGGCGTACTCGTTTTGGAGTTGCTCTGATTCTTCGTCGCCGGCTTCTTCGCCTTGGCCTTGGCCTTCGGTTTGGGCTTGGGCTTGGGCTTGCTGCCAGAGCCGCTCCGGTGGTTGGGCGTCGTCGAGGAGTTGTTGTGCCGGGCAGGCTGTTTGGCCTTGTTCGGAGTGCTCGGGTGGGGCGTCTTGTGCGAGGTGGTCGTGGTGGTCGAGGACTTCGTCGTCGAGGTGGTGCTCGGCGAGGTCGTGGTGCTCGGCGCGGTGGTGGACGTAGTCGGCGTCGAGGTGCACGAGTCGGTGACGTTCTGGACCGGGCCCGTGACCGGCAAGTTGATCGAGGACACCGGCGTGTTCGGAGGCACGTTGACGGTGAAGTTCATCGTCTGTCCCCCGACCAGCGTCACGGTGACCACGCACGTGTCAGCCGAGGCGCTCGGCAGGGTTGCGCCCCCCGTCACGGCGAGCAAACCCGCCGTCGCAACCACGACCCAAAGCTTGCGGCTCCTCAGCACTGTGGCCTTATTCCTCCCGCCATCGCCGTACGCACCTCGGATCCGCCGCGACCACATGGCGGCATGGACAGGACGCTACTGACTGAAAGCGTGGTTTGCAACGCTCAACCGCTCCCACGGGGACGTTTCCGGGATGACTGAGGCCGAGGCGCACCGGCGGCGCACTCGGGCCATAACATAGGCATCGGCTCGGCGCGGCCGGGACTGTAGCGTCAGTCACTGCCCGGCGCAGGTCTGATTGGCAGGCAACAGAAGCCTAACCCTCGACCTAAGGATGAGATGTGCTGCCTGCATAGGGTATTCGCGCGGCGGAGCCGCTAGGGTGCGGGCATGGCAGAGACTCTCGAGAAGGCGGACACGAACATGACCGAGGACAAGAGCCTGCGGGAGCGGGTAACGCGGCAAAGTGAAGAGGCGATCGGGAAGATCGCGCAGGAACTGCTCGACAATCAAGTCGTCTCCGGCGCCCTGTCTGCCGCCTTCGAGGCCCGAGAGCGAGCCAGCCGGGCCCAGGAAGTCGCGATGGGGGCGCTGAACCTGCCGTCGGCAAGCGATCTCGAGCGCCTGACCCGACGGCTGCGGGGCGTCTCCCAGCGACTCGAGGGGATCGAGGACGCGCTGGACCGCGTCGAGCAGCGGATCGAAGGAATCGGCGCGTCGAGCTCGATCGAGCAGCGGCTCGCGGGGATCGAGCAGCGGCTCGGGCAAATCGAGGGCACGCTCGGCGAGCGCGCCTCGGCGAGCGCTCCTCGGGCTGATTCTCGGCCCCCTCAGGTGATGGAGAGCTGAGACAGCCCCCCGAGCGCCAGCTCGCCCATCCGGTGCTCGGCCGCTCGCAGCGCGTCGGTCTCGATCCGTACCCGCGCCGGCAAGATCACGTCGGTGACGATCAGCAGCGACGCCGCCTGGATCCCGCGACGGGCGGCGAGCGCAAACAGCGTCGCCGTCTCCATCTCGACGGCGAGTGCGCCGGCGCTCAGCCATTGCCGCTCCTGGCCGTCGGGAGCGTCGTAGAAGAGATCGGTCGAGGCGATCGTCCCGGTGCGGGCGAGGCCGTCCCCGCTCGCCGTGAGGGCGGCCGTCAGCTGCGGATCGCCGGCGAGCCGGTCGGGCGCACCGAGGGCCTGGCTGGTGCCATCGGCGGAGATCGCCTCGGTTGCGATCAGCAGGTCTCCCAGCGCGAGCGACGGCGCGATCGCGCCACAGGTCCCGACCCGCACCAGCCGCCGGGCGCCGAGATCGACCAGCTCCGAGATCACGATCGCGGCACTCGGGCCGCCCATCCCCGTGCTCTGGATCGTCAGCAGCCGGCCGTCGGTGGCGATGCCGCTGTAGCCCCACAGCCCCCGGTTGTGATTGAACATCTTCGGCTCGGAGAGCAGCGACTGGGCCAGCAGCAGGGCGCGTCCCGGATCGCCCGGAAGTAACACGCGGTCGGCGAGCGGAGCGGTCGGATACAGGTGGATCGGCCCGATCAGAGTGGCGAGATTAGTTGTTTAGACTCACGCCGCGCTGATGAACGCCTTCAAGTCCAGCGAGGAGTTTCGCGAGGTGATGGACCGTACGTTCTCGCTGATGAGCGACGACCCCGAGATCGGTCCGAAGCTCCGTGAGGCGGACACCCCGCAGCGATTCGAATTCACCGACCTGGACATGGTCGTCAACATCCGGTCCGGGCGGCCCGAGGAGCCGAACCTGGCCTGGGAATGGTCCGACGAGGTCTCCTGGGAGCCGAAGGTCAAGATGGCGATGAGCTCGGAGATCGCGAACCGCTATTTCCAGGGAAAGGAGAACATGGCGATCGCGATCGCGCGGCGGAGGATCAAGACCGGTGGCGACGTGAAGGCTGCGCTGGCGATCCTGCCGATCACCAAGCCGCTGTTTTCGCGCTACCGGGCGATGATCGCGGCGGATTACCCGCATCTGGAGGTCTGAGCGGTCCGCGGCGCAGGGGCCGCTGCCGCGGTCCAGGTACGAAAATCAACCAGGCGTATTGACATCGGCGGCGATGGCGAGTAGACCTAGCTGCCACGAGCAAGGCAACAGGTCGGAGCGTGGGAAAGGGTTCTGCTGAGGCGGGACGCCCCCCCGCGAGGCGCCGCCGGAAACGTGACGAGCGCCTACGGCCGACGCAGCGGGCCGTTACGTCCGCGGGTAGCGGGACCTCGTTCTCATCGGGGTCCCGCTTCCGACCTTAAGCGGGGGGACGGTATGTCTCCGTCAGCCGTTTCCCACGCCCTCGTGGGGGAGACTGTGTCGATGCGCCGCGGCGGAGACGAAAACGGGAGCCTTAGCCTCGCCGAGGCCGCGCAGCGCGCGGGCGTCTCCCCGGGGACGCTCAGGCGGTGGGCGCGAGCGGGAGTAATCCCCCAGTACGCGCGCGTGTGGACGCCCGCCGCGGTCAGCCAGGCCCGGATGGTCGCGAGGATGCGCGACCGCGGCCACCCGCTCGAGCAGATTCGCAGGGCCACCGAGCAGGGGCGGCTCGCGTTCGGCTACCTACAGGAGCTGTTCCCGTCCCTGGCCGGTGGTTACACACGCGCGCAAGCCGCGCGCGAGACGGGCCTCGAACCGGCGCTGATCGAGCGGATCCTGACCACCCTCGGGGTGAGCACCGATCAGTCGGACTCGTTGACCGAGGCCGACCTGCAACTGCTCCGCTACGTCGCCGCGGTGCTATCCGCGGGACTCCCGCTGGCGGCGATGCTGCAGCTGGTTCGGGTCTACGGACAGGCGATGGCGCAGGTCGCCGATGCGGAGGTCAGGCTGTTTCACCTCTACGTGCACGAACCGCTGATGCGCTCAGGTTCGACCGGCGTTGAGATCGCGGAGCAGATGCTGGGACTTTCCCGCGAGCTGCTGCCGCTGTCCTCGCCGGTCATGGACCACGTCCACCAACGGTATTTACAGCACTTCATCGAGCAGGACGTGGTCGGTCACATGGAAGCCGACCAGGACGGGCAGGAGCTCGATCTGGGGCGGATGCGGGTGGCGATCGCGTTCGCGGACCTGGCCGGCTACACGCGGCTGACCGAGGAGGTGGGTGAGCTCGAGGCGGTCGACGCCGTCGAGCGGTTCGTCGAAGCGGTCGAGGTGACGTTGCCCGATGAGGCGCGCGTGATCAAGACGATCGGCGACGGGGTGATGATCGTCGGCTCGGATCCGGTGGCGCTGGCCGACTGGGCGGTCGGCTTCCAGCGCCTGCACACCGGGCGGCCCGAGCCGCGGGTCGGGATCCACGCCGGCGGCGCGCTGTATCGCGACGGCGACTACTACGGCCGCGACGTCAACATCGCCTCGCGCGTGGCGGCCCGCGCCGCGGGTGGCGAGGTGCTGGTCACACGGCCGGTCGTCGAGCAGGCAGGCTCCCACCTCGAGTTCGAGCGGATCGCCGAGATCACGCTGAAGGGCTTCTCGGACTCGACCGAGATCTTCGTGGCCCGCCAGGACGGCGCGGATTGAGCGTGGAACTGCTCGAACCCGTCCGTGACGAGGGGCTGCTGGCGGCCGGCAGGCCGGTCGTGGTGCTGTTCTCGGGCGGTCGCGACTCCACCTGCCTGCTCGATCTCGCCGTGCGGATCGCCGGCAACGGCGCGGTGAGCGCGCTGCACGTCAACTACGGGCTGCGCGACGGCGCCGAGCAGGACGAGCGCCATTGCGCCGCGCTGTGTCAACGGCTGGCGGTGGCCCTCGAGATCCGCCGGCCGCGGCGGCCCGAGCGCGGAAACGTCCAGGCCTGGGCGCGTGATGAGCGCTATGGAGCGGCAGCGCAGATCGCGCGCTCGCGAGGCGCCGATGTCGCCGCGGGCCACACCGCGACCGATCAGGTCGAGACGATTCTGTATCGCCTCGCCTCCTCGCCGAGCCGGCGGGCGCTGCTGGGCATGCGCCCACGGGAGGGTTCGCTCGTGCGGCCGCTGCTCGGTTACACGCGCGAGGAGACGGCCGCGTACTGCACCGCGCGGGGGCTGGCCTGGCGCGAGGACGAAAGCAACCACATGGATACCTATGCACGCGCGCGGATCCGCTCGCGCCTGGTCCCTGCGCTGCGCGAGGTACACCCCGCGGCCGAGGAAAACGTGCTCGCGTTGGCGGCGATCCTCCGCGCCGAGGCGGCGGTGCTCGACGCGGCAGTCGAAGCGGCGCTCGAGGGACGCCACGTGATCGCGCTGGCGCGGCTGCGCGAGCTGCCGGCGCCCTTGCGTGCGCTGGTCGTGCAACATCTCGCCGACGGCGCGGCCGGCGCGCCGGCGCCGGGCGCGGCGCGGCGGGCCGACGACGTCGCAGCGCTGGCGCTGCGGGGGCGGGCGGCCCTCGATTTGCCCCACGGGGTGCGGGCGGTGGCGGAACGCGGTGTGCTTCGGTTCGAGCGGACCCCGCCGCTGGCGCGAGGGAATCCGGGCGACACCACAGGCGCGCAGCGCGCGCCCATAAACTGAATTTTCGTGACCGACGACGACGCGATCGGCGAGATCCTCGTCCCGGCCGACGATCTCGCGCGCCGGGTCCGCGAGATCGCCGGCGAGATTTCTCGCGACTACGCGGGCAAGGATCTGGTGCTGATTGGCGTTTTAAAGGGTGCCGTGTTCTTTCTCTCGGACCTGATGCGCCACCTGGAGATTCCCGTGGAAGTGGACTTCATGGCGGTCGCCTCGTACGGATCTGCGACCAAATCGTCGGGCGTGGTGCGGATCCTCAAGGACCTCGACGCCGCGATCGAGGGCCGCGACGTGCTGATCGTCGAGGACATCGTCGACTCGGGACTGACGCTCCAGTATCTGCTGCGCAACCTGGCCGGCCGGAATCCGAACTCGCTCGAGGTGTGCGCGCTGCTGATCAAACCCGAGCGTAGAAAAGTTGATCTGCGCGCCCGCTATGTGGGGTTTGAGATCCCCAACCGGTTCGCGATCGGGTACGGCCTGGACCATGGCGAGCGCTACCGCAACTTGCCCTACGTGGCTGCGTTGAGGGAGTGAACGGTGCCCTGCAACCCTGGCCAGCGGGCCAAAGGTAGGTGCTACGCTTGACCATTCCCCGCCCCCTGCCTCCGCTTCGCATGCGCAGAATCAACTCATGAGCAGGTTTTTCAAGAGCGCCGCATTCCCGATTTTGATCGTCGTGGTGCTTGCGTTCTTTGCGCAGAAGCTGATCGGCACTTCCAGCCACGCGCCGAAGCAGACGTTCGGGAACCTGCTCACGCAGCTGGAGACCAACCAGGTCAAGAGCCTGTCGATCCACACCAAGGACAACACAGTCGACGTGACGACGACCGGCGGGATTAAGTACTCGGTCGGCTATCCGGATGACTACGCAGCGACGCTGATCAATGACGCTCAGAAGGAGACCGCGGCGATTCCCGGCGGCTCGCTCGACGTCCAGGGCAAGACGTCGAACGGGTGGCTGTCGCTGCTCACCTACATCCTCCCGTTCGTGATCTTCATCGGCTTCTGGATATTCCTGATGAACCAGGTCCAAGGCGGCGGCTCGAAGGTGATGTCGTTCGGCAAATCGCGCGCCAAGCGAATGTCGGTCGACTCGCCGAAGATCACCTTCCGCGACGTCGCGGGGGTCGACGAAGCGGTCGAGGAGTTGCACGAGATCAAGGAGTTCCTGGAGAACCCGAAGAAATTCCAGGCGCTCGGCGCGCGGATCCCCAAGGGCGTGCTCCTGTACGGACCGCCCGGCACCGGCAAGACGCTGCTGGCCCGCGCGGTCGCGGGCGAGGCGGGCGTGCCGTTCTTCTCGATCTCTGGCTCGGACTTCGTCGAGATGTTCGTCGGCGTGGGCGCCTCGCGCGTCCGCGACCTGTTCGAGCAGGCCAAGCAGAACTCGCCCTGCATCATTTTCATGGACGAGATCGACGCGGTCGGGCGCCACCGCGGCGCCGGCCTCGGCGGCGGTCACGACGAGCGTGAGCAGACCCTGAACCAGCTGCTGGTCGAGATGGACGGGTTCGAGATGAAGGACAACATCATCTTGATCGCCGCCACCAACCGGCCCGACATCCTCGACCCGGCGCTGTTGCGCCCGGGACGGTTCGACCGCCAGATCGTGGTCGACCGACCGGATCGTCTCGGCCGCAAGAAGATCCTCGACGTCCACACGCGCGGCAAGCCGCTGGCGCGAGAGATCGACGTCGACGCCCTGGCCGGGCAGACGCCCGGATTCACCGGCGCCGATCTGTCCAACCTGGTCAACGAGGCGGCGCTGCTCGCCGCCCGCAGCGGCAAGCGCGAGATCACTCAGGACGAGCTCGAGGAAGGGATCATGCGGGTGATCGCGGGCCCGGAGAAGAAGACGCGCGTGATGAGCAACAAGGAGCGCAAGATCACCGCCTATCACGAGATGGGCCACGCGATCGTCGGCCACTACCTCCCGAACAGCGATCCGGTCCACAAGATCTCGGTCATCTCGCGCGGGCAGGCGCTTGGTTACACGATCTCCCTGCCGACCGAGGACAAGTTCCTGACCACCCGCGCGGAGCTGCTCGACACGATGGCGATGACGCTCGGCGGCCGCGCCGCCGAGGAGATCATCTTCGGCGAGGTGACGACGGGCGCGTCGAACGATCTCGAGAAGGTCACCGCGACCGCCAAGCAGATGGTGATGCGGTTCGGGATGTCCGAGAAGCTGGGCCCCCGGGTGTTCGGCCACGACCACGGGATGCCGTTCCTGGGCCGCGAGTTCTCCGCCGAGCCCGACTATTCCGACGAGATCGCGCGGGAGATCGACGACGAGATCCGCAGGATCGTCGAGTCGGCCCACGTCCAGGCCAGGAACATCCTGACCACCCATCGCGCGTCGCTCGGCAAGCTGTCCGAGATCCTGATCAAGCGCGAGACGATCGAGCGCGAGCAGTTCGAGGCGCTGCTCGGCGGGGGGACCGAGGAAGAGGTGTTCGGCGCCGAGGCCCCGCCCCCGCCCGAGGTGCCGCTCCCACCGCCCTCACCCGAGCGGGCACCGGGCCGCGAGGGCCCGCGGCCGCTACCCAGGCCCGGGCTGGCGGGAGGCACGGCGGAGTAATCGCTACCGAGCCCGCAGCAGGTACCGCGCGACGTCCGCCTGCTCCGGCGTGCTCGCGGTCCCCGGCAGCGGCGGATTCAGGCCCTGCGCGTGACACGCCTCGAGGCCGGGGCCGAGCGGCGGCGCGGCGGCGAGCCGCGGGGGCTCGCGGAACGCGGCGTGGCGCAAGTCGAAGTAGTCGGTCATCGGCTGCGCGTTGGCGTCGCGGAAGGTCATCGCGGGCAGGTTCCACTTGCGCTCGATGAACGCCGTGATCGAGGTGTGGTCCTGGACGACGCGGGAGACATAGTTAGGTCTCGCCCACGGTGAGACCACGATCAGCGGCACCCGGAAGCCGTAGCGGTCGTAGGCGCCGGGGGCATCGCCGGGAGCGAGCATCGGCGGGATCGCGTCCGGCTTGATCGCGGGCGGCGGCGGTACGTGGTCGTAGTAGCCGCCGTGCTCGTCGTAGGTGATGAACAGCGCGGTGTGCTTCCAGGTGGGGGCCTGCATCAGCGTCTGCACGACGTTGGCGACGAACTCCTCGCCGATCTGGATGTCCTGCGGGTTCTCCTCGGAAGTGGTGGTGTAGTTCGGATCCAGGAACGTGAACGGCGGCAGCTTGCCGGCCGCGGCGTCGGTGGCGAACTGGGTGAACGGACTGGTGCGCGCGACCTGCGAGGAGTTGTTGCGGAAGTTCGGCAGGATCAGGGGGCTCGCGAGCTGCTGGTAGTAGACGCGCCAGTCGACCTTGTAGGCGTCGAGCCGATCGAAGATCGTGCCGTTGGCCGCCGAGGGGAGCAACCCCGCCGTGGTCGTGGAGATCGTCCCGGAGGCCGTGGCGGCGAACAGGAAGCGCCGGTTCGGGTAAGTCTGCGCCAGCACCGAGCAGAAGTACCGCTCCCCGAGCGGGAAGTGCTTGACGAGCGAGTAGCTGAAGGGCAGGTCGCTCCTGTCCCAGAAGGTCATTGCGATCGGGCCGCTGGCTCTGACGAAGCCGTCGTTGCGCCCGCCGTCGTAGGACTCGTGGCTGGCGTTCCAGGACTGGGTCGGCTCACCGTCGAGCTGGCACGGCGACGCGCCATGCGTGGCGAACACGGGATGACCACTGAGGTCGCGGTTGAGGTTCAGAACGCGGCCCCGGTGGCGCGTGAGGCCGTCGACCCCGGCGCGATCTCTGACCTGGTAGGGCACCATCCCCAGCAGGTTGTCGAACGAGTGGTTCTCCATCATCAGCACGACGATGTTGCGGATCTCCGGCATGCTCGGGGTCCCGGCCGGGAGGTGCGGAAACGGGAGGCTGTCGGGCTGGCGGAGGCGATGGTGCTTGCTCTGCGGCCGAGCCCACGCGGGCAGGCCCCCGGCCGCGAGCATGGCCGCGCCTCCCGCGGCACCGCGCAGCAACGTCCGTCGAGTCAGTCCGTCGGTCATCGGCTTCCCTCCAGCAGCGGTGTGAGCGGCACAAGGTAACGTGCCTGGGGCGAGCATGTCCGAGCAAGGTGGCAGATTCTCACGCTTCCTGCTGTCGGCGACGCGAGTGTGGCTGCCGCTGGCGATCGCACTCGGCGGCGTGGTCCTGATCGTGCTCGGTCACGGACGCGTCTCGACGAGCGGTGACACTCATACGCTGCTGTCGGCGGCGGGCGTGGCGCTGCTGCTGGTGGCGCTGACGGTTTGGATGCTCAACTGGATGTTCAGGATGAGCGTCGAGAGCAACCGCGACCGGGAGCGGGAGGAGGAGGCGCGCGAGTACTTCGACGAGCACGGACGGTGGCCGGATGAGGACGGCCGGTGAGTCAGGAGTCCGCCGACTTCCGGATCATGGGAGTGGTCAACGTGACCCCGGATTCGTTCTCCGACGGCGGCAGGTTCCTGGAGCCCGCGGCGGCGATTGCTCACGGGCTGGAGCTCGAGGCCGATGGGGCGGCGATCCTCGATATCGGCGGCGAGTCGACCCGGCCCGGCGCGGACCCCGTGAGCGCCGAAGACGAACTTCGGCGCGTGCTGCCGGTGATCGACGGATTGATGTCGGCCGGCACCTCGACCCAGATCTCGATCGACACCTACAAGGCGGCGGTGGCGGTGGAGGCGCTGCGCGCCGGCGCGACGATCGTCAACGATGTGACGGCGTTCCGCGGTGATCCCGAGATGGCGCCGGTCATCGCGGCGTCCGGCGCGAGCTGCTGCTTGATGCACATGCTGGGCGAGCCGCGGACGATGCAGGACGATCCGCGCTACGAGGATGTGGTCGACGAGGTCAAGGCGTTCCTGAACGGCCGGATTGAGTTCGCGCTCGCCTCCGGGGTTCCGGTCGAGCGGATCATGGTCGACCCCGGGATCGGGTTCGGCAAGACGGTGGCCCACAACCTGGAACTGCTGCGGCGGCTGCACGAGCTCGTCCTCCTCGGTCCGCCGGTGGTGATCGGCACCTCGCGCAAGTCGTTTCTCGGCAAGCTCACCGGACGGGACGTCGATCAGCGGCTGGCCGGAACGGTCGCCACCAACGTGCTCGCGTACGCCGCGGGAGCGCGGGTCTTCCGGGTCCACGAGGTCGCCCCCGTGCGGGACGCGCTCGCGGTGGCGGCTGCTACGGTCAACCCGCCATGGAGCTCGATGACGGCGACGAGTACGACGAGGTAGAGGGGGACGACGAGGAGGGCGCGGAGCGATCCGAGCCCGAGGTGGCGATCGAGATCACCGGCCTCTCGCTGTTCACGCACGTGGGGGTGACGGCCGCCGAGCGGGAAGTCGGACAGCGGCTGTTACTGGATCTGCGGCTCGACGTGGGCGACTGCGACGCGACCGTCACCGATCGGATCGAGGACACGGTCGACTACGCCCAGGTGTGCGACAGCGCGAACCTCGTCGCCCAGCAGCGCTCCTACAAGACGCTCGAGCGGCTGTGCGCGGCGATCGCCGATCGGCTGCTCGGTCAGTACGACGCGCAGGCGGTGTGGGTCAAGGCGTCCAAGCCCGAGCCGCCGTTGCCGTTCTCGGTCAGCGAGGTGTCGGTCGAGGTCTGGCGCGAGGCGGAGTGACGGTCGGCTATCTCGGGCTGGGCTCGAACGTGGGCGATCGTCGAGCGCAGCTCGAAGCTGCCGTCGCGCAGCTGCCCCGAGGCGGAGTCGAGGTGCTCGCCTCCTCGTCCGTGTACGAGACCGAGCCGGTCGGCCTGGTGCTCGATCAGCGGGACTTCTTCAACGCCTGTGTGCGGGTCGAGACCACCCACGGTCCCGAGCAGCTGCTCGAGGCCTGCAAGGAGGTCGAGCGCCTGGTGGGGCGTGTCCCCGGCGGCGTCCCGCACGGTCCGCGGGCGATCGATGTCGATTTGCTGCTGCTGGGGGAGCGCGAGTACCGATCCGAGCGGCTGAGCCTGCCGCACGCGGAAATCCGCTCGCGGCGGTTCGTGCTCGTGCCGCTGCTCGAGCTCGATCCGGAGCTGAAGCTGCCGGGAGGGGAACCGCTCGCACTCGTGCTGTCGCGATTGGGACCCGGCCAGGAGGTGAGACTGGTGGGACCGCCGCTGCCCCGGCGAGATTCGCAGGCCCCATAATCCCCGCCCATGCTGCTCGTCGTCGATGTCGGCAACACCCAGACTCACTTCGGCGTGTTCGACGAGCGCGAGGTGCTCGCCGAACACTGGCGCTTCGCGACGGTCCGGGAATCCACCGGCGACGAGCTCGGGGCGGCGCTCTCGAACCTGCTCGCGCTGCGCGGCCTCGCGCTGGCCGACGTCGACGCCTCGATCGTGTCCTCGACGGTGCCGCAGCTGTCCGAGCAGTGGACTGCGGTGGCGGATCGCTACCTGGGCCACCGGATGCTGGTGGTGGGGCCATCGATCCGGACCGGGATGCCGATCAGGATCGATAACCCGCACGAGGTCGGCGCCGACCGGCTGGTCAACGCGGTGGCCGCCTACGAGCGCGTCAAGGACACCTGCGTGGTGGTGGATTTCGGAACCGCGATCACCTACGACGCCGTGTCAGCGGCGGGCGAGTACCTGGGCGGGATCATCAGCCCCGGCGCGGAGATCTCGATCGACGCGTTGTACGACCGCGCCGCGAAGCTCCCCAAGGTCGAGCTGGCGCCGCCCAGGTCGCTGATCGGCAAATCGACCGTCGACGCAATTCGCAGCGGGATCGTCTACGGGTTCGCGGGCCAGGTCGACGGAATCGTCCGCCGGCTGCGCGGGGAGCTGGGGGCGAGCACGACCGTGATCGCGACCGGCGGTCTGGCGCACGCGCTGGTGCCGTTCGTGCGTGAGACCGTCGACCAGGTCGACGACCTGCTGACGCTGGCCGGGTTGCAGCTGATCTGGCAGCGCAACCAGAGCTGATTGATCAGCCGGCGGGCTCGGGGGCCGGCTGCGCGGCGGGCTCCCGGGTCAGCTCGGGAATCGGCACGTCGGGGGTGCGCGCCACGGTGGTGGCCAGGATCAGGAACGCGATCCGCCGGCGGTCCGTGGGATGGTCGGCGGCGATCTCGTCGTAGATGTCGACCAGGTGGCGGATTGCGGCGAACACCGGCGCGTCGTCGACGTCGTCCGGGACGTCGCATGCCAGCCGTGCGAGCGCCAGCATCTCGGCGCCCGCCTCCGACCCGCGCATCGTCGCGATCGCACCGAGCATCAGGAACTCCGAGACCCGGTCGAGCAGCACGTGCGGTGGCTGCTCGCGCTCGCCGACCGCGGGACCGGCCGGCGCCAGCAGCTCCCCGGCAGCGAGCCGCAGCGCCTGCTCGGAGGCGATCGACCGGATCTGCTCCGTCGAGAGGCCAACCTGGAGGGCGGTGCGGAGCTGGAATGCAGCCGACATCGCGGTGTTGCCGTACGGCGCGTCGCTGGCGAACACGATCTGGCCCGGCGGCACGAGCGCGAACAACGCCCGCAGGTCGGCTGGCATCCACCAGGCCGTGTCGAACAGCAGATTCGGGTGATCGGGCGCGACGCGCCAGATCCAGGACAGGTCGCAGATGCCCGCGTGCGCGAGGATCAACCGGGCCTCCGGGAAATCCTCGGCCAGCTCCACCGCGTGGAGCCCCAGCGCCGGGATGCCCCGACCGGCGTGGATCAACACCGGGAGGCGGCGCTCGTGCGCGAGCGCGACCAGCGAGCGCACGCCCGGATGGTCGAGGGTGAACGCCTCGGCCCGCGGATGGAGCTTGATCCCTCTGGCCCCCGCGCTCAGGCACCGCTCAGCCTCGCGGAGCGGGTCGTCGTGCGGGTTCACGCGGCAGAACGGGATCAGCAGCGAGTCGGCCTCGCGGGCGGCCTCGAGCACCGCGTCGTTGGCGGGCGGATAGCCGTCGGGCTCGTGCATCGGGAACACGAACGCCCCGCGGGCATGGGCCAGCTCGAGCCCCGCGATCAGCTGCTCGCGGGTCTGGCTCATCCCGTCGGGATCGTTCTGTCCGAGGTGCGTGTGCGCGTCAAACAGCTCGATGCCCGGCACCTGCTCGAGCACGATCTCGCTCCAGGGCTTGAGCAGGGGACCGATATCCATGCACCGGATTCGTACCATGAATCGGTATGTCGCCCACTCTCAACGACGCATGGACCCTCGGCGGGGTGCCGATCTCCAACCGGGTCGTGCTCGCGCCGCTGGCCGGGATCGGCAACTGGTTCGTGCGCCTGCAGGCCAAGCGATACGGCGCCGGGCTGGTCGTCTCGGAGATGGTCTCGAGCTTCGCGGTCCACTACCGCAACGAGCGGACCTGTCGTGAGCTGCTGCGTATCCATCCCGACGAACACCCGGTGTCGATGCAGCTGTTCGGCCACGATCCCGAGGTGATGGCGTCGGCCGCGGAGCAGGTCGCGGCGGCGGGCGCGGACCTGATCGACCTCAACATGGGCTGCCCGGTCCCGAAGGTCTGCAAGACGGGAGCGGGCGCCGCGCTGTTGGCGGATCCGTCGCGAGCGGTGGCATTGGCGCGAGCAGCCGCGCGGGGGAGCGGCCTGCCGGTGACGGTGAAGCTTCGGACCGGCCAGGGCCCCGGCGATCTGAGCGGCGTCGAGGTGGCTCGTCGGCTGGTGTTCGACGGTGGCGTGGCCGGCGTCTGCATCCATCCTCGCCACACTTCCCAGCGCCACAGCGGCGCACCCGATTACGAGTTGGCTCAGTCGCTGGTGGCGGAGCTGCCGGTGCCGGTGCTGATCTCGGGCGGCCTGCAGAGCGCCGAGGCGGCGTGGCGCGCGTTCGAGCTGACCGGAGCCGCGGGCGTGCTGCTGGCGCGTGGTTCGCTCGGCAACCCGTGGCTGTTCGAGCAGCTGCTCGGGCGCCGTGAGGGCGAGCCCGACCCGGATGAGATCCTCGCGGAGCTCGACTGGGTGCTCGAGCGCGCGTGCGAGCACCTCGGAGCTGACCGGGCCGCGCGCTACCTGCGGAAGTTCTATCCCTGGTACGCGGAGAAGCTCGGCGGTGGACGGGCGCTCCAGGCGGCGCTGCAGCGGGCGGCGACCGTGCAGGACGCCCGGGCGCTGTTTACCGACGCCGCCTGCGCCGCCGCGTAGTAGGGTCCGCGGCCGTTTCGTCCCCTGGAGGAGAGGATGGGTCCGGTGCCTGCGATCGTGCGTTTCGGCGTATCCGCGGTTGTCGTGCTCGCGGTCGGGCTCGCCCCCGCCGTCGCCCGCGCTCAGGTGCAGCCAGCCGCGCTGCTGACCCCGGCCGGCGGCTATCACGGCCCGTATCAGCACGGACCCGCAGCGTCGTTCCGCGTCGGCGCGGCGGTCGAGAGCTTCTCACCGCCGCTTCACGGCCGGGCACCCAACGGCGACCCCGCCGACTGTGACCACACAGGTCGCTTCGACGGTCCTCGCCTGTTCGCCTTCGAGGAGCCCTACATCGATCTCAACCACGACGGCCACTACGACCCCGGCGATCCCTACGACGACTGCAACCACAACGACCGCTGGGACGGGAACCTGCTGGGTGGCGGGGCCAATACGCCCCGCTTTTTCGACCGGGTCGCCGATCCGGTCACCGCACGGGCGATGGCGGTCTCGGCCGGGGGGCGGACGATCGCGGTCGAAGTCGTCGACCAGGAGGGGTTGTTCAACGTCTACCAGCAGCGGATCCGCGCGAAGGTGCGGGCCGACGGCTACCGGCTGGACGGGATCTTCATCTCAGCCACCCACGACGAATCGGCTCCGGACAGTCTCGGGCTCGGCGGGGTGGAGCAGACCACCTCGGGCGTCAACAATTACTGGGTCGATTACCTCGTAAAGCAGAGTGCCCGCGCGATCGAGCGCGCCTACCGCGCGATGCGTCCCGCCCGGATCCGTTACACCGAGGTGCTGGAACCTCGCAACGTGCGCCAGTGCTGGTCCTCCTATCCGTTCGTTGACGACCAGCACGTACCGGTGCTCGAAGCGGTCGACCGGCGCGGCAAAGCGATCGTCACGCTCGCGAGCGTCAGCCAGCACGACGAGACACTCGGTTTCAATGGCGGCACGCCGCAGCTCGATGCGCAGAACAACTGGGTGTCCGCGGACTGGGTGGGGTTCTTCCGGTCGGCTCTGGAGCAGCGGTTGGGCGGCGTCGCGATCGAGATGGCCGGCTCGGTCGGGTCGGCCGAGAGCCCCGAGGTGTATTCGCGCGCGATCTCGCGCACGCCGCAGCAGTTCATCGACGCGTCGCACCCGGCGGGGTGCCGGACGCTGTTCCGTGTCGGCGCGGCGCTCGACGTGGCGGGCGCGTTGCATGTCCCGCTCGGCTACGCGGGAGAGACGAGGGCGTTCGGGGAGGACATGGCGATGCCGATCCTTGGCGCGCTGCGCTCCGGCGCGTATCACTATTCGGGCTCCGACACGATCTGGGGCGCCCGCGCCAACATCTGCATTCCGCTCCAGAACGCGCTGTTCGAGCTCGGCGCGGGCGCCGGCGTATTCGCGCAGCGGCCTGGCTATAACCGCAATTGCACGAAGGCCTCGCCGGTGCTCCCGAACGGATCCTCGCCGGGTCAGGCACTCCGCTCGGAGGTCGCAGCGTTCAGGATCGGGGACGGAGAGTTCATCTCGATCCCGGGCGAGGCGTTTCCGTTCACGTATCTACGCTCGTTCCTCGGGCCGCAGGACATGCAGACGCCCAGCGACTCCCTCCCGCCGTGGCTGATCCCACACATGCACACGCCATACCGGTTCATCGACGGGCTCGGCGAGGACATGCTCGGCTACATCTTCCCGGCCGGAAACGCCGTCGGGATCCCCTCGGCGACGAACCTCAACCCCTCGGACACCGATCGCTTCGGCTGCGCCCACTCCGATGACTCCGAGTCGACATCGGCCGACGCGGCCGACATCATCGGCGACGCGCTGGGCGCACTGCTCGATCGCCAGGGCGGCGCCCCAGAGAGGATCGTCACGGGCCGCTACCTGCTCGCGGGTCATCGACTCTCGCGCGATCCGCTGGGCGGACCGGAGCTGAAATGCTCGGTGTCGGTGAAGTTCGTGGCGGCGCGCAGACCGGCTGGCGCGGTCGAGCTGGCCGGTGGACTGATCGTCCATCCGCGGGTGTGGATGTCGCTGAGCGGGCTGCCCCAACGGAGGCCGGACCGGGATACCCGTGGCTACTTCGACGCCCGCGGCGCGAGGGTGTGGCTCAACGTGTTTCCGGACGTAAGTCCTCCCCGCCGTGCCGGAGGGAGGACTTAGTGGTGCCAGCCCCAAGTTCGGTCGCGCCGAGAGGCGCCAGTGGTGGATGACTGGCGAGGACGCAGGAGGGCGACGCGCAGCAGCGCTGCGCGAGCCGACGAGGACGAAGCCAGGCGCCGCCAGGGGCGACTCGAATGCGAGGGAACTTCCGGTGGGTGCCACTTAAGGTGAGGGTTCTCCTAGACGCCCGCTGAGCTATCTCCGGGTCTCGCCGCGGGTGTCTATACTCGTCCGCCCACGCGAGCCGAAGCGTGCTCTTTCCCGCTGCTAGGGCGGGTTTTTTCTCGTCCAGATCGCCCCAAACCACAGGTCATGCGCAATGCCCAAGGACGTCATTCTCACTCCCGAAGGACTGGCCAATCTCAAGGCCGAGCTCGAGTATCTGTCGACAATCCGCCGTCGCGAGGTCGCCGCTCGAATCAAGGAGGCGCGCGAGTTCGGTGACATCACCGAGAACGCCGAATACGACGACGCCAAGAACGAGCAGGCGATGCTCGAGGCGCGGATCGCCGCGCTCGAGGACAAGCTGCGGTCGGCGACCGTGATCGATGCCTCCGATCTCGGCACCGACGTGGTCCGCGTCGGCTCCCTGGTTCACGTCAAGGACGAGGGAGGCAAGTCAACCAAGTACACGATCGTCGGCTCGGCGGAAGCGAACCCGACGGAGCTGAAGCTCTCGAACGAGTCTCCGGTTGGCAAGGCCCTGATCGGTCGCAAGCGCGGCGAGGAGGTCATCTTCTCCACGCCCAAGGGCGAGCGTAAGCTGAAGATCACGAAGATCGACGTCGCTTCGAAGTAGGCACGGTCCGGTGGGCGACGAACGCGTCGCGTCCTCGGAGCTGCTCGCGGTTCGCCGCGCGAAGCTCGACGCGCTGCGGGGGGAGGGCGTCGATCCGTTCCCCCATCAGTTCGATGGCGTCGAGCCGATCGCCGCCGTCCGCGATGCTCATGCGTCGCTGGCCGCGGGCGAGGAGACGTCGGTCTCCCATCGCGTCGCCGGGCGGCTGGCGGCCCGGCGTGGCCAGGGACGGATGGCGTTCCTCGACCTGGTCGATCGCTCCGGTCGAATCCAGCTCCAGGCGCGCGTCGACGAGCTCGGCGCTGCCGGAATGGAGCGGTTGCTGGGACTCGACCTGGGGGATCTGATCGGAATCGACGGCGTCGCGTTCTGCTCGCGCCGGGGGGAGCTGACGCTCCGGGTGACCTCGTTCGTGCTGCTGGCAAAGACGCTGCGGCCGCCGCCGGAGAAACACCACGGGCTGACGGATGTCGAGACCCGCTATCGCCACCGCGAGCTCGACCTGATCGCCAACGAAGAGGCTCGCGCGCTGTTCGTGGCCCGCGCGCGGGTGCTCTCGGCGATCAGGCGGTTCCTGGATGCCGAAGGGTTCATCGAGGTCGAAACACCGGTTTTGCAGCCACTTTATGGAGGCGCGGCGGCCCGGCCGTTCGTTACCCACCACAACGCACTAGACCGCGATCTGTTCTTGCGGATCGCCACCGAGCTGTATCTGAAGCGGCTGATCGTCGGCGGGCTCGAGCGGGTCTACGAGCTCGGCAAGGACTTCCGAAACGAGGGGGTCGATTCCACGCATAACCCCGAGTTCACGATGCTCGAATGGTACGAGGCCTACGCGGACTACATGGCGGTGGCGGAGCGGTGCGAGCGGCTGGTGTCATACGTCGCTTCCGAGGTCGGTTACGAGGGCCCGCTGGATTTCTCGGCGCCATGGCATCGAGAGACTCTGGTCGAGGCGATCCGTGCCCGGACCGGCATTGACGTGCTGGCATTCCGGGAGCGCGATGCGCTCGCCGGGGAGATGGCGGCGCGCGGCCTGAACGTCTCCGAAGGCGACACCTGGCCCCAGCTGGTCGACGAGCTGCTCTCCAAGCACGTCGAGCCGACTCTGATCGAGCCGACCCTGCTGCTCGACTACCCGGTCGAACTCTCCCCGTTCGCCAAGCGCCATCGGTCTGTGGAAGGGCTGGCCGAGCGATTCGAGGCGTTTGTCGGCGGGATGGAGTTCGCCAACGCGTTCACCGAGCTCAACGATCCCGACGAACAGCGTCGCCGCTTCGAACAGCAACGGCAGCTGGCCGGCGCCGGGGACCTCGAGGCGCAACCCTACGACGAGTCGTTCATTCAGGCGCTGGAGTACGGGATGCCCCCCACCGGCGGGATCGGGATCGGCATCGATCGGCTCGTGATGGCGCTGACCGGGCGCCGGTCGATCCGGGAGGTGGTGCTGTTTCCGGCGATGCGGGACTGAGCCGTCGCCGGGGGCGGCTTGGCGGGACGCTTTGCGGCGTCGGGGCAGGCGCCACCGATTCAGACGGCACCGATTCAGACGCCACCGATTCAGACGGCACCGATTCAGACGGCACCGATTCAGACGGCACCGATTCAGACGGCACCGCTCCTGACGGCACCGCTCCAGACGCCACCGCTCGACCGCTCCAGCTCCTTCCCCGCCGATTCGGAAGGGCTCCAATGTGGCGCGGAACCAGTGGCCGGACGATGCGCGTAACTCTAGGGCCTGCTGCGGGCCCTAAAGTTTCGCGGAGCTTGGGTGGTTGATTTCGCGGAACGTTACGGCCGTTGACGAGGTCCGGGCGGGTCGAGGGGGCGGATCATCGGGCCGGTGGCGCCCTCGGGTCTCCGGCCCGCAGCCCCGCCGGCCCGCGCCCTGGCGGCCCCGCGCCCTGGCGGCGCCGGGCCCCGAGCGCCCCTCCGCCCCGAGCGGCCCCCGCCGCCCCGAGCGGCCCGCCGCCACCGGCCCCGCTCCACGAACCCCGCAAACAGCGCTCGGGTACCGGAAAGGCCCGAGAGGTCGATTGCTAGACTGGCTTATGGCACGAGAAGAAGACCGTTTCGCTCATTGTTCCCCGCCGAGCGGCGGATAGATGGGAAGAACGGGATTATCGGCGTCCCTGCAGCCGGCCCTTTGTCTCTTGACGACTCTGGCACCGTAGGGAGATAGACAGGAAAACCCCCGACCGACCACAGCCCGAGTACCCGGCCCGAGAGAAGAACCATGTTCGAGCGATTTACAGAGCGAGCCCGCCAGGTGGTGGTCCTGGCGCAAGAAGAGGCGCGAACGCTCAAGCACAACTACATCGGCACGGAGCACATCCTGCTCGGCCTCCTGCGCGAGGAAGAGGGTCTTGCCGCACGGGTGCTCGAGTCGCTCGACATCACCGTCGAGCGGGTGCGGGCACAGGTGGTGCGGATCGTAGGGTCAGGCGAGGAGGTCACCTCCGGCCAGATCCCGTTCACCCCGCGCGCCAAGAAGGTCCTCGAGCTGGCGCTGCGCGAGGCCCTGAGCCTTGGCCATAACTACATCGGCACCGAGCACATCCTGCTCGGCCTCGTGCGCGAGAACGAGGGTGTCGCCGCGCGGATCCTGCTCGACTTCGACGCCGATTCGGAGAAGATCCGCAACGAGGTGATCCGGATGCTGTCCGGCCCCGGCAGCCGTCAGCGCGGCGCGGGCGCGGCCGCCGGTGCGCCCGCGGCCCAGGGCGAGGGCAAGAAGTCTTCGAAGCTGCTCGATCAATTCGGGCGCAACCTCACCAAGCTCGCTTCTGAGGGCAAGCTTGATCCGGTTGTCGGTCGCGAGACCGAGATCGAGCGGATCATGCAGATCCTCTCCCGGCGCACCAAGAACAACCCGGTCCTGGTCGGCGAACCGGGCGTCGGCAAGACCGCCGTCGTCGAGGGCCTCGCCCAGCGGATCACCAACGCCGACGTGCCCGAGCTGCTGAAGGGCAAGCAGATCTACACGCTGGATCTGGCGGCCCTGGTCGCGGGATCCAAGTACCGCGGGGAGTTCGAGGAGCGGCTGAAGAAGGTGATGAAGGAGATCACCCAGCGCGGCGACATCATCCTGTTCATCGACGAGCTCCACAACCTCGTCGGCGCGGGCGCCGCCGAGGGCGCGATCGACGCGGCCTCTATCCTCAAGCCCGCGCTCGCCCGCGGCGAGCTGCAGACGATCGGCGCGACCACGCTCGAGGAGTACCGCAAGTACCTCGAGCGCGACTCCGCGCTCGAGCGCCGCTTCCAGAAGATCACCGTCGACCAGCCCACCACCGAGGAGACCGTGCAGATCCTCAAGGGGCTGCGTGACCGGTACGAGCAGCACCACAAGGTGAACATCACCGACGAGGCACTCGAGGCGGCCGCCGATCTGGCCGACCGCTACATCTCTGACCGCTTCCTGCCCGACAAGGCGATCGACCTGATCGACGAGGCCGCGTCGCGGATGCGGATCAAGTCGATGACCTCGCCACCCGTGTACCGCGAGCTCGAGGACGAGATCGAGGAGACCCGGCGCGCCAAGGAGGCGGCGATCGAGGCCCAGGAGTTCGAGAAGGCCGCCAACCTCCGCGACAAGGAGCGGCGCCTGACGCAGAAGAAGCGCGAGCTCGCCGAGCAGTGGGAGGCGGGCGAGTCCACCGAGCGCCCCGCGATCGGCGAGGAGGAGATCGCCGACATCGTCTCGATGTGGACCGGCATCCCGGTGTTCAAGCTGACCGAGGCGGAGACCGCGAAGCTGATGCGGATGGAGGACGAGCTCCACAAGCGCGTAATCGGCCAGCACCCGGCGATCGAGGTCGTCTCAAAGGCGATCCGGCGCTCGCGCGCGGGCCTGAAGGACCCCAAGCGCCCCACCGGCTCGTTCATCTTCCTCGGCCCCTCCGGCGTCGGCAAGACCGAGCTGGCGCGGACGCTCGCCGAGTTCCTGTTCGGCGACGAGGACACGATGATCCGGATCGACATGTCCGAGTACATGGAGAAGCACGCGGTCTCGCGGCTCGTCGGCTCACCGCCGGGCTACATCGGCTACGACGAGGGCGGGCAGCTGACCGAAGCGGTGCGGCGCAAGCCCTACAGCGTGCTGCTGCTCGACGAGATCGAGAAGGCCCACCCCGACGTGTTCAACATCCTGCTCCAGATTCTGGAGGACGGGCGGTTGACCGACGCTCAGGGCCGGACGGTCGACTTCCGCCACTGCATCGTGATCATGACCTCGAACATCGGGGCCGCCGAGATCGCGCGCAACACGCCGCTCGGCTTCGCCGTCTCCGACGACGAGACCGGGATCACCTACGACGACATGAAGAACCGGATCATGGGCGAGCTGAAGAAGGTCTTCCGGCCCGAGTTCCTGAACCGGATCGACGAGGTGATCGTCTTCCACAAGCTGGCCAAGGACGAGATCAAGGAGATCGTCGAGCTGCTGCTGCGACGGATCCGCCAGTCGATGGCCGAGCGCGAGCTGCAGCTCGAGCTGTCCGAGGACGCCAAGGACATGCTCGTCGACAAGGGCTGGGACCCGGCGATGGGCGCGCGGCCCCTGCGTCGCGCGATTCAGCGCTATGTCGAAGATCCGCTGGCGGACTTCGTGCTCCGCCAGCAGGTGGCCTCGGGTTCGACGGTGCTCGTCGAGAAGCCGGAGCAGGCCGAGGACGGCAGCGACGGTGAGGTCAAGCTGACCGTGATCGAGCCGGCCCCGAAACCAACGCCGGTCGGTGTCGGCGCCACCGATGGACCCGAGGAGCCAGCGCCGGAGAGCGATTCTCCGGAGACTCCGTCGGACGCCGAGTAGCGCCCGGCGGTTGCGGACCCCCGTCGTCGCGGCGGGGGCCGCGGCGGGGAGCAGCGATCGATCAGCGTTCCGTTCCACGGGCCGTGGGACATCTCGTTTGACGTCCGGGTGGCGCCGCGGACCTAGCTCGACGCCGCGCTTTACGATCCAGGCCGTGAACTTCGATCGTGCGACGGGGCGCGTTCTCTCGTTCGCCACCCACCAGGGGCTGTCCGAGCGGAGCACCTGGTCGCGCGGCGAGGGGTGGGCTCTGTACGGCTTCGCCCAGGCGCGTCCGAGCTCCGCGATCGCTCGCTGCTGCGAGTGGCATCACCCCCGCCGGGCTGCTCCATCTGTTCGCGGCATGCAAGCAGCTCGAGCGCTCCTGCCCGACCGCCGCAGGGTGGACTTCTCTGTACAGCAGGATGCTCGCCGGGCCGCTTCGCTTCGCCTCCGCCCGATCGGCTTGCTCGGATCCCAGATCGTGAACGAGCACGGCGCGGCCTCCCGGTGACGGGGCGAGCTGAGCCTCGGCTTGAGCTGCGCCCGCGCTGGAAACGGCGAGGCTCGAGCGAAGGTCGTGACAAAACAGCGACGTTTGCGAGTTGCCGTCGGGACGACGGCGTAGCCTCGCGTGGTGATGGCTCGCAGCTCCTCGATCCACGTCTGCTCGGCGTGCGGGCACGAGACCGCGCGGTGGGCGGGCCGCTGCCCGAGCTGTGGCGAATGGAACACGCTGGTGGAGGAAGCACGGCGGCCGGTTGCCGCCGGCAGTGGACGCAGCGGAGCGGCCGCCGCCCGCGCGCGGGCCGGGGCGCTCGCCCCGGTGCCGCTGCGGAGCGTCGCGGCCCAGGAGCACGACCGTCTCAGCACCGGGATCGGTGAGCTCGACAGCGTCCTCGGGGGTGGAGTCGTCCCGGGATCGCTGGTGCTGATCGGTGGCGCGCCCGGGATCGGGAAGTCGACCCTGACCACGATGGCGCTCGCCAACCTCGTGGCGGCCGGGCGCAGGGCGCTGTACGTCTCGGCGGAGGAATCGGCCGCCCAGATCCGGTTGCGAGCGGAACGGCTGAGCGAAGCCGCCGCGCTCGATATCCCCGTGATCGCCGAGACCGACCTTCACGCCGTGCTGGCGACGCTCGAGCGCGAACGTCCCGAGGTGTGCGTGATCGACTCCGTGCAGACGCTCCACAGCGGCGAGCTGTCGAGTGCCGCCGGATCGGTGGGACAGGTCCGCGAGGTGGCCGGCGAGATCATGCGGGTCGCCAAGGCGCTGCAGATCGCCGTGCTGCTCGTCGGGCACGTGACCAAGGACGGGGCGCTGGCGGGTCCGCGGGTGCTCGAGCACCTCGTCGATTGCGTGCTGCAGTTCGAAGGCGAGCGCGAGCGGACCTACCGGACGGTCCGCGCCGTCAAGAATCGCTTCGGCTCGACCGACGAGGCGGGCGTGTTCGAGATGCGCGACCAGGGCCTGGTCGAGGTGCTCGATGCCTCCGCGCGATTTGTCGGCGAGGCGACTCGCGCCCCGGGCAGCGTCGTGCTGTGCGCGATGGAGGGCTCACGGCCGCTGCTCGTCGAGGTACAGGCGCTGGTCTGCGCGTCCGAGCTCGTCCCTCCCCGTCGCGTCGTCTCGGGTCTCGATCGCAATCGCGTGGCGTTGGTGCTCGCGGTCCTGGGACGTCATGGCGGCATCGGCCTCGGCGCCGCCGACGTGTTCGTGAACGTCGTCGGAGGCGTCCGCGTCGATGAGCCCGGGTCCGATCTGGCGGTGGCGCTGGCGGTGGCCAGCGCGGCCAAGCGGAAATCGCTGGTCGACAGCAGCGGCGGGCCATTGGCGTGCTTTGGCGAGCTCGGCTTGACGGGCGAGCTGCGCACCGTGGCGCACGCGGATCGGAGGCTGGCGGAGGCGGAGAAGTTCGGGCTGGCGCCGGTGATCTCGCCCGAGGATTCTCCGACGCTGCGGGGTGCGCTGGCCGTGGCGCTGTCGGGCGAGCGCGCGTCGGCGGCTCGGGCTGCCTGACGGGTCTGGTCGCGCACCGCCGCAACGGGCTGCTGCCGGCGACCGGGATGCAGGACCGGCCAGCACCGGTCCTGGCGACCAGCCCGCATCCCAACCCCGCACCGGTCCGGCGGACCAGCTCGCATCACTGACTCCGCGAACGACCTGTTCGATAGCCCAAATCATCCCGCCACCGCCTGATCTGGGCACCTGAACACGAAATGCATGCACCACAGCCCAGATCTCTCCCTTGCCAACCCGATCTGGGCGATTGAACACGTCAGATGTGCCGGCTCTGTCACAAAAACGGCTCACATTCGCGGCGGCGCGTGCTTCGCCTGGGCTATTCGTTTCGCCCCGCTCGAGGAGTCCGGCGCGCCGGCGGGCCCCCTCGCGCGAGTGGCCGGGCCACCCGGCTGCGAGGGGAGTCCAACGCGCGCCGGGGACGCGCCGCGCTGCGCCCAAATCATAAGAAACGGGTAAAATGGCCATCGATGCCGTCTCGTTCCGGGGAAGAGCTCAAAGAAGAGCTCGAATCTCGACAAGAGTCCCGGATCGTCAGGGCGCTCGAGATGGTCGCCCCCGGGACGGCGCTGCGCGAGGGCCTGGACAACATCCAGGACGCCCGGACCGGTGGGCTGATCGTGATCGGCGACGCTGATGAGCTCGCGTTCCTGTTCTCGGGTGGGATCAAGCTCGACCTCGACTACTTCCCGGCGATTCTGTACGAGCTGGCGAAGATGGACGGAGCGATTGTGCTGAGCGCCAACGCCACCAAGATCGCCCATGCGAATGTCCAGCTCACTCCGGACCCGACGATCCTGACGATGGAGACGGGGACCCGCCATCGAACCGCGGAGCGGGTCTCCAAACAGACCGACGCGCTGGTGGTGGCGATCTCCGAGCGGCGCGAAATCGTCTCGTTGTACGTCGATGGCATCAAGTACATACTCGAAGACATTCCCGTGGTGTTGGCGAAGGCCAACCAGGGGCTGGCGACGCTCGACAAGTACCGCAGCCGCCTGGACCAGGTCTCCACGCGCCTGACGGCGCTCGAGTTCGAGGGCGGGGCGACCCTGCACGACGTGCTCACGGTGCTTCAGCGCGCCGAGCTCGTGACGAGGATGGCGGTCGAGATCGAGCGCTACATCGTCGAGCTGGGAACGGAGGGGCGGCTGATCGAGATGCAGCTCGACGAGACGATGGTCGGCGTCTCGGCCGACAAGGCCGCGCTCGTGCACGACTTTCTGATCGAGGACACCGACGAGACGTTCTCGATCGCCTTTGATCAGCTGGTGCGCCTGCCCCATCAGGATCTTTTGGACTTCGGTCGCTTAGCGGAGCTGCTCGGCTACGACCGCAAGGTGAACACCCTCGACTATCCCGTCTCACCACGCGGAATCCGCATCCTGGGACGCATTCCACGACTGCCCAAGCTGGTAGTGCAGCGGATCGTGGGCGAGTTCGGTGGACTCGAGGGGTTGCTCGCCGCCACCGATGGCGAGCTGGAGACCGTCGACGGAGTCGGCGAGATCCGGGCGAAGGACATCCGCGAGGGCCTTCGCCGCCAGCAGGAGATCAACCTGGTCGACAGGTACCTGCAGACGTAGTGCAAACGGCGTGCGGGTCTCTCGCCCCGCCGGCCCGGACAGAGGAGGACACCATCACAGAGCTAATGGAAGAGCACCTGGAGGAGGATCTGGAAGCCGCCGATCCGCTCCCGCACATCGAGTTCGAGATCGGCGACAGCGTCGTATACCCCCATCACGGTGCTGGGAGGGTGCTACGCAAGGAGATGAAGGAAGTTCTTGGCGACTCGCGCGAGTACCTCACCATCAAGATCCTGCACAACGACATGACGGTCATGGTGCCGACCGAGAACGCGGCGCTGGCAGGCCTGCGCCGCGTGATCGATGAGGAGACGGTCAAGAAGGTGCTTGCCGTCCTGCAGGACGAGTGCTCGGAGATGCCCAAGAACTGGAATCGGCGGTTCAAGCACAATCGCGACAAGATCAAGACGGGAGATATCTACGAGCTCGCGGAGGTGGTGCGAAATCTCGCCATCCGCGAGTCGCAGAAAGGCCTCTCCACGGGTGAGAAGCAGATGTTCACCCGCGCCAAGAAGATCCTCGCCTCGGAGCTGATGTATGCGCTCGAGATGAACGAGGAGGAGGTCGAAGTGCATCTGTATGGGTTGCTTGCGGAGTCCGGAACCGGGAACGGCAAGGTGGCCGTCGCGACCGAGTAGCTCAAGCGAAGCTGAGATGGCGGTCGCGTTGATCGTGGCCGCCGGACGTGGCGAGCGCCTTGGTTCCGGTCGGCCCAAGGCGCTCGTCACGCTGGCGGGCAGACCGATGCTCGGATGGAGCATCGAGGCGCTGCGGGCGGTGGCTGACGTTGAACGGATCGTTGTCGCGCTGCCCGCCGAGGACCTGGATGCTGCGCCGGCGGGCACCACGGCGGTGGCCGGCGGCGCGGTGCGCTCGCAATCGGTTCGACAGGCTCTGCGCGCGTCCGGGCAAGGCGATCCGGTGATCGTCCACGATGCGGCGCGGCCGCTGGCCTCGCCGGCGCTGTTCGAGCGCGCGCTGGCGGAGCTTCAGCGCTCGGCGGCGGACGCCGTGGTGGCGGCGTCGCCCGTCTCGGACACGATCAAGGAAGTCGGGGAGGACGGGCAAACGGTCCTGCGTACGCTCGAGCGCACTCGGCTGTGGGCGGTTCAGACGCCGCAGGTGTTCCGCCGCGCGGCGCTCGAGCGGGCGCTGGCGGACGCCTCCGAGGAGCTGCTCGGCGCCGCCACCGATGACGCGTGGCTGATCGAGCGGGCGGGCGGAACCGTGCGGGTCGTGCGGTCCGACCCCGAAAACCTCAAGATCACGACCGCGGCCGACCTGCACGTGGCCGAGCGACTTCTCTCGGAGCGCCGCGGGTGAGCGTGCAGAGCGGTCTGGGCTACGACTGCCACCGTTTCGCCGACGGCCGGCGACTGGTGCTGGGTGGGGTCGAGATCGCGTACGAGCGTGGCCTGAGCGGCCACTCGGACGCGGACGTGCTCACCCACGCGATCATCGATGCGCTGCTTGGCGCCGCTGCGCTGGGAGACATCGGTCAGCACTTCCCAGACACCGATCGCCGCTACCGGGACGCATACTCGATCGACTTGCTCCGCGCCACGATCACCTTGCTGGGCGAGCAGCGCTTCGAGGTCCGTCACGTGGACGCCACCGTCCTGATCGAGCAGCCGCACCTCGCGGACGTGCGCGAGCGGATCCGTGGATCGCTCGCGCAGGCGATGGGACTGGCCGTTGAGCACGTGAGCGTCAAGGCGACGCGGGGGGAAGGGATGGGCTTCGTGGGGGCGGGCGAGGGGGCGGCGGCGCTGGCGGTGGCGACGATCGAGCGGCGGGGATGAACCGGATCCACAACGTCCTGTGCTCCTCGGACTGGTGGGCCCGGCGGGTGAAAAACAAGTTGGTGCCGTGGGGACTGGAAGGGATCGAGCTGGGAGACCAGGTGCTGGAGGTGGGCCCGGGGTTCGGCGCGACGACACGCCTGCTCGCCTCGATGGCGCCGAAGCTGACGGTCGTCGAGCTCGAGCGGCGCTACTGCGAGCGGCTGCGCGCTGAGCTGGGCGGGGCGGTTGACGTGGTGCAGGGAGACGCGACCGAGCTGCCGTTCGATGATGATCGCTTCTCGGCGGTCGTGTGCTTCACGATGCTTCATCACATTCCGAGCCGAGACCTGCAGGATCGTGCCTTCGAAGAGTTTGCGCGAGTGCTCCGTCCCGGCGGTACGTTCGCCGGCACCGACAGCGTCGGCACCGGGACGCTGTTCAAGTTGATCCACCTGGGCGACACGCTGCTGGTGCTCGACCCGGCTCAGCTGCCGGCGCGACTGTCCGCGGCTGGCCTCAGCGAACCCAGGGTCGAGCGGGCGGACGGTTCGCTGCGCTTCCGCGCGCGGCAGCGAGGAGGTTGATCGCGTCGAGTACGCCGGGTACGCTCAGGCCCGAAGGGGCTCCGCAACCAGACACCCGATCGGGGAGGAACCATGGCTTTGCAAATCGGTGATACGGCACCAGACTTCGAAGCGGACACGACCGAGGGCAGGATCAGTTTCCACGACTGGATCGGCGACTCGTGGGCGGTGCTGTTTTCACACCCCAAGGACTTCACGCCGATCTGCACGACCGAGCTCGGCTACATGGCGAAGGTAAAGCCCGAGTTCGACCGCCGCGGCGTGAAGATCATCGGGCTCTCCGTCGATCCCACCGGACGGCACGCCGAGTGGGCGCGGGACATCGAGGAGACGCAGGGCTACGCGCCGAATTACCCGATCATCGGCGACCACGACTTCAGCATCTCGAAGGCGTACGGAATGCTGGCGAGCGACGTCGCGGGAGATCCACTCGCGCGCACGCCGGCCGACAATCAGACCGTGCGCAACGTGTTCGTGATCGGCCCCGACAAGAAGATCAAGCTGATCCTCGTCTATCCGATGACCACGGGCCGCAACTTCGACGAGGTCCTGCGCGTGATCGACTCGCTGCAGCTGACCGCCAAGCACAAGGTGGCCACGCCCGTCAACTGGCAGCCTGGCGAGGACGTGATCATCGCCGGCTCGGTCTCCGATGACCAGGCCAAGGAGATCTTCGGCGAGTGGGAGTCACCGCGACCCTACATCCGGATCGTGCCCCAGCCGTGATCCTCCAGCAGTACTACCTGGGCTGTCTCGCCCACGCCTCGTATCTGATCGCTGACCAGGACAGCGCGGAGGCCGCGGTCGTCGACCCCCAACGGGACGTCGAACAGTATCTCCACGATGCCGACCGGCTCGGGTGCCGGATCACTCACGTGTTCCTCACGCACTTCCACGCGGATTTCGTGGCCGGCCACCTCGAGCTGCGCGACCGTGCGGGGGCCACGATTCACCTCGGGGCCCGGGCGAGCGCCGACTATCCGTTCACGTCGATGGACGATGGGTCTGCGGTCATGCTCGGCCGGGTCCGGCTCGAAGTGCTCGAGACGCCGGGTCATTCGCCGGAGTCGATCTCGATCCTCGTCCACGATCCCGACCACAGCGGCGGCGCACCGTACGCGGTGCTGACCGGTGACACGCTGTTCATCGGCGATGTCGGGCGCCCCGATCTGCGGGCCTCGCTCGGGTGGGAGGCCGATCAGCTGGCGGCCATGTTATATGACTCGCTGCATCACAAGCTGGCGCCACTGCCGGACGAGACGCTGGTCTATCCGGCGCACGGGGCGGGCTCGCTCTGCGGGAAGACGCTCAGCACCGATACCGTCTCGACGATGGGGGTGCAGCGGCAATACAACTACGCGCTGCAGCCGATGAGCCGGGAGCGGTTCACCGAGATCGTCACCGCCGACCAGCCGGATGCGCCGGCCTACTTCACCTACGACGCCGTCCTCAACGCGCGCGAGCGGCCCACGCTCGAGCAGGCGCTGGCGCGCGAGTTGCGCCCGCTCCCGCGCCGGCGGTTCATCGGGCTGGTCAAGAACGGAGCGCAGGTTCTGGACACTCGTGAGCCGCCCCAGTTCGAAGCTGCCCACCTGCGGGGCAGCGTCAACGTCGGCCTCGGCGGAAGCTTCGCCACGTGGTGCGGGACGATCCTCGATCGTGAGCGAGCGATCGTGCTCGTCGCGGAACCAGGTCGCGAGGTCGAGGCCGCCACGAGGCTCGGGCGGATCGGCTTCGACAACGTCAGCGGCTACCTGGACGGCGGGATGGGGCCGCTCGCAGACGCGCCGCGACTTCTCGCGCGGATCGAGCGGATCACGGCGGGTTCACTGGCTGAACAGCTTTCCTCGCCGGCGCCCCCGCAGCTGATCGACGTGCGCGGACCGGCCGAATGGCGCGAGCACCGGATCGAGGGAGCGGTGAACCTACCGTTGCCGCGACTGGTGGACGCTCTCGGGACCGTGCAGTCCGACCGGCCCGTGATCGCGTACTGCAGCAGCGGCTACCGCTCGGCGATCGCCGTCAGCCTGATGCAGCGCGAGGGGCTGGCGAGCGTAGGAGATCTCGTCGGCGGCCTAGCCGGCTGGGAGGCGGCAAAGCTGTCCACGACCACCGCCGAGCCGTGCGTGGCTAGCGCGCTCGCTCCGCCCGCCGCGCCGCGGCCCGCTCGCCCAGCTGCTCGTCTTCGACGAGCCGTTTGAGCTGCTGCAGGCTGCGGCGCAAGTGAGCGCCGACCGTCGGTGCCGCGATCCGTTCCGCGATCCAACCGGACAGGCCCGCCCCGGCGACACCGTAGGCCAATCTCAGCTCCACCCGGGTGAAACCGCCCTGGGCCTCACGCAGCCGGTAGCGGCCCCGCTGATCGACCCCGGTGACCGACGTCCACGCCATCTCGTGCGGCTCGTCCCACTCCACCACTTCGATCAGCCCGCCCACCTCGGCCGAGCCGATCCGGAACAGCATCCGGTAGCGCGCGCCGAGGCCGGTGGGCTTGTCGCTGACGACCTCCCAGCGCGTAACTCCGGAGAAGTAGCTCAGCGCGCGTTCGGGATCGGAGACGACCGACCAGACGCGCTCGATCGGCGCTGCGATGTGCGTGCGGGCGTTGACCCTCATCCCAGGATCGGCAGGCGGCGCTCGGTGGCGAGCGCGTCGAGTGTGTCCTGCATCAAGACCAGGAGGTGCTCGTAGACCTCATCGACGTCGGGCCGCGAGCCGAATTCGGCGCGCATATCGATCGGGGGGAGCGTCTCGATCGTGATCTTGGCGGGGAGCGGAATGTGACCCAGCATGTCGCCGATGTTGAGCCCCCAGGGGAGCGAGAGCGAGATCGGAAGCACCTTCAGGCGGAACATCTTGTCGAGCGCGAGCAGCCGCGCGAGCCGTTCGCCGCGGCTCAGGAACAGCGCCGTCTCCTGGCCCCCGATCGAGACCACGGGCACGATCGGGACGTCCAGCTCGAGCGCCAGTCGGATGAACCCCTTGCGTCCGCCGAAGTCGACGAGGTTGCGCTGCCAGCTGGGACGGTGGACCTCGTAGTCGCCGCCGGGGTAGACGAGCAGCGCGGCGCCCGATTCGAGCGCCTTGCGAGCATTCTCCTGGGACGCGGCGACGGTGCCGAACTTGCGCAGCTGCGCGAGCGCCGGCATCGACAGCACCAGGTTGTGCGCGAGCTGGTAGAACGCTCGCTCGACGCCGAAGTACGTGTTGAAGGCCAACGTGAAAACGATGGTGTCCGGCGTCAGGTTCCCGCCCGAATGGTTGCCGACGAGCAGCACCGGCCCCGAGTCGGGGATATTGCCGAGGCCTCGAACCTCGCCACGGAACCAGATGCTCGCCAGCAGCCACAGCATCGGCAGCCGCTCACGGATGAAGTCCGGATCTCGTTCGTCGAGATCGGCACTGGGGATCCGCCGCTGCGCTTGCTCGGCGACCTCGCGCAGCAACCGGTTCAGCAGTCCCGGGCGCTGAGCCGCTCGCTCGCGATCGGCGTCTTGCGCCATGCTGCCGTGTCCGTTCTGGCTTGGTTTGCCGGCGAGCGTCTGTGCCATGACGACGATGTTATGCGCTCGAGGAGGCCGCTCCACCTGGGGCACGTGACCGCAGCCTTCGAGCGTCGCCGGCTCGGGGTCCGAGGCACGTGTCCACGGGCGCTAGGGTTGCCGCACCTTGCGCGAGATCTACCTGCACGACACGCGCACCGGCTCGCTGCGCAAACTCGAGCCAAGAGAACCCGGCAAGGTCGGCATCTACGCCTGCGGCCCGACCGTCTACGGACCCATCCACGTGGGAAACGCCCGCCCGTTCGTGGTCTTCTCGCTGCTCAAGCGATTCCTCGAGCACGAGGGATACCAAGTGACGTTTGTTGCGAATATCACCGATATCAACGACAAGATCTATGCCGCGGCACGCGCGAGGAGTACCGGCAGCGCCGAGCTGGCCGGCGAGATGACCGCCGTATACATCGCCGACACGGATGAGCTCGGCCTGGGCAGGCCCGACCGCGAGCCGCTGGCGAGCGAGACGATCGACGGCATCATCGAGCTCATCGGACGGCTGATCGAGAGCGGGCACGCATACGCTGCCCAAGGCGACGTCTATTTTTCGGTGCGTTCCTATCCGAGCTATGGGGAAATATCCCACCAGCAAGTGGACCAGATGGACCAGGGCGAGGGGGTCGAGGGCGCCGAACGCAAGCGCGATCCACTCGACTTTGCCCTGTGGAAGGGGGAGAAGCCTGGCGAGGACACCGCTTGGGATGCACCCTGGGGCCGCGGGAGGCCCGGATGGCACATCGAATGCTCGGCGATGGCCGAGGCGCTGCTGGGCGTTGATTTCGAGATCCACGGCGGCGGCTCGGATCTGATCTTTCCCCACCACGAAAACGAGGCCGCCCAAACCGGCGCCGCCCACGACGCGCCGCTCGCCCGCCTGTGGGTCCACAACGGGATGGTCCGGCTCGACCAGGCGAAGATGGCAAAGTCGGTCGGCAACACGTTCGTGCTGCGCGAAGCGGTCGATCGCTACGGACGCGACGCCCTGATCATGTACTTCTGCGGCGGTCACTACCGACAGCCGCTGGATTTCGACGACGATCGCCTGATCGATGCGTCCAGGAGCGTCCAGCGCATCCGGGAGGCCGCTCGCCGGCTGGCCGGCGGACCGTCGCCGCAATGGAGTGAGCCGCTGCGAGATCGCTTCTTCGGCGTGCTGGCGGATGACTTCAACACCCCGGAGGCACTCGCGCGCGTGTTCGAGTGGGTGAGGGAGGCGAACCGCGAGTGGGTCAGGGAGGCGGACGCCGTTGGCGATCACGATCTGCGGGAGATGCTGGAGGTCTTGGGGCTCGACAACCTCCTCGAGGCGGACGCCGTCGAGGCGCCCCGGAACGTGCTCGACCTGCGTGACGCGCGGGAGCGCGCGCGCGCGGCTCGCGACTGGGATGACGCCGATCGCCTGCGCGAGCAGCTGCGCGAGCTGGGTTGGGAGGTCAGAGACGGACCGGACGGACCCGAGCTGCTGCCCGTGCGGTGATCATCTACGGGCGTAACCCGGTGCGCGAGGCGATTCGCGGCCCCCGGTCGGTCAGGCACGCGTGGGCCACGAAGAACGCCTCGCGGGAGTCGTGGCTCGCGACGGGCGGCGTGCGGGTGACGATCGCGACCGGGGAAGAGATCGAGCGCCGCTGCGGCTCGGAGGGACACCAGGGGATCTGCGCCGCGGTCGCCGAGTTCAGCTACGCCGAACCGGCCGAGCTGCTGGGCTCTGGCGCACCCGTGATTCTCGTGCTCGACCAGATCCAGGATCCGCAAAATCTCGGCGCGATCTGCCGGACCGCAGAATGCGCCGGGATCAGTGGGGTGGTGATCCCGGAGCGGCGCGCCGCGGATATCACCGCGGCGGTGTGCAAGGCCTCGGCCGGGGCGGTGGAGCACCTGACGGTGGCCCGGGTGCGGAACATCGCCGACTTCCTGCGCGACGCCAAGGCCGCCGGGCTGTGGTGCTACGGCGCAGATGCCGGCGGGTCGATGCGCTATGACGAGGTCGACTACGGTGGGGGCGTCGTACTGGTGCTGGGGTCAGAGGGCCGGGGCCTGCGCCCGCGGGTGGCCGCGGCGTGCGATGGCTTGGTGTCGATTCCGCTGCGCGGCCGCGTCGAGTCGCTGAGCGTGAGCGCCGCCGCTGCCGTCCTGCTGTATGCGGCGGCGGGCGCCGGCGCTTGACACGGAGGCGTCGCTATGTCAAGCTCGCGCGCGATATAAGGATCAACTCGAGCTTCAGACTCGGGCGAGAAGGAGAAGGTGCGGCCACCTATCCGCACCCAGATCATCAATAGATGCGGCGCCAGGGGAGGTAGCGCGTCACGAATTCCGACGGGTCCACGTGTCGACGAGGGCCGGGAAAGGAACAGGTCGTGGCTCGACTTTCTGCTTCTCCTAATGCTCAACCTCAGGTTGAGGATGGCTATCTCATCGCGCTTGCGAAACAGGGCTCGCCGGATGCCTACGACCGGATCGTCCGAAGGTATTACGGGTTCGTGCGGCTGAAGGCGTCTTCGTACTTCCTGGCCGGCGGCGACGGCGATGACCTGATCCAGGAAGGGCTGGTCGGGTTGTACAAGGCGGTCCGCGACTACCGCAGCGATCGCGAGTCCAGCTTCCGCAACTTCGCCGAGCTGTGCATCACGCGCCAGATCATCACCGCGGTCAAGACCGCGACCCGCAACAAGCACACCCCGCTCAATCAGTACGTCTCCTTCTCGACGACGCCCTCGGGCGGATCCGGCGACGCCGAGCCGACCCTCGACGAGATGCTGCCGGGCTCGCCGGTGCACGACCCGATCAACCAGGTGATCTCCTCGGAGGAGCTGCGCGCGCTGGTCGCGTGCATCTCGACGGCGCTGTCCGAGCTCGAGTCGCGCGTTCTGGCGCTCTATCTCGACGGGCATTCCTACGAGGAGGTCGGGCGCCGGATCGGCTGCGACTGCAAGACCGTCGATAACGCGCTCCAGCGCGTCAAGCGCAAGGTCGGCCAGCATCTGGCCGATCGCAGCGTGCCCAACTAGCGCGGCGGCAGGCGGACGATGAACTCGGCGCCACCGCCCGGTGGGCTCGCGGCCTGCACCGTGCCCCCCATCGCCGCCACCAGCTCCTTGACGATTGCGAGCCCGAGTCCTGAGCCGACCGGTCGCTCGCTGCGATAGCGGTCGTAGAGGTAGAAGTTCTCGAACGCCCGGCGTAGATCCTCCTGGGAGAGGCCCGGGCCCGTGTCGCTGACCGCGATCTCGCCGACGCCTGCGCGCACGGCCACCGCGCCGCCCGCCGGCGTCAGCCTGAGCGCATTCTCGATCAGGTTCGAGGTGACCTGGAGCAGCCGGCCCTGATCACCGACCGCACTGGCCCCGTTGACGATCGAGCTCGAGAGCTCCACCGACAGCTCGCGGGCCTGCGGAAGATGCCTGGCGATGGTCTGCTCGACGACCGATCCGAGGTCGACCGGCTCGCGCGCGACCCGGAACCCGGCCCGCCCGAACCGAGCGAGCTCGAGCAGGTCGGCGACCAGCCGCTCCAGCCGGCCCGCCTCGTCGCGGATCACCCGGGCGGCATCGGCCGGCGCCACCGCTTCCTCCTCCACGGCTTCGGCGTAGCCTCGAATCGACGTGAGCGGCGTCTTCAGCTCGTGGCTGACCGACTCGAGGAAGTGCCGCTGGGATTCCCGGGCGAGCATCAGCTGCGAGGACATGTCGTTGAACGCGCTGCCGAGGTCGGCGAGCTCGTCATCGCCGCCGACGGGAACCGCGACGCCGGTCTCTCCCGATGCCAGCCGTCGCGTGGCCCGCGCCAGCTCGCCGATCGGGCGCGTGAGCCGCCGCGCCAGCAGGTAGGACAGGATCACGGCCAGCAGCGCGCCGCCGAGGCCCGAGAGGATGAGACTCCCGAGAAAGGGCCGCCATTCCGCGAACGCGAGCTTGGCCGAGCGGACTACGACCACGCGGCCCGACGCGGTCGAGCGCGCGGCATAGATGAGCGGGACTCCGTCCACGGTCACCGTGCCGTGGTCAGCGCCCGTCGCCGGCAGGGCAGCGAGGACGGCGGCGGTCCGGGCGGGTCGGAGGGGCAGCGCACCGCGCGCCCCCACGCGATACACCCGGTCGCCGAACCCGGCCGCTGCGGAGCTGCGCGTGGTGGCCGCTGCCAGCAGCTCGGCTTGCGCCTGCAGGTTGGTCATCCGTTGCGTGGACAGCCGGTGGCGGACGAGCACTATCCCCACCGCCACGGTGAGCGCGCACGACACCAACGCCGCCAGCACGAGGTACCCCAGCACCCGACGTTGAAGGGTCATGCGCTCGCCTTGTAGCCGAGCCCCCGGACCGTCCTGATCAGCTCTGGATGCCCGAGCTTCTTGCGCAGCTGAGCGACGTGCACCTCCACGGTGCGGGTCTCGCCCGGAGACAGAAAACCCCACACCGACTCGAGCAGCTGGTCGCGGCTGACAACCTGTCCGGCATGGCGGAGCAGGTATTCGAGCAGGTCGAACTCGCGCTGGGTGAGCTCGACGTCGTGGCCATCGACGCGCACCTCCCGAGCGGTCCGCGAGAGGGTGATCGGGCCCAGCACGATGACGGGCTCCGCCGAGGACCTTTGTCCGCTCCTCCTCAGTACCGCCTTGACCCGGGCGGTCAGCTCGCGCGGAGAGAACGGCTTGGACACGTAGTCGTCGGCTCCGACCTCGAGCCCGGCGACTCGGTCGGGTTCCTCGTCGCGAGCCGTCAGCATGATCACCGGGACTTCGCCGCCGATCCGCCGGCAGACCTCGAACCCGTCGATTCCGGGCAGGCCGATGTCGAGCACGACCAGCGCGATGGCGTGCCGGCGCAGCTCGCTCAAAGCGTCCTCGCCTGATCTCACCGTCAGCACCTCGTAGCCCGCCCGCTGCAGATATGTGCGCACGAGCAAGCCAATGTTCGGCTCGTCCTCAACGACCATGATTTTCGCGGCCATGCAGGAATCGTATGAGCGCGACTTCGCCCGGGGCGGGGGGTTTTACACGCCGCTGATGTTCCGCTGACCGTCCCCTTTCAGATGGCCGTCAGGATTCGAAACCAGATTTGGAAACCGACGAGGAGGTCCCACCATGAAATTCCTACGCAGACACTCGATGTTGATAGGCGTGGCAGTCGCCTGTGCGGCAGCGGGAGCGGGCGTGAGCGCAATCGCGAATGCCGGCGCCACGACGAGCACGGCGGCGAAGTCCAAGGGAGCGCATCGGTACGGGCGCCACTCCGGCGCGCGCAGGCTGCTGCTCCGAGCGGTTCACGGAGACATCGTCGTTGCCACGAAGTCGGGCTTCCGGACCGTCACCTTCGACCGCGGCTTGGTGCAGTCGGTCAGCGGGCAGCAGCTGACGCTCAACGACGGGACGAAGCGGGCCACCTACAAGACGATCACCGTGACGGTCCCGAGCAGCGCGCGGGTCCGTGACAACGGCCATCTGGCATCGCTCAGCGACGTCAAGCCCGGCCAGCGTGCGATCGTGATCCAAGCCCCGAACCGGACGTTCGTGATCGCACGGACACCGCGATGACGTGACGGTTGAGCGGGGCTAAGCCGAGCCTCGCTCAGCCGGCGATCGGACCCAGCTTCGGCTCGCGACCGTACGTGCTGAAGCAGCGGAAGCTCGAGAACTGGCCGTGCTCGGGCCCATGGAAATCCGAAGAGCCAGTGCTCAGCAGACCGAGCTCGGCACAGCGGTCGGCCAGCAGCTCGGTCTGCTCGCGATCGTGCGTCGCGTAGAAGCACTCGACGCCGTCGAGTCCAAACGAGCGGAAACGATCGATCGATTCGAGCACATCCTGAGGCTCGGCGACATCCCAGAACGGATGTGCCCAGACGGCCACGCCCCCGGCATCGTGGATCGCGTCGATCGATTCCTCGATCGATGGATGAAGGCGAGGCCGAAACGCCGGGGCGCCCTCGATCAGGTAGCCAACCAGAAAGGCCGAGGGATCCGTTCGTCCCTCGGACGTGAGGCGCTCGGCGTTCCCCGGGTGACCCACAACCGCCTGCGCGAGGTGGGGCCTTCCGACGGACTTGCCCTGAGCCAGACGGGCCTCGATCGGACTCTCGTCGAGCTCGAATCCCAGCTCTCTGAGCGCCGCGGCCATTCTCTCCGCGCGATGTTCGCGGTCGGCCCGGTAGGCGACAAGCCGCTCGGCCAGCACCGGGTCGCGGGGATCGATCCGATAGCCGAGGATGTGGAGGTCGGTCTTGCCGTCGTCGATGGCGGAGATCTCGACGGCCGGAACGAGTCGGATCCCCTGCTCCTCGGCCGCGCGGGACGCTTCCTCGACTCCCGCCACCGTGTCGTGGTCGCTCAGCGCCAGGAGCTCGACGCCGGCTCGCGCAGCGGCCTCGACGACCTCGCGCGGCGCGAGCGCGCCGTCGGACTGGCGGGAGTGGCTCTGGAGGTCGAAGGTTGGCGCAACGGTGCTCACGGGCGCTGCAGCGTAGCCGCTCACCGACCCCCTGGAGGTTGATGCCCGGCGCCGCCTACGGCCGGTCGGGGTCTCCCTGGATCGTGCCCTCGTCTTCGGCCAGCGCCCGCTCGTGCTCTTCGTCTCCGACCAGCTCGTGATCGGCCAGGCCCTGCTCGTGCAGCCCAGCACGCTCCTGGTGCAGCTGCGCGTCGGCCCGTTCCTTCGTTGCCTCCTGCTCCGCGATCCGGGCACGACGTTCGGCGGCGTCGGCCCGCTCGCTTCGAACGGTGGCCTCTTCTCGATGTTCGGTGATCGCCCGTTCGCGCCGCTGCTGCAACTCGCGCTCCTGCGCGCGCACGCGCGCGCGCTGACGAGCACGGGGCAGTACGAACGCGAGCAACCCGATGATGATCAGCACGACTACGACGATGGCGATGATGACGCCGGTTGACATACCAACCTCCTCCTAATTTGCTCGTATGAAGCCTGCCTACGGCGGTGGTGACTCCTGGCTCGCGCAGCGCTCAGCTGACTGCGCGGCCGATCTGCTCCGCCTTCTCACGGACGGCCCGGATTTCGCCGGCGAGCTTGCCGAACTGCCGACCCGCCTCCCCAATCTGCTTCGAGACCTCGTCGAAGTCGAACTTGATCCGCGCTTTGGGCACCGGCACCCCGAGCACCTTGCGGGGGTGCGGCAACGCCTTGCGGCCGAGCAGAATGCCTCCCGCCACGCCGATCGTCGCTGTTGCCGCTGGAATCACGATGTTCGTGATCGGAGCCTGACCGTTGCGCGACGCGGGGCGAGCGTTCCCAGCAGCTCGCGGTGCGCTTTGGCTGTTGGAACGGGCTTGCTGTCCGGCGCGAGAACGTGCTTGCTGTCCGGTGCGAGCGGACGCGCCACTCCTGGCTCGGGTGGGCGCCCGGTTGGCCCGTGGACGGCTCGCCGCGCTCGAGGACGAGCGGCTTCGTTTCGCGTTTGAGGACGAGCGGCTGCGGTTCGCCCCACCGCGGCTGGTTGTTCGATTCTCGGTAGCCATCGACCTATCACCTCTCCTGTCGGTCGTCCCGCTCGAGGGCAGGGACAACAGCTAGGGACTGTAAGGTGGGTTACCCCCGCTCGCGCCTTCTCAAAAGCGTGCGCTCCGCTCGATACAGCGCCCACACCGCGGCTGGGTCCAGCCCGCGATTGTAGGTGCGCAGCTGATCGATCCCGCCGACGAACGTGTCTGACGGCTGATAGTCCTCGAGGCCCGCCCCGACCGTCAGCGGGCCGGTGGCGGCCGGGATCCCGAAGGTGTGCTCGACGTCCTCGGGGACGCCGTCGACGTATACGCAGATCGTCTGCGTGTCCCGGTTGTAGACGCCGGTGATCTGGTGCCAGCTGCCCACGCGCGGGTCGAAGCGTCCGTCGTCGTAGCGCATGTTGGCGCGCACGCCGCATTGCGCGGAGGGACAGGTCGAGCGCGCCGGGACGGCGAACGTCCACCATGTGCCGTATCCGAGCGAGAGGACCGCGCGCCTACCCACCTCGCCCGACAGCGACTGCTCCCCCTGGGACGCGGTCTGGATCCCGAGCGAGAAGCTCGAGCCATCGCTTCCCGGTTCGCTCACCGCCGAGCCCGACTGACCGGCGTGCGCCGGGTTCAGCCACGCCGAGACCGTAAACGAATGACCGGTTTCGATCACGCGGGCATTCGCCACAGCCGACTGACCGAGGGCGGTGATGGCGAGGGCTGAACCATGGATCCCACGCGTCCAGCCCGCGCCGCCCTTCAGGAACAGAGGATGTCCGTGGCCGCTGGCGTCGGCGACGGTGGTCCCGTGCCCCTCGTCGAAGCGCCACAGCCCCGTCGACCCCGGCGGGATCGCAGCGGGCTCCGGTCGCAGGGCCGAGGACTGCTCCGAGACGCGAATCAGCGAGTCGTTCAGTCCTCGCACGAAGCCCGGCGGCATCGTGAACACCCGACGGTCGTAGGAGACGAGGCCGAGCTCCTGCTCGTATGAGCCGAGCTCGGTGAAAACCGCACCGGACAGGCCCTGGATCCGCATCTCCTGCTCGAGCTCGGCGTACTGCTGGCGAAGGAACGCCATCACCACGGACGTCGGCCACGAGAGGGCAGGCGAACCGATGCTGGTCAGCACGCCGGGCCACGCGTCCCGGGACGGCGGAAACGGCAGCACCCCGCCGTATTCGCCGATCACCGAGGCACGCCGGTCGGCCGGCACCGCGAACGGACCGAAGTACAGATGCGTGTCGAGGATGTCACTGCTCGGGGACTCGACCGCGTTGCAGCAGTTGGCGCTGCCACTGTCGCTGTCCACCAGCCGCGATCGGTCAAGTTGCTTGACCTGGCGCGTGATCTGCGTCACGTCGAACTGGTCCCAGCCCTCGTTGAACGGCACCCAAGTGACGATCGACGGGTCAGAGCGATGCTGGATCACGATCGCGCGTAACTCGCGGCGGAACTCGGCCTCCCCCGCCGCGGCTCGGTGGTGGATGGCCCAAGATCGGCAGGTTCGGGATGTCCTGCCAAACCAGGATCCCGAGCTTGTCTGCCCAGTAATACCAGCGGTCGCTCTGCACTTTCTCGTGCTCGCGGAGCATGTCGTAGCCGAGGCGTTTGGCCGCCAGGATGTCGAATCGCAGCGCGGCGTCTGTGGGAGCTGTGTAGAGGCCATCGGGCCAGTAGCCCTGATCCAGGGCTCCGGATTCGAACACGAAATGGCCGTTCAAGAGGATTCGTGTTGCCCCTCCGACGCGTCCGAGCGTAATCGATCGCATCGCGAAGTAGCTGCTCACCCGGTCGACGATGGCATGGTGAGACACGAGGCGAACTCGAAGTCCGTACAGATACGGGTCCGAGGGCGACCACAGCCGGGGATCGTGGAGCTGCAGCGCAAACGGCCGGCCGGAACGACCTTGGCCGCTAGCCACGACGTGGCTGCCGGCCAGCGCTTGAGCGATGACGGTCGTGCCCGCGGCGCCGGTGGCGGCCGCAGTCACGGTCAACCGCTGACGCTGCAGATCCGAAGTGAGGTCCAGATCGGTGATGTGCTGCGCCGCGACGGGTTCGAGCCACACCGTCTGCCAGATGCCACTGGACGCGGTGTGGTAAATCCCATTGGGGATGCCGGGTACCTGTTTTCCCACCGGTTCGCCGGCGCCGCCGACAGGGTCATAGAAGCCCACCAGCAGCTCATTCGCCCCGCGATGCAGAAACCGGGTCACATCGAACGAGAACGCCTCGTAGTCACCGAAGTGCGTGCCCACACGCCGGCCGTTGACGTACACGCTCGCCTGCCAGCTGACGGCGCCGAAGTTCAGAATCACGTGCTCCCCGCGCCATGCGGCCGGGACCGTGAAGAGCCGCCGGTACCAGCCTCGCATGTCGCCGCGCTCGATCCCTGACAGCGGCGCCTGAACCGGGAACGGGACGAGGATCGTCTCGGCGAGGTCCCGGCCGAATGGAGGACTCTCGTCGGGTTGCGCCTGCTCGTACTGCCAGCGCCCATTGAGGCTCTGCCACCGGTCTCGCTGGAGCTGGGGTCGCGGATAGGCGGGGAGGGGGGAGACGGTCGAGGCGGAGAGCGTCCACGGCGTCAGGAGCGGGGGCAGCTTGCGTACGTAGGGGGAGGTGGCGCGGGCACCCGGCGGGGCAGCGAGGACGAACGCGGCGATCACAGCAGCCGCCAGCGCGCTGACAGCGACCTGGCGTGTCATTCGTTCATCAGCACGGTGCGCCCCGAGACCGCTGGCGGTGAGCCGGTCATGCAGAGAGGGCCGTCATCGCCGGGCAGACTATTGATTTAGTGTTCTCGCAGTGACGTTCACCCCGACGGGGCGTCGCCGCGGTGCACCGTCACCTGACGATCCGGGCCCGGCCGATGTCAGCGAGCGCCGCTTGGTGCTCGTCGTCGGCGCGATCGTGTTCGTCGACACGATGTTCTACGCGGCGATCGCGCCGCTGCTTCCGACACTGGCGCACGAGTTGCACCTCTCGAAGCTGTCGGCCGGGGTGATGACCGCGAGCTACGCGGTTGGCACGCTGGTCGGCTCGCTTCCCGGAGGCGTCCTCGCGTCCCGGGCAGGCCCCAAGTTCACCGTCTTCACCGGCCTGGCGCTGCTCGCCGGCTCGACGCTCGCGTTCGGCTTCCTGCAGAGCGCCGCGGGACTCGACGCCGCACGGTTCGTCGAAGGTGTCGGCGGCGCGTGCTCGTGGGCCGGCGGCCTCGCGTGGATCGTGGCGGAGGCGCCCGCAGATCGTCGAGGTGGTCTGATCGGCGGCGCCCTGGGCGCGGCAATCGGAGGTGCGCTTTTCGGGCCCGTGATCGGCACCGTCGCCAACGCCGTGGGCCGGGGCCCGACGTTCAGCGCCGTCGTCGTCTTCGCCGTACTGCTGATCGATCAGGCTCGACGCCTGCCGGACCAGCACACGGTGTCAGGACAAGGACTGCGCGATCTCGTACGCGCGCTGTCCAACCGCGGCGTCCTCGCCGGGATGTGGCTCGTCGCCCTGCCCGCGGTGGCGTCCGGACTGCTCAATGTGCTGGGGCCGCTGCGCCTTCATCGGCTGGGAGCGAGCGCGGTCGGCATCGGCGCGACGTACGTGATCGCAACCGCGGTCGAGGCGGCGATCAGCCCCGTGATCGGACGATTCTCGGATCGGCGCGGACGCCTGGTTCCGCTGCGCTTCGGCCTTGCGGTCGCGACCGGAGTGCTGTTGTGCTTCACGCTCCCTGACGGGCCGGTGCCACAGGCGTGCGTGGTGATTGCGATTGCGGTGACGCTCGGTGCGTTCTGGGCGCCGGCGATGGCGCTGCTCTCGGAGGCGGCCGACACGCGCGGCCTCGACCAGGGGCTGGCTGCGGCGCTCATGAACCTGGCCTGGGCGGGCGGCCAGATCGTGGGCTCGGGCGGCGGTGGCGCGATCGCCAAGTCCGCCGGCGACGCGCTCCCCTTCGCCCTCACCTCCGCACTGTGCGCGACGACGCTGGTGGTGCTCGCCGGCGGGCTGCCCTCGGCAGTTCTCAGTGCACGACGGCGATGATGATCAGGACCACGATCACGAGCGCGAGCCCGACCGCGGCAATGCTGATTGGCCGCTGGCGCCACCAGAACTCGGGCTTCGCCCGGTCGCGGCCGTAGCGACCCTCGGGGGGCGTGCCCACCCAATCATCGTCGTCATCGAACTGGCTCATGGCTCCAGATTACGCCGGAGCGAGCGGGCGCACCCATTCCGGGGGCAGGAATGCGGGAAGCGGTCCCGGGTAGCTCGGAAACACCTCCCGCGACGCAGCCGTGGATCGGCGGCCGGCGACGAGGCCGCGTAGATCTCGAACTCGGTGAGTAGACGGACCGTCGAGAGGACCTGCAGGGTGGCCGCGTTTGGGGGATCGATGGTGAGCGTGCCATCGGCCACCAGCGCATCGGCGTGGTCGAGTAGTCCCGGGAGAGCCGCGAGATCGGCCCGGACCCCGGCCTCATCCGCATGGCGCCCAGCTCACGCGCCCGCCCGTAGTAGCGAACGAGTGGCGCGAGTAACCCGCGCTATCAGGGCGGGCGCCGGAAACGAGGCGCTCTCCGCGGCCCAGCGGCGAACGGCCACGTCATGGGCGCCCCCGAAGCGGGCCAGCCGTCGCGGCACCGGTTGCAGCTGCAGTTCCCCCCAGCGCTCGGCTTGCTCAACCCGCGCCCGAAGCGAAGGGTCGGCCGAAAACAGAGCCGGCGCTGGCCACAGCTGATCGACCGCACGCGCGATCCGTCGCGTTCCCTGGATCCGGCGACCATCGACCTTCAGCGCCGAGACCGTGCCGCCACGAAAACCGCCCAGCCTCACGTGGACGCGCTGGCCCAGCGGCAGGACATTGACCAGCTGGTACTCGACTCCCTTGAGCTCGAGCATCTTGCGCGCCGCCTGCGAGGGGTGCGAGATCGACATCCAGTAGAGCTTCACCGCCACGCGCGGACTGTATCCGGCCGCGATCTGGGCGGACCAGGTCGAAACGCTTCCTACACTAGGTCTATGCCTCGAGGATTGTTCACCCGTTCGGTCGGCTACGCCGCCGAGCATGTTCCGGGAGTGCGCCGGGTGCCAGTGCTCAAGCTGCTCGTCGCGGCGGAGTTGGCATTGCTCGCACGCGAGCACGTCGCTCGGTTGACGCCGCAAGAGCGCCGCAGGGTCCTCACGCTGATCCGCCGCGGCCGTCATCGGCGCAACCTGTCGACGGAAGAACGCGAGGAGCTCGCCGGGCTGATTGCACGGATGGAGCCGCGGGCGTTCGCCGGCCAAGCCGCGGACAGGCTGTCGCCATTTCCGCTGCCCGGACGCCTGCTCTACGGCCGTCGCGGCCGGCGGACCCCACCGCGCACCGGGTAGACGACGAGGCCAAGGGGAGCGGGACCCTAGCCGGAGCGCTCGCGAACGACCTCGCGGGCGGACTTATCGTCGCGCAGGCCGAGGAAGCGTGGGTGACGCAGCCGGCCGTGGGACGTCCATTCGGTGAATCCCACCTGCGCGACGAACTGGGGCTCGACCCACGTGACGCCCCGCTCTCGAATCGTGGCGGCATCTGCGAACGGCGCGCGCGCGCGGCGCAGTTGCCTTAGCTGTTCGCCGAGCGTGCGCAGCGTCGTCTCGTCGAAGCCCGTCCCGACCTTGCCCGCGTAGCGGAGCTCCCCGCGATCGTAATACCCGAGCAGCAGTGCCCCGAACTCGGCTCGCGATCCGCGGGGTGCGGTGTAGCCGCCAATCACCAGCTCCTGTCCGTGCTCGCACTTGAACTTCAACCAGTCCCGGGACCGGGTCGAGGTATAAGCGCTGTCGGCCCGCTTGGCGATCAGACCCTCCCACCCCTTCCGGCAGGCTTGCACGAACAGCTGCTCGCCGGCCTCGTTGCGATGCGGCGTCAACCTCACCCCGTCGTGGAATGAGAACGCGGAGCGCAACAGCCGCTTGCGGGCCAGCAGCGGGAGCGCGCGGACATCCTGTCCGTCCAGCCACAACAGATCGAACACGTACAGGAACACCCGAACGTGGCGCTGGCCGCGCTGCGCCAGGCGCGCGAAGCTCGTTCTCGCCCCCTCGAAGGCCACGATCTCGCCATCGATCGCGAACCGTGCCTCCCGCTCGTCACGGAGCGCAGCCGCGAGTTCCGGATAGCGCGCGTTCATCGACAGATCGTTGCGCGAGAGCAGCCGTACGTCCTCACCCGACCGGACCGCCAGGCAGCGAATCCCGTCGAGCTTGCGCTCGAAGATCCACTCCGGATCGCTGAAGCGCTGGTCGGTCAGGACCGCTTTCATCACATCCGCGTGCTCGGGAGCGGGAGCAGGGCGCAGGAGGGCGCGCTCCCGATCCTTCAACAGCTCGAATCGATCGCTCATCCGTCGTCGCGATCAGCCATGCGGGAGAACCTACCGCGGCTGGATCAGATTAACTGCCAGGCCCGATCGACAGGAGATCCGATATGAAGCTCAGCGCCCGCAATCAGCTCCGCGGCACCGTGTCAAGCATCCGCAAGGGGGAGGCGATCGCCAATGTCGTCGTCGACGTGGGCGGGCAGCGGATCGTGTCGTCGATCACCGTCGAAGCGGTGGCGGACTTGGGGCTAGCCGAGGGCTCTGAGGTCACGGCGATCGTCAAGGCGTCGGACGTGATCATCGCCACCGACGTGAGCTGAACCGTCCGTATGAGCGATGCGCTTCACCGCCGCGGCGGAGGGGTAGCAGACAGCCGATGGCCACGATCCGGGACCCGAGCGATGTAGCATCGAGTGTCGGCCGCGCCGCGCACGAGCTCTCACTGGCGGCACTGTTGGGAGGGAATCTGTTCGGGCGCGTCGCGATGAATTCCGCCCTCCAGGACGTCAGCGACAAGGCGGAGCGCGGGAAGGTGCTCAACCGGGCCTGGCGGCGTTACGGAACCGTGAATTCGTTGGCGCTCGTCGGGCTGGTGGCGGGATGGTTGCCGGTGCGCCTCCGCGACTCTCACTCGCGATGGCTGAGCCCTCGCGAGCGGCGATTCACGGTGGCCAAGGACGTCGCCGTGGGCGCCGTCGTTGTGACGGGACTGGCCTCCGCCGCCGGCGGCGTGACCTTTTCGCAGCAGGCCTCAGACGGTGCTGTGCCCATGCAATCGGGACGGGACGCGGCACCGGAAGCGCCGGCGAGCGCAGCGCGGCTCAAGCGCGTGGTCAACGCGCTCGGCGCACTCAACCTCCTCTCCGAAGTGGCGCTCGCGATTATCAACGCGTCGCTCGCCCAGATGGGCGTTCGGCGAGGCCCCGTGCGGCGTCTGCTCCGCCGGCGATCCTGACCGGCGCGGGCTCGTCAAAACCCGCCCCTCAGTTTGTTCGCAGCGTTCTCGGGGCATCCTCCCGTCTACGGGAACGAGAGCGGTGAGAGCGAAAGGACCCTAAGTCGATGGCCTCAACACGACGCGGATCGACTCGCTCGAACCGCAACGCGCAGTCCAGTGGCAGCAACGGTCGATCCTCGTCGAGCGGTCGGTCGCCGTCGAGCGGTAAGTCGTCGTCGAGCGGTGGGTCCTCGTCGCGCGCTCGGTCGTCGTCGAGTGGTCGGTCGTCGTCGAGCGGTCGGTCGTCGTCGAGCGGTCGGTCGTCCTCGAGCGGTCGCTCTTCGTCGAGCGGTCGCTCTTCGTCGAGCGGTCGCACTTCGTCGAGCGGTCGCTCCTCCGCGAACGCCAAGCGCCCCAACCAGGACGTGCCGGACTACTCGGTCATCGATCCCCGCGATATCGACCAAGCGGTCGATGTCTATGTGGACGCGCCGGTCGTCAAGGTCGACGAGATCAAGTTCGAGCTCGACGATTTCAGGGCTCACCTCGCGGTGCTCGCCGAGGCTGGACACTTCGTCCAGATCAACGCGGGCGTTGGGGTTCGGCTTGGGAAGGTAGAGCTCGACATACAGGGCGTCGAGACGCAGGCGATGATGGAGGTTCGCCTGCACCATGTCAGCAGGATTCTGGAGCGCGTCCTTACCACGCTCGACCGTAATCCCGAGCTGCTCAAGAGCGTCGGCGACGCCCTGGGGGATGTCGGTGGTGGCGCCCACGATTTGCTTACCGACACCGGCGACGTACTCAAGAGCGCTGGGAAGGGCGCACAGAGCGCGGTTCAGGATGTGGGCCGCGGGGCCGGACGCGGCGTTCAGGGCATAGGCCAGGGAGCGCAGCAGGGCGTCGAGGGTCTGGGGCAGGGAGCGCAGCAGGGAGTCCAGGGTCTCGGGCAGGGAGCGCAGCAAGGGGTCGAGGGTCTCGGGCAGGGGGCGCAGCAGGGAGTCCAGGGTCTCGGGCAGGGAGCACAGCAGGGAGTCCAGGATCTCGGGCAGGGCGGTCAGCAGGGCGGCGGCGCGTAACCGCGGATAAGGAGTTCGGTGAATGGCGCAGAAGACGACGACATCGCAGCGTTCCGGAGCACGAGGCGGCCGGAGCGCGTCCTCCCGCAGTTCGGCGCGATCCTCGAGTAACCGCAAGGGAAGCAGCCAAGGAGGGAATGGAGCACGCCCCGCGCGCGACGCGCGGCGCGCGATGAACGATTCCGACCGCGAGTACCGGCGCTACGAGGGGCGGGAAGAGCAGGATCCGGCTGGACCACCGGACGTGCTTTTGGACGTGCCGGAGCTCAGGGTCGACTCGATCCACTTCGAACTCGATGATCTCGACGCCCACGTGGCCCTGAAGGCGAGAGTGCTGAACCTGGTCAAGCTGAACGTCGGCATCGACGTCCATCTCAGCCGGGTCAAGCTCGATATCAAGGGCCTCGAAGCGGAGGTCGTCCTCAAGGCTCGGCTCGAGCACGTCACCGCCATCGTCGATCGCCTGATGACGAGCCTGGATCGCAATCCTGAACTGGTGAAGGGACTCAGCCGGGCCGTCTCGGAGGTCGGCCAAGGCGCCGGTCAAGCCGTGGACAAGACGGGCGACGCCGCCAAGGACGTTGGTAAGGGCGCGCAGGGGGCGCTGAAGGATGTTGGAAAGGGCGCCGGCCAAGCCGTCGGAGACGTGGGTCAAGGCGCTGGCCAGGCGGTGGGTGACGTGGGTCAGGGCGCCGGCCAGGCGGTGGGTGACGTCGGTCAGGGCGCTGGCCAGGCGGTGGGTGACGTGGGTCAGGGCGCCGGCCAGGCGGTGGGTGACGTCGGGCAAGGCGCCGGCCAAGCGGCTGGCAATCTCGGTCAGCTCGTGGGGGGCGTCGGCCAGACACTGGGGCAGGCCGGCCAGGGCGCGGGCCAGGCGGTGGGAGGAGCCGCTCAGGGGGCGGGCGAGGCGGGCCAGGGCGCGGGCCAGGCCGCTCAGGGCGCCGGCCAGGCGGGCCAGGCGGTGGGAGGAGCCGCTAAGGGGGCGGGCCAGGCGGGCCAGGGCGCGGGCCAGGCCGCTCAGGGCGCCGGCCAGGCGGGCCAGGGCGCGGGCCAGGCGGACGGGCAGCCGAACGGCGGTGGTCCGGCGGCCGCAACTCCGCGAGGACTGGCCAAGGAGGTGGCGAAGATGGTCGCCAACGAGATCCGGCATGCCGCCTCCGACGAGGCGCGGGATCTCGGGCTGGCCGCGACGCGGACGGTGCAGAAGCTGGGCGAGCGTCGCGAACAGCGGCGCGCCGAGAAGTACCGGGCGACGGAGGCGGCCGTCCGCATCGCCGACGAGCTCGGCATCGACCTCGCGCAGCTTGAGGGCACTGGCAACGAGGGCCGGATCACGGCCAAGGATGTGCGGCTGGCGGAGAAAGCGTGATGGACCGAGAGCCCGATGTCGAGATTGCGGCCGCAGTCCGCGCCGAGGAGTTGCGCTTCGAATGCAAACCTCGGGTGCGGGTGACGGTGTACGCGGATGAGCCGGCATTGGCCGAGTCGTTCTCGGAGCGCGAGAATCTCCCTGACACGGTCGAGCCCGGGGTCACCTATCGGAACGTTGCGCTTCGCTGGAGAGTCGCGGCGCGTCTGGAAACGCCTGACACCTAGTGACCCAGCAGCGGCCGCGCTCGTCTGCTGTAGTTGAGCGCAGTGTCTTCCGCGCCCTCAGACTCCTCAGCTCACCGCGTGGTCGTGATTGGCGGCGGTTTCGCCGGGATTCAGGCGGTCAAGCGGCTGAGCCACCTTCCAGTCGATGTGACGCTGATCGACCGCCGCAACTTCCACCTGTTTCAGCCACTGACCTACCAGATCGCGACCGGCGCGCTGTCGCCCGGAGATGTCGCCTATCCGCTGCGGGCGATCTTCAAGTTGGCGACAAACGTGCGGGTCATGCTGGCCGAGGTGTCGGGCTTCGACCTCGCCGCCCGCGAGGTGCGACTCGCCGAGATCCCGGACACGGAGGGCCTGCGGTCGGTGCCGTACGACACCTTGATCGTTGCGGCCGGCTCGAGCTACTCGTACTTCGGGCACGAGGACTGGCGTGTCTACGCCGGGGAGGTGAAGACGCTCGAGAGCGCGATCACCGTCCGCTCGCAGATTCTCCGCGCGTTCGAGCGCGCCGAGCTGGCCTCGGACCCAGACGTGCGGAAGGCCGAGATGACGTTCGTGATCGTTGGAGGCGGCCCGACCGGCGTCGAGATGGCCGGTCAGATCGGTGAGCTCGCCGGCGACACGCTGAGGAAGGACTTCCGGACGATCGATTCCCGTCAGGCCCGGGTGCTGCTGGTCGATACCGGTCCGCGACTGCTCGCGGCCTTCCCGCCCTCGCTGTCGGCCAAGGCGGCCCGTTCGCTGGAAAAGCTCGGGGTCACGCCAATCCTGAACCGCACCGTGGTCGATGTCGATGCCGGCTCGGTCACCGTTTCGGACGCGTCTGGAGCCCGCGAACGAATTGCCACCGCGACGGTCATCTGGGCCGCCGGGGTCACGGCATCGGGGCTGGCACGGCAGCTCGGCGAGCTAGCGGGCGCCGACGTCGACCGAGACGGCCGGCTGATCGTCGAATCGGACCTGACGCTCGCGGGGCATCCCGAGGTCATCGTGCTCGGCGACATGGTGCAGGTTCGCGACCGCACTGGGAACGTGCAGTCCCTGCCCGGCCTTGCACCCGTCGCGATCCAGCAGGGCCGCTACGCGGGCGATCTGATCGGCGACCGGCTCGCTGGCCGGTCGGCCCCGCCGTTCCGCTACCGCGACAAAGGCAACGTCGCGACGATCGGCCGCGCGCTGGCGGTCGCGGACCTCCGCGTTCTCAGGCTGAGCGGGTTGCCCGCATGGTTTGTGTGGCTGTTCGTCCACCTCTGGTACCTGATCGGCTTCCAGAACCGATTGCTGGTGATCATCCAGTGGTCGTTCAGCTTCTTCACCCATGGGCGTGCCGCGCGCCTGATCGTCGACGCGCCGCCGTCCGGAACCGACTAGCAAGACGTCAGGCGAGTCGTTTCCCCGTCAGCATGGCGTGGGCCGCAACCTCGCGCGCGTAATCGACGAAGTCGCTGGCCGCGAGCTGCTGCGGGCCGTCGCACAACGCGGTCGACGGATCATTTGCAACCTCCACCAGGAGTCCGTCGGCGCCAACCGCGGCCGCCGCACGAGAGAGCGGGCCGACCAGCCGGCGGTCGCCGGCCGCGTGACTTGGATCGACGATCACCGGTAGATGTGTGTGCAGCCGCAGCCACGGAATGGAGCTGAGATCGAGCGTGAATCTGGTCGCGGTCTCAAACGTGCGGATCCCGCGCTCGCACAGGATCACGTCCTCGTTGCCTTCCTTGAGCACATAATCCGCCGCCATCAGCAGCTCTTCCACGGTCGAGGACAGCCCCCGCTTCAGCAGTACCGGCTTGCCGAGCTTGCCGACGATTTCCAGCAGGGCGTAGTTCTGCATGTTGCGCGCACCGATCTGGATCACGTCCGCGTGCTCGCGGATCGCATCGGCGTGTTGCGCATCGAGCAGCTCGGTGACGACCGGCAGCCCAGTCTCGGCACGGGCCTCGGCGAGGATCTCGAGCGCGGGGAGACCTAGGCCTTTGAACGCGAACGGCGAGGTGCGAGGCTTGAACGCACCGCCCCGCAGCATCGACGCGCCGGCGCCCGCGACCGCTCGCGCCACCGCCAGCGTCTGATCTCGGGACTCGACCGTGCACGGTCCGGCGATCAGGCAGAACGTCTGACCACCACCCACCACCCGACCGTTGATCTCGAGCACCGTCGCTTCGCGGTGGCCGAGCTCTGAGGAGGCGAGCTTGTACGGCCGAGATATCGGGACCACGCGGTCGACGCCAGGGAGCCCTTCGAGCCCCAGCTCGGCGACGCCTTCGGGATCGCCGATCGCGCCGATCGCCGTCGTGAGCTCCCCAGGAAGGACCAGGACATGTAGCCGCTCGATCGATTCCAGGCGCCGCTTGACGTCGGCGATCTCGGCATCGCTCGCCTCCGGTGTCATCACGATCATCACGGTCGATTCAGGCTAGTCGTCCAGCACGCGTCGCGGCGGCTCCTCCTCCGGCAGCCGCTTCGTAGCTCCGGTTCGCGTACTCGCCGCTGGCCGAGGTGGCCGAGAGCCGTTACGTCCTGCATTCGGGCGTGATCCCCAAACGTCCATCGCTGAGGTCGCGTATCGAGCCCGCCGGGTGGCGCAAGGTGGCATCGAGGCCGCGTCCTGCGCCGCGCGGGGCTGGTCACGTCCTGGCGGGTGGGTAGGCGGGTCCTCTTCCAGGGGCACCCCGCTGGCAACCAGGCCCGCGAGGCCCTTCATTCCAGCTTGATGGAAACGTTGCCACTGCGGTGGAGGCGTGGTTTCGCTACAAGTCGCCGATCACGACGCGCCGGCCAACGGGCTGTGCCCGAGGCGCTCGAGCACCCGCGCGAAGGTGTCGTGGGGCTGCGCGCCCGGAACGAGCAGCCGTTGATCGATCACCCACGCCGGGACGCCGCCGGCGCCGAGCTCGATCGCAGCGCGTGTCTGTGCCTCGATTCGCTCCGCGTATCGGGCGTCTCGCACAGCGTCGATGATTTCGCCCTCCTCGAGCCCGACCGCGGTTCCCTCTTCGATCAGGACGCGCTCGTCGCCGATGTCGCGGCCCCCCGCCCAGTAGGCGTCGAACAGGCGAGGGTGCAGCGCGTCGAACGCGTTTCGTTCGCGCGCGAACTCGGTGAGCATCAGCGCGCGACGCGAGTTGGGCACCTTGTCGAGCGTGTCCGCATGCGCCAGCCCGGCTTGATCGAACATCGTTCGCAGGCGATCGCCGAATCCCTGGCCATATCGGCGCTCGAGCTCGGCACGCGGGATGCCGTCGGCCGGGTACTCGGGATGCAGATCAAACGGTCGCCACTCGATCCGCGCGCCGAACCGGCGCTCCAGCCACGCCGCCCGCTCCAGGCCGACGTAGCAGAACGGTCATATGTAGTCGCTCCAGACAGCGATCAGAGGGACACCGTCGAGTGCCTCGGCCATGCCGACACTCTAGAGACCGTGCACCCGGGATAAGCGACTGACGGCGTCTGAGGAAGGGTAGGTTCGGCTCGATGGAGCGCCGGCGGTTCGGACGCACTGGGTGGGAAGTGCCGGTCATCGGGCTCGGAACGTGGCAGACCTTCGACGTGGGTCCGGGCGAAGAGCGGGATGCACGCGACGTCGTCGACGCGGTGTGGGCGAGCGGCACGCGGCTGTTCGACTCCTCGCCGATGTACGGACGAGCCGAGGGCGTGCTCGGCAGAGCGCTCGGTGATCGACGTGCCGATGCGCTGGTCGCCACGAAGATCTGGACGAGCTCGGCGAGCGAGGCGAGAAGCCAGCTTAAGGCGCAGCTTGGGTTCTTCGGCGGACGCGTCGACTTGGAGCAAGTGCACAACCTCGTCGGTTGGCCCGCCCGTCTCGACTGGCTGGAGGAAGAGCGTGCCGCGAGGAGAATCCGGTTCCTCGGTGCGACGCACTACGCAGCCAGCGCGTTCGACGAGTTGGAGGCGGTCATGCGCACGGGACGCATCGATGCGATCCAGGTGCCCTACAACCCGCTCGAGCGCGACGCCGAGCGGCGCATTCTTCCGCTCGCCGCAGAATTGGATCTCGGTGTCATCGCGATGCGGCCACTCGGTGGCGGATTGCTAGCTCGTCGACTCGACGCCGGCGAGCTCCTGAAGTGGACGCTGGCCGACCAGCGGGTCCACGTGGCGATCCCCGCGACCTCCAGTGCGGAGCACGCCAGGACCAACGCCGAAGCCGGTGCGCCTCCGTGGCCATCGCCCGAGGAACGCCAGGCGCTGGCCAGCCGTGCCGCGGGCAATCGTCGCTGACGCTCCACCGCCCGCGTGGGTCAGCAAGCCGACGGGGTTCAGCGCGGTCGGCAACAAACGGGCGCCGATGGCAGCGGTGAGGACGGTCGAGCTGCGCGAGCTATGGCAAAGGCGAGCAGGAGCGGACGATCGCCGTCCAGCGCTTCACTGCCGCGCTCGCCGACAAGGGGGACCGCTATCGCCGAATCCTTCAGGTCTCCGGCAGCCACCAGCGCCGCGGCGCAATTAGCTCATGCATTTTCTGCGGGCCATAGGTGCCGGGGGAGTAGCGGTGGATCGGCGGCGGGTCGCGCAGCAGCTCGCCTGATGCCGCCCAGAGGTTCTCGATGCCGTCGGCGTTGGTGAAGAGCGTGCGGTCGCCGAGCATGGCGTCATACATCAGGCGCTCGTAAGGCTCGAGGCCCTGCGTGCCGAACGAGCCCTCGTAGGAGAACTCCATGCGCGCCTGCCCAAGGCGCATCTGCGGTCCAGGCACTTTCGCCAGGAAGCTTGTGATAATGCCGCCGGGATTGCCGAGGTCGAATGAGATGTGGTCGGGTCCGAAGTCCTCGACAAACGCACGAACAGCCCGGAACATGCGGCGCGGTGGCTCGCGGAACGCGATCGTGAGCAGCCGTCGCTGCTCGCCGAGACGCTTGCCGGTGCGAAGGAAGAACGGAACCCCCGCCCACCGCCAGTTGTCGATGCCGGCTCGCAGGGCGATGAACGTCTCTGTCCGCGAGTCCACAGCCACGCCGGCGCCGTCGCGGTAGCCGGCGTACTGCCCGCGAATCACGCAGTCGGGATCGATCGGCTTCACGGACCGGAACACCTTTCCCGTCTCCTCGGCGATCGAGCGGGCGTCAAGCGTCGTAGGCGGCTCCATCGCCACAAATCCGAGAACGTGGAAGAGGTGCGTGACGACCATGTCGCGGTAGGCACCGGTGCCTTCGTAGAAGCCGGCGCGGTCATCGACTGGCAGCGTCTCGGGGACGTCGATCTGCACATGGTCGATGTGGTCCCGGTTCCAGATCGGTTCGAACATGCCGTTTGCGAACCGCAGCGCGATCAGGTTCTGAACGGCCTCGCGACCGAGAAAGTGGTCGATGCGAAAGACACGCTCCTCCGGCACGACGCTGTGGATCAGCTGGTTGAGCTCGCGGGCTGAGACGAGATCTATGCCGAACGGCTTCTCCAACACCACACGAGCCCGCTCAGCCAGGTTTGAATCGCCGAGCGCGAGAACCGTCGCGCCAAACGCCGTCGGTGGGATCGCGAGATGATGTAGGCGCCGCGCCTCGCCGCCTATCTCCCGCTCGGCCCCGCTCACCGCGTCGACGAGAGGGTCGGGCTCCTCGGCGCTGAACGCGCTGAACGACAGCCGCTCAACGAAGCGCTGCCAATGCTCCCCCGCAGCTTCCCCGCCGATCGCCTCGCGGGCAACGGCGCGGAATGCACCACTCGAACCTCCACGGCGCGACGTGCCGAGGATCCGGTAGTCATCGGGCATCAGCCCCGTCTGCTCGAGGTGAAACAGCCCCGGCAAAAGCTTGCGACGCGAAAGGTCTCCAAGCGCGCCGAAGAGCACGATCACGTGCCGATCCGGAACCGCCGCGTCGCTCGCGTACACCGCGCAAGTATGGCGTCAGCAGCCAGACGCGAGGGCGATCGACCACCTCACCGGCGCTAGGGTCGTGGGATGGATGTGATCGTGGTCGGCGCGGGAGTGGTTGGGCTGGCCTCCGGCTTTGAGCTCTCCCGCGCCGGGCATCGTGTCACGGTACTCAGCGCAGACGTTCCGGGCAGTCGCCAGTCGGCCGGGCTGTCTCGGATCTTCCGCCTGGCGCATGGCGACGGCGAGCTGACCGATGCGGCGGCACGGTCGCTGGTCCTTTGGGAGGAATGGGAGTCGCTGGCCGGAGGCGTGCTGCTCGATCGGGTCGGCCTGCTGCTGACCGGAGACGTATCCGAGCGCGAGCCGCATCTGAGGCGCTACGGGGGGCTGGAGGAGCTAAGCGGCAGACCGCATCCCGTGGCCGTGTCGCACGACCGATGGTCGTGTGAGCGCACCGGCGCGGCGATTCGCGCCGAGGCCACGATCCGCTTCCTCCAGGCCGACCTTGATGTGACCCTCGCCGAGGTCACTGCCATCGACGGTGGCGGCGTCAAGCTCAGTGACGGAATGCGAATGGAGGCCGAGCGAATCGTGGTCTGCGCCGGTCCTGAGACCTACCGGCTGATGGGATTGACCGCGCCCGAGCGCCTGCGGTCGGTGCGCTTCTCGTTCGCATTGCGCGAGGCGCTGGCCTCCCGGCTGCCGTGCTGGATTCAGCGCGATGAACGCCTTTGCGAGCCGTTTTACGCCGTCATGGACGGCGCCGAGCACTATTCGGTTGGGCTGAGCGAGGCGGCATCGGCTGACGTACCCGAAGCCGTCCACGTTCGCGATGCCCACCAACGGGTTCTCGAGATCGTCACGCGGGTGCTTCCCGGGCTGGTGCCGGTCGCCGAGCGAGTGATCGCCTGTGAGTACCCAAGCAATCCTCACGGCGCGCACCGGGCACTCGCCCACGACGGATGGGATGTTCAGGAACGCGGCGGGGTGCTGGGTGTGACCGGTCCGAGTCTGTTCAAATTCGCTCCTTTCCTAGGCCGCCTTGCGGCTGACGGACTCATGCAAGGCGTTCGTAGAAGCCGCCGGGAGACTCGACCGTAGTCCGCGGCTTGGCATCGACGACCCGCGACCGCGTTGCATAGGGCGCATCTGGTTTCGATCGATACTGCAGTAAAGGTGCCCGTTGCTGCTGAACCCTCCCTTGACACGGGTGGAGACCTCGTGGTAAGCCTGTGCTTACAGCAGGCCAGGTGCTGTAAGTGTGGTTTCCAGGAGAGAGGTGATTCTCGTGCCTCGTTCTGTACCGACGGTTTGTTAGCGCAGGAGTAACGCCGGTAGGCGCTGCCTGGACATACCTAAACGGCGGGCGAATTAGCTGGGAGGTGAGCGACGATGTGAACTTTATCTTCGGTCAGCGGCGCGACTACCTGCCGCCTGGACCACGAGAAGGTAACACACCTACCAAGAGCGCTGGCCACGCGTACAAGGTATGAAGTTCAAGCTCACGTTATGCGGTTGCGGTCACTGTCTGTTCATGGCGCAGGACCGTCACGCTGGTGGCAGCGCTCCGAAAATGCCTAAGGAATGAGGAAGTGAGATCTTTTAGCTTTGCCAGTCGCATCGGGCGTCGCCTGCTTCTTGGGGTGAGCGGTCTCCTAGTGGCCGCCGGGGTCGTGGCTGCGGTGACGTCCGCGTCGCTGTCCAGGCACATCATTTCCGCCCGCAACGCCGCGGCGCTGCGCGCGTCGGCGTCCGCAGACGGCACCACGCCGATGGCGGCGCTGGCGGCGAGCGACGCAGCGCCAGCATGCGACGCCGGCACGCAGGTGCAGACATCGACTGGGCCGGTTTGCGGCACGGTGGTCAACGGGGACCGCGAATGGCTTGGAATTCCTTACGCCGCACCCCCGGTGGGCGCATTGCGCTGGAAAGCCCCAGAGGCGCACGCGCCATGGACTGCGACGCTGCAGGCCACCCAGTTTGGGAGTGAGTGCCTCCAGGGCATTCCGCCGGCGTTCCCCGTGGGAGGCAGCGAGGACTGCCTGTTCGTAAACGTCGTCCGGCCACCCGGTGCGGTCCCCGCGTCCGGCCTGCCGGTGCTCGTTCACATTCACGGGGGTGGATTCGTCATCGGCTCTGGTGACGCCGATTACACGCTGTTGGCGAATACCGGGCGTGAAATCGTCGTCTCGATGAATTACCGGCTCGGAATCTTCGGGTTCCTGGCCAACTCGGCGCTCGGGGCGAATTCGGGCGATTACGGTCTCCAGGACCAGCAGGCCGCGCTGCACTGGGTGCAGCAGAACATCGGCAGGTTCGGCGGCGATCCCAGCAACGTGACGATCTTCGGGGAGTCAGCCGGCGGGTCGAGCGTCTGCGACCAGATCGCCTCGCCGAGCGCGGCTGGACTGTTCGAGAAGGCGTTCAGCGTGAGCGGCGAATACAGCACGCTGTTCGGCTCGGCGGACCAGCTTCTGAATTTCCAAGACTGCAAGTCGTCGCCACCGACCCAGGCGCAAGCCGACAGCGCCGGTTCTGACTTCGCCTCAACTGTCGGGTGCGCGGGAGCATCGGACGTCGCGGCCTGCCTGCGCAACGTACCGGCGACCTTGGTGCTTCAGGCAGCCGGAGGCGGGTTCACGGACGGCGGAACCGGAACGGTCTCGCCAACCCTCAACGCCACTACTCTGCCACGGTCGCTACGTCAGGCACTAGTCACCGGTGCCGTGAACCGTGTTCCGGTGATCGCCGGCACCGACCGCGATGAGAACCTGGTGGGAACAGCTAACTCGCCCTACGACTACCGACAGTTGGTCGACTCCCAGTACGGCCAGTACGCGCCCAGGGTGCTCGCTCGCTACCCGCTCGCGCGTTTCTACTCGCCGTTTGTCGCATTCCGGACGGTCGCGGCGGATTCCGACACGGTTTGCCCGGCGATCGTGACCGACCGGGCGTTGGCGCGATGGATGCCCGTTCACGGGTACGAGATCGACTACGGAGACGCGCCGACCGCATCCTTCCTAACCCCCAACGAGCCCAACGGCTCCTATCATGTCGCCGCGTGGTTCGTGTTCCCGACGCCCGGCCTTGACCCCAACCAGCTCGTCCTGCAGCAGCAGGAAGTCGCGAGTTTGACCACGTTCGCCCGTACCGGAAACCCGAACGCTCGCTTCACGCCGAGCTGGCCGGAGTTCAACACCTCGAACGAGGTAATGTCGTGGGCGCCCGGCGCCGACAGCCAAGTCATGACCACGGCTGAGATGTCCCTGGACCACAACTGCACGCTGTGGAACAGGATCAGCCCTAAACCGTAAGAGCGAACACGTCGTCCTGCCGGATACTGAGGGGGTCGACTTCGGTGGCCACCACCGGAGTCGGCCCCCAAGCAGGAACGCGACACGGGCGCGTGAGGTCCGCCCCCCGGCGCCAGCAGATCATCACCGCCCCCCGGCGCCAGCAGATCATCGCCGCCCGCCCGGAGTGATGGCAGCAGCTGACATCACGTGCTATCCTGATGGCAGCAACTGACATCAGGCCAGGTCTCGGCACGGCCTGCGTCGAGAGCGGCCGACCGACGTGGAGGTTCTCCCATGCGTGTTTTCGTCACCGGCGCGTCCGGACACATCGGTTCCGCCGTTGTCCCGGAACTGCTCGGGTCCGGCCATCAGGTCGTCGGCCTGGCCCGATCGGACAGCTCTGCCACCGCGCTCCGGGACGCCGGCGCCGAGGTCCATCGCGGCGATCTGGACGATCTCGATGGCCTCAGGGAGGCCGCCGCCGCGGCCGACGGCGTAATCCACCTGGCCTTCAAACACGAGGCGATGCGCTCGGGCGACTTTCCCGGCGCGGTGGCCGCTGACCTCAGCGCGATCGAGGCGATCGGGGCGGCGCTGGAGGGGTCCGAGAAGCCGTTTGTGAGCACCTCGGGCACGCTGATGCTGACCTTTGCGGGTATCACCGGCCGCCCCGGCACCGAGCAGGACGTGCTGGACGGGGGACCACGGATCGACGCTGAGAACACCACGGTCGCCCTGGGAGAGCGCGGGGTGCGCTCCTCCGTCGTGCGCCTCCCGCCGCTCGTGCACAGCACGCTGGATCGCCACGGCTTCGGCCCGACCCTGATCGCCATCGCCCGCGATAAGGGCGTCTCCGGCTACGTCGCCGACGGGTCCAACCGCTGGCCCGCGGTGCACACCCTCGATGCGGCGCGCGTATACCGGCGGGCGCTGGAGGCCGCTGCGGGCGGATCGCGGCTGCACGCGGTCGCTGACGATGGCGTGCCGTTTCGGGACATCGCGGGAGTCATCGGCCGGAAGCTCGAGCTGCCCGCCGCCAGCATCGCGCCCGAGGACGCCGGTGAGCACTTCTCCTTCCTCGGCGCCTTCGTATCGCTGGACAACCCCACCTCCAGCGAGCTGACCCGCCGGTGGCTGGGTTGGGAGCCCACCCATCCCGGGCTGATCGACGACCTCGAGCAAGGCCACTACTTCGGCGACTAGACGCTCATCACCAGCCAGTCTGGGAGAGCGGGCGCCGATCCGCTCGATTCTGCCGAGGCAGGTGCGGAGCGGTGTCCGCGAGATGCTGCGTGCTACCTCACGCGCACGGGGATTCGCTGGACGGCGTTGACGGCGTAGCCGCCCTGATTCCACGCATCGGCAGCGTCGAGCGGCTGCGTGTTGCCTGCCGCGTCCGTCGCGCGCACGCAGAGCTCGTAGTCGCCCGGCTCGCTGGCGTCCCACTGAAACGACCAGCTGCTCCAGCCGTGCTTGGCGAGCGGCTGTCCGAGCCGCGCGTCGGCCCACGTTCGTCCGCCGTCGGCGCTGAACTCGACGCGCTGGACGGCGCCCCACCCCGACCATGCACGTCCCTCAACGCAAGTGTGGCCGGCGCGCACATGCCGCGCGCGCGAGAGGAATTCGGGTATCCCCGGCGGGGCCATCAACGCACGCGGCTTCTTGCGCGTGACCGGCGTGCCTGGGTCATCCTCGGAGCGGCGGTAGCGGTACAAGCCTGTCTGCTGCACGCCCTCAAACGGCTCGGCGATCGCGGTGATCGACCGCAGCCACTTCACCGACGCCATCCCGTACCACTCGGGGACGATCAGCCGCAGTGGGAAGCCATGCGGCGCCGGCAGCGGTTCGCCGTTCATCGAGTAGGCGAGGAGCACGTCCTCCCCCAACGCCTCCTCGATCGGCAGGCTGCGCTGGTAGTCCTGCTCCACGCCCTGATCGATGCCACGGTCCTGACCGCTGAACAGCAGCTCCACGGCGTCGTCGCGCAACCCTGCCTGCTCGAGGACTCCGCGTAGCGGCGTTCCGGTCCATTCGGCGCAGCCGATCGCCTCGTCGTGCCACGGCGCCGAGATCGGCCGCGGCGTGAGGCGAGCGCGTCCGGAGCCGGCACACTCCATCATCACCGGCATCGAGACCGCCGGCCGCGAGCGCAGATCCTCGAGCGTCAATGAGAGCGGCTGACGCACGCGTCCGTCGACCCGCAACTCGTAGCTCTCGGCGTTGACCTGCGGGGTGTCGAAATGCACGAGCAGGTAGTGCATTCCAATCGGAGTAATCGGATAGCGCAAAGCCTCGAGCGGCATGCCCGGGTTGCGCAGCGCGAGCCCAACCTCCTCGCGAGTGAACTGTGGGTTCGTCGTGGTCGCCATCGCTCGGCTGGCGGACCGTACCACGCGTGCCGTCAGCATCGACTGGCTCAGGCAACGCGCGGCTGAAAGCTCCCGACTCGCCGTCCTGACCATCCGAGGTATTCGGCAGGCTGCCCCGCATGGCATTGCTCCAGGCCGCCTGACGCGGAAGGGCCACTTCAGCGGCGGCAGGAGTTTCATTAGTCGACCTCCGCCGCACTGCCTGCCGCGCGCGTATCCAGGCCGAGCGGCTCAGACTGCCCGCGGCCGGATGCTTGCGGGTTGGCGGTGGGTGCCTCATCGCCGCCGGGGCCGGCGGCGATCGTGAGGCGTGCTTGGTGGGTCAGTTCGTGCCGGCGAGGGCGGGCTGCGGCCCGCGGATCGTGGTCTTCGTCACGGCGTCTGAGAGCTCGTCGCGGCGGACGAGCGCGAAGATCGCGGGGAGGGCGAGCAGCGCGATCGCTCCCAGCACCCAGAACGCCTGCTGGAAGCCGCCGGTGAGCGCCGTCGGAACGGCGTTGCCGGCATGGACCAGCGTCTTGGTGTGGCTCGCGGCGACGCCTGAGGCGATGGCGATCCCGATCGCTCCGCCGAGCTGCTCGGAGGTGTTCAAGAGTCCGGAGGCGAGCCCGGCTTGGTGCTCGGCGACGCCGGCGAGCGCGGCGATCGAGACTGGGATGAACGCGAACGCGGTGCCCGCGCCAGCGATGATGAAGGGGCCGGCGAGGTTGGCCAGGAAGTGCCCGTGGACGGGCACCTGGGTGGCCCAGATCACGCCCGCCCCGATCAGCGTCATCCCGATCGCCATCACGACCTTGGCCCCGCCCCGGGTGACCAGCCACTGCGACAGCCCCGCCAGCGCGATCGAGGTCAACGACGTGGCCAGCCACGCTACCCCGGTCTGGACCGCGCTGTAGTGCAGCACTTGCTGCATGTACAGGGTGCCGACGAAGATGAACCCAAAGAAGCTGCCGCCCAGCAGCAGCCCGGCTGTGTTCGCACCGGCGAGCGTGCGCAGGCGGAAGATCGAAAGCGGCAAGAGCGGCGACTCGACCCGGTTCTCGATCACCAGGAACGCGGCCAGCAGAGCCGCGGACGCCGCGAGCACCGCGATCGTTCTCGTGGCGCCCCAGCCGTATTGCGGTGCCTGGGAGATCGCGTCCACGAGCAGCACCAGCGCGCCCGTGCCGGTGATCGCGCCGAAGGCGTCAAACCGCCGGCGCCTCGTAGCGAGCCGGCTCTCAGGGACGATCCGCGGTGCGAGCAGCAGCGCGGCCGCGCCGATCGGGACATTCAGATAGAAGATGTACTGCCACCCGGCGTAGCGGGTGAGAACCCCGCCGGTGATCAGCCCGACGGTCGCGCCGCCAGCGGCGATCCCGCCCCAGATCCCGAGCGCCTTGTTGCGCTCGGCGCCCTCGGCGAACATGTTCATCACGATCGACAGAGCCGCGGGCAGCATGATCGCCGCGCCCACTCCCTGCACAGCCCGGCTTGCGATCAGAAAGGTCTCGCCGGTCGCGAGCCCGCACGCCAGCGAAGCCGCGGTGAACAAGGCAAGCCCGAACATCAGGACCCGGCGGCGGCCGAGCAGATCCGCGGCACGACCGCCGAGCAGCAAAAAGCCGCCGAATGTGAGCGCATACGCGGTCACCACCCACTGCAAGCTGGTTTCGCTGAAGTGCAGGTCGCGGCCGATCGTGGGCAGCGAGACGTTGACGATCGTCAGATCGATGACCGTCATGAAGTACGCCACCGCCAACAGCGCGAACGCGCGCCAGCGATTGATGCTTGGTGATGTGGACGTCATTGGATCTCCAGTGTTCTGGTGAGGAAAGGCAACTACGGGACGAAGAAAGAGCTGGGCGCGCGTCCGGCCGCTACGGCGACGGCATGCCGCGCATCGCGCCTCTGCGCAAGGCCTCGTCGACCAGCGCTGTCCGATACTGCGATTGCCCCCGGGTCACCATAACGGCGCTGTCTGCGATTGTCATAACCGGCTCCTTGTCGTCATCACCTCTGTAGACGTCGGGATGCCGAGAAATTGAGCGACGACTTTGCGCGCTCCCCGACGTCTATGCAGGCCTCGCCGGAGCCACACTCCCCGCTCCCGCCAAAGCGGCCACGATGAGCGTAATGAGCAACGCGGCCCACGCCCATCCGAGCGGCGTCAGTGGCACTCGCCACGTGCCACCTTCACTATGAGACGATTGGGACTTCGGTGCGACCGAACTCACGATCGGTGGCACTCAGCCATAGAGCGCGCCGTCGATGATCCGGCGCCGCCCGATCGGACTGGGCAGCGCGATGCGCGCGGGGGTCTCAGGGTTGGGAGACCGCATCTGAAATCCCTCCTGGGGAGTGATGAACATTGTGAGCACCAGCTCTTCGGCTCCGACGTGGAGATCGGGCGCGAGCAGGCGGCGGTCGGCACGCTTTCCGCCCGCCCACGTTTGTTCGGTGACCAGTACCCGCACGACGGTGTCCTCGGGGTCAGGCTCGCGGTTTGGATCAAGGCGCCAGCCCGACGCGCGGACCCCATCGCGCGTGGCCCGCAGCGGTCGCGCGGTGCTCACCGCGACGCACGTCCACGTGCGCCGCCGGACGTCCTGGCGCACGGCGACCGTGACCAACTGCGGCAGGCGCCCACGCCCAAACAGGACCTCATCATCGCTGCGGGCGAGCACGCGCCACCCATCGACGCTCGGCGCGCGGATGGCACCCATGGATGCCTTCTGCCGAGCGATCTGCGAAATCAGTGCGGCGACGGCAGGATCCTGCTGATCAAGCTGATCAACCGGGGCGCCGAGCGCGGCCGGTGAGAACGGCAAGCCAGCGCCGTCGCTGATCAGCTCGGGGTCACGCGGCACGGTGCGGGGCTCCAGTAACACCGAACGCTCCCAGTCACGCTCGGTTGGGAAACCTCCCCTGCCAGCGAAGAGTCGCCCAAACCGGCGGGCAGAAGGCTCCGGCATCATCGCGAGATTACCGCCAACACACCTGACGCCCGCATCCGCCCCAAGCGGGCCAAGGCAAGGTTCTTCCAGCGCATGAGCGGGGACCAGGGTGGCCCAAGCCGAAGGCCGAGCGCGGTCCACCCGAAAACTCGATCCCCGTCTTGACTGAGGCGAGGTTCGTGCGAGCCGCTCATTTCGGTGAGTCACAACAGGCCCCGGCGGGTGCGGCGGAGCACAAAAAAATTCCGATCTGGCACATGTCCCGATACGCTGCGCATGTACCCGACCGAGGGAGATGACATGGCAAACGCAAAGTTCGAGGTCTACAAGGACAAGTCAGACAAGTACCGCTGGCGCCTGGTCTCGTCGAACGGCCAGACGACGGCCAGCTCCGGCGAGAGCTTCTCCTCTCATGGCGACGCCAAACGCGCCGCGGAACACGTGAAGGAGAACGCGGCGACGGCTGATATCGTCGACGAGTAGCGCGCTGCGCTGCTGGAAGATTCCGGGCGCGAGTCGGCAGTTTGATCTCGCCGTCGCGGGGAATGGTTGTCCGTTCGCCGGTGCCGGGATTCTCCCAGAGCTCGTGCTTGCAAGCCTGGCTTCCCGTCAGCATCGACTCCGCCGACAGAACCGCAAGTGCCGCACCGCCGGATTCCGCAGGCGGCCGCAGCCTCGCGAAGTCTGCACCTCTCCGCTGAGACTGCCGAGTCTTCGTGAAAGGGGGTCCGTCCCGGCGGCTGCCCGGTTGGCTCCACCTGATCGACGGGCCAGGTACTGGCCGCCCTGACCCCGGTCAGGACCCGCGAACCCCACATCGGTGAACGACCGCTGCCAGAAATCGCTCAGCATCCCGAGGATCCCCGGCGGGGCTTGGACGACGAGCGGCCCGTCCTCCTTGAGATCTAGGTAGCTCATCGCGTAGATCACATCCGCGTTGGGTGTCGGGACACGGCACTTGGCGTCCATCCGCCGCTTCCAAATCGGCAGGACGTTGTACCCCCGGCCCCACATCGCCTCAGAGCCCTTGCGGATCGCGACCATGTTGACCGCCGGCAGCGCTCCGAGGTACACCTGCCCAGCCCGTTGGAAGAAGTGCTCATCGAGCAGCCGCCGCCGGCCCTGGTCCGAGGGGTAGTTGCCGTCAAAGGCGATCGCCGCCAGGTCGTCCCACGGTGTGGCGCTCATACCAACACTCTTTTCACGTTGGTCGAGGGTTTGGATAGGCGATCCTAAGGAACCGGCGACGATCGCGCCGCTGCCGCCCGCGCCTGCATGCGCGACGGAGCAGCACGCTAACCCCGGAGCGTTCAACGGCCCGGCGGCGAGATCGCCACCCCCCCGAACGAGGCTAGGCCTCTTGAACACCGCGGCAGGAGTGCTCCTTTGTCGCCTCTGTAGCACGGATCGAGCGACTCCGCTTCGGGCGCTGGTCGGACAGAAGGAGCAGCCAGATCATCGCTCGCGGCGGCCGGCCTCGCGCCTGGTGGTTCGTGCGAGCCGAAGTGCCATGCGGCGCAGCCGCCGCCGTGTCTGCCCAACCGGGAGTCGTCGTCAGACGAAACGTTGGATTGCTCGGCAAGACTTTGGCACTTGCAGGTTGCGTTCTGAGCCGGAGTCGACGCGGCCGCGGGAGTTGCCGCTCACTCGCTGACGATCATCCCGGCCGCTTCAGTCGTAGCGCAGGGCGGGAAAGTTGGACCCGGTGCCGCGACCGTCCGGCGTCACATCTAGCACGTTCCAGATCGGCCAGATGGAGTCGACGTGGCGGGACTCCAGCCCCTCGTCGCGCGGCGTGTACATGAGCTCGGAGGCCCAGGTGTGACGGAACCGTTCGCCATCGCGGACGAACACGTTCAGCATCGGCATCTGCTCACCATCCGGCGTCTCCGCGTGGTAGTCGCGGTTGTAGCTGTTGCTGTGTGAGGACAGAAGGCGCAGGTGCCGCCAGCCACGGTCGCGCGCGAAGGTGCGGATCCGGTCGGGATCTGACTTCGCGACCACGGCAAGGTTGAGACGCTGTGCGAGATGAGGAGCGGCGCCGTCGAGCGAGTCGAGGATCGAAGTGCATGACGGGCACGGGGTCTCGGCGAGCGGCAGCCGCGCCGTCTCACCCGCTGCGGGTCCCGGCCGGGGATCGCCCGAGTAGCGCGGGAACATGAAGCTGTAGATGACAAGCGTGTCGTTGCCCGCCTCGAATAGCTCCGAGAACAGCACAACGCTGCCGTCGGAGGCCTTCTCGAAGCGATAGTCGTCTGGGACGACACCACCCGGCGGCAGCGCGCGCCGCTGCGCTGCGACCTGTTCGATCGCCCGCCGCAACTCGGCCTCGGTCTCGATCAGTCGGTTGCGTTCCCGGCGGTACTCCGCGGATTCGCCGGGGAAACGAATCCCAGGATCCATCGTCATCATCTGTCTGCCTCCTTCGTGGTCGTGGTGGCGGATTTCAGAGGTGCAATCCGTCGTCGTCATCGCGACCTTACGGCGCACGGTCCAAGGATCGCGTAGTAGCCCATCAGAACCTCGACGCCGCGTACCCCGCGAGGTTGCGGCGGAATCCTGTGCAAAGTCCCCGGTGGTCGACACGAAGCTGTCCTGCTGACCCTCTTGGCGATAGGTGGCCGGGCCGCTCGCGTTGGGCAAGAACAAGCTCACGGCGAGGTCCTGCTCTCCGCTGAAAGTCAGCGAGACCGGATCGCTGAACATCTCCTGGCCGACGGGAATCGTCACCGACTGCTTCTCCCCGAACGTGAGCGCGTGCAGCGTCCCTGGGACCGACTCCGCCCCGACGAGATCGATCGCGACGGATGCCGAGCCCGATCACCAGCGGCTGATCACCGTTGGTGTTACTGAACCGCACCCGAACCCTCCTCCCGCCAACACCGGCGTAGACGATGTTTCGCACCGTCTGGTCGCTAAAGCCAGCCCCACTGATCGGACTTTGCTCCGAATTGGCCGCCTGCGGGCTCGCGGCCCACGTACCCACCCAACGTGCACGACTTAAAGATCCGCCCGACCTGGCGAGGTGGTCCGATGCCGCCTGTTCGTGCCCTGCGAAGCGAACGCCCGAAGCGCACTCAGCGAAAGGTCACCCCAGCCGCAGCAAACACCGGCAAACCAAAACGGAAAACCGCCCGGCTACAGAAGCGCACGAAACCTCCCACTCCTCCGTAGACCTTGATGACACGACAACCAGCCCCCACTGACAGCCTAACGACCACGGCCTCGAGCGACACGAAGATGAGGACATGGACAAGCTTACGGTCGAAATAACGAGCGAAACCAACATTCAGCTCGTTCCTCGACCTCGCGCTAAGCCGTCAACGATGATTCAGAACACTGGTCGCGACTACCCCATCGATCCCACCAGACGGGTAGCGTCATCCTGCATGGGACTCCCCCCTTTGCGGGCTGCATACCGCGGGACATGAAATAACCTAACGCAACCATGGGAGTTAATACATGCCAAGGGCCCCAGCCGGGTCGATGCGGCAGGCGAGCGCCAGCCGGTCGCCAGCACGGAGGCAACCGCACGTGTCGGACGTCACCGCCCAGACCTAACGCACGATGACAGTGACGGCAGTCTGGTCTAGGTCGCTCGGCGGGAGCGTGTTCGCCCGAACACTGAGCCGGTCGCGCTGCGATCTCCTGAGACCGTACCTGGCTGCGGTGATACTCGCCCGGAGAAGGCCCCGCCGTCGCCGTGGCGCCGGCGAGGCCTTCTGGTTTGCGATCTATTAGTGCACGAGCATGGCCAGGTTGATCGCGTTGGCCATCGCCTGGTAGCCGGCGTCGTTGGGATGCAGGTTGTCGCCGCTGTTGTACGCGGGGTTGAGATACTGCGGGTCGTAGGGGTCCTCCGTCGCCTTCGCAAAGTCGATGACCCCGTCGAAAGCGTGGCTGGTGCGAATCCAGTTGTTGACGGTCTCGCGCTTGGCTTCGGCGGCGGGCGACCAATATGAGGCCCCCTTGAACGGGACCAGGGTGCCGCCGAAGATCTTCAACCCGTGGGCGTGCGCACGGGCGATGATCTCGAGGTAACCGTTGATGATCTGCCCAGCGGTCACATTGGTATTCGGCACCGAGCATCCCGTGTTCGGCGTCTGGCTGAAGCCGATGTCGTTGATGCCCTCGAGCAGAATCACATCGCGAACCCCGGGCACGGAGAGCACGTCGCGGCTGAACCGAGTAAGCGCCGACTGACCGAAGCACGGAGAGTCATTTAGCACCCTGTTGCCGCCGATGCCTTCATCAACCGTCCCAGGAGCCCGATCACCGAGCGCGGCAACCAATCGCTTCGCAAGCAGGCTGGGCCACCGGTCATTAGCGTTTACTTGTGATTGCCAGCCATCGGTGATCGAGTCACCGAACGCCACCACCGTCCGTCCGAGCGAGCGTGAAGCGTGGACGTCGACGTCGCTGAGGTAGAACCAAGAGGAGCCCGCGGGGGGAATCGACGCCAGAGGCGAATATGAACCCGGTCCCTCCTGGGCAGCCTGGTCGCCCGGCGCAACGTAGTTGGTTTGCTGCGAGGCGAAGTGGTAGGTCGTCGGCCCCGTGGCGCTCGGGAGATACAGGCTGATCGCCAGGTCCTCGAGCGGGCGGACCGCGAACCTGACCGGATCGCTGACAGCCTCAGCACCGGCGGGGATCGTGACCGACCGACGTCCGTCGAACGTCAGATACCTGATCGTGCCCGGGACCAGCTGAGCCGCTGAAAGCTCCACGCCCACGGTGGCCGGACCAATCACCAGCGGCTGCGTGCCGAACGTGTTACTCAGGTGGATACGGAGCACATCGCCGCCCACACTCGTAAAGACAACATCGCGGACGGTTTGATTGTCGAACCCGCTCAGCGCGGGGCTCGTGGGCTCCCCGAACGCCGTTAGCGCAACGCTCGATGGAGCTTGTACAGACGCGGCCCACGTCGCCACCCACTGCCGGCTCGACCTTCGAGCCGTCCTCGCCGCCGTCGCGTTGCCAGGAGCAGCCGACGCGAGCAGCGCGCAGGCGCCTAATACGAGCCCGAGCCCAAGTCTCAAAGCTCTACGCCGCAGACTAAAGCTATGCATTGATGACCTCCCTCAGGTCATTGTGACTCCGGCCGCCCTGTCGATATACCCTCAGCCCCGGCAAACGAGACGGCCGGCAGCGCACCCGCTTTCCCCCTTGCTGCGTGACAGAGCATCGATCGCTTCGGAGGCCTGGAATGCCCACAGAACGCAGGCGCGCCGCCTCTTTCATCCGGGCCGCATCCGCGGCACCTGCTTAGTCGTTCCCAGCACCGGCCCGCAGGCCTGGTGCTTTGTGGTTACGGCAGTCAGAATCGCGCAACCTAGAAGTTGCGCTACGGTTTCCCCATGCCTACCGTAATCTTTGTTCACGGCGCCTGTGTGCGCGATGCGGCCTGGTGGTGGAGCAAAATGGCCGCGCCGTTGGCCGACCGCGGAATCGCCAGCGTCGCGGTGGCGCTGTCTAGCTGCGGTGAGACCGGCGACGAGCTCGGCGACCTCTACACCGACGTCGACGCATGCCAGCACGCGATCGCTGAGTCCGACGGGCCAGTGATCCTGTGCGGCCACTCCTACGGCGGGATGGTGATCACGGAGGCCGGAGTCGATGACCGCGTCGCTCAGCTGCTCTACGTAACGTCGGTGCTGCCGGAAGCCGGGCGGTCCCAAGCCGATCTGATCGGGTCTGAGCCGGCGCCGTGGATGATGCCGGGCGACGACGGCACCGTCGGGGTAGACCCCGACCTGATCCGTGAGTTCTTTTTGCAGGACTGCGACGAGGTCACGACTGAGCAGGCGCTGGCCCGTCTCACGCGTCAGTCGCTCACGGCCTTTACGCAGCCACCGCGTCAGATCGCCTGGCGGCAGAAGCCCGCGACGTACTTCGTGTGTACCGAGGATCTAGCGACTCCGGCTGAGGTGCAGCGTCAACGCGTCAAACAGAACGTCCGGCTGGTCGAGTTTGAAGCCGGACACCACCCGTTTCTGTCCCGCCCCGACGCGTTCGCGCACAGCATCGCCGCTGAGATCGACCGGATCGACTGATTGACCGGTGTCGTCGACCGCGGCTCTGTCGCCAACTGGCTGCGCGCTCGTCGCTTTCATGAGCTCGGACATTCCGAACGAGAAGTGCGAGCGACGGCCGCCCGCGCCCCGACAGCTGGCTCGTCCCGTGGTGAGGCGGCCCCCGGAGACTTGGGCGCCGACGTTCGTGGGCGAGGCGGCGAAGCTCATCTTCTTTTTGAGCGCATACCCGGTCCGTGGCTGGGGATCAGTGGCTACTGCGACGTTCCGAATAGGCGTGCCGGGAGGACCATCGGCCCGGGCCTGGCGCAGGCTGGGATATTGAGCGCGTTGAGCTGCGGTGCGGCGATGCGCGGGTGCTCGCGGATCGGCCCGAGGACGGCATTGCCCTGTTCGCGGCTGGCGGACCATTGACCGAGCCCATCATGGCTGCCCTGATCGCTGACGGCGGCAAGGAACTCGCCACGCATCAAGTTCTGCCCGGCTGACCGCACCGCGACCGGCAAGAGCGGCCAGGCCAGCGTCATTCGCGGCGGCGACGATCCAGCGCGTGGCTGGACCTTCGTGGAAGCAGGTGGGAGGCGACGGTTTCGGGTCGTCGATCCATTTCTGCTTTTGGCGCGATGA
>CAVYFE010000028.1:0-32236 GCA_963767695.1 uncultured Solirubrobacterales bacterium
ACGGCCGCTTTCGTGGTGGAGGGGAACTGCGGCGAGCCTGTGGGCGGACCCGTGCCGAGTGCTGCTTTCGCGGCGGCGGTCGTCTGACAGCGGCCGGCGAGGTCCACCGGGCAGCTCGTTCGTCGTCCTGAGCGGGCGTCGCGGGCAGCGCTCGGCGTTAGTCAGCTGCTGCGCCCAGGTCCGCCCAATCCGCCTCATCCCTACAACTCTGGGATGCCGACCCTAATCGCCGAAGAGACGAAACGAGCCGCCGCTAGGCGAGTTCGACCGCCGCTACGCGTTCGCCGAACCCACGCTCCGCCGGCTCGACGTCCCCGTTCTCGTCGCACGCGACGAGAACGGTAGGCAAGTCGGCGCCGGGTCGCGGCAGCCGCCATCGGCTTGTCCTAGGCGCGGTTCACCACGTGCGCGAGGGCCGCCGCCTGCTCGGCGGGTGCCGGGGAGTGGGAGAATGATCGTGATGACGGTCACCGACGCGCTGGCCCGGCCGCTGCGCGATCTGCGGATCTCGGTCACCGATCGTTGCAATTTCCGCTGCGTCTATTGCATGCCCCGCGAGGTCTTCGGGCGCGACTACGAGTTCCTCGAGCGCGCCGAGCTTCTGACCTTTGAGGAGATCGAGCGCCTCGCGCGGATCTTTGTTCGTGACCGTGGGGTGGCGAAGATCCGCCTGACCGGCGGCGAGCCGCTCGTGCGCCGCGAGGTGGAGCGGCTTGTCGAGATGCTCGCGCGGATCCCCGGGCTCGGGGACCTGGCGATGACCACCAACGGCTCGGCGCTGGCGCGCAGGGCGCGGGCCCTCGGGGACGCCGGGCTGCGGCGGATCACGGTCAGCCTCGACAGCCTCGACAACGAGGTGTTCGCCGCCGTCAACGACGTCGGCTTCCCGGTCGAGCGTGTGCTGGCGGGGATCGAGGCCGCCGCCGCGGCGGGCCTCGGGCCGATCAAGATCAACATGGTCGTCAAGCGCGGCGTCAACGAGGACAGCGTGGTCCCGATGGCCCGCCACTTCCGGGGCAGCGGCCACATCGTGCGGTTCATCGAGTACATGGACGTCGGCCACAGCAACGGCTGGCGGATGGACGAGGTGGTGCCGGCGGCGGAGATCGTCGCGATGATCGACGCCGAGATGCCGCTCGAGGCGGTCGCGCCGAATTACCCCGGGGAGGTGGTCGAGCGCTGGCGCTACAGGGAGGGCGGCGGCGAGATCGGTGTGATCGCCTCGGTGACCCGGCCGTTCTGCGGCGGCTGCACGCGCGCCCGGCTGTCGGCCGACGGCAAGCTGTTCACCTGCCTGTTCGCCATCGAGGGTCACGACGTGCGCGCGCTGCTGCGCAGCGGTGCCTCCGATGCGGAGATCTCCGCGGCGATCGGCGGGATCTGGCGCGTGCGGGAGGACCGCTACTCGGAGCTGCGCACGGCCGCGACAGCCGGCCTGCCCAGGGTCGAGATGTCCTACATCGGCGGGTAGGCCGCGCGGCCAGGTCCTGCGCCGACTCCGGCATGTGACGTATCGCCGCGAAGTCCTCCCAGGTATCGACGTCGGGCGGAAGCGCGCGCTCGACGCGCTCGGTGCGGACCCGCTGGCCCGCGCTCCACGAGCTCCCCGACAGATGTTCGGCCTACCAGCGGTGGTCGGTGCTGTGCACGGGGAACTCGAAGGACTCCCCACGCGATCTCGACGCCCAGGCCGGCGTAGCCCGAGGGCGTACGGGTCAGACGCCGTGGCGAGCGCGTCCCAGAGCCGTAGCTCGTAGGCCTGGAGGAGGCGAGCGGCGCGGCGGGCTTCCGGCGGGCTCGTCGCTCACGTGGAGGCCCGCCTGGATCACGGCGAGTGCGCTCCCGGAACGCGGGCGGTGGCGTGGCGAAGAACTCGTAGAAGGCGACTGCTTCGTCCCCCGCCCCGGGGCTTGGCCGTCCCTACTTCTTCGCGGCCTCGAAGTAGGGGTTCGTGCCGCTCTGATGGTCGGTCACGTCCACCACGCTCGTGATCTCCGGCGCGGCCTGGATGATGGCCCTCTCGATCCCCTGGCTGAGCGTGACGGTGGCCATCGCGCAGCCCTGACAGCCGCCACCCAGCCTGAGGTAGGCGGTTCCCTGCTCGACCGCCACGAGCTCGGCGCGGCCGCCGTGCGCGGCGATCGTCGGGTTCACCTGCTGGTCAAGCACCTGGATCACGCGCTGGGCGACGTCGCCGCTCAGGTCGGCGGGCGGCGACGCGCCGATCGCTGGGCTCGGCGTGTTGGGGTTGTCTACGCGCAGGCCGCTGGTGCCGAACGGGTCGTCTAGCCAGTCGATCGTCGCGCCGCGGACCTTGTCGAAGTCGCGCTCGGGGACCACGATCGCGAGGTCGCGGTGGCGGACGATGGCGTCATGGGGCGCCGCCGCGTCGAGCGGCTTGAGCGAGATGCTGCAGCTCCATTGGTTGGCGGAGGTGCCGGTCACCTCGATCCACATCGCCTGGTGCTCGGGCTCGGCAGCCTGGAGCAGGAAGCCCGTGACCTTGTCGTAGGCGGCGTTCGTCATGTCGAGCCACCGCTCGCCGGAGGTCTGATCGTCGGCGCTCATCGGTCCGGACCTATGCTAACGGTGTGGCTCGTGTGCTCCTGCTGCTGCCGACGGCCACCTACCGGGCGGCCGACTTCCTCACCGCCGCCCAGGCGGTCGGGGCCGAGGTCGTGGTGGCGTCCGACCGGCGGCTCGTGTCGATGGGCGACACCCAGTTGACGCTCGACCTGCGCCGACCGGAGGTGGCCGCGGAAGCGATCGCGGCGGCGGCGAAGGAGAGGCCGCTCGACGCGGTGGTGGCCGTCGACGACCAGGGAGTGGGCGTGGCCGCGCTCGCGGCCAAGCGGCTGGGACTTCCCGGCAACCCGCTGCAGGCCGCGGCGGCGACGCGCGACAAGGCCGCGATGCGGCGCGCGCTCGCCGCCGCCGGAGTGCCGCAGCCCGAGCATCGCACGGTCGGCCCGAGCGACCACTCGGCGGCGGTCGCCGCCGAGGTCGGGCTGCCCTGCGTCGTAAAGCCGCTGTCGTTGTCGGCGAGCCGCGGCGTGATCCGGGCGGATGATCCGCGGGCGGCGGCTGCGGCCGCCGCGCGGGTTCGCGCGATCGTCGCCGAGGCTGGGGAGGACCCTGAGGGGCCGCTGCTGATCGAGCGCTACGTGCCGGGCGCCGAGGTGGCCGTTGAGGGTCTCCTGCGCGCCGGTGCGCTCGAGCCGCTCGCGGTCTTCGACAAGCCGGACGCGCTCGAGGGCCCGTACTTCGAGGAGACGATCTTCACCACGCCGTCGCGGCTGCCGGGCGAGATCGTCGCGGCCGTGACCAGCACGACCGCGGATGCCTGCGCGGCGCTCGGGCTGCGCGAGGGCCCTGTCCACGCGGAGCTGCGCATCGACGAGGAGCGCGTGTGGATGCTCGAGCTCGCGGCGCGCTCGATCGGAGGGCTGTGCTCGCGCTCGCTTCGCTTCGGCGTCGGCGTGAGCCTCGAGGAGGTGATCCTGCGCCACGCGCTCGGGCTGCCGCTCGGCGACCTCCGCCGCGAGGCGGCGGCGTCGGGCGTGATGATGCTGCCGATCCCGCGCGCAGGCGTACTGCGGGAGGTGCGCGGCCAGGACGCCGCGCGCGCCGTGCCCGGCATCGCCGGGCTCCAGATCTCGATCGGCCACGACCGTCCCGTCCGTCCCCTGCCGGCGGGCGATCGCTACCTCGGCTTCCTGTTTGCCCGCTGCGAGACGCCCGCCCAGGTGGAGCACGCACTGCGAGCGGCGCACGAGCGGCTCGAGATCGACATCGTCGAGCCCGCGGCCGGTGAGCGGTCGGCGGGCGCGGCGGCGGGGAGCTAGGCTCCGAAGCGATGCGCGTCCTGCTCGTCTCGACCTACGAGCTCGGCCACCAGCCGCTGCACGTGGCCTCGCCGGCCGCTGCGCTGCGTAAGGCGGGGCACGAGGTGCGCTGCCTTGACCTGTCGGTCGAGCGCTGGGACGCCAGCGCACTCGAGTGGGCGCAGGCCGCCGGCTTCTCGGTGCCGATGCACACCGCGATGCGCCTGGCGATGCGGGCGGCGGCCGGCGTTCGCCGCGCGCGCCCCGAGCTGCCGGTCTGCTTATACGGCCTGTACGCGCCGGTGAGCCGCGACCTCACGGTCGGCGCGCTGGCCGACCGCGCGATCGCCGGCGAGTACGAGCCGGCGCTGACAGCGTGGGTCGGCGAGCTGGCGGCCGGCGGTCCGCCCGACGCACGAGCGGACGAGGCGCTCATCCAGCTCGGCCGGGGCGGGTTCGAGCTGCCGGCACGCGACCTCCTGCCGCCGCTCGAGCGCTACGCGCACCTCGCGCTCGGGGGCGACGAGCGGCTCGTGGGCTACGTCGAGGCAAGCCACGGCTGCGTGCACCGGTGCCGCCACTGCCCGGTGCCCCCCGTCTACGACGGGCGCATCCGCATCGTCGACGCAGACACCGTGGTGCGGGACATCGCGAGCCTCGTCGAGCTGGGCGCCCGCCACATCACGTTCGGCGACCCCGATTTCCTCAACGGCCGCCGCCACTCGCTGCGCGTCGTGCAGGCGATGCACGAGCGCTTCCCCGACCTCACCTTCGACTGCACGACGAAGGTCGAGCACATCCTGCGCGACGCCGAGCTGTGGCCGGCGCTCGCCGCGGCGGGCTGCCTGTTCGTGGTCTCCGCGTTCGAGTCGGTCAACGACGAGATCCTCGAGCGGCTCGACAAGGGCCACACGACCGAGGAAGCCGCCCGGGCGATCGCGCTGCTGCGCGAGCACGGGATCGAGATTCGCCCGTCGTGGATGCCGTTCACCCCCTGGACGACGCCCGGCGACGTGGTCGAGATGCTCGAGTTCGTGGCCGAGCACGACCTCGTCGGCAACGTCGATCCGGTCCAGTACACGATCCGCCTGCTGCTCCCCGAGGGATCGCTGCTGCTTGAGCGCCCCGACATGCGCCCGCACCTCGGCGGCTACGACGCCGAGCGGCTCAGCTACAGGTGGACCCCGATCGACCCCGACAGCGACCGCCTCCAGGCCCGCCTCGCGGCGCTCGTCGAGCAGAGCGCGGCGGGCTCCGAGCCGATCCCCGAGACGTTCGCGAAGGTGCGCGCGGCGGCGCTCCAGGCGGCTGGGCGATCGCCGTCGCCCGCCGGCCGCGCCGAGCCGATCCTCGCCGGCTCGACCGAGGGCAGGCCACGGCTCACCGAGCCGTGGTTCTGCTGAGCGGAGCCCACCGAGGGCCAGTTTGGCCCTCTCAACGAGGTGTAGCCGGCGGATTCAAGTGGTCGTCGCAACGCTCGACAGTGAGGAGTTGCGACGACCACTTGAATCCGCCCAGTACACCGCGGTGCATGTTCACAAACGCTGCGCGACCGCCGGGATGGGCGCTCGTGGCCGACCCGCGCCGAGGCGAGGGCCGCGATCTTCGAATACATCGAAGGGTTCTACAACCCACGCCGCCGGCACTCCACCCTCGGCTACCTCTCCCCAGCCGAATACGAACGACACCACGCAAAACACGCCGCGCTCGCCCTCGACGACGCCAAATCGGGCAACGGATCGCTCGCGTCAATCTCGGCGAGGGCGTTAGACGGGCTCACAACGCGTCGGATCACGACCGTCGGCGTCGACCTCGTCGCCGCCGGCCCGATCACTCCGAAGAACGCGCTCGTCGTCCCAGCCGGCACGGCTCAGGCCGCCCCAGACGCGGTCACTGGACGAACGGCTCACCGCCGGCCTCTGCGCTCGATAGTCAAGGAGCAAGCTCGCTGATAGAAACATCAACTACGACAGCCAAGACGTGTCGTCGTCCGAACCGTGGGCGGTCCATCCAAACGGTTTATCGGGACTGCCGCATTCGTTCTCGGGCGCTGCGTAGAGCAGGCCCGACCGACTGGCCGAGTTGACGCCGCTTCCTGAAATGGCCGATGAAGCGCGGAATGTAGCTCAGCCACCACCCGATGTCTCGCACGCCAGACGCCTAGTGGATGCGGAAGTGGTTGGTGACGGCGTGCACGTTCAAGAGCCCAAGGACGAGCCGAGCGATGGCGACCGTGCCGATGAGTGCGAGCGCAATCAGGATAAGGCGCGCGATTCGGTAGGGCGCGAAGTGTCGCGGGCGACGTGGCAGCCGCCCGGGCGTTGCGTAAGCCGGGAGCGATTTTGTGGCCATCCGCCTGGATACTACGCCGCGTGCAGATGGCGAACGTCGACCTTCCCGCCAAAGCGGGGTTTGGCGAACGGCCGGCGAAGCGCGATGATGGAAGCATGGAAGGACGTAAGAACGAAGGCGAGCTTGACCGGGAGATTCTTCGCCGCGCGAAAAGGGTTCGTGAGGCCGCTGCCGAGTCGCTCAGACGGTCCCGCGCGTCGCGTAAGAAGCTACGAGATGAGGCTCAAAGGCGGCGTAGATTCCGGCGGGAGGGCTGAGGCGGCAGCTCGTCTGCTGAAGGTCGATCCCGACTCCAAGTCGATCACGGACGAACAGGAGCCCGCGCCCGCTCGGTCAGAGCCGCTCTGGCGCAAGTAGCTGCGCACGTTTCTGGACGCGGCGACTGCACGCCGCCGTCACGTCCGCCAGCCTTCTTACCGTTCCGCACGGTCCCCTCCGCATCGCGCCGCACCTCTCGCCGCGCACCCGAACCGGAGAATCTGACCGGACAAGGAAGTGGTTGCAGCTATGCCGCCGGCTCCTGAATAGCCGCTAGAAAGCGGCACTTCAACCCATGGCCGGGGGACTCTGCAAGGTGCCCCGGCCGAGCCATTCGACAGGTCGCTACGCTCGCCTTTCGTCACCGCGTGGCGTTCAAATCCAACCCAACCCACTAGGGTTGTCACGGCACATTGTGGAGCACTCTCGCCTCGGCGATCCGCGAGCCGCCTCTGGACGTAGGGTGCGTTCGTCCGCGCGTCGTGGAGAAGCGGCGTGAGTGTTTCGGTCAGCGGCCGGGCTCCACGGGCGTGCTTGCTCGTTGCAACGCTGCAACCGCCTTGTGAAGAGGTTCGTTGAGAACGCCGTCCGGGAGCTTCTAGGCGACCAGCCGACCCATGATCCGCGGGTGGCCGTCGACCTCCACGTCGACGAGCGACTCGACGCTCGAGAAGCCGGCAATCCGGGCAAGCCGCTGCAGACCGGCGTCCCCGAACCCCCAGTAGACGAACTCGTCGCGCGCGTAAACCTCCCCGGGCTCGGAGACGCGGATCGCGGGGCCGTTTTGATCTTTCGGGCCGACGCCGTATGTTTCGAGCAAGACCGTGCCGCCAGTCACCGTCCGCCGGCGCAGCACGCGCAGCAGCCCGAGTGGGTTCTCGACCCTGTGCAGGATGCCGAAGCAGTAGACGAGATCGAAGCACTCGTCGAGACCGTCGAGCGCGAACGCGTCCATCCGGCGGTACTCGACGGCGGAGCCGAGCAGGCGGTGGACGGCGCGGAAGCCCTCTGCGCCCTCGAGCTCGACGCCCCATCGGGAGGCAACCCAGAGCCGGTACTGCTCGTTGTCGACCGCCACGACCCTCTCGGCCCCCCGGCGCTCCGCGAGGAACGCGTAAAAGCCGTCGAAGCAGCCGACGTCGAGCACGCTCGTCCCGGCGAGGTCCTCGGGAAGCGTGGAGACGCGGTAGCGATGGTCGCGCGCGGCGCCGGGCGTATAGATGCCCTCAGCGCGGTTCAGCGCGAACGTGTGAAACCAGAAGGGCACAGTCTCGACGGTGGCGCGAGCGAGCGCCGGGTCGACATCGATCGCCAGCAGGTCAGCCACCTCCCGCTCAGCCTCCGTAACCACGAACCGCTCCCGCGCGCGACCCTGCGCCGACCCGGTCGTCTCCATCCAGACACCTCCTCTCGACCCTTTCCTCCTGGCTCCCCCCGACCTGTCGCGCGGGACGTTGCTCGAGGCATGTTCGGTTGTCGACCAGCGCTCGGGCCTGCCCACCCGTGACGGTCGGCAAGCGAGCGGGGTCGCTAGACCAACTGGACGTTGACGGCCTTGGGACCCTTGTCGCCGGCCTCAGCATCGTAGGAAACCTTCGCGCCCTCCGCGAGCGACCGATAACCCCCGCCGACGATCGCCGAGTGGTGGACGAACAGATCCTTGGATTGGTCGTCGGGAGTGATGAACCCGAAGCCCTTCTCGTCGCTAAACCACTTCACAGTTCCAGTAGCCATGTGTGTCCTCCCGCGTCGTTGCGCCGAGATTACTCAAAGCAACGCTACGACCGCTGGCACCGCAAGCGTCGGGCAAACCATCCAACCTGACCGAACGACCCTAGCCGCCACCGGCCCAGCGGTCACGCTGCTCCCACCGCATCATTCCGCAGCCCGCCGGCTCCTGCGCGCCGCGGACTGCTCCTCAGCAAACGGGATCAGAAGCACGCCGATCGCGAGGCTGTCGAGGTCGTGACCGAGGTCGGCGACGTTGGTCGTCCGTGGCTCTCGGTCGCAGCGCCCCGGCAACCCCGCCCTGGCTGATGCCTTCCACGAGCGCCTCGCGACAAACGTCGCGCTCGACCAAGCTCGGAGCGCAGAGCATCTCCCGAAACGAGGCGAGCAACTCCCACGCAACCGACGCGTCGTCGGCGGCAACCTGCATGGTCACCGTCCGCCTTGTCGATAGCCGCACCGTGAGCCCGGGACGTCAGTAATGAACCAGCGATCGTCACGGCCATGAGTCGACTGGATCACATAGACCCGAAGCTCTGCCGCCGTTGGATAGCGGAACGTTGCGACGTCGACGCTGTCGCACACGCTTACGAGACCGCCTATCGGACGGCGATTGCTCGTCGCCGTAGCAGCCCACCGGGCAGGCCCTACCCCCTTCGAGGCTCGCCGGCCTCGAGCACTCGGTTCTTACGACGCCCCAGTCGGAGCACCACAGCCGTACAGGTGCTCGCGCAGACGATCACAGCTTTCTACTGACCACCGCTCACTGGTCTGCAAGGCCTCGATCAGATCCTCGGCCGACCGCACCGTACGCTCGCTGTCAGGCTCGCCGAACAGCAAGGCATCCGCGGCCTCCAGCAGTTGCTGCCGCTCCCTGGCGTGCAGTTTGGTGGCTCCCCGGTGATCGATCGTGTCGAGCAGCGCCGTGTAGTGGGCGCCACGAGCAACCATTGGCTCTGCGGTCATCATCGTGGTACTCACGTTAGCGACCTTCGCACGCGCGGACGATCGATCTCGCCGATCAACAACAGGCTCGCGTCAACGGTGCCGCGCCACGGCTCAGATCCCAGCTGCGCGACCCCTAGCCCGGAGCAGCGGCAGACCTCGAAACGCGACAGTGCCCGCGGACCTCGAGCACGCTGCCCCTATGGAACGCGCGGAGCACTCGGGCGACGCGCTCGCGAGGCTCCTGCTTGATCGGCTGGAGGCGGCAGTACGCGCCATGTCGCAGCTGGATACCCGCGGGAGTCGGAGGCGTCGATAACGCCGCTTCGCCTGGCGGAGCGGCAGTGACGATCAACGCGCTGGTGCGCTTGCTCGGCAGCGAGGAACGGGCCTGCAGCCAGCGGCGCGGCGGCTTGAAGCGGAAGTCGCCGGCGACCTCGGGGTCGCGTCCTGCTCGAGCGGCAGTGTGCGGGACGGCGATTGGGCCGTCGCCGGCGAGCGCTTTGGTGGCGGAGCAGGCGTATGCGGAGCCGCTCGCCCTCGGCGGCGCACTTTTCAGTTCCTGGAAGTGGCGCAGTATTGGGCTCGTGGCGTCACAGGGCTCGGGATCAGGTGCAACGTCTGAGGAACCGCCACCAAATAGGGCTTGGCCCATGCCAGCGGGGCGTCTGCACGCGCGTGACATCACTATGCCGGGAGGGGCGGCTACACCTCGTCGAGAGGGCCAAACTGGCCCTCGGTTGGCTCCGCTCAGCAGAACCACGGCTCGGTGAGCCGTGGCCTCCCCTCGGTCGAGCCGGCGAGGATCGGCTCGGCGCGGCCGGCGGGCGACGGCGATCGCCCAGCCGCCTGGAGCGCCGCCGCGCGCACCTCCGCGAACGTCTCGGGGATCGGCTCGGAGCCCGCCGCGCTCTGCTCGACGAGCGCCGCGAGGCGGGCCTGGAGGCGGTCGCTGTCGGGGTCGATCGGGGTCCACCTGTAGCTGAGCCGCTCGGCGTCGTAGCCGCCGAGGTGCGGGCGCATGTCGGGGCGCTCAAGCAGCAGCGATCCCTCGGGGAGCAGCAGGCGGATCGTGTACTGGACCGGATCGACGTTGCCGACGAGGTCGTGCTCGGCCACGAAGTCGAGCATCTCGACCACGTCGCCGGGCGTCGTCCAGGGGGTGAACGGCATCCACGACGGGCGAATCTCGATCCCGTGCTCGCGCAGCAGCGCGATCGCCCGGGCGGCTTCCTCGGTCGTGTGGCCCTTGTCAAGCCGCTCGAGGATCTCGTCGTTGACCGACTCGAACGCGGAGACCACGAATAGGCAGCCCGCCCCGGCGAGCGCCGTCCACAGCTCGACGTCGCGCAGGATGTGCTCGACCTTCGTCGTGCAGTCGAAGGTGAGCTCGGGGAAGCGCTCGTGCATCGCCTGCACCACGCGCAGCGAGTGGCGGCGGCCGTTGAGGAAGTCGGGGTCGCCGAAGGTGATGTGGCGGGCGCCCAGCTCGACGAGGCTCGCGATGTCCCGCACCACGGTGTCTGCGTCGACGATGCGGATGCGCCCGTCGTAAACGGGGGGCACCGGGCAGTGGCGGCACCGGTGCACGCAGCCGTGGCTCGCCTCGACGTAGCCCACGAGCCGCTCGCCGCCTCCGAGCGCGAGGTGCGCGTAGCGCTCGAGCGGCGGCAGCAGGTCGCGTGCCGGCAGCTCGAACTCGCCCCGGCCGAGCTGGATGAGCGCCTCGTCGGCTCGTGCGTCGGGCGGACCCCCGGCCGCCAGCTCGCCGACCCACGCTGTCAGCGCCGGCTCGTACTCGCCGGCGATCGCGCGGTCGGCCAGCGCGCCGACCGTGAGGTCGCGGCTCACCGGCGCGTACAGCCCGTAGAAGCAGACCGGCAGCTCTGGGCGCGCGCGGCGAACGCCGGCCGCCGCCCGCATCGCAAGGCGCATCGCGGTGTGCATCGGCACGGAGAATCCGGCGGCCTGCGCCCACTCGAGTGCGCTGGCGTCCCAGTGCTCGACCGACAGGTCAAGGCAGCACACCTCGTGCCCAGCCTTACGCAGCGCAGCCGCCGGTGAGGCCACGTGCAGCGGCTGGTGGCCGAGCTCGTAGGTCGAGACGAGCAGGACGCGCATCGCTTCGGAAGCCTAGCTCCGAGCCGCCGCGGGCTGCGACCGCTCACCGGCCGCGGGCTCGACGATGTCGATCTCGAGCCGCTCGTGCGCCGCTCGCAGTGCGTGCTCGACCTGGGCGGGCGTCTCGCCGCGGGCAAACAGGAAGCCGAGGTAGCGATCGCCCTCGGGCAGGGGGCGGACGGGACGGTCGTGGCCGATCGAGATCTCAAGCCCGGCGATGCCGGGCACGGCGCGCGCGTCGTCCTGGCCGCGCACCTCCCGCAGTACGCCCGCGCGGGGGATCGGAAGCATCATTACGCCCGACGCCGCCGCCTCACGGCGGAGATCGCCGAGCGGCAGCCCGAGCGCGTGGCGCAGGATCACCTCCTCGAGGCTCACACCGACGCCGAAGCGAAGCGAGCGCGAGCACAGCCCTCCGATCGAGCGCGCCGCGAGCTCGAGCATCCACACGCGCTCCTCGTCGATGCGCAGCTCCGCGTGGACAGGGCCCTCGCGCAGCCCGAGCGCCGCGCAGGCATCCGCGGTCGTACGGGTCGCGGCCGCGACGATCTCGCCCGGCAGCCGCGACGGCGTGGTGAAGATCGTCTCCTCGAAGTACGGGCCCTCGAGCGCGTCCGGCTTGTCGAAGACCGCGAGCGGCTCGAGCGCACCGGCGCGCAGAAGACCCTCAACGGCCACCTCGTCGCCCGGCACGTAGCGCTCAATCAGCAGCGGCCCCTCCGGGTCCTCCCCGGCCTCGGCGAGGATCGCGCGAACCCGCGTGGCGGCCGCCACCGCCGCCCGCGGATCATCCGCCCGGATCACGCCGCGGCTCGCCGACAACGACAGCGGCTTTACGACGCAGGGAAGCCCGACCTCGGCGGCGACCGCCGCCGAGTCGTCGCTCGGGCCGACCGTGCAATGCTCGGGCTGCGGCACTCCGGCGGCGGCGAGAGCGCGCCGCATCGCAGCCTTGTCGCGCGTCGCCGCCGCGGCCTGCAGCGGGTTGCCGGGAAGTCCCAGCCGCTCGGCCGCGAGCGCGGTCACGCCCACTCCCTGGTCGTCAACCGCCACCACCGCGTCGAGCGGCCTCTCCGCCGCAACCGCCGCGATCGCTTCCGCGGCCACCTCCGGCCGGCGCAGGTCGAGCGTCAACTGGGTGTCGCCCATCGACACGAGCCGCCGCTCGGACGCCACCACGACCTCGGCCCCGAGCGCCCGGGCGGCGGTGAGGAAGTCGGCCGCCCGGTAGGTGGCCGTCGGCAGCAGGAGGAGCACACGAGCCACACCGTTAGCATAGGTCCGGACCGATGAGCGCCGACGATCAGACCTCCGGCGAGCGGTGGCTCGACATGACCAACGCCGCCTACGACAAGGTCACGGGCTTCCTGCTCCAGGCTGCCGAGCCCGAGCACCAGGCGATGTGGATCGAGGTGACCGGCACCTCCGCCAACCAATGGACCTGCAGCATCGCGCTCAAGCCGCTCGACGCGGCGGCGCCCCATGACGCCATCGTCCGCCACCGCGACCTCGCGATCGTGGTCCCCGAGCGCGACTTCGACAAGGTCCGCGGCGCGACGATCGACTGGCTAGACGACCCGTTCGGCACCAGCGGCCTGCGCGTAGACAACCCCAACACGCCGAGCCCAGCGATCGGCGCGCCACCGCCCGCCGACCTGAGCGGCGACGTGGCCCAGCGCGTGATCCAGGTGCTTGACCAGCAGGTGAACCCGACGATCGCCGCACACGGCGGCCGCGCCGAGCTCGTGGCGGTCGAGCAGGGAACCGCCTACCTCAGGCTGGGTGGCGGCTGTCAGGGCTGCGCGATGGCCACCGTCACACTCAGCCAGGGGATCGAGACGGCCATCATCCAGGCCGCGCCGGAGATCACGAGCGTGGTGGACGTGACCGACCATCAGAGCGGCACGAACCCCTACTTCGAGGCCGCGAAGAAGTAGCGACGGCCAACGCCACCCGGCGTGGGGAGTCCCTGGAGTTCCCGTGCACAGCACCGACCACCGCTGGTAGGCCGAACATCGGTCGGGGAGCTCGTGGACCGCGGGCCAGCGGGTCCGGACCGTTTGACTTGCTAGGGGTGGGGTAGGATTTTTTGACGGCACGGATTGTGGAGTTGTATGACGCCACTGGCTGGGCCGAGAAACGGCAAGCGACGTACGGGCGAGGTTTCGCGGGCCTCTCCGGACGGGAGCGGATCAGGTGGAAGGAGTTCCAGTCGGAGCCGGGCCAGACCCCCTCGCGGGCGGTCAGCTTTTGGCCGCGATCTCGACGCGCGTCGTCGCGATCTTGCGCGACCATTACGGGCGCGGTCCGATGAAAGCCAAGACGTACGCGCTCGATGACCTGATCGTCGTCGTGATGCGCGGCAGCGGGTTCACGTCGCTTGAGCAAACGATCATGGACAGCGGCGAGCCCGACCGTGTCGTCGCGATGCGCCACGACTTCCAGCGGATGATGACCGGGCGCTTCACTGAAGCGATCGAGGAGCTCACAGGCCGCAAAGTGCTCGCGTTCCTCTCCCAAGCCCACGTCGAGCCTGACATCACGATGGAGATCTTCTTCATCGACGGGCCGCTCGAGGGGTTCGGCGCACTCGAGCTCGTCGCCCGCGAATAGAAGCAGCCGGAGGCGCTCGGGCGGGCCGTTTGGGCCCGGCTTTGACGACTTCCCTGTAGGCGCTAGGATTGACTGCACAGCGGTCCGTCATGTGCTGTCGGTGACTGTGCTTGGGACTGCGCCTTTAAAGGTGGAACGAGTTCGCGGTCACACGCTGGCCGCAGATTCTGGTCCGTGTCAACTGGTTGGCTTTTCTGCGGAGCCAGGGGAGAGTTCACGGTGCACGAATCGCTTAGCGGGCGCGACCTCAACTCGGCCGTCACCGCGCTGATCGGGCGGTCGTCGCGTACGGCCGGTCGAGGGACGCCAGGTTTCGTGAGAGGCGGCGAGGCCAGAGCGCGTTTGCTCGGGAGATTGCCTGGCGAGTTCGCCGGCCGCGACCTCGCCCGGTCCGGTTCACGCTCGCGTACCGCCGCGCGGGGTCGCAGGACACGATGACTGCCACTTCGGGGGAGCTTTCTGCCGCGCTCTCGAACGCGATCGTCGCGTTGATGGCGGAGTACACCGGGCGCGGATCAACGAAGTCGCGGACCTACGTGCATGAGAACCTGATCGTCTGTGTCTTGCACGACTCGTTGACGAAGGGGGAGCGCAGTCTCGTGCGCGACGGCAAGGAAGATGCCGTGCTCGCGATCCGCAGTACCTACCAGCAGACCATGCGCCCCGAGCTGATCGAGATCGTCGAGCGCCTGACGGGTAGGAAGGTGGCAGCGTTCATGAGCTCCAACCACGTCAACCCCGACGTCGCGATCGAGTCGTTCGTGCTCGAACTCCTCGACCCCCCGGCGGACGACCAACACAACCCACTCGAACCAGCCCCAGCTGCGTGACGCGCGCCACCCAGCTCCGCGAACCAGTAATCATCGGCCTGTCCAACGTCGACGTCTCGGACGATGGTCAAGTGCGCGCGGTCGGTGCGCTCAGGCTGGCCGGGCAGCTCGACATCGCCACGTGCTGCGGCTCTATCGGCTCGCCGACGGCTTGATCATGAAAGCGCACCAGCACCTCACCGACCCGGACACGTTGGAACAGGTCGGCCTGGGCCCACGAGCGCACGCCGGCGTCGAAGCGGCGCCACTTGCATCCTGCTCCTGACGGCCCGATCCGTAACGATCAGACGCTCCCGTCCGAACCCACACCTTATGATCGCCTCCTCCACGCCCAAGTACTGCTCAACCTTGGCCAAGTAGCAGCGCTTACCGGCGCAGTCGTCACGCCTGCACGGGATGAGCAGCGACAGCGCCGCGCCGACTTCGACGGACTGGTCCGTTCGTAACGGAGCGTTCTACCCGCTGACCGCGGCCGGTGTGCTCCTTCTTGAGCAAAGCGGCCACGACGTCGCCATGACCGCTTCAGCCTCTCCTATGTCATCCATGAAGGGCCCGGTGATGTCAAGGTCGTCAGGGGGCCCTGGTTGTTGGGTGCCGGTTCGCTGACGCGTTCCGGTTTTGGGATGTGGCTCCAGTCATTCATTCGGTCGCGGTTCGGACCATAGTGTCGTGCGGGGCTCGGGGGCTCAATCAAGTAGCGCGGCCGTCCTAGTTTGGGAGGCCAGACATAGGAGCGAGCTCGCCCGAGTGTGCACGTGGTTGGGTTCCCGCCCCGGGTGCGCGATCAAGTGCGCTGGCGGGCTCCGCCGGTGCGGGGTCGCCAAGACTTTCATTGGGCTCGCCGGGGCGGGAGGCTTTGAGGCAGCGGATCTCGCCGTCGCGCAGGCCGTAGTAGCAGAGCGTGAGGATCTGCCGGGCAACTGCGACGCGGGCGACTTTGCGGCCGCGGCGTTTGGCGATCCGCTCGAACCGATCTCGCAGCGGTCCGCCCCGGGTGGCGACGTGCGTGGCGGCTTCGATGACTGCCCAGCGCAGGATCGATGATCCCTGGCGGGAGATGTTCCCTAGCCGCGTCTTGCGGTCGGAGCTGCGCACGGTTGGGGTCAGCCCGGCCCAGGCGCAGAGGTGGCGGGCGGTCGGGAACCGGCGGACGTCGCCGATCTCGGCGATGATCAGCATCGCGGTGTAGCGACCAACGCCGTGGATCTGGGTGAGCAGTGCAACGCGCTCGTCGGCTCTCGCCAGGCGGTCGATCTCTTTGGTGCTTGAGTCGATCTCGCGGTCGAAGTCCTCGAGCAGCGCCAGCAGGCTGTCCAGCCGTCGGCGAGCGGCTTGGCGGAGTTCGACGTTGGCCAAGAATTGTCGTCCGGCCTTGCCGAACAGGTCGGCGTGCTGGTGGGTGACGGTGCTTGGCGAGGATCGCGTGAACCCGGTTCTTGATCGCCGAGCGCATCGCGACCAGCGTAACGCGGTGTCGCAAAAGCTCTCGCACGTCGCGTAGCTCGCCCGGAGCGATGTACGCCTCGGGCAACAGCCCAGCGCGCAACAGTTGCGCCAGTGTGGTGGCGTCGACCGCGTCGGTCTTGACCCTGGCCGCGGCGATCGTCCGCGTGCGCAGCGGGTGCGCAAGGTGCAGGTCATAGCCGGCGTCCTCGAGCAGGTCCGCCAGCCACTCCCAGCCGTAGGTTGCCTCCAGCGCCACATGTGTCTCTTCGGGTTCGCCAAGCAGCTCCAGGAACGCTTCGCGATCGTTGACGATCCGGCGCCGAAATGCGACCTCCCCCTGCTGGGTGATCGCAGTTAGGAACGAGCGCCGGCGATGCAGGTCGATGCCGACCCAGCGCGTACCGTTATCCACGGTCGGTCCTCCTCTCGAATTGTCCGGCCGCGCGGCCCAATTCCGCGCGGTCACCAGACTGCATTTCGGGACCGAGGGCCGACCACCTGCCCGAGCACGAACGCCCGAACCGCCGAGCCCACCGGGCCCTTCATGACATCAAGCGTGTCTCGCTATTTGCGATTTCAGCGTGTGCATGGCATGAGGGTTGGCGCAGTGCCGGTGATGGTGCTGATGGGTGTTTAGGCGGTGGTGCCGCCTTAGCGGTGTGTCGGGGGCGGGGTGGTGTAGAGCAGTCGCCAGATGTGGCGGGCGAGGTGGCGCTTGAGGCAGCGGAGCGCTTCTTTCTTGGTCTTGCCTTCGCTGTGCCGGCGGTCGAGGTAGCCGCGGGTGGCGGGGTCTGTGCGGGCGCGGGAGAGCGCGATGATGTGCAGCGCGCGGTTGAGTTGCCGGTCACCGCCGCGGTGTAGCCGGTGGCGTTTGGTGTTGCCGGAGCTAGCTGGGATCGGGGCGGTGCCGGCGTGGCGGACGAAACACGCGTCGGTTGGGAACCGCTTGGCGGCGGCGGTGTGGCCGATGATGATCGCGGCGGTCACCGGCCCGCAGCCGCGCTCCTCGAGCAGAGCCGGGCAGTGGGCTTCGATCAGTGCCTCGAGCTCGCCGAGCAGCTCATTCTCCTCGCGGTAGTTCTCGCAGACCCGTTTGAGAATCGCTCGGGCGACCCGCAGTTGCGGGCTGCGCGGCAATCGGGCGAGCTGGCGGGCGACCTTCGCGCGGATCCGAGGGCCGATCAGACCGGCCGGCCGGATCTGCGCTTCGACCTCCGGCGCGATCTGCACCAGGTGCCAGCGCAGTCGGTTGATCAGTCGCACGCGCTCGCTGACGAGCTGGCGGCGGTAGTCGTTGAGCACCCGGATCTCGTGCGCCTGCTCGTCCAGAAACGCGACCGGCAGCGTGTCGATCCCTTCTCTGAGCGCCGCACGTGCGATCGCGATCGCGTCGATCGGATCGGACTTCCCCGGCTGGCGCGCCGCCCGCCGTGAGGTTTCGGTCAAGCCGGACGCGACGCGGACCACGCGATCGCCACTGGCGAGCAGCTCGCGCTCAAGACGTCCTGATACGTGTCGGCAGTCCTCGACGGCCCACACCCGCTCGCTGTCCAGCGCCGCCGCGAATCGCAGCGCTTCCAACGTTCCATCAGCTGAAGCGGGGATCGCCAACTGTCCCCGTGCCGCACCGATCCCTGCCTCGAGCGCCACAAGCATGTGCGACCGCTTGTATGCGTCCACCCCGATCGGGATCATCTACACCATCCCTTCGTTGGTTGTGGCCGACGGAGCGGATCGCCGGCGGACACACCTCAGTTGGGGCGATGCCAGCCTCCTATCAAGTCACGCCGGCGATCCTCGGCGACGGCGGGCGACACGGCAAACGCAGGTCAGACCAGAGCCGGTCGACAGGCGAAATTAAGAGTCAGCCCGCCGCCGTCCGAGAGCCAAACCGACGAGCCGGACGACACCGGCCGCCGAATATGAGGTTCTCACTGAGGCGATTTACTGCCTTCACCCGCTGGCGCGTCGTAGAGCCTGCTTCTAAGATGGGTGACTGCCAGACGGTGAGGAAGGACTAGGAGGCTTTGACGATGACCGAGGACCACCACGCTGACCATTACAACGTCGCCGAGTGGCACGGCAAGATGCTGATCGATCGTGACGGCGAGAAGATCGGCAAGCTGCACGACGTCTACGTCGACGTTGAGAACGATGAGCCGCAGTTCGCCACCGTCAAAGAGGGCTTCATCAGCCGCCACCTGACTTTTGTGCCGCTAGGCGGAATCACCGTTGGCCCCGATGACCTGCAGGTAGCGGTTACCAAGGCGCAGGTCGAGTCCGCGCCGAACATCGAGCAGCACGGCGACGAGCTCTCCCAGGCCGACGAGTCGGCGCTCTACCACCACTTCGAGCTCAACTACACCCCACCTGACACCGAGAGCGGACGCCGACTCGCCCGCCGCTGACCCGTCACTGCGACGGGAGCCCGGCCACGGCGCCCCAGAGGCCTAAACCTCATGTCAACCAGGAATCTGGACGATCTCCCGAGCACCGGCTCAGTACGCGTGTCAGCGTTACGATCTCTTACAAAGCCAGAGCCTATGGACAACGGCCGACGAGCGCGGCACGTATGCGCGAGCTCGAACTAGCCTGCGAGGGGGCAGATGCACGTCTTCGCGCCGCTGGGGCTGAGGAGGAGCGGGGCGCTCGCAGCAGGGGCGGTAACCCGCCGGGTACGAGCTGACGCCGCACCGCGCGCGGCGGCAACACCCGCGCTAACGCCTAAGCAGGACCATGGCACGAAGCGGCAGGAGACCCCTCCTCGCCAAAGGCCGGACGGCGGGACGGCGCCGTTGCGACCTCAGTCGGTGAGGCAGAGCGACGTCGGATCGCAGTGCTGGCAGCGGACGGCCATGCAAGCCGTAGCCGAGGTTGCCCACCGCCCACTCGTTGAGCTGCTCGGATCCGTTGAGCACACCTTGATGTAGTCGGCCGTCTGCTGAGCTCCGCCGCCGAAGCGCGGGCTCGAGCGTGAAGCATCCGGCTCGATGCAGTCGAATGCTTCTCGCGGTCGGAGAGGTCCGCGGTCGGTGTTCAGCACATAGCCCCTCGGACGCTGGCCGACCCACGCGAGGGAACTCCTTCGTCCTCGCCGGAGAACTTGTGCACGGACACGAGCGGAACTTAGCGACCGGATGGCTGCGTCTTCGCGCGACAACCTCGGCGCGTCTCGGGTCGATGAGGACCCGCCGTCAGACCACCACCACACACCAAAGGAGGAGACGATGAAGCGAACCCGGCTTCGCCGGCGCGCACGCCTGCGCACCCGAAAGCCGCTGCGGCGAACGACGCCGCTTGCACGGACATCATCAATGGCCGCCACCGACGCGCAGCGTGCCGCGGTTGCCGGCCGACCATGCATCGTGTGCGGGGGCGACAAACGGATCGACCCGGCGCACCTGATTCCCCGCTCGCTTGGCGGGTGCGGTGACGCCCTGTGCGTCGTCCCGCTCGATCGTGATTGCCATCGGGCGTACGACCGCGGCGATCTCGACCTGCTGCCGTTCCTCGAACCGGTCTGGCGGGCCCAGCTGGCACACGCGGTCGGGCATGTCGGGCTGATCGGCGCGCTGCGGCGGATCAGCGGAAGCAGAGAAACAACGGCCGATGGAGCACTACCATGACTGCGATGGCGGTCACAGCGAAGAAGCTCAACGTGAAGATCGGGGACGTCGTCGAGATCGAAGGCCGGAAGTACGACGTGGTCTCGGATAAGCACGGAGACGCTGCCCTTGAGCCGGCGATCACAGTGACGGTCGCCGAGATGCTCGCTGAGGAGGGCTTGACTCCCTTATCCGCAGAAGAGTTCGAAGAGCACTTCGGGGACCTGCCCTCCGACGGCGAGGGGTAGGCCATGCCGACACTGGACCGTGGGACCGATCGTAATGATCGATTCCGGATCTGGCGGAGGAAGCCGAACGGTTAAGAGCGCTTGCGGCGTGGGCTGCCGCGGCGTCGGGCCGTCGCCGATCGCCGGCGATCACGGCGAAGCCCATCCCGAGTTCGAACGGGCACTGCCGACGCCATTCCCAGTAGCGAATCGTATACGCTTTAGTCTACGAAAGGAGGTGGTCTCCTTGGCAGCGACGGCGACGGTGCGAGTCGAGCCCGATGTCCGAGATCGGATCAACGAGTTGGCGGCCGCGCGCGGACTGGGCCGCGCGAGCTGGTCGGGCAGCTGGTGCGGGCCGCCGAGGACGCCCACATGCTTCAGATCATGAACGCCGACTTCGAGGCGCTCAACCGTGAGCCCGCGGCACGCGCGGCGTACGATGCCGAGCTCCGCGACTGGGACGCGATCCTGCTTGACGGACTCGGAGAGGAGTCGTGAGTGCTACTCCGCCGGACGCCCGCCAGGGAGACGTCTGGTTCGCGAGCCTTGACCCGGTGGTGGGCCGCGAACAGGCCGGCCGGCGCCCTGTACTGATCGTCAGCGTCGACCAGCTCGGCGCCGGCCCCTCCCGAGCTGGCGATCGCCGCGCCGCTGACCAGCCGCGATCACCGCCAGCGCATTCACGTGGGGATGGAGCCGCCAGAGGGGGGCCTGCGCGAACCAAGTTGGATCATGCCCGAGCAGGTGCGAGCGCTGGCTCGGCAGAGACTCGTCGAGCGCTGGGGCCAGGTTCGACCAAGCACGCTCGAGCAGGTCATCCACCGGATTCACTTGCTGACGCGCGCGCCGATGTAGCAATGCTCAGCGGCGCGGGCGCTCGACCCGCCCCGGCACCTCCGCCGGACCGAGCGGGGCCTAGCGCGGCCTCATCAACGTAGCGACGTACGACCGCCCCGCTGAGACGGGACGGCGGGACACCCATGTCCGCACACCGCCCGTTGGCTGACTGCGAAGCGGGGAGCGGCGAATGAGTTGCTGTGGGGCGGCGGGGGCGATCGAGATATTCGAACGGAAGGAGGCGTCAATGGGATTGGACCCATCGACTGCGAGGATGGACCGCGGCTTCGCGACGGTCGCAGCGAAACCGTCAGCGCGGTTGCTGGCCGAGGCGATGATCGCCGTCGGCCATACGCTCGGCACCGGCTCGGAGGAGGACAACCGAGCGCTGGATGAACTGGAGCGAGAACTCTACATCGAGCTGAGACTGACGTGCCACGAGGAGGCCGAGCGCACGCGCTGGATCGGTTTGGCGATGGGGAGGCTCGGCGCCGGGGGCGCCGTCGTGCCGACACGCGGCGCGCCTTCTGCGAGACACCGCGGAGCGGCTACGGGTAGACGACCAGGGCCCCACCAGCGACGAGCGGGTGCGGATGGATCTGCTGGCCGTGCGCTGCACGAATGGGGCGGCGCGGCTCGAGCGGATCGCAGAGCATGCGCCGGGGAGCCGACGCTGATGCTCGGACTCGGCGGAGATCGTCGCCGGTCGGTAGAGCTCGCGCATGCCGCCAACGTGGCGGTGGCTGGCCCGCCGTCGTACGTGCTGACCGCGAGGCCCCAGGACCACGGCGCGATGTGGCCGGCGGTCCGCCACCGCTGTCGCGTGGCGCTGCCGGCGGGGCTCGAGTGGGCCTCGCCGCTGCTCTCGACCTTGCCGATGCCGGTGCTCTGCGGGCGGGAGCAGGCACGCGCGCTCTACCGCTGGCTGGACTCGCTGCCGACGACTGCGCAGGTGTCGGTCGGCTGCGAGCGTAGCCGGCCACCCCGGCTCGCGGTCGCTACGTGGAGCCGGCGGGGAGGGGCGCGATGGCGCGAGCCGCGCTGATCAACAAAACGAAGCGAAGGAGGAACGTTGAGCGATTCTGACTACACGATTCTGATCGCCGAGGAGGACCGGGCCTGCCGCCAGTTCTTGACCGACAACCTGGCCGCGGACGGCTACAAGACGCTGGTCGCCTGCTCGCGCGAGCAGGCGCTGAGCTTGCTGTGCGAGCGACTCCCGCACCTCGTCGTGCTGGACATCAACGGCCGCACGCTTGGACTGATCGACGCGGTCCGCGACGGGCGTGGGGTGGCGGGCAGGGTCAACCGGGACGTGCCGATCCTGGTCCTGTCAGGTCAGGCGAAGGAGCTTGAGCGGGTTCGACTGCTGCGCCGCGGCGCGGATGACGTGGTCGCCAAGCCGTTCAGCTACCCGGAGCTCTCGGTGCGGATCGCCGGCCTGCTGCGGCGCGCCTACCGGCCCGCGCGGCGAGCTGTGCTCGTGCCGGGCCGGTCACGATCGATCTCGCCAGCCACACGGTGGACGTGGCGGAGACGCCGGTCGAGCTGAGCCGGCTCGAGTTCGACTTGCTGCGAACGCTGGCGGCGGAGCCGGAGCGCGTGTTCACCAAGGAGGAGCTGCTGCGCGACGTGTGGGGTTACCGGTCCCCCGCTCGCACGCGGACGATCGACTCGCACTGCTCGCGGCTGCGGCGCAAGCTAAGGGACGCCGGCGCGCCGGCCTTGGTGCAGAACATCTGGGGCATTGGCTTCAGGCTGATGGACCCGGCGCCGGTACGGAGCGCGGCGTGAGCACGCGACGGCCAACGCCCAGCGAGGCGTGCGCGGCGATCGCCGCCGAGCACGCCGCGGGCGTGCGCGCCGAGCTCGAAGCACGGACCCAGATCGGCTCGCTGGCCGACGAGTTGGCCAGGTACGGGACGGCGCTGAGCGAGCTGCCGGACGAGATCGAGCAACAGGACGAGAGCCGGGAGGGCAGCCGATGACAGCCGCGACCGAACAGCATGCCGGCCGACTGGTCGGGCGCTACCGCGACCACGGAGGGCGTCGAGCACCGGGTGCTCGTTCAGCACCGCGCGGGCGCATGGATGATAGCCGACGAGCCCGACGACGAGCGCCCACAGATGGTGGTTGACCGCCTGTGCGGCGAGGGCGAGAGCCGACTGACCGCCGAGGCGGTCGCGCTGGACTGGATCGCCCAGCACAGCAAGACCGCGTAGCGGCAACCAGCGCGGGGCCCAGGACCGGGGCGGGGCGCTGAAGAGACCACGCGGGCGATCGCGCCCGCCACACACGACAACGAAAGAGGAGGCCCAAATGGGTTCAACGGCGACGTGCTCGCCCGACCGCCAACTTCACGCGGAGCGTCGGCGGGCGAAGCTCGAACGCGACCGAGCGCGCCGGGAGGCGCGCGAGGCAAAGCGCGCGCAGTTCGTGACCGGCGAGTTGGCCGAGATCGGACGGCTGGTGCGCATCGGATGGACAACGGTGCCCGGACGGCCACGCCGGCTCCACTCCTCCTCCCACATTGCGGGCGCCGGCCACCGTCGCGTCGACGGTGGCGCCGGTGGCGAGCGGGCCCAGCCTCAACGGAGATGCGAGCGTGGCGCAGCCGCCGCTTCAGACCGGTGAGGGCTCGCTCGCGCCGGAAACGCACGCGCAGGAGGGGCCGAGCGAGGCGGTTCGACTTGGCAAGCAGCCAGAGGCGAACGGGCCACGCACCGCGGCTCCGGCAAGGTCGCGATCGAAGCAGGCACACCCTGCACGCCTCCGCGGGCTGGAGGCCTTCGCCCAGCGCCGCCAGCAAATGGCCGACGAGGCCCGCGACGAGGCCACGGCACTGATCGAACAGGCCGGGGAGACCGAGGCGGTCCGCCAAGCGCTCGACGCGCTCCTGGCGGATGTCGCCTTGCCATGGCGTGAGGACCGGGCGCGGATCGAGGCGGCAATCGAGGGCAGAGACATCGCGGCTGTGCGCCGGAGGGCGAACGGGGCGCTGTGGGCCGCAGCCCGGGACGCCGCGCGGACGTCGAAGCGCGCCATGCGCGATCCGCAGGCGGCCCGCGAGGTGTGCACGGCGCTTGCCGTACTCGAACGGCTGCCACGGACCGCCGTGCGCTCAGGCCAGCGGCTTGCGATCAGGCCACGGGTTCATCCGAGCGTGGTCGGCGGGCAGGCGGCCACGGGGCAGTGAGCGCGGCCACCGTCGCCGGCCTGTACGAGGAGCTGGCACGCGAGCGGACATGGGAGGCGCTGGCCGCGTTCAGCGAGACGTGCCAGGAGCGCCGCATTGGCTGGACGAGCCATGGCGCAGATGGCCTCGACGCTCGAGGACGCCGCTGCGGTGCTCGCGCTCGTCGCACTGGAGCCCGAGTCGCGCGCGGATGTCAGCGAGGCGCTGGGCCAGGAGGCGGCGGCGCTCGTGGCGCTCGCGGGGCGACTCGAAGAGGCGGCCGACCGCGGCTGCGGCGATCCGTTCTCACCTCCCCCAGGCCCCGATCGCGAGCGCTCGCTTGACAGCTAATACTAGCTATATGCTAGTATTAGCTCATGAGCGAGAACGAGGTGACGAGGCGCCCGACCGGACGACCGCCCGAAGGCCGCTCCGGTCGGGTGCTGCTGCGACTGCCGGACGAGCTGCACCTCGAGCTGGCGGCCAAGGCGGGCCGCCAGCCGCGCGGGCGCCCCGGTCGGATGCTGGTGCGGATGCCGTCGGAGCTTCACTCCGAGCTGGCGTCGCGGGCCAGGGCCGAGGGCCGGTCGCTGAACACCGTGTGCGTGTCGCTGCTGGCGGCGGCGCTCGCATGGCTTAGAGAAGGAGCGGAGAACTGCTCGGTCAACTCGCTGTGCGTCGCGCTGCTGACCGCGGCGAGCGGCTGGCTGCAAGACGAGGTCGCGGTGGCGGCCTAGACGGAGGAGCGAAAGGAGGTAGCGATGCAACGAGAGAGCGCGCCCAGGACCGAGACGTCCGCCGGCTCCGGGGCGGGGAGCGGGTTCGTGGTGCGGATCTCGGATCGGTGCGAGCCGAAGCTGACCGGCGGCTACCGCGGGTGCGAGTGCGAGATCCGGGTAGGTTCGCTCGGAGTTGCTCGAGCGCTGGTCGGCGGCGCTGCTGGAGCGCAACAACGCCGAGGAGCTCGAGCAAGGGCGGTTCGTGAAGGCGCTCGCCGGTGGAAGCCGGACGGTCATCCTTGACGGCTTCACGGGAACGCAACGGAGCGATCGCCGCAGCAGTGTGGCCGGGGTACCGAGGACGGACTCGTGAGCGCGACGAAGCTGCCATCGACGCCGCCCGCCGGCTGCGAGCAGGGGCGCGAGATCACCGCGAGGCTGGTGGAACTGGTCGAGGCCGACGGGCTCTCGATCGCCGCGGCGGCCCGAACGATCGGGATCGACGTCGACGCGGCCGGGATGCTGGTGCGCCTGTACGCGATCGAGCTCGAAGCGATGGACACCGAGCTCGACGATCGCCTCGACGAGATCGAGGCGATCTGCCCAGGCGAGGACTGGTTTCAGTACTCGGACCGCCAGCTCGACTCGATCGCTCGCGGCGAGACCGTCCCCAACCGGATCGTGCGCGAGCAGGTCGTGACCTGGTGCGGGCGCACCGGCGGCTCGATCACGGGGCTGGCACAGAAGATCGGCGTCGACGACCAACGGCTGCGACGCGCGCTCGGGATCTCGGCGTTGCCGCCGAAGCGCAAAGGGCGCCCGCCCCACTGGCAGAAGACGGTCACGGTCGAGTGCGCCGGGCGGATCGTGCGCGCGCTTGGGATCCCTCCGTGCGAGGTCCCGGGGCTGTGAGGCACGAAGGCTGGTACGCCGGGGCCGGCTGTGACGGCGTTGCCATGAGCACGGCTTAACGCACAGACGGAAAGGAGGTTGACGGTGCGACCTACTGAGCATGAGCGGCTAGGACCGGTCACGGGCGCGGCCCGCACGGATCGGGCCGCGGGAGGCTGCGGGGGGGCGACGGGGGGACGCGCGTGAACTCCGAAGAGGAGTGGGAGCCGGGCACCGAGGACCCACTCGACGAGGGCGGCGCTGCGCTGGCCGCTCGGCTGGCGCGACCTGCTGCCGCGGGAGCGGTGGCTGTGGTTCGGGCAGCTGTGGTCGGACGTGCGAATGCTCCAGCGCCGCTACCGGCTGCGGGTGCCGAGCGGCTGGTGGGAAGACCACGTCCAGGTCGAGGCGCTGGCCGCGCTGGCGGCATGGACGCGGCTGTACGACTCGGGCGAGTGGGACGACCCGCCCGGCAAGCTCCAGCTGCTCTACGACCTCGACCACGTCGGCGGCTACTCGGTCGCGACGGCGAGCCGTTTGATCCCGATCGCGACCGGTCGCGTTCGCGCGACACCTGGCCGATCTCGGCTGCGAGGCGCCCCCACAAGGGGCGCTGCCGTGAGGATGACCACGGGTCGCACGCCAACGTCGCGCTCATCTGAGGCCCGGCGGCATAGCGCACGAGCATCGGCCGTCTGCGGCCGAGCCGCGCCTCCCGTGCCGGGTGCGGCTCGAGACCGGCGCTGTGTTCGATGGCGCGCTGCCGGCCGCGCGCCATCGGGCGATCCACATCGGGACGCTGCACTCGGAGTCCGAGGGGTTCGTGGAGCTGACGCCGGGGACACGGCCGCCGGACGGGAGGCTCCAGCTCGACCGTCGCGCCCGCCCCGAGCATTTCCTGCCCGCCGGCGGGAGCGGCGGCGCGCGGTGGCTCGAGCGGGCGCTGTACCACGCCGAGCGGATCCTCGAGGGCGCCTACGCGCAGCGAACGGTTCGGCGGCCGGCCCGCGCGAGGAGGTGTTCGTCGGCGTGACGCCCCGCGACCGAGCGGCGGGCGGGCGGGAGCGGTGCGGCGGCTCGCGCTGGCTGTGGGTCGACGTCGACGAGCCCGACCGGCTCGAGCGGCTATACGAGTTCCTGGCCGAGCGGCCCTGCGCACCTGCTCGTGCCAGACGGCGGCTCGGGCGGAGTTCACGCCTACTGGGATTCGAAAGCCGTTCCCGGCCAGCGGGTCGACGAGCGGACCGGGGAGCTGCAAGAGCCGATCGAGCGGGCGAACCTGAGGCTGATCCACCGCCTGGGCGCGGACCGGCAGTGCCGCGACCGTGGCCGAGTGTTGAGGTTGGCCGGGTCTCCGAACTGGAAGACCGGGCGATGGGCGAGGATCGTGCAGGCCGACCTCGCACTCGCTCCCTACTCGGCGTCGCGAGCTGGTCGGCGACCTGGCCGGACCCCGAGCCGGAGCGGAACGACTCGGCAGCGGGCGCGCAGCCACGCGAGTGACGATGACCCGTACAAGCAGATCCCGGCGATCGACTACATGGCCAGGATCCTAGGCTGGCGCCAAACCGTGAGCGGGATAGGTCAGGTGTCCGGCGCCGGACCACGACGCGACGAGCATCCGTCCTGCTCGCGTCGGCGGACGAGGACCCGACGCTGTGGAAGTGCTTCAAGCGTGCGAGGCCGGCGGGTCGATCTTTGACGCCGCGTCGATCCGTGCTCGGGGGGCCGTTCGGGCGGGGCCGGCTGCACGACGAGGACTTCAAGCGCGCCAAGGCGCTGGTGGTCGAGATCTACGGACAGCTATGAACGAAGGAGGCCAATGACGATCAGAAAGACGTTCAGCGCGCTGGCAGCCACCGTCGCGCTGGCCGGCTGTGCCGCCGGGCACATCAGCGCGTCCTACGGCGCGCTGTGCGCGTTCCACGCCTGGCGGGCGGTGCACGACGTGCGCACCCACCACAGCGTGTGGGCCGCGTTTCAGACCTGGCGAGTCGCCCACGACTGCCCGAGGGCGGTGCATTGATGGGCGAGCAGGCGAGAGCGCAAGCCACAACGGGAAGCGGGGCGCGTGTCGCCACAATCGCGGCGCTGTTCACCGACGGCGACGACTACCTGACCGAGCTCGACCAGGACAAAGAGCTGATTGAGCGCGGAATCGTGCGAGTGCAGAGAGCGACCCGTCTCGCTCACGACGGCGCGGGAAGCGAGGCGTTCATCGAGTCCTCGGCGATCGTCGATGGACGGCTGGTGCGGCTGCGCCAACCGTGCGGCACGCTCTGGGGGTTCGGCGACAGCGACCAGCAGGTGCATGACCGGGTCCGCGAGGACCTGTTCTGGTTGGGAGGTGAACTCCGGAAGCTCGGGCTGGACGTCCGAGCCGGGTTGTGGCAAGAGCAGTGAACGCGCCGGGCCGTGACGTCTGTCGAGTCGCGTGGGGATGAAAGGGGGAACCGCGGGCTCGGCGTCAAGGGTTGTATGGCGCGGCCAGACCGACGAACATCGGGTAGTGGCGAATGTTGGGGGTCGCGAGGTCAGCATCCAGAAGCTGCGCGGTTGCTGCGATGAGGAAATCCACGATGCTCAATCCAGGGTGGCTGCGTCGGTATCGTCTGCCGAGTTCGCCGCCCCGGCGGCTGACGGATTCATCGACTGCCACCCATCGCAGCGAGCTGAGCAATCGCTCAGTGCGCGAGCGCTCCGGTGAGCGAACGCCGCGCAGAACCTCGGCACGCGTCAGCTCGGAGCAATACGGAACCTCACCGAGGGCGGCCAGCCAGGCGACCGCCGGCTGTGAACCGCGTAACACGTCGATGAGCACGGAGGTGTCGAGTATGACCACGCGCTCAGCGGCGTCGATCGGTCAGCTGCTGGCGCTCCCGTTCGAGCGCTCGAAGTTCCTCGACATAGTCGACGCCGCTCGGTAGGTACGGAGCGGCGCCGGCCGCGTCTTTGACGGCAGCGCGCAGACCTGCGAGCGCGTTGTCCTCGCTGGACGCCGGAGACAGGTAGGCGTCGATCGCGTCACGGATCAGCGCAGACTTCGTCCGTCCGACCTGCCGGGCGCGATCAACGAGCTGGCGATCCTGGGCGTCGTCGAGATAGATCTGAGTTCGGTGGGCGATGTACGAAGTATACATCACTGGCCGGAGGACACAGACGGCCCACTCCAGGCCATGGAGGGCTTGGCGAGAGCCCGGTGCCGGCGGCTGGGGGTCGGACAGGGCGCAGCGGGCGACAGCTCGAGCGACGCCGGCAAGCGTCAGGTTGGGGTTACCCGCCGGGCACGCACGATCGAACCACGTCACAGCTGAACGCTCCACGGTCGCGGCGAACAAATGTCGTCATAGCTGTTGGCGCCTCTGCGAAGGGAGGTGTAGACCTTGAAAGAACACACCGCGGCGGGTGGCGAGCCCGCCGCTTGGGGGATGCGGCCCGCGGACGCGGGCATTGCTTGACGGGCTGACCGGCGAGCAACAGAGCGTCGTCTGTCACGGCGAAGGACCGCTACTGGTGGTCGCGGGGCCCGGGCACGGGCAAGACGCACGTGTTGATCCACCGGATCGCGTGGCTGCTTGAAAGCGGGCTCGCGAACCCGTGGGAGGTGCTGGCGGTCACGTTCTCGGTCAGCGCGGCCGACGAGCTGCAGCTGCGGCTCAAGGAGATGCTGGGGCTAGAGCTGGCCGGCGGGGTGCGGGCGGCCACGTTTCACTCGGTGTGCGCGCGGCTGCTCAGGGAGCACGCGCACCTGGTCGGCAGGACGGCCGCGTGGACGGTGTACGACCAGCAGGAGGTCAGGCGGACGATCGACTGGCTGCTGGCCGACCGTGACCACGGCGAGCTCGCGCGGGCGCTTCGGCGCCACGGGCTGGGGTCGGCCGAGATCCAGCGCGAGATCTCCGGGGCCAAGAACCGCCTGCTGTCGCCCGCCGGCTACATGAGCTCGGCCGCGCATCAAGCGGCGGAGCCGTTCGCGGCGCTGTGGCCGGAGCTCGAGGCCGAGATGCAACGCCGCGACGCGATGAGCTTCGATGATCTGCTCGCGCTGGCGGTCGGCATCTTGCGCGAGCAGCCGCAGCTTCGCGGGACGCTGCGGGACCGGTGGCGATGGCTGCTCGTGGACGAGGTGCAGGAACATCGGCAGCACCTGCCCGGCTCAGCTCGAGCTGGTGGCGCTGCTGGCCGGTCCCGACGGCAACGTGTGCTGCGTCGGCGACACCGACCAATGCATTTTCTCGTTTCGGCAGGCCGACCCCGGCGGGATGCGCCGGCTGGCCGAGCGGTTCCCGGGCCACCGGCGAGTGGCGCTGTCGCGGAACCGCCGTAGCCGGGCCGAGATCGTGGCGACCGCGTGCCGGTGCGTCGAGCACAACCCCGGCCGCGAACCGGTGGCGCAGTTCGCGGTACGCGGCCCAGGCGGCCTGGCGCGCGCGATCGCGCTCGGATCGGACCGCGATGAGGCCGACTGGATCACCCGGCAGGTCGCGGCAGCACTCGCGGATGGCTGCCCACCGGCGGAGATTTGGATCGTGGCCCGTGCCTCGTATGCGACCGCAGTCGTGCAGGAGGTGCTCCGCCACCGGGGGATCCCGCACCGGGTGCTCGGCAGCCTCGGGCTGTACGAGCGTGCCGAGGTCCGCGACGCGCTCGCCTACCTGACGCTGCTGGCCAACCCCAGGGACGTGCAGGCGTTCTGCCGCGCGGTGTGCTCGCCGCGCCGCGGTGTCGGCCCAGCGGCCCAGAGCGGGATCGTCGCGCTGGCGCGCGAGCGCCACGGGGGCGACCTGATCGGCGCCTGCTCGCAGCCTGCCGCGGCCGAGTGCGTGCGCGGGCGGGCAGGCGGCGGAGAAGCTCTCGAACTTCGCGAGCGGCCTGCTCACAGCTCGCCGCGAACTCGACGAAGGCCGGTCGCTTGGGCACGTGGCCGTCAGCGCGCTCACGATGCGCGGCGGGATAGTCAGACCCCCATCGCGTTGCCGGTGGCCGTGGCCTTGGCAAGCCCCAGAGATGTCGCGTTCGATTGAACGGTGAAGGTTCCGCTGTTGTTTACGTTGACGGACCCCACGCCACCAGAGGAGATGACCTGCTCGCCGGCGTCGGCGCCCGCGACCGCCTTGGCGCTGGTGGCGGCCGTGGCCGTGGCGTTGTCGCTGACGGTGAACGTGCCGCTATTGACCATGTCGGCGGACCACGCCGGTCGAACTGCCCACCTGCTGGAAGCCCAGGGCGTTGCCCGTCGCCAGGGCGACCTTGGCGTCCGCGACCGAGTTGACGTTGACATCGACCGTGCCGCTGTTGGTCAGGCTCAGATCGGTGCTGGTCGAGCTGCTGCCCACCTGGACGTAGCCCACGCCATGGGCTTTCGCGGTGCCGACAACCCCGTTGAGGGCGCTCGCGTGGACATTGACGTCCAGGGTCCCCGAATTGGTGGCGGTGAGGCTGACCGGGCCACAAGCGGCGCCCACCTGGGTTTCGCCGGTCGCCGTCGCCTTCGCCAAGGCGAGAGACGCCTGGGCGATGGCCACGGAGCTGACCGTGATGGTCCCGGTGTTGACCAGGGAGCCCGTCGCGCCGGCCAGGGAGTTCAGGTCCTGCTCCATGCCATGGGCGGCGGCGGTGGCGGTGGCGATGAACATCGAGGAATGGACCTGGTTGTTGGTTACCGACAGCGCGCCGTTGTTGGTGATGTTCGACACAGCTATTACACCAACGGCCCGAACAAGCACCGTCGCAAAGCGATACCCGCGACGTGTGGACTGCACCGGGGTCCGGCGGGTTTCGCCAACCTCCTGGTAAGCATGCAGGGCGGGATGATCGTGCTCGATCCCCATCTCACGGGTGAATGCGTGATCGCCCTCGATGAGGACGGTGGCAAGACGCTGCGCAACATCTTGACGGAATGGCTGGGGTGATGGGCTGGCGCAGGCGGTGGGCTGAGTTCCGTGAGCTACGGCGGAGACGACGAGCACGGGTCCGCCTGACCTTCCAGAAATGCCGCAAGTGCACAAGCTCCTAGCTGCTACCGGTCAGCCAGGAACGACCGCTCTGCGGTCGTTGCCGCACACCACAATAAACACCCACTAACCCTGCCCTAGCTAATCACGAAAGGAGTGTGACGTCCGCGCACGCGAGATGACACCACCGAAGTAAGAAAACTTCATCGAGAGACCGTCCACGGGCCATCGGGGTCACGTGGCGAGCACACCTGTGCTCACCAGCCGATACCGGAACCAGGCGCAGAAGCGGAATGGCTGCCAACCTCGCCGCTCCTGCGCTGTCCACTCGGGAGTGAACAATGAATACTCTAGACACACCAGCGACCCGAGCCGCAAGCGGGGTCACCCGAAGGAATGCGCGCAACGGTGGGCGGTGCCCGCGTTGTCACCGCGTCGGCGCCTTCGCGCCGGATTCGATTGTGTGTGACCGGTGCACGAGCGCACGGTCCTCGATCGCCACCGTGACCATCATCGTCACCCTCGCCGTGGTGGGGGGTGGTCGGTGATGGACGCGCCCACGATCGGAGTACTCCTGCTGGCTGGAGCGTGCTTAGCCGTGACGGTGTGGGTGCTGCACAAGATCGGCACAGCCCTGCTCGCCGTGGTGGAGGCGCTGGCTGCGGTGGCGGTGGTGTTCGTCGCGCTGTGGTGGTCACTCAAAGCCCT
>CAVYFE010000029.1:0-20222 GCA_963767695.1 uncultured Solirubrobacterales bacterium
CGCCGGTGGGGATCGAACCCACGACCTTCGGATTAAGAAGCCCGCTGCTCTGCCAGCTGAGCTACGGCGGCTTGCTCTCCATCATGGAGCAGCAGCGCCACCGCCTCGATCTCGACGAACATGCGCGGGTCGATCAGGGCGCTGACCTCGACCATCGTCATCAGCGGTCGCGTGTCGCCGAAGGTCTCGCCATGGGCGCGCCCGACCTCGTCCGCCCGAGATATGTCGGTCACGTAGACGCGGGTCTGGATCACGTCGGTGAGGGCGGCGCCGGCGCGCCCGAGCTCGTGCTCGAGCTTGCGCAGGATCTCGACGTCTGCTCGTACGGGGTCTCGCCGCGGACCACGCCGTCCTCCCCGACCGAAGTGGTGCCGCCCAGGAGCACGAACGGCCGGCCCTCACCAGCCGGCTGAAGCCGTAGGCGTCTCGTAGGGCGACGGCGGATCGCCCGCAAGGCGCTGTACCTCGCCGGTCAATGGCGGAAGTGCCGCCGGCCGGTGAACACCATCGCGGCGCCGGCCGCGTCGACCGCGGCCACGACCTCGGGATCGCGAATCGAGCCGCCCGGCTGGATGATCGCGCTGAGCCACGCTCGATGGCGAGCCGGGGACCGTCGGCGAACGGGAAGTAGGCGTCCGAGGCCATCACCGCGCCGGCGAGGTCCGACCGGGATTTCTCGATCGCCAGCCGCACGGAGTCGACGCGGCTCATCTGACCGGCGCCGATGCCGACCGTCGCCAGCTCGCGCGAGAGCACGATCGCGTTGGAGCGGACGTGCTTGCAGACCTTCCACGCGAACAGCAGCTCGCTCCACTCGGGCTCGGTGGGACGGCGCTCGCTGACGACCTGCATGGCGTGCGATCCTCCAGGTCGGAGTCGCGGTCCTGGACGAGCATCCCGCCGAGGACCTGGCGCAACTGAGGGTCGATCATGTTCGCGGTGCGGCGCTCGCGGTCGTCGAGGATCCGCATGTTGGGCTTGGTCTGAAGCACCTCCAGCGCGTCGTCGTCGTAGCCGCGGGCGAACAGCACCTCGAGGAACTGGCCGACCAGCGCCTCCGCCAGCTCGCGGTCGACGCGGCGATTGATGCAGATCACCCCGCCGAACGCCGACATCGGGTCGCAGGCAAACGCCCGCTGGTAGGCCTCGAGCGGAGTCGTGGTCACGGCCACGCCGCACGGGTTGTTGTGCTTGATGATCACGCAGGCCGGGATCTGGAACTCCGCGAGCAGCAGCCGGCCGGCGTCGAGGTCGAGCAGGTTGTTCAGCGAGATCTCCTTGCCGCCGAGCTGAGAGACCATCGAGAGGACGTGCGTACGGGTCCCGACCTGCGAGTAGTACGCCGCGCGCTGGTGTGGGTTCTCGCCGTACGGCAGATCGAGCACCTTCTCGAATGCGCGCACGAACAGGGGCGGAAAGTCCTCGCCCTTCTCCTGGAACCAGCGCGCGATCGCGGTGTCGTAGCGAGCGGTGTAGGAGAACGCCTCGGCCGCCAGGCTCTCTCGCGTGGACAGCGACAACCGGCGGTCGAATTCGCGCAGCTCGGCGAGAACCGCGTCGTAGCTCTCGGGGCTGACGACCGGCGCGGCGAACGCGTGGTTCTTGGCCGCGGCGCGGATCATCGTCGGACCGCCGATGTCGATGTTCTCGATCACCTCGCGTCGGGGATGCCACGCTGTCCGGCGGTGCGCTCGAACGGGTACAGGTTCACGCACACCAGATCGACGAACTCGACCTCCTGCTCCCGCGCCGCCGCCATGTGAGAGCCGTCCTCGCGAACGGCCAGCAACCCCGCGTAGAGCTTCGGATGGAGCGTCTTGACGCGGCCGTCCATGATCTCGGGAAAGCCGGTCAGATCGCTGATCGAGCGTACGGGAACCCCGGCCTCCTCGAAGGCCCCGGCGGTCCCCCCGGTCGAGACGATCTCGATTCCGAGGTCCGCCAGCCCGCGAGCGAACTCGACGATGCCCGTCTTATCGGAGACCGACAGCAGCGCCCGGCCGATCTGGACCTCGCCTGGAGCGGTCGTGCAAAATCCGTGAAGGACGCGTGCCCCGTTCCATGCCATCCGACTCTACCGGTCAATCACCACACGCCGCGGATTGTCGGGATCGAAGCTGACCGCGCCGCTGGCGATCAGCCGCACCGCTTCGGGCAGCAGCTCGTGCTCGATCGCGTGCAGCGGCTCAGCACGTCGGCGGCCGCCGGGCGTCCGGCAGCTCGATCGCGCGTTGGAGGATCACGGGGCCGGTGTCGACCCCCTCGTCGACGAAATGGACGGTCACGCCGAACACCTTGACGCCGTAGGCCAGCGCCTGCTCGACCGCATGCAAGCCCGGAAACGCCGGCAGCAGGGCAGGATGGACGTTGATCACACGCTGCGGGAAGGCGGCCAGGAACGAGGGGCTGAGCAGCTGCATGTAGCCGGCGAGCACGACCAGTTCGACGCGCTGATCGACCAGCCACCGGCCGATCGCGCGGTCGCGCTCGGCGCGGTCGCCGCCCACATCCAGCGGGAACGAAGCGGTGCTCACCCCGGCCGCGCGCGCTCGCTCGAGGGCGCGGGCATCCGGCCTATCCGAGGCGGCCGCGACGAGCTCGACGCCGTCGCGTCCGTCGGCGCGATCGATCAGCGCCTGCAGGTTGGTTCCCTCGCCCGAGGCGAGGACCGCGACCCTCATACCGCTCTGAGCTTCGGGAACCTGCCGCCGGAGGAGCGCAGGGTGCCCGACTGAAGGAGCTCGTCGACCCGTCCGAGCACCTCCCCGGCGTGCAGATGGGCAAATTCGCCATATCGTGCCAGCGAGTCGTAGCCATGCTCGGCGATGACCTTCGAGCGCCCACCGCGCAGGATCTCGACCGCCCGCGTCCGGCCGACCGAGGGCCGCGCCGAGCGGACAACATCAACAATCGCGTGGTCCAGGTCCGGCGCCGCTGCCGCTCGTGCCGGCGCTGGCGCTGTTTCCGCTCGTGCCGGCGCCGGCGCGGCCCTCGGCGCGATCGGCGCCAGCTCGGGCGCGCACGTGTCGCAGCAAGCGACCCGTGGATCCGGCACGGAGCGATCGCCGAAGTGAGCCAGCAGTGCCGACCGCCTGCACTGCGAGCGCTCGACGTAGTCCCAGACCGCCCGGTACTGAGCCCAGCGGGCGCGCTCGGCGTCACGGGCGGAGGTCAGGCAGACCGCCAGCGTGCGGCGATCCCACTGTCCGACGACGCGGCCAGCCGCCCGGTCCGGAGGGGCCGGCGAGGGCGCGAGCATGCCGGCGCGAGCAAGGTGGCCAATCACCGCACGCAACGAGTCCTCGTCGGACCGAGGCCCCAGCGCGCCCGCCAGCTCGGACAAGCTCACGTTGTAGGAGCCGTCGATTCCGGCCCAGCGCAATCGCTCCGCCACGCCCTCGAACGCACGCTCTGAGACACGGGCGCGCTGGATGAAGAACACGTGCAGCCCCTTGTCGCGCTGCTCGGCGAACAGCAGACAGCGAGCGGGAAGGCCGTCGCGCCCCGCCCGTCCCGCCTCCTGGTAGTAAGCCTCCAGGGAGCCAGGGACCGAGGCGTGACAGACGGTCCGTACGTCCGCCTTGTCGATTCCCATTCCGAACGCATTCGTGGCGACGATCACGCGCGCGGCGCCGGCCATGAACCGCTCTTGGGTCGCCGCTCGTACGCCCCGGTCGAGGCCGGCGTGGTAGACGAGCACCTCCTCGCCCAGCGAACGCGCCAGTGCCCGCGCCAGCCGGTCGCTGGCGTCGCGGGTCCCGGCATAGACGATCGCGGGCAGGGCTTCCGGGGCAGCGAGGGCCGCGGCAATCCGCCGCTGCTTGTCCAGCGAGCCTCCACAGCGCACCACGGCGAAGCTGAGATTCGGCCGGTCGAAGCCCGTCGTCACCCGCACCGGGTCGTGCAGGGCCAGCCGGCGCGCGATGTCGTCGGCGACCCGCGGGGTCGCGGTGGCGGTCAGCCCGATCGTCGCGCGAGCGCCGAGGCGCTGGGCCGCCGAAGCGAGCGAAAAGTAATCGGGCCGGAAGTCGTGGCCCCACTGCGAGACGCAGTGGGCTTCGTCGACGACGAACAGCCCCACGCGCGTGCGCGCGATCGCTGTCTCGAATCCGGGCGAGCCGAACCGTTCGGGTGCCACATACAACAGACGCACCTCGCCGCGCACCGCGCGCTCGATCGCGTGCGCGTTGATCGCGCTGCCCCGCTGGGCGTTGACGAGCTCGACCCGTCCCGGCGCCACCGCGTGCAGGGATTGCACCTGGTCGTGCATCAGCGAGACCAGCGGCGAGACCACGAGCGTCAAATCGCCGCGCATCAGGCCGGGCAGCTGGTAGCACAGCGATTTGCCCGACCCCGTCGGCATCACCACCAGCGCGTCCCGATCGCTCAGCGCAGCTGCCACTGCGGCCTCCTGACCAGGCCGAAACCCGTCGAAGCCAAAAATCGTCCGCAACGACCCGCGAGCATCCATGGGCCGGCGACGATACCGCCGCCGTCGGCGGCGACCCGGTGGTCGTCACATCCTTGTTTCGAAGTGGCGTACCGGCGAGCGGACACCGTGGACAACGTCCCGCGCCAGGACTCCGATGAGGGGTGTGGGACGTGGACCCGCGTGGGGCAGGGGAACGTCCCGAACGGGGCTAGAGGCGCCGGGCGCGCCAACGCGCCCCCTCGCGTTCTGAGCCGACCACCCCGGAACAGCGACCCATCACGCACGGGGGCGCGGGGCGCGCCAGCCCCTGACCTGTGTCGAACCTCACAGCACTTCGCCCCGCACAGGCGCAGACTGCGAACAGCGGCGCCACTCGGGCCCCGCACAGCCGCCACGGTGGCCGAACCCAGGAGGGCACCATGGAGTTTGCGGGCGGGTCACTGATCTTCGTCCTGTTCGTGGTCCTCTACTTCCTCGCGGTCGTGTACTCGCTGTACACGCGGCGCGGGAGTGCGATCAACCAGCATCCGTATCGCAACCCGTATGGCGACGCGCCCGGCGCCGCCCGCCGCAGCTCGCTCTCGCACGACGAGCGCGCCTCGATTCAGTACGCGCGGGGCCTGCGCTAGCTGTCCGCGCTGCCCGGGCTACCCCCCCAGGCGCGCCCGCAGGGCACGCCCCTAACCCTTAAGCCTGCACGAGCGGGAGCTCTGACTCGAGCGCGAACTTGCCGTTCGCCTGTTCGGTGCCCTCCAGCGGATACTCGCCGCTGAAGCATGCGTCGCAGTGGGTCGCTCGCGACGCGCCCACCGCTTCGTAGACGCCCTCCAGCGACAGGTAGTGCAAGGAGTCCACGCCGAGCTCGGCCGCGATCTCCGCCACATCCCGACCGTGGGCGATCAGCTCCTCGCGCGTGGACATGTCGATCCCGTAGTGGCACGGGTGCCTGATCGGCGGGGCGGAGATCCGCAGATGGACTTCGGCGGCCCCGGCCTCGCGCAGCATCTGCACGATCTGACGGGTGGTGTTGCCGCGCACGATCGAATCATCGACGACGATCAGCCGCTTGCCGGAGACGACCTCCGGCAGCGGGTTGAACTTCAGCCGCAGGCCATGACGCCGGAGTTCCTGGCCGGGCTGAATGAACGTCCGCGCGACGTAGCGGTTCTTGATGAAGCCGTCGTCCTGGGGCAGCCCGGCGGCGCGGGCCAGGCCGCGGGCAGCCGCGTTGCCGGAGTCGGGCACCGGAATCACGAGGTCCGCCGCAACCGGCGCCTCGTGCCACAGGATCTCGCCCATCCGCGCGCGCGCGACCTGGAGCACGGTGCCCGCCATCCGCGAGTCGGGCCGCGCGAAGTAGATGTACTCGAACACGCAGAAGGCCCGGCGCTCGGATCCCGCCACGACCCGCGTCTGGATACCGCGGTCGGTCAGCGTCACGATCTCACCCGGCTGGACCTCGCGCAGGAACCGGGCTCCGATCAGGTCGAATGCGCAGGATTCGCTCGCGATGCAGTAGGCCGCGCCGCCAGGGCCATCCTCGATCATCCCCAGGGCGAGCGGCCGCAGGCCATGGGGATCGCGGAACGCGACCACCGCGTTCTCGGTCATGACGACGGTGGAGAACGCGCCACGAAGCCGCGGCAGCACGTCGGCCACCGCGTCCTCGATCCGCTCGGCCGGATGGGTGGCGAGCATCGCGGCGACGATCTCGGAGTCCGAGGTCGAGCGGAACGGCACCTCCCGGCCCCGCAGCTCCGAGTGGAGCTCCACCGCGTTGATCAGGTTGCCGTTGTGAGCCAGCGCCAGCGTCCGCCGGTCATCACGGACGATCGGCTGGGCGTTTTCCCAATCGGAGGAGCCGGTGGTCGAGTAGCGGACATGTCCGATCGCCATGTCGCCGACCAACGAGCGCAGCGTATGCTCGTCGAACACCTGCGCCACCAGCCCCTGGTCACGGATCGCCATGATGCTCTCACCGCGCGCGGCTGTGGCGATTCCCGCGGACTCCTGCCCGCGGTGCTGGAGCGCAAACAGCGCGAAGTACGCGAGGCGAGCGACGTCGTGTTCCGGGGCGTAGATCCCGAAGACTCCGCACTCGTCGCGTGGCCCGTCGCGATGATCGTTGATAGGAACCATGACTCGGCAAGCATGCCGCAGGCCTCGGCCAGACCCTTCTTAGCCTAGCAACGAGCCCTCAAGCCAGTGTCGAGAGGGCGCCCGTCCACGCCGCGAATAGCTCGGAGATTGCGATCGTCAATTGGCCCTCGATCGCGAGCTGCTCGCCGCCGACGCGCCCGATGATCTGAAACCCGGCCAGCGCCTGCTCGTCGCCGGAGACGACGAATGCCTGTCCGGGTGCCTCGGCGAACGGGTCGAGCCCGGCCGGCAGGCGGACCGTGGCTCCGATCCCGCCGGCGATGCAGCACTCGGCCAGAGCTACCGCCACGCCGCCTTCGGAGATGTCGTGTGCGTTATGTAGCGCCGCCGAGGAGATCCCATCCCGCACGGCTCGATGCGCATCACGGACGGCCGCCGCCTTCACGTGCGGCAGGGGCCCGGCGGGCGCCTCACCTCGCAGCTTCGCCAGCTCGGATCCGGCGGGCGAGGGCTCGAACTCACCCACCAGCGCGACCAGGTCTCCCTCGCGCGCGAAGCCGAGCCTTCCGGCCCGCGCCGCGTCCGGCAGCCGCCCTACCATCCCCACCACGGGAGTGGGGAAGATCGGCCCGCTGGGCGCCTCGTTGTAGAGCGACACGTTGCCGCCGACGACCGGGACGCCGAGCGCCCGGCATGCCTCCGCCAGCCCTTCGACCGCCTGCACCAGCTGCCAGGCGACGTGTGGCTTCTCCGGGTTTCCGAAGTTCAGGCAGTTGGTGAGACCGAGCGGCTCGGCGCCGACGCAGGCCAGGTTCGCGGAGCACTCGTAGACGGCCTCGGCCGCGCCGGCGCGGGGATCGCACGCCACCCGGCGTCCGTTGCCGTCGATCGAGACGGCGATCGCTCCGCCATCGGGCAGCATCAGCACCGCGGCGTCGGTCTCCTGCGGCCGGCGGACGGTCCGCGACTGCACGATCCAGTCGTACTGCTCGAACACCGGCCGGCGCGAGGCGAGGTTGGGCGAGCCGAGCAGGGCGAGCAGCGTGTCCGCGGCCGATTCGCCCCCAGCCAGGACCGCGCTCGGCGCGCCGTAGACAGGCGCCTCGGGGTCGGGAGCCGCCGGTTCGAGGTCATAGAGCGGGCAGTCGTCGACCAGCACCTCGACGGGCAGCTCGCCGACGAGCGCTCCCGCCTCGAGCACCCGCAGCCGGCCCGAGTCGGTGACGCAGCCGATTGGCGTCGCCAGCGTCTCCCACCGCTCGCACACGTCGATCACCGCTCCCACCCGCTCGGGCGCGACCACGCACAGCATCCGCTCCTGGGACTCGGAGATCATGATCTCGAACGGCTCGAGCCCTTCCTCGCGCAGGGGCACCTGGGAGACGTCGATGTCGAGCCCGACGCTGCCCTTGCTCGCCATCTCCGCCGCCGAGGAGGTGAGCCCGGCAGCGCCCAGATCCTGGAGCGAGACGAGCAGCTCGCGGTCGAGCAGTTCCAGGCAGCATTCGAGCAGCTTCTTCTCCGCAAACGGATCTCCGATCTGGACCGACGGGCGCTTCTGCTCATCGCCCTCGCCGAGCTCGGCGCTCGCCAGTACCGACGCGCCCCCAATCCCGTCGCGGCCGGTCAGCGCCCCGAGCAGCACCAGCACGTTTCCGGGGCCGGCCGCCGCGCTGCGGGTCAGGCGCTCGTGCGGAGCCAGTCCCAGGCACATCGCGTTGATCAGGCAATTCTGCTCATAGCTCTGCTCGAAATAGATCTCGCCGCCGACCGTCGGGACGCCGATCGAGTTGCCGTAGTGGCCGATCCCGGCGACCGCATGCTCGAGCAGATAGCGGGATCGCTGCGACTGCGAAGGCTCGCCGAACCGCAGCGAGTCGAGCACCGCGATCGGGCGGGCACCGACCGCGAACACGTCGCGCAGGATCCCGCCGACCCCCGTCGCTGCGCCTTGGAACGGCTCCACGGCACTCGGATGATTGTGCGATTCGACCTTGAACGCGACCGCCAGGCCGCCGCCGACGTCGACCGCCCCGGCGTTCTCGCCCGGACCCATCAGCACGTGCGGTCCCTCGGTCGGCAGCCGGCGCAGCAGCTTGCGTGAGTGCTTGTAGGCGCAGTGCTCGGACCACATCAGCGACAGCATCGCCAGCTCAACGCGGTTCGGCTCGCGCTCGAGCGCCTTGACGATCAGCTCGTACTCGTCGTCGGTGAGACCGAGGGCCCGGTGTCTAGACGAGAACGCAGTCGGCGACATGGGCTCGCATCGACTCGAAGATCTTCAGCCCGTCGGTGGAGCCGGTCAACGGGTCCACCGCGTGCTCGGGATGCGGCATCAGTCCGAACACGTTGCCCCGCTCGTTGGACACCCCCGCGATGTCGCGCAGCGAGCCGTTCGGATTCTCGCCCGGCGCATAGCGCAGCAGCACCTGACCGCCCGCCTCGAGCCGCTCTAGCTCCTCGTCCGGCGCGTAGAAGCGCCCGGTCGTGTGCTTGACCGGAATCGACAGGCGCTGTCCGGTTTCGCACGCGCCGGTGAAGGGGCTGTCGGAGTGCACGACATCCAGCCCCACCTGCCGGCAGACGAACCGCAGCGAAGCGTTCGGCAGCAGCGCGCCGGGCAGCAGGCCCGCCTCGCACAGCACCTGAAAGCCGTTGCAGATCCCCAGCACCAAGCCACCCTCGCGGGCAAACTCCGCGACCTCCTCCATCACTGGCGCGAACCTGGCGATCGCTCCCGCACGCAGGTAGTCGCCGTAGGAGAACCCGCCGGGCACGATCACCGCGTCGACGCCGTGAAGCTCGCGCTCGGCGTGCCAGAGCAGAACCGCATCGCCGACCCGGGCCGCCGCATCCATGGCGTCGACCTCGTCGCAGGAGCCCGGGAACCGGATCGCGCCGAACTTCACGGCGCGGCGGGCTCCGCTTCGACGATCTCGTAGTCCTCGATCAACGGGTTGGCGAGCAAACGGTCACACATCTCCGGCAGCCGCGCCGGGTCGTCGACCTCCAACTCGACCATCCGACCGACATGGACGTGCCGGACGCCCTGGAAGCCGAGCGCTGGCAGGGCGCGCTCCACGGCCTGGCCCTGGGGATCGAGGATTCCCTCCTTCGGCCTGACCAGGACCCTCGCCCTCATCGCGCGCCGGTTCGCCGCAGCCACTCCTCCAGCGGCTCGCCGACGATCCGCTCGTAGGCGTCGAGGTACTTCTCCCGCGTGCGCGCGACGACGTCGTCGGGGATCGGGGGCGCCGGCGGGTTGCGATCCCAGCCGGTCGCGGAGGCCCAGTCACGCACGAACTGCTTGTCGAAACTCGGCTGCGGGCGGCCGGGCTGATACTCGTCGGCGGGCCAGAATCGAGAGGAGTCGGGCGTGCACACCTCGTCGCCGAGCGTCAGCTGGCCCTCGGAGTCGAGGCCGAACTCGAATTTCGTGTCGGCGAGGATGATCCCGCGGGAGCGGGCGTGCTCGGCGGCATGGTCATAGACCGCGATCGACACCTCGCGCAGCCGCTCGGCGAGCGCCCGATCGCCGACCAGGCGCACCGTCCCCTCGAAGTCGATCGCCTCGTCATGGCCGACCTCGGCTTTCGTCGACGGCGTGTAGATCGGCTGTGGCAGGCGATCGGACTCGCGCAGGCCATCCGGGAGCTCGATCCCCGAGACCGCGCCGGTGCGCTGATAATCCTTCCACCCCGACCCGCTCAGATAGCCGCGCACGACGCATTCGACCGGCAGCATCTCGAGCTTGCGCACGACCATCCCGCGCCCGCGGGCCTCGTCCGGAACCCCGTCGGCAACCGAGATCAGGTGGTTGGCGACGAGCTCGCCGGTCCGCTCGAACCAGAACGTCGAGACGCCGGTCAGCACGTTCCCCTTGTCGGGAATCGTCGTCGGATGCACGACGTCGTAGGTCGAGATCCGGTCCGAGGCGACGATCAGCAGCCGATCGCCGAGATCGTAGATTTCGCGGACCTTCCCCGAGGCGATGAGGGGCAGGTCGGCGATGGCGGCCACTGAGTCGATGCTATCAACGGGGGCGGCGCGAGTCGGGGGCCGCGGGGCGGCGAGTCGGGGGCGGGGCGGCGAGTCGGGCGCCGCGGGGCGGGACGGAGGGCCGGGGCTGGCAGCCGATGCGCCGAGATCGTGGGCGCTGAGGCGATCTTCGGCGATATATGTGAGCCGCAACGTGACGCGGAATCAAAGCCGCTCGATGCGCGACACTTTAGGGCCCGCCGGTGGACCAAACGTGACGCGAAATCGAAGCCGAACGATGCGCGACACATTGGGGCCGGTCGGAAGCCACCGAAGCTCTCCCTCGGGGTCCGCGACGCCTCAGCGGCGGGTCGGGCGCCAAGGGACCCGACTGGGCGCCGAGGGCTGGCCGCGGCGCTAGTGTCACGAGTCATAAATTCGTCGACATTCGAGCGGCCCCCGGCGGCGCTGCGCGGCGTCCTCGTCGCCTCGCGCAGCACTGCTGCGCGTCGGCTCCTGCGTCCTTGCGCAGCATCCACCGGTGACCACTCTCGGTGTCACCGAATTTACGACTCGCGCCACTAAGCAATCGCCTCCAGCCGCCCCACGATCTCGTCCGCGTAGCGCACGAACGGCGCGTAGTCGAAGATCGCGTCGAGCTGGAGCGACGCCGCCACCGGTTCGGCGGCCAGCAGCTCGCGTAGCGCAACATGATCGTCGACCGCGCGTTGGGCGAGCCGCTGGACGATGCGGTATGCGTCATCGCGCGCCAGCCCGCTCTGCACCAGCGCCAGCAGCACCCGCTGCGAGAACAACGCGCCACAGGTCAGCTCGAGGTTCGCGCGCATCCGCCCGGCATCGACCACCATTCCCTGCACCAGCGCGATCACCCGCCGCTGCATGTGGTCCAGCAGCGCCGTCGAGTCCGGCAGGATGATCCGCTCGACCGAGGAGTGGGAGATGTCGCGTTCGTGCCACAACACGACGTTCTCGACCGCCGCGGAGGCATTGCCGCGGAGCACCCGGGCCAGGCCCGCGACCTGCTCTGACTTGATCGGGTTGCGCTTGTGGGGCATCGCGCTCGAGCCCTTCTGGCCCTCGCCGAACGGCTCGCTCACCTCGCCGACCTCGGTCCGCGCCAGGTGCCGCAGCTCGGTCGCGAATCGTTCGAGCCCCGCCCCGGCGAGCGCGATCGCCTGCAGCAGCTCGGCGTGCCGATCGCGCGCCACCACCTGGGTCGAGACCGGCTCGCGCTCCAGTTCGAGCCGGGCCAGCACCCGCTGCTCGAACTCCGGCGAGGTCGCCGAATAGGTTCCGACCGCGCCCGAGATCGCGCCGACCGCGACCTGCGCAAAGGCGCGCTCCAGCCGCCTGGCGTTGCGGTCGGCCTCGAACGCGAACCCCGCCAGCTTGATCCCGAACGTGGTCGGCTCCGCGTGGATCCCGTGGGTCCGGCCGACGCACAACGTCTGTACGTGCTCACGAGCGCGCGCGGCGAGCACCTGCACCAGCCGCCGCGCGTCGGGGAGGATCAGCCCCCCGACCCGGCGCAGCTGCAGCGCCAGTCCGGTGTCGAGCACGTCGCTCGAGGTCAGCCCGTAGTGGATCCAGCGTCCGGCCGGCCCGGCCGACGCCGCCAGCACGTCGACGAACGCCGCGGTGTCGTGGTCGGTCACCTTCTCCCGCTCGGCGATCGCCTCGACGGTGAACGTGGCGGCGCGGATCGCCTCGAGCTCGTCGGGGGTCGGTCCGTCCATTTCCTCGCAGGCCGCGACCTCGACCTCGCGCATCGCCTCGAAGTGCGCATGGTCGGACCAGATGTCGGCCAGGGCCTGTCGCGTGTAGCGGGCGATCACGGCGCGATTATCATCCTCCGGCCAGCTGCACGGCCTTGACGACCAGCATCACGACCGCGAGCAGCAGGTAACCCTCCATCGAGAGCATCGCGACCTTGCGTGCGGTCGAGGCGGCGGGGCGCTGCAGCAGCGCCAGCGGCGGCATCGTCCACTGCTCCTTGGGGATCCGCGGCTCGGTCATCGCAACCGGCTGGGCCCGCCGCCGGCGCGACCGGCCCCAGAACAGCGCCAACGGCCCGAAGGCGAGCAGGCAGGCCGCCACCACTGTCCCGCCGATCAGCGCAAACGTCGTGACGTCGATGCTCGGGAACAACGTCGTGGCCATCAGGATCAGCGAGAGCAGGACCAGCACCGCGACGATCACGGTGGCGAGCGCGTTGAGGGCGACGCCGTTGCGCCACGGGCCGAGAACTGCGCGGTCGTTGCAGAGCAGCAGCAGAAACATGCTCGCGCTCGGCAGCAGCACGCCGGCCAGCGCCTGCACGGCCTCGGTGATCAAGCCGAGCGGAGCCCCGGGGATCAGCACGATCGCCGCCGCGCCGACGACCACCAGCGTGAACAGCGCATAGAACCCCTTCGCCTCGCGGAACGAACGGTGCAACGAGCTCCTGGTTCCGGTGATGTCGCCGAACGCATAGCTGGTCGACAACGTCAGCGCGCCGGCGCCGATCAGCGAGGCGTTCAACAACACGAGCGCGAAGAACGCTCCCGCCGTCGAGCCGAGCGTGTTCTGAAGTCCGGTCGCGGTCCCGCCCGCGTCGGTGAAATGGCCGGCGTACGAGGTGCCCCCGAAGGCGAACGCGGAGATGCACATCAGCGCGGCAGCGCCGATCACCACGACGATCGCGCCGAGGTATGTGTCGAGCCGCTCGTAGTTGATCCAGCGTGGCGTGATCCGCTTGTCGATGATGTTCGACTGCTGGAAGAACAGCTGCCACGGAGCCACGGTCGTGCCGACGATCGCGATGATCAGCAGCACCGAGGTCGAGCTCGCACCGCCCTCGATGCCCGGCACGAAGAAGTCGTGGAGCACCGTGCCGGGGTGCGGGTGGGCCATGAAGAACAGCGGAATCACCAGCAGGTTCGCGAACACGAAGACGAACATCGACCGCTCCCAGGATCGGAAGCTGCCGCTCGCGGTGACCGCGATCAGCGCCAGTGCGGCGATCGGCACCGCCACGTATTGAGAGACGCCGAAGTACCCGAGCGCCAGGCTGACGCCGATGAACTCCGTGACGACGGTGAGGAAGTTGAGCACGAACAGATCGATCACCGAGAACCAGCCCCAGAAGCGCCCGAAGCGCTCGGTGATGAGCCGTGCATGGCCAACGCCGGTCACCGCTCCGAGCCTGACCACCATCTCCTGATTGACGATCAGCACCGGCACGAGCAGCAACAGCACCCACAGGAGGCTGGTGCCGTAGTTCTGACCCGCCTGCGAGTAGGTGGCCACCCCGCCCGCGTCGTTGTCGCCGACCATCACGATCAGCCCGGGGCCGATGATCGCGAGCAGTGCGAGCAGCCGCGACCGAATGCCCCGATGCGCCTCCTCGTACTGGCGGATCGTGCCGAACGCACCCTGGATGTCGCCGACGTGGGCGGAGTCGAGCACGGCACGCTCGCGCGGCTGGGCCGGCGTCGCCGGGGGAGACGGATTGCTCGCCATCTGCTCGACCTCCTTTCTCGGCACGCGTCGCAGACTCCGCGGCGAGCCGGAGGTCTTCTCAGGTGCCGGAGGTCGGGCTCCGGCGCGAGCTGATCCTCACGGCGCCCACCGCGGGGCTGCTACTTCGGGGTTGCTCGCTGTCCTGGTATGCGCTGGCGTCAATCATCTTGTAAAAGGCGGGTAAACCGTCCAGTTGCGGTCCGTTTTGAGGGTACCAGCGGAGGTGGATTAGGAGGGCGCGCCCTGCGGGGGCGCGCCCGGTTGGGTTTTGCCCGGGCCGCGCGCAAGCGACCGCGCGCGCGGCCTCTCCCCAGCACGAACTCGCACTCCCAACAGCGCAATCACGCTCGCGGGCACCTTCGGCCGGCGGCCTGACTACGCCGCCAGGAGGATCCCGCCAGGTGTCCGCGCAGCGCCAACCCAGACCGCAACCGCCTCAAGCACCCCCGCGCGCAGAAACCGCCGCGACCCGCTCCCGAGATCCACCAGTGCCGCCGCCCCAAGCACGCGGCCGATCGCCCCAGCGTCGGCCAGCGCGATCACCGCGCGAGCGAGACGGGCACGCTCAAGCGGCGTGTCGATCTTCTCCACCACCGCCTCCAGCAGCTCCGGGTCAGGATCATGGTCGCGAACCGCGTCAGCGAGACGATCAAGCTCGGGCGAGAACACCTTCGGCAGCTGCACCTGCAACGACAGGTCCACGGCCGGCAGCTCCCACAACTCGTCAAACAGCTCGCCCAGCTCGGTATCCGGCAGCCTCCGAAGTTTCACCGCGGCGTCCCGACACGCCTGAGCCACCAACGCGCGCGCAAGGCTCTCATCGGACGGACCACGCCGCATCCCACAGCAACGCTTCGCCTTACGGCCCGACCCGCACGGACAAGGATCATTGCGACCGACGCTCGCCACACCCGCATAGTGGCGAGCGGCCCGGTCGGAAAACCCTTCAGCGATTACGCGGGCGGCTCTAGCCGCGCGCCGCGCCGGCCCGCCTCCGCCACTCCTCGGGAATCAGCAGCTCCAGCACGTCGTCGACCGAGATCACTCCCACCGGCTTGCCGTCGCCGTCGAGCACCGGCATCGCGATCAGGTTGTAGTCGCTCATCAACCTCGCCACCTCGGGGACGTCGGCCTCAACCGGGACGGTCGGGATGGGCGTGTTCTCGATCACGTTGCAGACCCTCTCCTGCGGGTCGACCCGGACCAGATCCGTCAGCGACAGGGCGCCGAGCAGCCTCCCATCGCCGCCCAGCACACACACGACCGACCCAGGTTGCTGGCCGAGCGCGGTCGCCCGCACCGCCGCCAGCGCCTCGGCCGCGGTGGCGTCGGCGGGCACCGAGACGAAGTCGGGGTCCATGATCCCCCCGGCCGTGGAGGGGTTGTACCCGAGCAGGCTCATGATCTTGCGCTGCTTGTCGGGCGCCAGCAGGTTGAGGATCGGCAGCCGCCGCTCCTGGTCGATCTCCAGCAGGAGGTCGGCGGCGTCGTCGCTCGCCATCCGGGACAGCACCGCGGCGGCCTGTTCGTCGGATCTGTCGCGCAGGAACTCCACCTGATGCTCGTCGTCCATCTCCTCGAACACGTCCGCCTCGAGCTCCTTGTCCTGCCCGACGGCCTCGAGGATCTCCTCGCCCTCCTCATGTGACGCGGCCTCGACCAGATCCGCGATCTGGGCCGGATGCAGCCGGGCGAGGCGGCGGGAGGCGAGCTTCAGCCGCGAGGTCGGAACGTGACCGACGAACGGCTCCATCTCGTCCCAGGCGACGAACTGCCGGTGCTCTGTGTCGTGGCCGCGGAAGCGGCGGGGCAGCAGCCGCCACAGCCGCGGACGGAGGCTCGGATCGACGCCCGCCACCCGCCAGGTCCCGCCCTCGCACACCAGCTCGACCTCGTGCGCGGTCACCAGGCGGGCCGTGTTGACGTTGATCATGCTTCGATCGAGGAGGTCAGAGCGCAGCAGGATCTCGCCCGGGCGGCGCTCGAACTGCGCCAGGTCCAGCTTGGTCGTCGACGTGCGCGCCGCATACGGGCCCAGCTGCTCGATCCGATCGATCGGAACGAACAGCTGGCGTCCGCCGATGCTCGCCACGACGCCGGAGACGGGTGCAAGCGCAGCTCCTGAGTCGAGCCGGGCGACGACGTCTTCGATCTTGCCGAGGTGCTCACCGGCGGAGTCGACGAGCGGACTTCCCGCGATCGAGGACAGATGGACGATCTTTTCGGGCATCGGCAGCCGCTGGGACCTAAGGCTACCGCGCTCGCCGGCTCACGCTCCCGCGCTCGCCGGCCTGCGCCCCCCCGCGCTCGCCGGCTTACGCCCCGAGGATTCGAGCCGCCAGCACGGCGGCGTTGCGAGCGTTGTCGACGCCCACGCACGCGACCGGCACGCCGGGGGGCATCTGCGCGATCGACAGCAGCGCATCGAGTCCGCCGGCGACCGACATCCGGCTCGTGAGCGGGACGCCGATCACCGGGAGATCGCTGTGAGCCGCGACCACGCCGGGGAGGGCAGCCGACAGGCCGGCGCCGGCGATGATCACGCGCAGGCCGCGCATCCGCGCGTTGCGGGCGTACTCGGCCACCTTGTCGGGTTCACGGTGGGCGGACATCACCCGGACCTCGGCGCTGATGCCCCGCTCGCTGAGCTCCTTCTCGGCAGCCTCCATCGCCGCCATGTCGCTCTTGGAACCCATCACGATCCCCACCAGCGGGCCGCCCACGTCGAGTTCTTCGAATGCCGCGGCCGGCTCAGCGACGACCTCGGGGACCGGGGGAAGCTGTTCGCTCACGCGCGGCTCTGCTGTGGGGCGAGCAGCCGCGCCGCGATGTCGCGCCGGAACTGCTTGCCGTCGAACTGGATCATGTCCGCAGCAGCATATGCGCCGGCGCGGGCGGCCGCCGGATCGGGGTGCAGCGCGGTGACGCTCAGCACCCGCCCGCCGGCCGTAACCAGCTCCCCGGACGGCGAGCGCGCGGTGCCCGCATGGGTCAGGAAAACATCCGGTGCGACCTCGTCGAGTCCGGTGATCACGTCGCCGCTCGAAGCCGACGCCGGGTATCCGCGGCTCGCCAAGACAACGGTCACCGCCGTGTCCGGCGCCCATTCCAGCTGCACGCCGTCGAGGCCGCCGGGCACGGTCGTGGCCTCGAGCAGGCTCAGCAGATCGGAGCGCAGCCGCGGCAGGATCGCCTGCGTCTCGGGATCGCCGAAGCGCACGTTGAACTCGAGGACCTTTGGACCATCCGCGGTCAGCATCAGGCCGGCGTACAAAACCCCCCTGAACGCCGTCCCCCGCCGCGCCAGCTCGTCCAGCACCGGCTGGTGGACGACCTCGCAGATCGCGCGGGCGCGCGCCTCGTCGACCGACGGCACCGGCGAGTAGGACCCCATCCCGCCGGTGTTGGGGCCGCGGTCCTCGTCGAAGATCCGCTTGTAGTCCTGGGCGCTGGACAGTGGCAGCGCGGTGCGCCCGTCGCACAACGCCAGCAGCGAGAGCTCCTCGCCCTCCAGGTGCTCCTCGACCACCACCCGCTCGGTCCCGAACCGGCGCTTCACCAGCAGCTGATGGAGCGCCTCGCGCGCCTCGCCTTCGTCCTGGGCGATCACCACGCCCTTGCCGGCGGACAGGCCATCGGCCTTGATCACCGCCGGGTAGCTGCGCACCGCATCCAGCCCCTGCTCGGGAGTGCTCGCCACCCGGTAGGCGGCGGTCGGGACGCCGGCCGCGTCCATCACCTGCTTGCAGAACGCCTTCGATCCCTCGAGCGCAGCGGCAGCGGCGCTCGGCCCGAAGCACCCGATCCCCGCCTCGGCCAGGGCGTCGACGAGCCCGGCGACGAGCGGCGCCTCGGGCCCGACGACGACGAGCGAGACCCGCTCCTCGTGCGCGGCGCGTACCAGTCCGTCGAGATCCTCGGCGGCCACGTCCAGGACACGGACCTGCTCGGCGATCCCGGCGTTACCCGGCGCGCAGATGACCGCCGGAGCGCGGCGCGAGCGCAGCAGAGCCTGCACGATCGCGTGCTCGCGCGCGCCCGAGCCGACGACCAGTGTGTGCCCCGCAATGGCCCCGCCCGGCACCTCAGATCGCGCCGATGAAGTCGTCGATCGGGATCGCGCTGAGCGTCTCGTACTTGGCCGTGCCCCGCGACCCGAGCTCGAGCGACACGCGCGCGATCGTCTTCTCATCCGGCGCCTCGACGACGTTGACGAAGTCGAACTGGCCGAGCGTCGCCCACTGCGCCTTGACCGTCGCGCCGAGTTGCTCCACCTCGCGATTGACCTCGCGGATCCGGGACGGATTGTTCTTGATCGTCTGCACGCCTTCGGGGGTGAGCGTCGACAGCATGATGTACGTGGGCATAGCCATCCTCCTTCTCGACGTGGTGAAGCGGCACTTGTACCACGGTCGGCTGTTTCGGTCCGCTGCCCGTTCGTCGCGGCCCAGGTATTACCCAGCCGCGGCGGGGGCAGCCGCCGCGGCTCGTTCGAGCACGATCTCGCCACCGGCGGCATCGACGCGGACGATGTCGCCGGGCGCGAACCGGCCCTCGAGGATCGCCAGCGCGAGCGGGTCGACGAGCCGCTTCTGGATCACTCGCTTGAGCGGCCGCGCTCCGTAGGTGGGGTCGTAGCCGAGGTTGCCGAGCAACGTCCGCGCCGCGTCGGTGAGCTCGATCTCGATGTCTCGCTCGCGCACCCGGCGCACCAGCTGCTCGACCTGAAGATCGACGATCTCACTGATCTGCTCGCGGCTCAGCGAGTGGAACTCGACGATGTCGTCGAGCCGGTTGATGAACTCGGGCTTGAACTGTGCCTCGACGCCGGCCCGGCCGCCCGGAATGTTCGAGGTCATGATCAGCACCGTGTTCTTGAACGAAACCGTGCGACCTTGACCGTCGGTCAGCCGGCCATCGTCCATCACCTGCAGCAGCGTGTTGAACACGTCGGGATGGGCCTTCTCGATCTCGTCGAGCAGCACCACCGAGTAGGGCCGGCGGCGGACCGCCTCGGTCAGCTGACCGCCTTCGTCGTAGCCGATGTAGCCGGGCGGGGCACCGACCAGTCGTGAGACCGAGTGCTTCTCCATGTACTCGGACATGTCGATGCGGACCATCGCGTCCTGGCTGTCGAACATGAACTCGGCCAGGGCCCGCGCCAGCTCGGTCTTGCCGACCCCGGTCGGCCCGAGGAACAGAAACGTGCCGATCGGGCGGTTGGGATCCTGCAGGCCGGCGCGCGAGCGGCGCAGCGCCGCCGAGACCGCTTCGACCGCCTCGTCCTGGCCGATCACCCGCCGGTGCAGGCGCTCCTCCATGTGCACGAGCTTCTCGATCTCGCCCTCCATCAGGCGCGAGACCGGGATCCCGGTCCACTTCGCGACGACCTCGGCGACGTCCTCGGCGTCGACCACGTCCTTCAGGAATTTCGGCGTCGCGCCGGCGTCCTGCTCGGCCTCCTCGGCGGCATGGAGCTGGCGCTCGAGGTCGGGAATCGTGCCGTACTGGAGCTCGGCGGCGCGGCCCAAATCGGCCTCGCGCTGAGCGCGCTCGAGCTCGATCCGGGCTTGCTCGAGCTTCTCCTGCAGTTCCGCCACCGCGCCGACGGTCTCCTTCTCGCGCTGCCACTCGGCGTGCATCGCGGCAGAGCGCTCACGCTCCTCGGCCAGCGAGCGCTCCAGCTGCTCGCGACGCGCGACGGTTCCGCTGTCGTCATCATCGCCGAGCGACTGCAGCTCGATCTCCAGCTGCATGATGTGCCGGTCGACCTCGTCGATCTCCGTCGGCTTGGAGTCGATCTCCATCCTGATCCGCGAGGCGGCCTCGTCGACCAGATCAATCGCCTTGTCGGGCAGGAAACGATCGGCGATGTAGCGGTGACTGAGGGTTGCCGCCGCGACGAGCGCCGAGTCCTGGATCCGCACCTTGTGATGGACCTGGTAGCGCTCCTTGAGCCCGCGCAGAATCGCGATCGTGTCCTCCACCGTGGGCTCGCCCACGAGCACGGGCTGGAATCGCCGCTCGAGCGCCGCGTCCTTCTCGATGTGCTTGCGGTACTCGTCGAGCGTGGTCGCGCCGACCGCGCGCAGCTCGCCGCGCGCGAGCATCGGCTTGAGCATGTTACCCGCGTCCATCGCTCCCTCGGCGGCGCCGGCGCCGACGATCGTGTGCAGCTCGTCGATGAAGA
>CAVYFE010000030.1:0-32611 GCA_963767695.1 uncultured Solirubrobacterales bacterium
GGCGGTACTGGACTCGAACCAGTGACCCCCTGCTTGTAAGGCAGGTGCTCTACCAGCTGAGCTAACCGCCCCGGGAGTGGGTGATGGTACTGACGGCCCACCGCCGGTTCTGCGGACGGGAGCCGGCTTGGGTGCCTCAGCTGATTCCCTGGCGTGCGAGCTGAAGCTCGGCCTGAACGACTGCGCGCTGGTTGTCGATCCGCAGGCGCCGCTCCAGGATGGGCACCGCAGCGGCGGCGTCGCCGCTCAGGCGCAGCGCGCGGCCCAGGTCGTAGAGCGCATATGCGTAGGTCAAGCAGCTTGAGCTGTCGGGCTCCAAACAGGCGCTGATGCGCTCGCCGGTCGCCAGCACCGCCCTGCGCAGGACCGCGACCGCATCGCCGTAGCGTCCAACCTGCAGCAGGCCGTGTCCGCGCGTCTCCAGATCAGTGGCGAGAACCGGCGAGACCGGCGTACGGGCAGCGGGCTGCGCCGGCGTGACCGCGCGCGAGTGCCCCGTCGCAGCCAGCGCTCTGGAGGGAGGTCGGTGCGCGACCGAACGGCGGGTGGGACTGCCGCCTCCCGTTGGTCCGATCAGAACGAATGCGGACACGACGGCGATCGTGGCCAGGAGCGCCAGCGGCGCCACCCAGCGGCCGACGCTCGCGGTGGGCAGCGCCGCACGCGGACTGCGAACTGCACGCCAACCCTTGTCGCCGGCTCGGGAAAACCAGTCCAGCGCCGACAGGACCACCGTTCCGGCAGTCGATGCTCGATATACCCGGACGCCGCCCCAGCCGGACGGATCGGATGATTTCGGTTCGGTCGAGCGGTCCGCGACGGCCGACCCCGAGTCCTCGCGACCGCGGCGGTCCGCGATGGCCGACCCGGAGTCCTCGCGACCGGGGCGGTCCGCGACGGGTGGCTCAGGGTGCTCGCGGTCGGGATCGTCGGCGGGGTCCAGGCGCACCCCGACCACGCCCTTTCCACCGCCAGCGCCGGCATGGGACCGCCGGACCGGCACGCCCGCGAGCTCCAGCTCGGACACCACGCTGGCTGGAAACTCGATGCCGGCGTCGCGCAGCTCGGCGTAGCTCACCGGTGCCCCCCCAGCGCGGCGCAGCGCGCTCAGCAACAACGACTGCTGCTGATCCTCGTGTCGTTCGCCGAGCTCATCAGCGCTCCGTCCGCGCTGGATCCGCCGAGCCTCGCCAGGTGGCCCGGTGCGACCGCGCGCTAGATGCGAGAAGAACTTTGTGCTCAGGACCCAACCTCCTGGTCTGACCGCAGAGACCGCAGGGCTGGCCCTAATTATGCGCGCCGCGGCGCGGCCGCGGGTCTACTCGGGCTCGATCGGTTCGAGCAGCCGGTGCGGCTCGCGGAGGGCGATGGCGATCGGATCCTCTCGGGATCCGCCTCGTCCGGGGCGCGGCTCCATCACGATGTCCTCGACGCCGGGCGTGACGTTGCAGGCTGGGCAGGCTCCCGCGTCATCGAGGATCGTGCCGCAGCGAGCGTGGCGGAACAGTCGGCTGTTCTGGTGACGGTGGCGCCCGCCCCAGACCACCATTGAATGCAGCACGGGCCAGAGGTCGCGACCGGCCGGCGTCAGTTCGTAGAGATGGCGACCTGCGTGATCGGGGTCGGGCCGGCGCTCGAGGATTCCGCCCTCGACGAGTCCGTTCAGTCGATCTGAGAGCACCGCTCGGGGAACATCGAGATGGGCTTGGAAGTCGCTGAAGCGGCGCACGCCGTAGAGCGCATCGCGAACGATCAGCAGCGTCCATCGCTCTCCGATCACCTCAAGTGAACGAGCGATCGCGCAGTCCTGGCGTTCGTAGTCCTTGCCGAGCATCGCGATCAGTTTAGCGACTATCAGTTCAATGATCGAACTGTGTGTGCTAGGGTTCCCCAGGCATCGGTTCGGTGATTGAACTCAGAATCAGGAGGGGACTCATGCATCCTCGGCACGAACGCTCGACCGCCACCCCAACCCCGGCGGCGCCGGAGGCGCCGCCCCTCCCCCCAACACGGATGGCTCGACCCGCACACTGGTCGTTGCAGCGGCTGCGACGCTCCTGGTCCTGGCCGTGTTCAGCGCGGTCGTCCCGGACGTCGGCGAGTCGGTTCACGCCTTGCGCGGAGGTGTTGCCGCTCAAACCTGGGTGCTCAGCGCCATGAGCCTCGGGCTCGCGGCGACGCTTCTCATTGCCGGCGCGATCGCCGACGATCTGGGCCGCCGCCGTGTGCTGGCATGGAGTACCGCACTCCTCGCAATCGCCAGCGCACTCGGAGCTCTGGCGCCCGACGTTGGTGCGCTCGTCGCCGCACGTCTGCTGCAGGGCGCCGCCGGAGCCGGAGTCTTGGCATCGAGCCTCGGCGCGATCGGCCACTCGTTCCCGACGGGCGCGCCCCGGGCATTTGCGACGAGCATCTGGGGCGCGGCGGTCGGAGCTGGAATCGCGCTCGGACCGCTCGTCGGCGCCGGCCTGACCACCTCACTTGGCTGGCGAAGCAGCTACTGGCTGCAGGCGCTCGCGGCGGCGCTGCTGATTCCGGCTGCCGCCGGCATCGCGGAGTCGCGCTCGGAGAGAAAACGCCGGCTCGATCTGCCTGGCGCGGTTTTGCTGAGCGCCGCGATGGCGGGTTTGACGGGCGGCCTGATCGAGGGGCGCGGCGATTGGCTCGCAGCGCCGACGATCGCGCTGCTGAGCGGCGGCGTGCTGTTGCTCGTGTTGTTCTCGGCGGTCGAGCGACGTCGCCGGGAACCGATGCTGGAGCTGAGCCTGTTCAGAGAGCCCCTGTTCATCGCGTCGATCTCGGGCGCGTTGTTCACCGGTCTGGCGGTGATCGGGGTGATGAGCTTCACGCCCACGTTGCTGGAGCGGGGGATGGGCATGAGCCCTCTCGGGAGCGCGGCCGTGCTGACGGCGTGGTCGGCGACCAGCGTGCTCGTGGCCATCGGCGCTCGTCGGCTGCTGACCAGCATCAGCGCGTACGGTGCGCTGGCGACCGGGCTACTCCTCAGCGGCTTGGGTGAGTTTGCGTTGGCCGGTCTCGGCGTGGGCTCCTCCTGGACTCGGCTGGTTCCCGGGCTGGCAATCGCCGGGATCGGCAGCGGCTTGGCCAACCCTGCCCTCGGGCGGCTCGCGGTGGAGTCAGTCCCGCGCGAACGCGCCGGTCTCGGAAGCGGCTCGAACAACACCGCCAGGTACCTGGGCGGAGCAGCCGGCGTCGCGCTCGTCGTAGCCCTCGCATCCACCGGCGAGCACGCGATGGCGCCACGTCAGCTACTCGCGGGTTACGACGTGGCGACGACGGTGTGCGGAGTGCTGTGCGTGCTGGGAGCGGTGATCGCCGCGGGTTGCAATCGGAAGCTGATCGCTAGGATCGCCCGCGTCGATGGATCTCGCGCTGGTCACCGGAGCCTCGAAGGGTCTTGGTCTCGGAGTCGCTGAGGCGCTGCCTCATGACGGCCGCGCGAGTCGGATCGTGTAGATGGCGCCCGACGCGCAGGTCGTGCTCGTCCAGCTCAGGCGCCAGCTGGCGGGAGCGGGCTCAAACCTTGCCGAGGGCCTTACTCGCTTGATCGGCGACGCCTCCGCGGACCGACTGGAGTGGGTGATGCGGACGCCGGCACGGCGAGCGCTGCTGGACACGATTTTCTGGCAGATGCCCAAGCACCTTGACCGCACGCGCGCGGCCCGGCTGAGCGCGATTGTGCGATGGTGCATCACCGGACGACCCGACGGCGGCGCTGACGTCTACGAGCTCGTGCTGAGCGACGGCAGCTGCCGCGTGGCGCACGGAGCCAGCGACGCCGAGCCGAGGCTGACGATCACGCTCGACGGGGCGGAGTTCCTGCGGCTGATCAGCGGCAATTCGGATGCGCTGCAGGCGTACCTCAACGGCAGGGTCGCCCTCTCCGGTGACCTCATGTTCGCGGCAAAGCTCGTGTCGCTGTTCCGGATCCCCAAGCGGCGGTCATCCCGGCGCGCTTGACCAAGGCTGCTGTGCGGTGCTACACCACGTTCGAGTCGATGGCCGCTCGCGTGGCTCGGAGACCGGGCGCAGCGGGGTTCGCAAAGCCGAGAGGAGACGACATGTCAACAAGTGAAGATCCGATGCAGGGTACGGGCTCGGGACCGGGCCAGGACCCGGCCCAGGCAGGTGCAGCCGCATCGGAGGGCAACGACGATCCGACGCAGGGGCAGGAGCGGGGGGCCACGTCCACCGAGGATCCAGAGGAAGGCAGCGAGGTCGGCGAGAAGCGCTACGAAGACCCGAGCCAAGGGTCCGAGATCGGAGAAGTGCCGGGGGACGACCCTGCGGGACCCGGGGCCTGAGCAACACCGTGCCGGCGCCGACGCGGGCTGTCGGTGCCGGTGAGCGAGCAGCAACAGAACCTGTCAGAGAAGATCTCGAGTCGGGTGCAGCCGACCCCTGACGCGACGGTATCGGCCGACGCGCAGCTGCCGGCGCTCGACGATCGAGCGGTTGCTGCGTTGCGGGCGGTGGGGCGTCAATGGGCCGGCCGGCTGCCTGGCCGAGAGGCTTTGGACCGAGCGTTGCCCGTCGATCGCGACCTTCGCTACCTGACGGACGAGGGACCGCGGCAGACCCGCTTCGTGCACATTCGCAGCACGCAGCCCGAGGCTCGCGATGATCTGGAGGTGACCCCGGCGGGAGACGCGCCTGACTCGCGGCTGGGGCGTGCAGGGAACGCGGCGCGGCGGGTGCTGATCGGGCCACCTCTGCGAAGCACCGCGGTGGCCGAAGAGCGGATGGGAAAGCTGCTCGCGCTGCCCGTGCTCGCCCCCGACGCGCTGTCCTCGGTGGCCTACGGCCCCGAGGCGATGCTCGCGGTCCTGGTGCTGGCCGGAAGCTCGGAGCTCGGCCTATCGCTGCCGATCGGGGCGGCGCTCGTGGTGTTGATGATCGCGGTCGGCCTTGGCTATCGGCAGGTGATTCGGGCCTACCCGCACGGCGGCGGGTCCTATATCGTGGCCAGCGACAGCCTGGGGCCGACGTGGGGGCTGATCGCCGGCGCCGGCCTGATTCTCGACTACATCCTGACGGTGGCCGTGTCGGTCGCTGCGGGGGTCGCCGCCATCACCTCTGCGCTTCCGTCGGTGAGCCCGGCGACGGTTCCGATCGGGCTCGCGGTGATCGCGCTGCTCGTGATCGGCAACCTGCGTGGCGTGCGCGCGGCAGGGGCCCTGTTCGCCGCTCCGACGTACATGTTCATCTTCGCGATCGCCTTGATCGTGATCGTGGGGTTGGTCAAGTCCGGCGCCCATGGGTTTCATCCGATCCCGCCCGTCCCCCACCGTGCCACCGAGGCCCTCAGCGTGCTGCTGATCCTGCGGGCGTTCTCATCCGGCGCGACCGCGATGACCGGGATCGAGGTGATCTCCAACGCCGTGCCGGTGTTCAAGCCCCCCGAAGCTGAAAACGCTCGTTGGACCCTGTCGGTGATGATCGTTCTGCTCGTGACGATGTTCATCGGCGTGATCGTGATCGCGCACCTCGACGGCGCCACTCCCGGAACCCAGACCATCCTCTCCCAGATCGCTCACCGCAGCGTCGACGGCGGCGTGCTGTACGGCTACGTGCAGCTCGCGACCACACTGGTGCTCCTGATCGCCGCAAACTCCGCGCTCAACGGGTTCCCGCGACTGCTGTACTTCATGGCTCGCGACAGCTTCGCCCCGCGCGCGTTCCTGCACATGGGCGACCGCCTGGCGTTCACCTCCGGGATCGTCGTGCTCGCATTACCGGCTGCGGTGCTGTACGCGGGGTTCGGCGGGAAGACTGAGCCGCTGATCCCCCTGTTCGCCGTCGGCGTATTCGTCGCGTTCACGCTCGCGCAGAGCGCGATGGTCGCCTACTGGTGGCGTCATCGCGAGCCCAGGTGGCAAAGGGCATTGGCGATCAACCTTCTCGGCGCGGTGCTCTCCGGCGCTGTCGCCCTGATCGCGGCCGCCACCAAGTTCACCGCCGGCGCCTGGATCGTCGTGGTCTTGATCCCGCTGATCGTGTTCGCTTGCCGCCGGGTCCATCGCCACTACGAGCGAGCTCGAGAGGCGCTGATCCCATCGCCTGATCAAGCCGTCGTTGCGCCGGCTGCGGCGCCGCCGCCACCGCCCACACCCGCCGTCGCGGCGCCGAGTCCCGAGAGCCAGGACGCGCCGAGCGAGGTCCATCACCTCGTGGTCGTCCCGATCGCCGTGCTCGACCTCGCTGCGCTGCGGGCGCTGGCGTACGCCGCGTCGTTGGCGGTGCCGGTGCTCGCGCTGCACGTCAGCCCCAGCACGCACGAGGCGGAACGATTCCGCCGCTACTGGCAGGCTTGGGGTGATTACCTGCCCCTCGAGGTCGTCGTCTCTCCCTATCGCGCGACGCTTGCGCCCCTCGCCAACTACATCGAGGCGCTACATCGCCAACGCCCTGAGATCACGCTGACCGTGGTCGTACCGGAACTGATCCCCAAGCACCCCTGGCAGCGACTCCTGCACAATCGTATCGCCCAGAGGCTGCGCAACATGCTGATCCGAGACCAGGGGATCGTCATCACCAGCGTTCCCTTTCACCTCCCCGGGTGAGACGCGCTCACGGCAAGCCATCCGGAAAACAGCCGGCGGTGTGCGGACGGGATAGGACCCATTAGTTCTTCAGGACGCTGAGGGCGGGGAGCGCCGGCGGGAGCTTGCTCTGCGGCCGCACCGGCAGCAGGAACGGCGTGCGCGGGCGCTGGTTGAAGTCGAAGTCTGTGACCAGGTTGCCAAGGATCCGCGCGTTCTCGCGCACGTCCGGGCGCGGATCCGGACGGCCGTCCGTCTTGGGGTTGAGCCTGCGGCCGCCGAGGAAGTCGTCCTCGATGAACTTCATGTAGGCGTCGAACGAGTAAATGTGATGGTCGACGTAGCCCCGGCGTGCGTACGGGCTGATGACCAGGCCCGGCACGCGCAGACCATAGCCCGCGCCGTCAACCTTGGGCGGTGTGACGTGGTCATAGAAGCCGCCCCAGTCATCCCAGGTAACGAAGATTGCAGTTGACTTCCAGTCCTTGCTGCGCATGATCGCGTTGATCGCGCCGGTCACGTAGTTCTCGCCCCAGCTGATGCGCGCCGGCGGGTGCTCGCTGTCATCACCGCTCGGGATCAGCCACGAGACGGCCGGCAACGTGCCACGACGGGCGTCCTTGTAGAACTCCGTGATCGGGACGATGTTGCCGAGCTGATGATCCTGGTGAACCGTCGTGAAGTTGGGCAGCGGATTCCAGATCTGGGGCGTCTTGATGTTCTGGGGCACTGCAGCGCACGTCATCGCGCCGGTTTCGCAATCGGGCTCGGTGCCTTGCGAGAGGTAGTAACGCCAGCTCACCTTGTGCTTGTGCAGGAGGTACGTGATGTCGGTCCACGCATACGGCGGCTGATCGGCGGGGTTGGAGCTGTAGAAGTTGCTCGGCTCGGTGACGTTCAGCAGCGCCCCGAGCCCGATGTTGGCGCTCCCACCGTCGAGGCGAGGATCGGGATTGATCAGGTCGGTCTTGCAGCTCTTCGGGTTATTCGGCTTACACCTGGCCGCCCAGCCCGAGACCAGGTAGAGATGCGAGATCTGGCTCCAGCCCAGATTGGACTCGAACATGTGGTCCTGGAGGACGAAGTTCCGAGCGTACGCCCAGTAGTTCTTGAGCTGGCGACCGTCGTGATAGCTCATTACGTCGTCGCAGGTCTGCGGCAGGTGAAGCGCCGCGCACCCGAGGATGTCCGTGTCCAGATGTCCCGACTCGCGGCTGCGGATGAAACCGTCCATGCGCCCGCCGTCGATATCCGTCACCGCGTCGGAGTACATGTGGGGACCGCCCGAGTTTGTGTCGCTCGGGTCGTAGAACGGCTTGACGCACAGGTGGAGCACCGGGTCGGGCACGCACACGGTGAACTGGCCCTTCTTGTTGCGCGGGAGTCCGTCAGCGCCGGGATAGGTGCCGAAGTACTGATCGAAGGAACGGTTCTCCTGCATGATGATCACGACGTGCTGGATCTTGTGGATCCCGGTGAGCGGGCGGGCCGGGTCAGGCGCCGGCCGGCTTAGATGGGCCGGTCCGCTGGCCCGGCTGGCGTGCGACGCGGCTCCCGTGATGATCGTCAACGCCAACGCAAGCACGAGGGCGAGCGTGACCAACAGCGCCCGGCGCGACCTGCGGCTCGTCCTCGCCCCGCCCAGGCGAACCACCGTCCGCACCGTCTTCAGCCCTCTCCGTTCAGTTCCCAGTCATGAATCGCCACGATCACCCATCCCTCTAGCCATCTCGGCCTCCTGATGTCGAAAAGCGGATTCACGCTGGCGCCCCCAGCCGGTTCGACCCTACATCGCCGCAGAAGGCATTGCAACATGCTGCGGTCGCGACGCGCTCAGCGCGTGTGCGCACGCAACGCCGAGAACGCGCCGCGGCGGCGGCGCTCGCGTGGCGGCGGCGTGGGGCTGGTCTCGCGCCAGGCCCGCGCGGACGGACGATCATTGCGTCGCAGCAAATCCTGCTGACGAGCGCTCGCCAACTCGCGTGTGATCCCGGGGTGCATCATGGCGTTCACCTCGTTGCCTGTGATTGTTTGCTGTATCTAAAGCTACTGTACATAAAGCTGTATGTCAAACAATTCCCAGAGCTAGACTGATCTCCGATGGCGCGAGCTGACCGATCGCAGACCAACAAGCCGGCCCGCACCCAGGCAAAACATGAAGCCGCCAAACCGGTCAGCGACGAAGTGGATGCGCATGTCCTCGGCGCCGTCGCGAAGTGGCCCGAGATCGACCCCGAGGTGGAGGGCATCGTCGTTCGGCTCGACAAGGCCGACCGCCTGATCGACAAGGCCGCCACCGTCAATTTGGCGCGCCTCGAGCTGACCCATGAGGAATTCAAGGTCCTGATCGCGCTCCACACCGGCTCCCGAACGCACGGCTCGCTCAGTCGCGAGCTCGTGGTCTCCACGGGCGCCATGACCAACCGCCTCGACAAGATGGAGCGCGCTGGCCTGCTGGCGCGCAAGCGCGATCCGTCCGATCGCCGCGGCGTGCTGCTCGAGCTCACCGACAACGGTCGCCGGCGACTGGACGATTACATCGATCTAGCGGCCAGACGCGAGCGGGAGCTGCTCAGTGCTCTTACCGAAGACGAGAAACGACAACTGAACCGGCTGCTGCGCAAGCTGCTCGCCGCACTCCAGTCCGAGCTCGGGCCGGCCCCCAAGCGGCGCGCATCGTCTCAACCCTCCTAGGCGTTCTCCCTCACATCGCGCCGCATGTGTGCGATTGCCCGGCGGCACGCCTGACGATGTCCGAGGACGAACTGTGAGAGCGGTCACATAGGAGCGCCCGCCGCAACTTTTACGCGGCGTAGTGGTTCAGGCAGGGATAACGATCCGCCCCCTGGCGCAGGTTCGCCAGGGGAAGACGCCGTGACAAGCCATTTGTACGTCTCGGCGTAATCCGGGCGCCGCTGGATGCGGCGCGCTCCGATTGAAGGGATTGAAGTTCATTCGTCGTTTAACGCTGTTGATGGTGGCCATTGGCCTGCTTGCTGTTCCTGGCATCGCGGACGCGCAGTCTTTCGCCGCACAAGCCAGTCATCTGCGCCGTGAGGTCACCGCTGTCCTCGGAAACAACGCTGCGGGACGTGACATCGTGCGCTGGGGCGTCGTCGGACGCCACGGAAAAACCCACCGACCTACGCGTGCCGAATTGATCCGCTACCGGGACGTGTTGGCGCGCATTCTTGTTGCGCTTGCGCGTTCGTCCTCGCCCACATCCGTCTCATCGCTCGGGTCACCGAGCGCGGGCTCGTCATCGTCGACCGCGCAAACGGCGGCGGTGCAGAACCCGAGCCAGGCCGGAGGAGCATCGAACGGATCGAGTTCCGGCGCCATGCCGACGTGCACGTGGCTGCCCGAGTCGGGCGGCAATTGGAACGCCGTGAATCCGTCCAGCGGGGCCGGCGGTCGCTACCAGATCGTGCCCAGCACCTGGGCGGCCAATGGTGGCACCGGGCTGCCTCAGGACGCTTCCCCTGCCGAACAGACGCGCGTCGCCGGGAACATCCTTCGGTCCCAGGGAGCGAGTGCCTGGTCGAACTGTTAGCAGCCCCCGGGCCGTGACATACTCGTCGTGTGGCGAGTGACTGGCGCGCCGACGGTGTCCGGGTCGTTCGCGGTGACGAGCTCGATACCAACACGCCGCAGACTCCCGGGATGACCCGCGCGGCGGCCATCACGACCGCCCGCGCCGGCGCGGAGAAGCTGTGGGCGGGCACGGTGATCATCGAACCCGACGCCAAGACCGGCGCGCACCACCACGGTCCGGTCGAAAGCGTCATCTATGTCGTGTCCGGTCGCGCCCGGATGCGCTGGGGCGAGCGCTTGGAATTCGTCGCCGAGGCCGGGCCGGGAGACTTCATCTACGTCCCGCCATATGTTCCCCACCAGGAGATCAACGCCGAGCCCGCGGAGCCACTCTCGTGCGTCCTCGCGCGCTCCGGTCAGGAGCCGGTCGTCGTGAATCTCGACCTCGCCGACGTGGAGCCCAACCCGGAGCACGTGCACTGGGTCGACGACATCCACCCGGCGCCGTGATGGTCCGCGGGCGAGATTCTGCCCGCCCGGGCCACACCCAACCGGGCGCGCCCCCGCAGGGCGCGCCCTCCTAAATCGGGTCAGGCGAGGCCCAGGTCGGCGAGCAGCACACCGAACTCCAACCGACCGCCCGACAGCGTCTCGAGCAGCTCTTCCGGGCTCAGCCGCTGCCCCTCCCGCCACAGACTGCGCAGCAGCTCGCCCGCCTCCGCGGACTCGAACCAGGCGGCGCCGAAGCGCTCGCGCAGATACGCCCGCAGGTGGGTCTCGAGCGCCCATGCGCGCAGATAGCACGCGCAGTAGAAGCCGGGATCGACATCGGCCAGAAACGTCTGCCGCGGCCATTCGATCTGGAGGGCCTCGCCGAGCAGCGATGCATAGCGATCGGCGAGTCGATCGAGCGAGCCGTCGGGGCCGTGGAGCTCCATCTCGTACGCGAGCTTCCCCGTGTAGCGTCGCAGGTAGAGCAGGCGGTTGGCCCGGGCATGGGCGACGGCAGGGCCGGGATCGGACACCCCGAGCCGTCGCTCGAGCCACACCGGATCTTCGACGAGGTGCTCGAGCAGGAACGCGAACGCCTCGGTGACCGAGTTATCGCCCAGGAATCGGTACTCGAACGCGAGCTCGGGGGCGACGTGGCCGTAGTGCTCGGTGTGCCCGGCTTCGTGAAACAGCGCTTCGAAGTCGTCCCGGCCCCCGACCGGCGCGATCACCAGGTAGACCTCCTCGGGCACCCGGACCGGCGCGCAGAACGCCCGCGGCGATTTGTGCGGGCGGGTCTCGAGGTCCAGGATCACGTTGTGCTGCTCGCCGATCCCGAGGCCGCGGAGCGTCTCGAGGAGGCTCTGCACCATTCGGCCGGCGGGGAACATCGCGTCCTGATCCGGGGCGCGGAAGAAGCGCGGCAAATCAGATCGCCGGACCTCGCCAAGGCCGAACCCGAGCGTCCGGCGAAGCTCGGGTTCGAGCACGGTTCGGTAATCCTCCCTGGTGGCCCGCGCGAAGGCGTCGGTCTGCCCCTGGAGCGCGGCGAGATCGATCCCCTTGCACTCCTGGCACATCTGGCGGTAGCTCCCGAATCCGAGCGCCACCGCGCGCTCGTGCTGGCGCTCGATCAGCTCGCGGTACAGCGGCCCCAGGTGGGCCTCGATCGCCGTCAGCCGCTGCTCCTCGATCGCCGCTCGCCATTGCGCGCAGGGCTCGTTCGCCTGCGCGACGGTCGACTGCCTGAAGGCGATCGTGTCGCCGTCGAGATCGAGCGAGAGGCCCGCCTCCCGCCGCGCCAGCTCCGCTTCGATGTCCTTGGTCTGCTGCCCGATGAAGCCCTCGGCGGCGAAGTCCAGCAGCATCGTCAGCCGCCGCCGCTCCTCGGTTCCCGCGGCTGCGCCGGCGACCTGCTCGCGCAGCGCGTCGACCGAGTCGCGCCGGAACAGCTCGGGATGGCGGTCGTAGATCGCCTCGATCGGGTAGTCGTCGTCGAGGCCGGCGTAATGGCGGTAATAGGCGTTGGTCAGCTCCGAGACGAAGGCCTCCGCTGAGCCCCGATAGGCGGCCAGATCCATCGGGCTGGCATGCTAGTGGCGATGGACTCCCAGACCACGGCCAAGCGCCCCGCCCGCGGCGACGAACTGGAGCTCGATGTCGACGCGCTCGCCTACGGCGGCGCCGGCGTCGCGCGACTCGATGGCTACGTGGTGTTCGTGCAGGGCGGCATGCCGGGAGATCGTGTGCGCGCGGTCGTCGGCAAGTCAAAGCGCGCCTACGCCGAGGCCCGGGTGCTCGAGGTCCTGGATCCCGGTCCCGACCGGGTCGAGCCCCGCGCGCACCATCCGGGGGCGCCGTGGCAGGTCCTTCCCTATGAGCGCCAGCTCCAGGTCAAGCAGCAGCACGTCAACGACGCCCTCGAGCGGATCGGAAAGCTGCGCGACTACACGCTCGAGCCGACCGTCCCCGCCGTCGAGACCTGGCGCTACCGCAACAAGCTCGAGTACTCGTTCGGCGCCGATCCCGGCGGCCGCCTGATCTGCGGCTTTCACACCCCCGGGCGCTGGGACGAGATCGTCGAGGTGACCGATTGCCTGCTGGCGTCCGAGCACGGCAACGACGTGCGCGAGCGGATCGTCCGCTGGTGCCGCGCCGCTGGGCTCACCGCTTACGATCGCCGCTCCGGCGACGGCCTGCTGCGCAACCTCGTGGTGCGCGAGGGCCGCCGCACCGGTCAGCTCCAGGCCCGGCTGGTCACGGCTCCCGGGGAGCTCGACCGCGATCGGCTTGCGAGCGCAATACGACCCGACACAAGCCTCCTGTGGACGCAGGTCGAAGGCGTGGCGGAAACGACCCAAGGTGGTGTGAGCGAGCTGCTCGCGGGCGAGGACCGACTCGATGAGGAGCTCGGCGGGGTTCGGCTGCGCATCTCCCCGCAGGCGTTCATGCAGACGAACACCGAGATGGCGGAGCAGCTCTACGGCGTCGCCACCGAGTATGCGCGCCTGGGTGGCTTCGAACGGCTCTACGACCTGTACTGCGGGATCGGCACGATCGGCTTGGTGCTCGCTCCCCGTGTCGCCGAGGTATGGGGGCTCGAGATCGTCGAGGAGGCGGTCGCCGATGCGATCGCCAACGCCCGCCTGAACGAGATCGAGAACGCCCGGTTCTTCGCCGGGGACGTCCGCTTGGCGCTGCGCGAGCTCGTCTCGACGGCCGGCCGCCCCGACGTGCTGGTGGTCGATCCACCCCGGGCCGGCCTCTCGCAGAAGGTGGTGCGGCGGATCATCGAGGCCGCACCCAGGCGGATCGTGTACGTCTCCTGCAATCCCACCACGCTCGCCCCCAACGCCGCCCAGCTGGTGCAGGCCGGCTATGCACTGACCCGCGTGCGACCCGTCGACATGTTCCCGCAGACGCCGCACATCGAGTGTGTGGCGGCGCTCGAGCGACGGTAGGTAGCGGACCGTGCGTATGGCGGGAACCACTAGGGTTCCGCGCCAGCGATGCGCGCCGTCACGATCCGCGACACGACCCTGACCGTCGAGGAGCACCCGGATCCGACGCCCGGCGCGGGCGAGGTTCTGGTCCGCGTCAGGGCCGCCGGGCTGAACGGTGCCGACATGATGCAGCGGCGCGGCCGCTATCCGGCGCCGCCCGGTGCGCCGCAGGAGATCCCCGGGCTCGAGCTCGCCGGCGAGGTGGTGGCGCGCGGCGACGGCGCCGCGCGATTCAGGGACGGGGACCGGGTGATGGGAATCGTCGCGGGTGGCGCCCAGGCCGAGCTGGCGGTCGTCCACGAGCGGATCCTGATGGCCGTCCCGGAGAACCTCAGCTGGCTCGAGGCGGGGGCCGTGCCGGAGGTGTTCACGACCGCCCACGACGCGCTGTTCACGCAGGCCGGGCTCCGTCTCGGCGAGCGTCTGCTCGTGCACGGCGGGGCGGGCGGGGTCGGCACCGCCGCAATCCAGCTGGGCGCCGCGGCCGGGGCGCGGGTCTGCGCGACCGTGCGCAATGCGGCAGTCCGTGACCAGGTGGCGGCATTCGGCGCCGAGGTGATCGAGCCCGAGAGCTTCGCGCAGCATGGTCCGTTCGACGTGATCCTCGAGCTGGTCGGAGCACCCAATCTCGCCGACAATCTCGAGGCGCTGGGCACCGGCGGGCGGATCACGGTGATCGGGATCAGCGCCGGCGCCAAGGGGGAGCTGAACCTCGGGACGTTGATGGGCAAGCGCGCCCGGATCCAGGGCTCGACCCTGCGCCCGCGCCCGCTGGAGGAGAAGGCGCTCACCGCGCGCGCGCTCGAGCGCAGCGTGCTGCCGCTGCTGGCCGACGGCAGGATCAGGGTCCCGATTGCGGCGAGCTACCCGCTCGAGCAGGCGCAGGACGCCTACGAGCGCTTCGCGGCCGGCGGCAAGTGCGGCAACATCGTGCTTGAGGTGGGCGCGGCGGGTTAGACTCGGGCCATGGGACTAGAGGAGCACACCCTCGACCAACTGGGCGACCGCTGCGAGGAATGCGGCGCCAAGCTGACCCCGCAGGAGATCCAGGCGGCGATGGAGTCCGGGGGTCCGGCACTCTGTTCGATCCACGCCGCCGAGGACGAGCCGGGGCTGGCCGCCGACGAGGCAGGATTCATCGAAGGCGAGTAGCCGGGGTCAGTAGGGCGGCAGGTCCGCCCACCACTGCCCCAGCACCTTGAACGCCGACCAGAACTCGCGCTTGGCGCTCTCGTCGTCCAGCGCGGCGTCGATGTTCGGAACGTACAGCGCATCGATCGACGGGGTGAAGCGCTGCAGCGTGCCGGCTTGGGCCGTCAGCTCGCGACGGAGGGGCAGCTCGAGTTCGTTCAGCACCGACAGTGCTTCCTCGCCCATGACCACGACGATCTTGGGCTGGACGATCGCGATCTCCTCCGCCAGCCGGGCGACGCACACAGGGTCGGCCATCGCGGGATCGGCGACCGGGCATTTGACGCACAGGGTCCCGTACACCGCCAGCGGGTCGATCTGCAAACGCTTCAGCGACTTCATCAGCGCGTTGCCGGTCCGTCCGTAGAAGGCCACTCCTTCCTCGACCTCCGCCGGCCGGGCCGAGTGCTTGAGCAGGAAGATGTCGGCCTGCGGGTGGCCGGACCCCAGCACGGGCATCAACTGCCCGCGGGGGCAGTGCGGACAGGACTGGAGCTCGCGTGCGAACGCGTTCAGCTCGCGGATCGCCCGCTCCAGGTACTTCTCGCGGATCTCGTCGTCCGTCGCCGGCATCACCCTCGGATTGGACGGTTCGCGAGCTTGTCCTTGCGAGTGCATCAGGAGTTGCGCAACTTCCGTCCCGTGACTCTGCGCACGCGGCGGTCTCTGGAGGCCTTGCGCGCCCCTTCGGGCAGTGCCTTGGTCTGCAGGAACTTCAGCGCCTGGACGTACAGCAGACTGGCCGGGTTGCGCATGATGTCGGCATCTCGCAGCGACTGCAGGAACTCCTGCGGCCCGTCGAACTCGCGCATCCTGATGCGGACCGAGCCCAGGCCCTGCGGCACGTGCGCGTCGGAACCGGCGCCGGCGGGGATCCGGTATTTGGCGGCAAACCGGACCGCCTCGTCGTTGAACTCGGAGATTGCCACCCTGGGATTGAACACCTCGATCGCATCGACATCGTCGAGCACGTCCAGCAGGTGCTCGTAATCCGGCACCGAGTGCAGGCGGTCGAACGGGTGAGGTACGTAGACCAGGCCGCCCTGACGCTTGATCTCGGCGATCGTCTCCTGCAACGTCATCCCCCGCGGGATCTTCTCCCGGATGAACAGCCCGATCACCTCGCCCTGGTCGGCGGTCTTGACCTCCTCGCCGACGATCACCGTGATTCGGTCGGCCTTCGCCTGGGCATCGACCGCCCCCGAGATCTCGTTGTGATCGGTCACCGCGATCGCGCCGAGTCCTCGCGTCCGGGCCTCGGCGAGCAGCACCTCGACCGGCGTCGCGCAGTCGAAGGAGTGATCGGTGTGCATGTGCAGGTCGACATCGATCAATCGCCGCGAGGACAGCTTCGAGCGAAGTGCGCTGCTCGCCCCGTCGTCGTGGCGGCGCGCGACGAGCCGGTCGTAGAGCTGCTCCAGTTCGTCCGCGACCCGCGACCATGAAAACGTCCTGCGCAGCGTTCCGGCCCGCGCTCGCAGCTGCGCCCGGAGCTGGGGCTCGGAGATCAGCGCGCGGAGGTGAGCGGCGAGCGTCTGCACGTCGCCGGGCTCGAACTCGAGTCCGTATTCGCCGTCGGAGAGGAGCTCGTCGTAGGCGGGCAGGCGCGAGGTGACGGGCACGGCGCCGGCGGCGATCGCGCGGACCAAGACGCCCGGCGTCGGCCGGATCCCGTCCGAGGCGAGCACGACCACGTCGGCGTTCGAGAGGGCGTCGGCCTCGGTCATTTCGGGCGGGCTGACGAAGTGCACCCGCTCGCGCAGCGCCCGCCCGAGCGTCGCGGGAGCCGCCAGCGGACGCGAGGACCAGATCGTCGCGTGCCAGGCAAGTTCAGCGGGCAGCGATCGGAGCGCGCGGAGAAACACCCGCAGCGCAGCGCGTTCCTCCTCGGCGAGCATCACCAGCTCGAGCGGATCGCGCTCGTCGTGGGGGCCGGCCACGTCCGCGCCCGGAGCGATGACCTGGTACTCGCTGGGGAAGTAGCGCTGCATCAGCTCGCGGGTGGCGCGATAGCTCGCGGTCCGGGCGTCCAGTCGCGCCAGCAGCAGCCGCGACAGGCCGCGCGTCAGCTGCGTCGATACCACGCGCTCGGTCGGCGCGTGGAAGCTCCCGACGTTCAGGGCCCGGGATTGGCGAAGCGCGGAGCTCGAGGCACTCGGCGCGAACGGCTCGTGGACGTGGACCAAGTCCAACGAGAGCCTGGTCAGGACGTCCTCGATCGTGCGCGCCACGTCGACCGGCAGCGATGCGCTGCGACGGCGCGCGGGCGAGAACGGCAGGACCTCGCCGACGCCGAGCACGAGCGGCCCCTCGGTGGCTCGCTCCAGCAGCTCCTCGGGATGTCCGCGGATCGCCCGCCGGCTGTCCTTGACCAGTGCGCCCGATCCCGACGGCGCCACGATCAACATCCGGTGACCCCGCCGCGACAGCTCGTCCGAGACCCGGGCGACGTAGTGGTTGACTTCGCCCGGCACCTCCCAGGCGAACGGCGTCACCTGCGCGATCGCGAGCGGCGCGGACACGCGGTGAGGATAGTCCCCGTCAGGTAGTTGCGGCGGTGCGCTTCTTGTCCGCCTTGCTCAGCGGCTTGCGCGCATACTTGGCGATGAACTTCTCGGTCAGCTCGCTCGCCTCGGAATCGGGCCGCTGAGTCATCGGCGACTTCATCAGGTAGGAGCTGGGGCCGTCGAGCTGGCCGGAGAGGCCGTTGTTCAGCGCCAGCTTGCAGCAGCGCACGGCGTCGATCACGATCCCCGCGGAGTTGGGCGAGTCCCACACCTCGAGCTTCAGCTCCGCGGTCAGCGGCACGTCGCCGAACGCCTGGCCTTCGAGGCGGATGTGCGCCCACTTGCGGTCGGTGAGCCACGGGACGTAGTCCGACGGTCCCACGTGGACGTCGTCGGCCGGCAGCACGTGGCCCATGATCGAGGTCACGGCGTTGGTCTTGGAGATCTTCTTTGACTCCAGCCGCTCGCGCTCGAGCATGTTGTAGAAGTCCATGTTGCCGCCGACGTTCAGCTGCGAGGTGCGCAGCAGCTTGACGCCACGGTCGTGGAACAGCCTCGCCAGCGCACGGTGGACGATCGTGGCGCCGACCTGTGACTTGATGTCGTCGCCGATGATCGGCAACCCGGCCTTCTTGAACCGCTTGTTCCAGTACTCCTCGCGCGCGATGAACACCGGGATGCAGTTGACAAACGCGCAGCCCGCCTCGAGCACCTGCTCGACGTACCACTTGGTCGCCTCCTCGGAGCCGACCGGCAAATAGGAGACGACGACGTCGGTCCTGGACTCCTTGAGGATCTCGACGATGTCGGCGGTCGGCCCGGGCGCCTTGGTGATCTTCTCCTTGAGGTACTTGCCGAGGCCGTCGTGAGTCATGCCGCGCTGCACCTCGACGCCCACCGTCGGGACCGCGTCGGCGAACTTCAGCGTGTTGTTCTGACCGGCGAAGATCGCCTCCGACAAGTCCTTACCCACCTTGTCCGCGTCGATGTCGAAGGCGGCGCTGAACTCGATGTCGTTTACGTGATAGCCGCCGAGATCGACGTGCATGAGGCCCGGCACCGACTCGCGCGGGTCAGCGTCCCGGTAGTAGTGGACACCCTGCACGAACGAGCTCGCGCAGTTGCCCACGCCGATGATCGCGACGCGGACCTTGTCCGGCTGATAGCGCCCGGCACCGTTCGCGGCACCATTGCTGCTGGTCACTTTCACAAGTCCCTTCTCGAAGAGGAGCGCGCGCGAATCCGCTGCGCAGACAGTCGATCTAGGTATTCCTCAAGGGCGACTTGGTTACACGTCGCCGGCGCTCGCCAGCTGGCCGCGCACGTAGACAATCCGCTGGATCATGGTCACCAGCGTCAACGCCGCGAGCACGTAGACCGCGGGCGCGAGCAGCTCGAAGTGACCGAGCGAGGCGCCCTTTGCGAACACCAGCCCGGCCGACAGGATCACCACGCGAACCGGGCGGGTCGCCAGCCCCACTTTGCACGCCACCCCGAGCGCCTCGGCCCGGGCGCGGGTGTAGGAGACCATCAGCGAGAAGAGCACCGCCGCGACCACGGCGGCGACCGCGACCTCGTCCCGGCGCGAGGCAAAGTACGCCGCCACCGCCGTCAGCACGATCCCCTCCTCAAGGCGGTCAAGCGTCGAGTCCAGAAACGCGCCGAACGGCGTGCCCTTGCCCGACATCCGCGAGTAGCGGCCGTCGAGCGTGTCCATCACCGAACCGACGATGAACGCAACTCCGGCCAGAAAGAACAACCGCTCGACGACCAGCGCCGCCGCGGCGAGGTTGAGCGCGAAGCCGGTGAGCGAGATCGCGTTCGGGGTCAGCCGCGACTCGATCAGCCGCTCGCGCATCAGCTCCTGCGTGGTCGGCCGTTCGCGGCCGGGACGGGAGCGGCGCGGACGCCTGGTCCGGACGTCCGGCTCTGTCTGCTCGGTCATCTAGATGGCTGATTCCTAGGCGGTCGCGCGGCTGAAGGCCCAGGCCTCGGGGCGAGCCCTGGCGAGCAGGCGCTTGGCCAGCAGAGCGGCGATCCCCGCCGTCAGCGCGCCGAGGAACACGTCGGTCAGATAGTGATTGGCGGTCACCACGACCACGAAGGTGACCACCAGCGGATACAGCGCCCAGGCGATCCTGGCCGCGCGACGGCGCGTCAGGCGGAACATCGAACAGCCGACGATCGTCGCCATGCACACGTGCATCGAGGGAACGGCCGCGTAGAAGTTCAGGAACGCCTTGCCGGCGCCGTTGTCCACCCAGCCCGTGCCGCCGGTCACGAACTGCGAGACGGAATCGGTGAAGCCCCATTCCGGCATCAGCCGGGGCGGCGCGGTCGGGTACAGCGCGTAGCCGATCAACGCCAGGCCCATGGCGATCATGACCGTGTTGCGCACGAAGTAGAACGAGCCGTTGCGTCGGAAGTAGATGAAGGCGAGGACGGCAAAGGTGACGAAGAAGTGGCCGTTCAGGTAGACCCAGTCGGCGCCGTCGATCAGCCAATGCATGTGGATCGCCCACGCCTGGACGCTCGGCTCGATGAAGATGTGCAGCGTCCGCTCGAGGTCGATGATCTTCATCGCGTCACCGAACGGCTTGTACGGACTGCCGTTATCGACCAGCCCGCGCACCAGGTCGTAGAGCAGAAACGCGCCCGAGAAAAGGACGATCTGACGAATCAGATCCTTCCAGCCGCGCGGCAGGACGCGCGTCTCGATCAGGCGAAGAGGACGCAGCATGGGACCATCGCATCCTAGCGATCCGGGATGTTGGGTCCCCGTCTGAAAGCTTCAGGCCACGGGCCTCGTGCACCGTGGTGAGTCGGCGCCGATCCGTCCCAGGGAGAAGCTGATGACCAGCTTCACCGGCCCTGCACGGCTCAGGTGGAGCTTCGTGAACTCCCCGTCCGGCGCGACGCATCCGGACCCTCGACCCAGGGCCCAGTACGGGGAGAACCGGACCCGGACGAACACGGTCCCGGGGTGGTGGGCGTCGATCGTCACGGAATTCGGCCCGAGTGCCCGGAGCGTCGCCGGGCCGCTCACGATCGGCGTCGGGTCGGCGACGGCATAGACGCGCCAGCTGTGAGTGCGGTACACGAGCCGCAGGTATGGCAGCCCGCGGTTGATCAAGGCGACCTCGCGGCGGGCCGAGAAGTCGAGGCTCGCATCGGCGACCGCCACGAACCGGACCGCGAGCTGATGCAGCCAGCCGTCGTAGGTGGCCGCGGTCAGGGGTCCGCCATAGAACAGCTGGTTGTATTTGATGTCGAGCTGGCGCTCCCAGCCGCGGGCGAGCGGGAACAGGGGGGCCACCTCGTAGGCCTCCCAGTGAAAGCGTGTGAACGGGATCTCGACGCGGAACGGGGGACCGGGCCGGCTGCCGAGGAACGCGAGCAGGGGCCGGTAGTAGGCCGCCGACAGGGAGGGGTCGCCGGCCGAGGTGCGCACATCCCGGATCGGCGCCTGCCACTGGAAGTAGAGGAGCGGGAGCGCCACCACCGCCAGCCACCCGATCCGCCTCCGGTACCAGAGCAGGGCGGCGAGCGGGCCCGCGACCAGCGGCCCGAGCCGAGCCGCATTGCTGCCCACCGGCGTGGCGATCTCGAACGCGACGATGCACCCGAGCCCGTACATGAGGAGCCCGGCCCGCAGCGCCCACTCGCGCCGGGGCACCGCGGCCAACGCGATCACGGTGATCGCCAGGATCGGCCACAACGTGGCGAGCGTGAACGGTTCGCTACCTCCTTCGGGGAAGGCGACCGTCAGCAGGAGTACTGGCAGGAGCGCTCCGAGCACCGAGGCGGCAGCCGGCAGCGCGGCGCTCAGACGGCGCTCGCGGATGTAGCGACCGATCGCATACGCGGCCGCAGCCAGCGCCGCGAACAGCGCCGCCACGGGGCTCGCGAGTGCAGACAGCACCGCCAGCCCGCACGCCAGCCCCGGCCGCCGGCGCTGAAGCGCGAGCGCCATCCCCATCGCCGGCAGCAGCCCAAAGGCGAACGTCAACCGTCCCGTGAACAGGTTCATCGCCGTGCCCGCCCCGAACCACAGCGCGCCGAGCCAGGCGTCCGGGCCGAAATGGCGGCGCGCCAGCGACTCGAACACCGCCGCCGTGCCGGTCGTCGCGATGCCCGCCGCGACCTGGGGCGTCAGCAACGCCGCGATCGGCGGGAACAGAACGCTGTAGCCGGGAAGGTTGTGTCCGCCGTACCACCAGTTGTTCCAGGTCCCGAAGCCCTCAGCGGAGAACAATCTCGCACGCAGGAGGTGTGCGGCGAGATCCAGGCTCGGCGGCGAGACGATCACGTAGACGATCGCGAACACCGCGGCGACGATCGTGGGGGCGGCCCGCTTGGGTTGCAGCCAGTCGCGCATCAGTCGTGGTGCAGAAACGTCGCCATTCGATCGACGAGCGCCGGATGATCGAGCCATGGCCAGTGTCTGGCGTCGGCGATCCGCTCGAGCGTGGCCCGCCGAAGGCGCCCCGCGTAGGCGTCGCCCAGTTCGGGCCCGAGCCACGGATCGCGCTCACCCCAGAGCACCAGCACCGGCACGTCCAGTGCCCCGAGGCCCTCGCCGAGGTCGGCAAGGCGCCGCTCCCCGGCATCGCGATAGAGGCGCAGGATCGCCCGTTGGGTCCCCTGATCGAACTCCTGCCAGACGGTCGAGATGCGATCCTCCGGCCAGGGGCCGCCCTTTCGCAAGGTTCGGGCGAGCAGCCCGCGCGTGACCGATCCCATCAGCAGTTCCCCGAGCCCCGGGCGGCGGCACCACCGGACGAAGCGGGGCCAGGTGAATCCCTCGAACAACGGGATCGCGTTGCAGATGATCAGCCGCTCGATTCTCCGAGGATGGCGCTGTGCGAACAGCAGTCCCGCGATCGCACCCCAGTCGTGGACGACCAGCTTCACGCGCTCGACGCCCAGCGCCTGGAGAAGTTGCTCCACGAATCGTGCCTGACCCTCCACCGAATAGTCGAGGTGACCGCCCTTGCCCGATCGGCCGAAGCCGACCAGGTCGGGCGCGATTCCGCCCGTGCGCTCCAGAAACGGCACCCAGTCCTCGGAACTGGTGGGAATACCGTGCAGGTAGAGGACGGGTTTGCCAGGGCCGTGCGCCCGCCTGTAGAACACGGGCGACCCGGCGAGTTCGATCGTGTGCTCGTCGACGCTCACCCGCGGGCGAGGATAACGTCCTCCCCTGTGAGCGCGATAAGGACCGGCGAGCCCGCGGGGCGTTCGCGAACGCTGTGCCTGGGCGAGGCGCTGGTCGACCTGATCTGCGAGCGGCCCGTCAAGGACGGGTTATCCGAGGCCGATTCGTTCGTCCCGCATTTCGGAGGCGCCGTCGCAAACGTGGCAATGGTCGCTGCCCGCAAGGGGGCCCGGGTTGCGCTCGCCGGTGGCGCGGGCGAGGACTCGTGGGGCGCTTGGCTCCGGCGCCGGCTCGCCGCCTCCGGAGTCGAGCTGTCGTTGTTCGGACTCGTGCCCGGCTCGAAAACGCCGGTCGCGGTCGTGACCGTCGACGCCGCCGGCGAGGCGCGCTACCAGCTGTACGGCGAGCAGATCGCGACCGTCGTCCACGCGCTCGAGCACCGGCTCGAGTCCGCGATCCGCGACTCGGCCGCGCTGTTCATCAGCTCCAACACGTTGGTCGGCGCCGAGGAACGCGAGCTCACAATGCGCGCGCGGGAGCTGGCGCTCGAGCATCAGCGCCACGTGATCTTCGATCCCAATCTTCGCCTTCACCGGTGGCGATCCCGGGCGGACGCGGCCGCCAGTGCGAACGCCTGCGTCCCCGGCGCCCTGCTGGTCCGCACCAACGAGGCCGAGGCGGCGCTGATGACCGGCGAGCAGGATCCCGACCGCGCCGCGCTCGCGCTGGTGAAGGCGGGCGCGCGGATGGCGGTGATCACGCGCGGGGCGCGAGGCGCGATCCTCCGCGGCGCGATGCGCGCCGATGCCCCCGGAGTTCGCGCGCACGTGGTGAGCACGATCGGCGCGGGCGACGTGCTGAGCGGTATGTTGCTGGCGCGGCTCGCGCTGACCGATTTCTATCCGCCGGCGGTGGCGGCCTGGCTGCCCGAGGCGGTCGCTGCCGCGGCGGCGGCGTGCGAGCGCTGGGGAGCGCTTGACTAGCCGCGCCAGCTGGCGGCGTCCCACCGCCCGGCGCGTGCGCGCGATCCGCGACCGGCTCCGCCTCGTCTACGGGATCCCTCAGGCCCAGCCGCACGGCCATCCGATCGCCGAGCTGGTCCTGACCGTCCTCTCGCAGTCGACCAATGACCGCAACCGCGACGTCGCCTACCTCGCGCTGCGCGAGCGGTTCGGAGATTGGGAAGCCCTCCGGGATGCGCCGGTCGACGAGATCGAGGAGGCGATCCGTCCTGGCGGCATCTCGAGGGTGAAATCGGCCCGGATCAAGTCGATCCTGCGGGCGATCAGCGACACCGCTCCGCGGGGGCCCAGGACCGGGGGAGCCAGCGGACCAGTTTCCCTCGATTGGCTGGCCAGCCAGCCGGTCGCGGAGGCGCAGGCGTATCTCACCAGGTTGCCGGGGGTCGGCCGCAAGACCGCCGCCTGCGTGCTGCTGTTCGCGCTCGGGATGCGCGACGTCCCGGTCGACACCCACGTCTCCCGGGTCGGGACGCGGCTGGGCCTGTTCCGTCCCGGCGCCGGATTCGAGGAGCTCCACGACACGATGCTGGCGCTGACACCGCCCGGCGAGGAGCTCGAGTTCCACCTCAACCTGCTGCGCCATGGCCGGCGCACGTGCTACGCGAGGCGACCGAATTGCCGCGGGTGCGCGCTACAGCGGATGTGCCCGAGCGCGTTCAAGGTGGGGTGAAAGTCGCGGGTCCGGCCCGGACAGACCGGATCCGCGGGACGTGGGGTAGTTTTTTAGTCCCTATAGGACGACTCGATCGCCCACGTCAACGGGTGGCCGCGCCGAGGGGTTGGTGAGCGGATCTGGAGTGCCGGGCTGGGCCCCGCGCGCGCCGCGCCGCCCGCCCGCCCCGCGCCGCCGGCCCGCGCGCGCGCCGCCGGCCGCCCGCCCCGCGCCGCCGGCCGCGCGCGGGCGGGCACCACTAAGATCTGCTACGATCTGGCTTAGATTTTTACGACTAACCAGGAGTAGAACTAAATGGGAAAAACGATCGGAATCGACCTCGGAACGACCAACAGCTGTATGGCCGTGCTCGAGGGCGGGGAACCGACGGTGATCGAGAACGCCGAGGGCGGGCGCACGACCCCGTCCGTCGTCGCGTTCACGCCGTCCGGGGAGCGCCTCGTGGGCACTGTCGCCAAGCGTCAGGCCGTCACAAACCCCCAGAACACCGTCTTCTCGATCAAGCGCTTCATGGGCCGCAAGGAGGCCGAGGTGCGCGAGGAGGAGTCGATCGTGCCTTACAAGGTGGTCTCGGGCCCGAACGGCGACGCGCGGGTGGAGGCCGGCGGCAAGCAGTACTCGCCGCCTGAGATCTCGGCGATGATCCTCGGCAAGCTGAAGACCGACGCCGAGGCGTATCTCGGTGAGACGGTCGACAGCGCCGTGATCACCGTACCCGCGTACTTCAACGACGATCAGCGCCAGGCCACCAAGGACGCCGGCAAGATCGCCGGTCTCGATGTCAAGCGGATCATCAACGAGCCGACCGCGGCCTCGCTGGCCTACGGGCTCGACAAGGAGTCCGATCAGACAATCCTCGTGTTCGACCTCGGCGGCGGCACCTTCGACGTGTCCGCGCTCGAGATCGGCGACGGCGTGTTCGAGGTCAAGGCGACCGCGGGTGACAACCATCTCGGTGGCGACAACTTCGACAAGGCGGTCGTCGACTGGCTCGTCGCGGAGTTCAAGAAGTCGCAGGGCATCGACCTGAGCGCCGACCCGATGGCGCTGCAGCGGCTCTACGAGGCGGCGGAGAAGGCAAAGATCGAGCTCTCCACCACCCAGGAGACGCAGATCAACCTGCCGTTCATCACCGCCGACGCGAGCGGCCCGAAGCACCTCGACACGCGCCTCACGCGCGCCAAGCTCGGCGAGCTGACCGCTGACCTGCTCGATCGCACGGTCGCACCGGTTCGCCAGGCGCTCGACGACGCCAAGGAGAAGGGCGTCGAGAAGGTCGATCACGTGGTGCTGGTTGGCGGCATGACCCGCATGCCCGCAGTCCAGGAGAAGGTCAAGGAGCTGACCGGCAAGGAGCCGCATCGTGGCGTCAACCCCGATGAGGTCGTAGCGGTGGGTGCCGCGATCCAGGCGGGCGTGCTGGCCGGCGACGTCAAGGACGTGCTGCTGCTCGACGTCACCCCGCTGACGCTCGGCATCGAGACCAAGGGCGGCGTGATGACCAAGCTGATCGAGCGCAACACGACGATCCCGACCCGCAAGTCAGAGATCTTCTCGACCGCTGAGGACAACCAGCCCAGCGTCGAGATCCACGTACTCCAGGGCGAGCGCGAGATGGCCGTCTACAACAAGTCGCTGGGCAAGTTCCAGCTCACCGGCATCCCGCCGGCGCCGCGCGGCATCCCGCAGATCGAGGTCGCGTTCGACATCGACGCCAACGGCATCCTCAGCGTCTCCGCCAAGGATCTGGGAACCGGCAAGGAGCAGAAGATCGAGATCAAGTCCGGCTCCGGCCTCTCCGAGGACGAGATCAAGCGGATGGTCTCGGACGCCGAGTCCCATGCGGATGAGGACCGTCGCCTGCGCGAGCTCGCGGAGGCCCGGAACAACGGCGAGAACGCCGCTTACCAGGCAGACCGTCAGCTCAAGGAGCTGGGCGACACCGTCGATGCCTCCTCCAGGGAGGAGATCGAAGCTGCGATCAAGGCGGTCCGAGAGGTGCTCACCTCCGAGGATGCGGCCGAGATCAACGCCAAGACCGAGGCGCTGCAGTCGTCCTTCCACCGGGTCTCCGAGGCGATGTACCAGCACGCCCAGGAGCAGGCCGCGGCGAGCGGCGCCACGTCGGCGGATGGAGCCGGCGCGGACGGCTCGACGAACGGCGCCGGCACCGAGGAAGACGTCGTGGACGCGGAAGTCGTTGACGAGGGTAAGTAAGTGACGCCCTCTGATCGACACACAGTTGTTGGCTCAGGGCCGGACACCCCTGACGCGGCCACGCGAACGGCCGCGTCAGGGGGCCCGGCCCCGGGCTCCGAGTTCGACCGCCCGGTGGAGGACGGCTTCACCGGCACCTTGGCTGAGGAAGAGCAGGAGGGGCGCGACGCTCCGGACCAGCCAGAGCCTTCGGTGCCCGCCGGGGAGCCGGAGGCGCCGACCGGGCCGGCCGCTCCCTCGCGTCCTCATGGCGACGAGCTCGACGAGGCGCTCCCGGATGAGGAGCCGGCTGAGCCCGAGGACCACGAGGGCATGCTCCAGCGTGACCTCGAGGAGCTCGAGGCCAGGGCGGGGAAGGCTGATCAGTACCTCGAGTTGGCGCAGCGGACCAAGGCTGACTTCGAGAACTACCGCCGGCGGGCATCCCGCGAAGCGGCGGCGGCGCAGGAGCGCGGGATCGCCAAGCTCGCCAAGGAGCTGCTGCCGGCGGTCGACAATCTCGACCGGGCGCTGGATGCCGCCCAGGCGGCAGGCAACGGCTCGGAGGATCCAAGCACGTTGATGTCCGGGATCAAGCTCGTGCACGCCGACGTGATCGCGGCGCTCGCACGCGTCGGAATCGAGCGCTTCAACCCGGAGGGCGAACCGTTCGATCCCCAGTGCCACGAGGCGGTCGCGCAACAGCCGGTCGAGGGGGCGCAGCCGGGAACGGTCGTCGAGGTCTATCAGCGCGGCTACCGGCTGGGAGAGGCGGTTCTGCGGCCAGCTCGCGTTGTCGTGGCCGGGTAGGGAGGTGACCAGCGATGGCTGCCAGCAGACCCGACTACTACAAGACGCTCGGGGTAGGCAAGGGCGCCTCCGACGAGGAGATCAAGAAGGCCTACCGGAAGCTTGCCCGCAAGTACCACCCGGACCGCAACGCCGGGGATAAGAACGCCGAGGAGCGCTTCAAGGAGATCTCGCAGGCGCACGATGTGTTGTCCGATCCCGACAAGCGCAAGGAATACGACCGGGGCGGCGCGTTTGCCGGCTTCGGCGTGCCGGGGGGCTTCGATCCAGGCTCGTTCAGCGGCGGGTTCGGGGACATCCTTTCGAACCTGTTCGGAGGCGCGGCCGGTGGGCGCAGCACCGGGCGCCCCGGCGGCGCGGGCGGTGGGCGTGCGCAGCAGCGCGGCCGCGATCTGGAGACCGAGGTCACCCTCAGCTTCGACCAGGCCGTCAACGGCTCCCAGGTCCCCCTCGCGGTGCCGACCTCCCAGCCGTGTCCGACCTGCCACGGAACCGGCGCCAAGCCGGGAACCACGCCCAAGGTCTGTCCCGTCTGCAACGGGCGCGGGATCGAATCCGAGAGCCAGGGGATCTTCTCCATCTCCCAGCCGTGTTCCAACTGCCACGGCAGCGGCACGGTGATCGACGACCCGTGCCCGACATGTGGTGGCAGCGGCGCGCAGCGCACGATCCGGCGACTGCGGGTCAACATCCCGGCCGGCGTGCGCGACGGAAGCCGTATCAGGTTGGCCGGCAAGGGTGAAGGAGGCGCGCCCGGGTCAGATCCCGGCGACCTCTACGTGATCACCCACGTGAGGGAGTCCCCGGTGTTCAAGCGCGCCGGTGAGAACCTCGAGGTCGAGGTTCCGCTGACGATTCCGGAGGCGGTGCGCGGTGCCGTGGTCGAGGTGCCGACGCTGACGGGCACCAAACGGCTGCGGGTGCCGCCAGGCACCAAGCACGGGACGGTCCAGCGTCTCCGTGGCGAGGGTCCGGCGCGCCTCGGCGGCAAGGGCCGCGGGGACATCCACTACCGCTTCGTGATCGACGTTCCGACGTCGCTCTCGCCCGAGCAGGACGAGGCGATCGACAGGCTGTCGAACGTGATGAACGGCAACCCGCGGGCGAAGCTGTTCGCCGAGGCGGGCACCGCCGGCGGGAGCCAAGGGTGATGGCCAGCCGGCGGATTCGGCCCGAGGCGGCCAGGGTCACGCGGACCACGACCAGGGTCGAGGTTTCCTCTGACCGCGGCGTGTTCATGATCTCGGTCGCCGCCGAGCTGGCGGCCATGCACCCCCAGACGTTGCGCATGTACGAGGCCCGGGGCTTGATCGAGCCCAAGCGCTCGCCGAAGGGGACGCGGTTGTACTCCCACCAGGACGTCGACCGACTGCGCCGGATCCAGGAGATGACCGCGGAGCTGGGGATGAACCTAGCCGGCGTGGAGCGGGTGTTCGAGCTCGAAGGCAAGCTCGCCGTGATGGCGCGCAAGGTGGCAGCGCTCGAGCGCAGGGCCGGCGAGCTGACCGCCGAGGTGGAGCGACTGGAGGCCCTTCGCCGGGAACTGCGGGCGGAAATCGTCCCCTACGAGGGGGGCGGTGAGCTGATCCGCTCCGCCGATCTGAAGACGTTCAGGATCCCGGTCGAGCGCCCCGAAGGCTGAGCTGCGACGATCTGGGCCTGGTGAAGCGCCCACGGGGAGCGGGGGATGGATGTGCGAGCGGCGCACCGTGGCTTCGGCGCTCGCTGCGGGCCGGCGCGAGCGCCGTCGCGATCCTGGTGGCGGCGTGCGTACCCGCCGCATTCGCCGGGCCTGAGGCGCACGCCACAGCGGTCGGTCCGGCGCCGGGGTCACAGCCGCTGCAGCTCGTCCTGCCGCTCGTCGCCCCGGACGCCGGGCTCTCGCGGCTGGCGGTGGCGGTGAGCACGCCCGGCTCGCCGGCGTACGCGCACTACGAATCGATCCCGCGGCTGTCACGCCGGTTCGGCGCCACGCTGCGGACCCGTCGCCGAGCGCTCGCCTACCTGCGGGCCGCCGGCGCGAGCGACGTGAAGATCGATGCCACCGGCTTGTTCGCCGACGCCACGATGAGCGTCGGGCGTGCCGAGCGTGTGTTCTCGACGCCGCTGGCGCGGTTTCGCGCCCCGCGCGAGGCAAGGTTCATCGCCCCCCGCACCGGGGTCGGCGTCCCAGCGGGCCTTCGGGGCGTGGTCCAGGCGGTGATCGGCTTGGACACGCGTCCGCTCTTTACGCGCGGGCGCCTCGGCGCTGACGATCGAGCGGAGCTGCGGGCCCGCGCCGCCTCGCAGCCCACCTCCGCCTTCCTGCGCACCGGAGCGCCGAGCGGATGTACGGCCGGCATCGGCGCCGGCGAGGTGGGTGGCAATCCGGCCACGGCCGGGTTTACGCCTAACCAGTACCTGACGGCTTACGGCTTCGATCAGCTCCACAGTGCCGGATTCAGCGGACAGGGAGAGCGGGTCGCCCTGATCGAGATCGACGGCTTCAACGACTCTGACATCGCGGTGTTCGCGCAGTGCTTCGGACTGCACATCCCGACCCTGAACGCGATCCCGATCGGCGTCCATCATCCCCTGCGGCCCGGAGGAGAGTCGACGCTCGACCTCGAAGCGCTCGACTCCGCCGCCCCAGACCTGAAGGCGATCGACGTGTATGAGACCAATGCCGACGCAGCAGGGACGCTCAAGGCGATGACGGCCCCCCTGCAGAACCGCGGCAGGGAGCCGGAGGTGATCTCCGCCTCGCTCGGCTTGTGCGAACCAGCTGTGTACCTGGCCGTCGGGCCTCGTGGCATCGATGCGACCGAAGCAGCCCTGGAGATGGCGGCGATCAGCGGTGTCACGTTCCTGGCCGCCAGCGGCGACTCGGGCTCGGCGGACTGCACCGGCTCGGACGGCCTTCCCGTCGACAGGCTGGCCGTGAACTATCCGGCGTCATCGGCGTGGGTGACGGGAGTTGGTGGGACCAACCTGCAGCTCGACCCGGCCAACGCGATTGCCAACCAGGTGGTCTGGAACGACACCAGCGTGGAACCCGGCTCCGCGGCAGGTGGCGGCTCAAGCGACCTGTTCCGCCGACCCTTCTACCAGGGCGGCACGGTCAGATCCCGGTCTCGGGCGGTGCCGGACGTCTCCATGCTCGCGGACATCATTCCCGGCTACGCCGTCTACTGCTCCGCACTGGGCGACTGCATCAACTCGGGCAACTCCGACCCGTGGCAGGCGGTGGGCGGAACCAGCGCTTCCACGCCGCTGCTGGCCGGTGGCCTTGCGCTCGTGGACCAGGAGCTGAGCCTGCACAGGCACCAAGCCCTCGGGCTCGTCAATCCGCTGCTCTATCAGCTCGGGCGCACCTCGACCGTCAGCGGCGAGGTGTTCGACGATGTCCTGGCCTACGGAAACGACGTCGGGCCGTTCATTCCCGGCAACGGCCGGCCGCTCGGCTGCTGCAGCGCGACCCCGGGCTACGACCGGGCGTCGGGCTGGGGCAGCCTCGACCTTGCGAGCTTCGGGTTGCTCGCGCTGTCGCTGCAGCCCGCCGAGATCGCGCTGTCGCTCCCCCCACGCCAGCGACCGATGAAGAATCGCCAGATCCTCGCCACCCTCACCTGTACGGGACCGTGCCAGGTCGGTGCTTACGCAGTGATGAGGATTGCCGGCAAGCGGTCGTTCACGAGCAAGTCGCGCGTGTACCGGTTCTCGGGTGGCGCGCGGAGGATCGTCATGCGGCTTTCGGACCAGCAGCTCAGGCGGCTGCGCGGTGCGCTAGCGGGAGGTCGCAGGATCACCGCCACCGTGTTCGGCGTCACCGTCGACAGCCGGCATCGGGTTGAGTTCCAGACCGGCGGCAGGACGCTGGTGATCGCGGGGTGACGGGGCCGGCGAACCGCCGCCGAGCACGGCGCCGGTGAGCGAGATTTTGCGCGCGCAGCGCGCCGGCGGCCACACCCCGGGGCGCGCGCCAGCGCGCCCTCTCCCCCCACCCGATTAGTCAGGGACCGCCAGCTCGGCCCACACGCGGTGGCCGCCGGCTCGGTCCGAGCCCCAGCGAGTTGCCAGTTGCTCGACCAGGCGCAAGCCGAAGCCGCCGGAGTGAGGCGCGCCGGAACGCGGCCTGGCAGCGCGGCCCGATCTGCCAGGGTCGAGCACCGAGATCCGCAGACTCTGTCGGCCGACCTTGCCCTCGACGGTCAGACGATCCCTCTCACGGGCGCCCGAATGCCGCACCGCGTTGCTGACCAACTCGCTCGCGACGAGCATCGCGTCACTGAGGATCGCGCCGATGCCATCGAGTTTCCGCAGCCCCTGGCGGACCGCGGCCGGAGCGTCGTGATCGCAGGGCACCTCGAGGCGAAACTCCATGTCGGCGGTGGCCAGCCGAGGCCACTGCGCAGATGTCCGGCCATCCGTCGTCGGCATCGGCAAGTCTGACTCCGTTTGGTCCTCAGCCGCGGTGGCACTCGCAGCGCCGGCCGCCGAGGTGATTTGGTTGGGGGTTCCCGCTCCGCAGCGCGGGCAAACTACGCAATCACGCCGGGGCGCGAGCTCAAAGGCCCGATCGCCGGAAAAACGTGTCATAATCTAAGTCCGACTGACTAAGATTTTTCCCCGACGAACAACGAGACGATCCACATGCAACCAGACCGTTTCACCATAAAGTCCAGGGAGGCGATCGAGGCCGCGCAGCGGCTGGCAGACGAGCGCCGCAATCCCCAGACGACGCCCGAGCACGTGCTCGCCGTCCTGCTCGAGCAGGACGGCGGCGTCGTCGCGCCGGTCCTGCGCAAGCTCGGCGTCGACCCGGCCGCGGTTCGCCAGGCCCTCGGGCCGGCCCTCGGTGCGCTGCCCAAGTTGACCACGGGCCGGGGAACTTCGGAACCGGCCGGAGGCTCGACCGAGCTGACGCAGATCCTGCGCGCCGGCGAGAAGCAGATGCGCGATTTAGACGACGAGTACCTCTCGACCGAGCACCTGATGCTCGCGATCGCGGCTCATCCGGGGCCCGCGGGCGACGCGCTGCGGAGCTCTGGTGCGACGCGGGAACAGCTGGTCAAGGCGCTTTCCGAGGTGCGCGGCAGCCACCGCGTCACGGATGAGAGTCCCGAGGAGAAGTTCCAGGCGCTTCAGCGCTTCGGTCGAGATCTGACCGAGGCCGCCGCACAGGGCAAGCTCGACCCGGTGATCGGGCGCGACGACGAGATCCGGCGCGTGATCCAGGTGCTCAGCCGGCGCACGAAGAACAACCCGGTGCTGATCGGCGAGCCGGGCGTCGGGAAGACCGCGATCGTCGAGGGACTCGCCCAGCGGATCGTCGACGGCGACGTTCCCGAGGGGCTCCGCGACCGCCGGCTGATCGCGCTCGACCTGAGCGCGATGGTCGCCGGCTCCAAGTACCGGGGTGAATTCGAGGACCGCCTGAAGGCGGTGCTCAAGGAGATCAGCGACGCCAAGGGCCAGATCATC
>CAVYFE010000031.1:0-61129 GCA_963767695.1 uncultured Solirubrobacterales bacterium
TCGGTGGCGACGCCTCTGGGGCCGTAGAGCTGCCCGGCGCCGGCGCCCGCGATCCCGGGCTGGCAGGTGCCGGTGCAGGTCTCAAACTGGCTGGCGCCGTTGCTCACGCCCCAGCCGTAGGCCTTGATGAACGCGCCGGCGGCGGAGAACTCGTCGATCCGCTCGTTGTCGGTGTCGGCGGCGTAGACGTCGCCCGAGCTATCGGTGGCGACGCCTACGGGGTAATGGAACTGCCCGGCGCCGCCGCCGTAGAGCCCGGCCTGGCAGGTGCTGGTGCAGGTCTCAAACTGGCTGGCGCCGTCGCTCACGCCCCAGCCGTAGGCCTTGGTGAAGGAAACGTTCGCGCTCGCCGCTGCCGTGAGCGTGAGGCAGACCAGAAGCGCGGCGAACAGGGCGACGGTGCGCCGCAGGGCGCGGAGTCGCCACTCCTCGCTGGTGCTTTCCTTCCTATGCCGCTTGCTCATCCGCATCTTGACGAATCGCGCTCGCGGCGGGTCTTGCGTGGAAGCCACTACGACCCCCTCCTCATGGCGGACCCCCGGTGCGTAGCGAGTCCGCGTTGTAAACGGCATTTCCGTCGCACAGACGAAACGACCCGTAGAGGTCACCCCAATGCCACGGCTCCCCACCGCTAGCCCGCACACGCCTCCAGCGCGTGCCGCCGATAACGGCTGTTCCGAGACAACCTAGAGCTATGCCAAGGTTAAGTCAAGCTGCTGCAACTACTGTTCACCGAATTGAACGCCCACTCCAGCGTCAACCGAGAGCGGATGAGGGCCTGCGGTCGCGATCCGTGAACTCAACGACACAAGACCCGGGGGTGAGTCCGACCCGCGGCCCGCTCACACACAGATCCTGGAGTGCTGCCGAAGCCGCCGCGGCGGCGAGCAGACTGCCGGTACTGGTGCAAACGAGCACTCCCGACCCGCCACGGGCCGGAGCTCTGGATCGCACTATCAGCGGCCGCGCGGACCCGCGCGACGGCGGCAGCCCCATGGCGTCGGTGCTACCCGGCCGTCGCCCGTCTGGCTAGCGGCGCCGATTTGAAAGCGACAGTGCGGCGCCGACCCGTGGAGTGCCCCCGGTTTCGAGGACACCTGAGGGCTTTCGTCGAAAGACGACGGCCAGGAGGTGAGAAGTGCCTCGGACCAGACCGCCGTATCCACCGGAGTTTCGTCGGGAGGCGATCAAGCTCGTTCATATCTCGAGCAAGTCCCAGCATCAGATCGCAGAGGATCTTGGGATCTCGGATGTGACGTTGCGCAACTGGGTCAAGCAGGCTGAGCGTGACGAGGGCAAGCGCCCGGACGGCCTCTCGACCGACGAGCGTGAGGAGCTCGCGCGGCTGCGTCGTGAGAATCAGACGCTGAGGATGGAACGCGAGATTCTCAAGAAGGCAGCCGCTTTTTTCGCCCGGGAAACCGGCGAGCCGTAGGAGAGATCTTCGCGCTGATCGAGGCGGAGAAGACGAACTTCCCGGTGGCGGTGATGTGCCGAACGCTGGGGGTGAACCGCACCAGCTTCCACGACTGGGAGCGTCGCGCGCCGTCTGACCGGGTGCTGTCCGATGCGTGGGTGACCGAGAAGATCAAGCAGATCCACGCCGCCTCTGACGGCACCTACGGCGCGCGGCGCGTCCACGCCGAGCTGCGCCTCGAGCACCAGATACACGTCGGAGGTAAGCGCGTCGAGCGGCTAATGGGGGCGGCCGGTATCTCGGGCGTCGTGCCGCGCAAGCGCCGGCGGACCACGGTCCGGCTGCCCGGGCTGCGCGTCCCGCCCGACCTGCTCGAGCGCGACTTTCGCCCGCAAGGACCGAACCTGACCTGGTCAGCCGACATCACCTACATCTCGACCTGGGAGGGGTTCCTGTACCTCGCGCACGTCCAGGACCTGTTCTCCCGGCTGATCGTCGGCTGGTCGATGGCTGAGCACCTGCGCTCAGAGCTCGTCGTTGACGCGCTAGAGATGGCCCTGTACCGCCGACGCCCCGCACCCGGGCTGATTCACCACTCGGACATGGGGTGTCAGTACACCGCGGTGCTGTTCGGAAAGCGCTGCGAGCGGGCCGGGATCGAGATCTCGATCGGCTCGGTCGGCGACTGCTACGACAACGCCGTCTGCGAGACGTTTCACGCGAGCATCAAGAAGGAGCGGATCTACCGACGCTCATGGCCCACCCGCGCCGAGGCCAGAGCAGCGGTGTTCGAATACATCGAGGCCTGGTACAACCCCCGGCGCCGGCACTCCACCCTCGGCTACCTCTCCCCAGCCGAGTTCGAACACCACCAGGCCGAGCTAACCGCCGATCGCGTCTCAACCGTCGGCGTCGCCATCGACGGCAACGGCTCAGCCCCATCCGAGATCGCCCTCGATGTTCCAACCGATGGCGCTCAGGCCGCGACGAACGGTAATCAAGGAACGAACGGAACTACCTGGCCTCTCCGCTCGGTAGCCGAGGAGCAGACTCGCTGATACAAACATCAACTACACAAGGCGAGACGTGTCGTCCAAACCGGGGGCGGTCCAGCGTGGTCGGTTGTGCTCAACCGCGAGTGCGCGGCGTCTCGGTGGCCGGGCTGCCGGTCCGGCGCGAAGCAGCGGTCTGCCGGTACCGCCCGTCTTCGTCCAAAGGGGCGGTCCAACCATCCAGCTAGCACCGGCTCCTCGTTCGGCGACAAACCAGCAGCGTTGGAGGACGGGTGGGGCCGTTTCCAGACGATCGGATCCATGCGATAACGATCGCGCCGAGGAATAGGATCGGCCGACGCGCGAACTGCAGGCGCGCGTCTTCGATCTCGCGAGACGAGTGGGGCTCACGTCAACGAGCCGGTCAATCCGTCGTCGTCACTGCGGGCGCGACCCGTGAAAATGCCTCAGCCGCCAAACCTTCTGTTCTTGGACGGCGAGGCAAGTCACCCGGAACGGCGCTCCCTCACCGAGCGGCTGTCCCGCTGCATCGTGGAACTCGATCGAGCCTACGGCGGCGAAGGAGAGCACTCCGGGCGCATCCAGCACCACTGCCACGCGGTGCCAGTCCCAACGCACAGTCGCTGCCATTTCCGCCATGCCGCGGAGATAGTCACGCATCGCGTCCCTGCCGAAGGCCTCCTCCGCATCGCCGAGGAGTACGACATCCTCGGTGAAGAACTCGACCATCCGGTCGAGGTCGTGCGTAGCGAGGCATCTCTCCAGTTCAGCTAGAACATCACGGGCGCGTTGCTCAGAACGCTGGGACCCAGCCGTCGGCTCCAGTTCCCCGTCATCCCGCTCCGCCACATCGTCCTCGACCCGCTCCGGACTGTCCGGCTTCTCCAGCCTGTCTTCCGTCATCTCACTGCCCCTTTCCGCTTGGTTTGACGGATCCGCCAGGTCGGCGTAAGTCGCCGAGTTCAGATCAACCGCCTCGGTCGAGCGCCAATCAGCTGTCCTGCCGTGTGTCGCTCGTCAATGTACGGCTGCGCCCGCGGACTCGCATCCGGGGGCCCCTAGCCTCACCGAAGGCCTCCGCGCGCGGCGCGCGCAGCGTGGATCAGGGGAGCGCGCTCCTGGGTCGGGATCTCGGAACCGTGCAATCGCCCCGCGCACTCACCGAACACCCGGCGTAGCGTCCTCGACCGGGCGGCGAGCTCAAGACCGACACGACACCAAGACACCCGCGCACGCGTCGACCCAGCGGAGCGAAGAACCAGCCCGCCGCATATGGGCGTCGTGTTCTCCCGATGAGGATGGTGCACCGCAGCGCCGTGCTCACCGCATCTCTCGCTGTGAACACTCGGCGTGATCGCAGTGCGCGAGAAGCGATCGTCAGCGCTCAGAGCTCCTTTCACGCATCACCAGCCAGGTCGTCGTCGGCGGCGGTCCTGCTCTCGGCTTCTCCTTCGGGTCGACGAGCGACGAGAGCGGCAGCCGATCGAACACAGCCCCGTCGGCGACGAAGGATCGCCGAGTTCTCGACCATGATCGAGCAGCTGCTCGCCCGTTTCGAGAAGCCCTTCGAGCTGCTGTGCACGATCCCGGGCGTGCAGCGCAAGACCGCGGAGGTGATCATCGCTGAGACCGGGGCAGCCATGAGCGCCTTCCCGACCGCTAAGCACCTCGCCGGCCGGGTTCTGCCCCGGCAACGACGAACACGCCGGCAAGCGCCGCTCCGACAAGACCCGAAAGGTTCCAAGTGCTGCGCGCGAACTGGTCGAAGCGGCCAAGGCCGCCAGCCGCACCGAAAGACACCGACCTCGCTGCCCAGTACCAGCGGCTACGCGCCGAGGCGGCCATACCAAAGCCACAACCGCGGTCGGCCACTCGGTGGTCATCGCGGCCTGGCACATGCTCACCACTGGGCGGCTCATGTACCGACGGGCGCGGGGAGTACGTCGCCCGTGGCGACCCCGACCGACCCCCAAACGCTAGTCGCAACTCGAACGGCTCGGCCACACCGTCATCCTCGAATCCGAGGCAGCCGCCTGAACGAATGCGATTTCTCTTCAGATCTTTGGTCACTCCTCCCTTCGGTCTCGTTGGCCGAAATCATGGTTGGCGCGTGCGGCCGCTGCCGGAAATAATCGCCAGCCTTCGGGTCGAAATATGGGGTTCGGTATAGGGAACTCCCGGTTGCGAGGTGGTCGGCAGGGGTGGATGATGGGCAGGAGAATGTGGTCTCGGATGTTTGGGAGGACGGATATGCGGAGTGTTTTGGTTGGCTATCTGCAGCGTCATCATGTGGCGTTGTTGGCGTTGTTCATCGCGCTGGGCGGCACCTCTTACGCTGCGACCAGCGGGACAAATTCGTCCGCTGGGCGTTTGTACGCCTGTGCCACGGACGCGTATCACACGCTGAACCTGACCAGCGCGGCGGCGGTGTGTCCAGCAGGGCAAGAGAAGATCTCCTGGAACCGGTACGGCTGGTCGCTGTATGGCAACGCCGGCACCACCCGCGGCAGTTACCTTGGCACCAGGGACGACAAGCCGCTGAATCTCGACGTTAACGCCTCCCGTGCGCTCGAGCTACAACCAAACCCCACCAGCCCCAACGTGATCGGCGGCTCCCACGCCAACGCCGTCGCCTCTAGCGAGCACGGCGCCACGATCGCGGGCGGTGGCGAAAGCGACAGCGCCAACAAGGTCACCGGGGACTTCGGCACGATCGGCGGCGGCCATGGCAACACCGCCGCCCAGGGCGCAACCGTGCCCGGCGGATTCGGAAACGACGCCGGGGGGTTGGGTGGGACCGGCGCGGGTGCGACCGCGTTCGGGCAAGGCAACACGGCAAACCGGGACGACGCGACGGCATTCGGGGGTGCCAACCGGGCTAACGCCCTCGCCGCGACTGCATTCGGCGCCCGCAATGTGGCGAAAGCTGTTGCCGCGACCGCATTCGGCTACCAGAACACTGCCGGCCATGTCGCCGCGACCGCATTCGGCAGCGACAACGTTGCGAGCGGCCAGAGCGCGACCGCGTTCGGTACCCGCAACACCGCAAGCGATGACAACGCGATCGCGTTCGGGAATGACAGTACCGCGGAGGGTGAGGATAGTCTCGCGGCGGGAGCGCACGCGCGGGACCCACAAGGCGATGACCACACGTTCATCTGGGCCGACGGGTCCTACACGGGCCACGACTTTACCGCCTCGGGCGCTAACCAGTTCGACGTGCGCGCGACAGGCGGGGTGACTTTCCAGACCAACCCCGGGACCCAATACGGCACCGGCTGCCGGATCGCGCCCCGCGGCGGGTCCTGGAGCTGCACCAGCGACCGCAACGCCAAGCGCGACTTCGCGCCGATTTCCGATCAGCAGATCCTTCGGCGGCTGGCTGGGCTGCTGATCGACACTTGGAGCTACAAGACGGACCCCACCGGCACTCGCCACATCGGCCCCACCGCGCAAGACTTCAAGGCGGCGTTCAAGGTTGGCAACGACCCTCGCTCGATCGGATTGCTCGACGAGGGTGGGGTTGCGCTGGCCGCGATCCAGGGTCTCTACCGCCAGCTGCTCACCCAGCAAGCGCAGATCCAGAGCCTGCAAGCGCAACTGACCGGTATCCGCACCCACTAGGCTGGCTTGGCAGGAGCTGGAAGGTTCACGGTTGAGTCATGTTTTCACGCCGTGAGTTGCGCGTCGGCGATGCGAGCGTCAAGGGCATGTTCGAGTGCCCGCCATGCGCGGCCAGCCGTTCCTGCTGGACGATGTTGTCGGGGACGACGGGATCGAGCTCGGTGAATGAGGGGTTGAGGATCCGCGTGTAGGTCTTCGTGAAGAAGACGGCGATCCGCCGGCCGTATTCGGTGAGCGATCCAGCAGATGCAGGCGGGCGCCGTCGGACACGGGTCGCTCGCTGACGGACCCGGTGTACAACCCCGGCGAACAGCGCGTCGATCGACGGCGCGTGGATCTGAAGCACCCGCGGATCGCGTTTGCCGCCCGGTACATCAACGGCCTCAGTCGGCTGGCCCGGGGAATCGCCGGGGCTGCGCATCAGCCATGCCGCCAGCAGCGCGCCGGCCCGCTCGCTAAACGCTCCACGCTCGCGATTGCCCGACCGACCCTCGGGCGTCGCGAGAAGCCGCTCGAGCGCCGCCTCAGGCCACGCCTTCGCGGCGGCCAGCAAATTCGACCGTTTGGACCGGCGCCAGCGCTAGACGAGGTCGGTGCCCTCACCCGCATCCCCGTCATCCGTCCGGCTCGGAAGCAGAGCCTCGAGCACGCTCAGCAGCCCAAGCCAGCCCGCGAACTCGCGGGTTGTCCCGTCGGTTGCCGTGGCCAGGCCAATCAGCGATTCGTCGATCACCTGGACCTCGAGCGTCATTCGGATCGCGTCAGTCACCGCTGCGATTATTCGCCGAAGCGGGTACCGCGACAACCGGTGCATCGCTATACGGACCCCCATACTTTGGCTTCGCACGAGCCGTCACGGCGACAGCGCGCCGCCCAACTCGCGCGCCGGCGTTGCTCGTGGGCGAGCTGGCACGAGCGCCAGCCTAGAGGTAGATGCCGATCGGGCGCTCGAGATCGTTGACGAACGCGTGAACCTCCTCGTCGGGCGCCGCCCACTCAAATCTGCCGTGCTGGTCCTCGACGTACCCGTCAAGCGACGCGATCGCCGAATAGATCAGCTTCGCCATAGCGCCCCTCCTCGCGTCATTCACTGCTCCTGATGGACATCTGACCGCCTCCGGCGTCCGGCCACACACGCCCAGACCGCAACACCACTAACAACCTATCGTCACGACCGCCGCCCAGAGTGCCCCTTTCACGAGAGGGTGTCGCACAAAGGGGTTTCCGTCCGGCTTGTTTAACACAATTCTGGTATGCCGCAGAACTTCATTGAGAGTCGTCGTGAGCAGGGGGTTTTGTTGCCGCCGGACGTGCGGGAGTGGTTGGCGGAGGATCATTTGGCGTGGTTCGTGATCGACGTCGTGGGTCGGATGGATCTGTCGGCGTTCTATGGCGCTTATCGGGCGGATGGTCACGGCCGGGCGGCGTATGAGCCGTCGGTGGTGGTCGCGCTGATCTTGTTCGCGTTCGCGACCAACGTGCAGTCCTCGCGAGCGATCGAGCGTCACTGTCGCCAGGACGTGGCTTACCGTGTGATTACCGGTAATTTGATTCCGGATCACGCGACGATCGCGAGATTTATCTGCCGCCATGAGCAGGCGCTGGGTGAACTGTTCTCCCAGGTGTTAGGGCTGTGCGATGAGGCTGGGTTGGTGGGGTCCGGGGTGGTCGCGATCGACGGCACGAAGCTGCACGCCAACGCGAGCCGTGACTCCAACGTTGACTATGACGGGATCGCCCGGGAGATCATCGCGGAGACGATCGCCACCGATGAGGCGGAGGATGAGCGTCATGGCGATGCGCGCGGGGATGAGCTTCCGCCCGAGCTGCAGAGCGAGGAGGGTCGGCGGGAGTGGCTGGCTCGCCATCTGGAGCCGCACGCTGCGGAGCGCGAGCTGGAAGCTGGGGCGGATGCGGCAGAGGAAGAGGCGCCAACTGGTCATGAGTTCGATGCCGAGCGGATCGTGGCGCGGGTACAGGGCCGCGAGGGGTGGTTGCGGGAGGCCAAGCGCCAGCTTGACCACGATCGGTGGCGTGAGGCCGAGCCGGTCCCGCGGTCGCGGTCTGAGCGCTTGCGGGAGGCGGGGCGGCGGCTTGAGCAGGATCTTGGGGCTGAGCGGCTTGGGAACGAGGCGTATCAGGCGTATCGCGCGCAGGGGCGGATGAAGGACGGCCGCCGGTTCGGGGGCCCACCGAAGCCCTATCAGCCGCCGTCAACCCCGCAGGGCGAGGTCAACCTGACCGATCCCGACGCGCGGGTGATGAAGGCGTTCCGCGGCTACGTGCAGGGCTACAACCTGCAGGCGGCGGTCAACGAGCAGCACATCGTCCTGGCCGCTGAGATCACGGTCGAGTCGGTCGACTTCTCGCAGCTCAAGCCGATGGTCGACGCCACGCTGCGGGAGCTCGAGCAGGCCGGGATCCGCGAGAAGCCGCGGGCCGCGGTGGCTGACGCGGGGTACTGGAACGAGCAGCACATGGACGAGGTCATCGGCGAGCACGGCATCCCGGTGCTCATCCCACCTGACTCAAGCCGGCGCAAGGGTGAACGACCCGGCTGGACCGGCGGCCGTTACACCTTCATGCGCCGCGTGCTCGAGACCGACCTCGGTGAAGCGCTCTACCGATTACGCAAACAGACCGTGGAGCCAGTGATCGGTCACACCAAACACAACCGAAAGTTCAATCGCTTCCACCGACGAGGCCGCAAAGCGGTGCGCACCGAGTGGCGCCTACAGATGATGACCCACAACCTCACCAAGCTCCGCAATCACCAGATAGCCACCCTGGCGGCCTGAACCGCCCCCCACGAGATCACACCGCCCCACACAACCGGCCCAGCACCACCGACGCCCCTACCGCCGGCCCGTCCCAGCCCCCACCCACGAACCTTTCCGCGACACCCTCACGAAGCAGGAGGAGCCACTGCTTGCTCGATTCTCGCTAACGCCGACCGCCCCTTTGGACGAGACGAGCCGTCTCGCCAGCGGCGCGAGACCACCGCATCGACCCGAACTCGGAAGTCTGGCGGCGAGGCTGCGAGAGTTGCAAGCTGGAACGCCCAGGAGCCGCGCCCGACCGACACGGCGCCGGCTGCCAGTCCGCCCCGACGATGCAGCGCTCTGGCGGCGCCGGCCTGATGCCGCCCCCCTCGCTAGCCACGAAATGCCGAGTAGCAAGCACAAGAGCAGCAGCCTCGCCGCCACCGCCGGACTGCTGCATCAGGCGTTGAGCAGCCACGTCGATCCCTGTTCACAAGGCCGCCGCACCCAGGAACACCGCGCCTCAGCGGGGGGTTGCATTCGTTTCGGACCCACCCGACGGCCCACGACTGCATCGGCGACGACGCGATCACCAGCGCGGCCTGTGTCCGGCTCCCTGTCTTCGCCCAAAAACGTCCGTCAGATCGAGAACCAAGTGAAGACGGTTATGCGGTGCCCAGGGCGCTGAAGTCTTTCGACGACCTGCCTGACGTAGGCCGGCCCGACACTGCTCTGACCAGCGGCGGGCGGCAGACCCCCGTCGGCAGCACCGGCACCGGAAGCGCCTAGTGGCCGGGCTCGCCTTGCGCGCGGAGACCCGGAACACCGCGAGTGTGTTGACTGCGCCGCGCTGCGCGCGCGCAGTGGAGCAATCGCGCTAGCTTGAATCACCCGGCATTACGGGTCCGAGGCTTTCGGTGTCCGACCGCGCTCGGTAAGGCGACCTGGCATCGAAGGGGTAGGCGTTGGGGTATGACCGCTCGGGTCGCGCGCGGAGACGGGGTCGAGCGTCCGTGCTCGGCTGGGGAGAGCACGCGCGGTGCTGTCTCGGTCTTGGTGTGGGTGAGGTTCACGCGCGCGGATCTGGTGGCCTTGACCGAGCGTCCGTGCTCGGTGTCAGATCACGCGCGCGGGATTTAGGGGTAGGGGCCCGCCGGCTCGGGGGTGCCGGTGAGCGATCGGCCGGCGGAATCGGTGTGGTCGCCGAGCTCTCGAGGGATCCGATGCCCAATAGTGATGCCCAATCCGGCAACGACTATTCATTTAAGATCAATCCAGACGAAGAAAGTGCCTATTTGCAGCGGTTCTATGAGTGGAGCTAGCCGGACTCGAACCGGCGACCTCCTGGGTGCGATCCCGGCGAGCGTTAGTCCTCGGCGTGTCGAGTAGGTGTACTAGCGGATTCTGTGGACTGTCCCGCGCGGGGTGGGATGGCAAATGCGCGGTTCAGCCGGTCGACGTCTTCGGGCCGGGCTTTGGCGTGTAGGTAGCGCTCGGTGGTGGTGATCTTGGAGTGGCCGAGGAATCCCTGGACCCACCGGGCATCCGTCTGGCGCGCCACGAGCGATCCGGCGCCGTGGCGGAGGGCGTGGAAGCGCAGGACTCGCAGGCCGGCGGCAGCGGCGGCTCGCTTGAACCGCCGGCGGAGGACCGCGCCATCGAGCGGACGGCCAAAGCGGTTGCAGAACACGTAGTCGGTCGCGCTTGTGAACTCGCCTCGCTCGTGGAGTCGCGCAAAGGCATCGGCGGAGCCGTCTGAGAGCGGGACGAACCTCGCCTGCCAGCCCTTGGTCGGACCCTCGATGCCTGCGCTGAGCGCGCGGTGCACAATGAGTCGCCGAAGGTCGAGGTTGACGTCCTCCCAGCGCAGCGCGAGCAGCTCCCCTAGGCGTAGTCCGGTGTGCGCCGCGATCCGGTACAGATCAGCATCCTGGCTGTCCTCCCGCCGGCGGGCGGCGAGCTCGTGTTCACCGATCCTGCCGGGGCGGGCCGTGCGATGAGCGCCGAGTTCGGCGGCGCGTGCGAGCATCTCGACTTCATCGGGCTCGTAGAAGTCGAGGACCGCCGGGGGCGGCTCGCGACGTTTGGTCGTGCTCGCGGCGGGATTGTGTGCGATCGCGTAGGTGTCGTCGCGCATGGCGTAGTTGAACGCGGCGGAGATGAGCTGGCGGTGCCGATTGACCGTTCGCGCTCTATATCCACGTTCGTCGAGTGCGCGTAGGAAGGTGCCGATGTCGCGAGTTGTCAGCTCTGACATCGGGCGATCTCCGAGCGCTGCCATGAGCAGCCCGGGTGAGCGGCCTTGGCCGCGGCGGTGTGGTTGTCCTGGCTCGGCGACCATCCAGCCATAGTCGATCAGTGTCGATGGCTTGGCGCCCTTCTCACGCTCGAGGTAGAGGAGCCACTCGTGGACCAGCTCGCGGAACGTGATTCCACGTCGGCGGCGCTCCTCGGCATCCTGCTCGAGGCGTTCCTGGTCGACGTGGTGCTCCTGGACGAGATCGAGCATCCGGGCGGACGCCTGCGGCTCGGTGAGCACGCCATCGGGCGCCTTCCCTCGCTTGCGCTTCCAGCTGCCGTGCCCGTCGGGCTCTGCCCAGGCGCGGCCGAGCGCCCGCATCACCGGCTTGCCGTCGCGCGACCACTTGCCGTACCAGAACGGTCCGCTTGTGCGCTGACGGACGAACGGCCGAGAAGTGGGTTGCGGACGCGCCATGCGACGCACTGTACAGATTCGGTCGGATGGCGGGCAACGGTCGGGCAACGGTCGTTGCGGGCAACGGTTGCGGACAACGTTCTCCATCAGAAACGCCGTCAGTATGGGCGATACGCTGCTGCAAAACGCCGATACTAACGCGAGTTGGAGCCTCGTCCCCTGCCTTTCACGCAGGAGATCGCCGGTTCGAATCCGGCTGGGGGTACTCGCGAATTGCCTGTAGCCACGGGGCTTTTCGGGTGCCGCGCGCGCAGCGCCGGTCGTCTTGCTCGACCCTGTGGAAGCGTTTTGGAAGCCATTGACGGCGCAAGCGTGCGGATGGCTTCGCCGAGCGATTGCGACACGACGCAGATCACCCAAGCCAATCTCCAATCCAGCAGAAGGCCGGCCACCACCGTGACGTCCTTCTGGTCCTCGTCCATCTCGATCATCTGGGTAGCGTCAGCCGAGGCGGCCGCGTTGCTGACGATGCGCAAGCCAGCGCCGGCGACGGAGGCCTCGTCTCTGGCTTCTGCAATGGCTACGTGGCCGATCGTTTCGTGAGGGCGACCTCGCAGAGTCTCGAGCTTGCTGAGGAGCGGTACTGATTTCGCCGGAAGCTGGACTGCCGCACGGCCAGGGGAGCAGCGGCGCCGACGCTGTGCTCTAGTTTGGGTTCTTCGTGCGCGGCGGCTCTGAAAGCGCCGTCATGCGGGACCGCTCTTAGACTTGGGGCGGTGGATGTCGGTGATGGGGATTCGAGTGTTTGTCTTGCTGAGCTGATCGCCGCTCTGTCGTTGGGCACCGATCTGGGGCTTGGTCAGCCGATGGAGCATGTGCTGCGGATGTGCGTGCTGGCTTTGGGCCTTGCCGAGCGGTTGGGGCTGGATGAGTCGGAGCGATCGGTGGTGTATTACGTCGCTTTGCTTGCGTGGGTGGGCTGCTGCGCGGACTCGTTCGAGCAGGCAAGGTGGTTCGGCGATGACATCGCTGCGCGCGCTGATTACTACCCGACGGATCTGGTCGGGGCGAATAAGGCGCGGTTCGTGATGCGGCATGTGGGTGCCGCTGAGGCGCCGGCTCGCCGGGCGCGCACGGCGCTCGAGTTCCTTGTGTCGGGTCGTGACGCGATTGAGGCGATGCGTGGGACGCACTGCGTGATCGCGGGCGATCTCGCGGCGCGGCTCGGGCTGGGCGAGGCGGTGCGCGATGCGCTGCGCGAGGTGTTCGAGCGCTGGGATGGCAGGGGAGATCCTGGGCGACTGGCAGGCACCGCGATCAGCCTGCCCGTGCGGCTGGTGCAGCTCGCTGATGTGGCCGAGGTGTTCCACCGTGAGGGCGGCGTCGATGCGGCGGTGGCGGTGGCGCGCGAGCGCGCCGGCGCGCAGTTCGATCCGACCGTGGTCGAGTGCTTCTGCGAGGGGGCTCGCGAGTTGGTTTGGCCGCTTGGCGAGACGTCGAGCTGGGGCACGGTGATAGACGCCCAGCCGGGCCTCCGTCAAGACCTCTCGGACGGCGAGCTGGACGCCGCGTTGGAGGCGATCGCCGATTTCGCGGACTTGAAGTCGCCGTTCACGATGGGGCACTCACGCGGGGTGGCGGACCTGGCGGCCGAGGCGGGTCACGGGTATGGCCTCGCGGGTGATGAGCTTCGTGTGCTGCGAAGGGCGGGGCTCGTTCATGACCTCGGCCGGCTGGGGGTGTCGAACGCGATCTGGGACAAGCGGGGGGCGCTGACTGAGCTAGAGCGTGAGCGCGTCCGCCTGCATCCGTATTTGACCGAGCGGATGCTTTCGGCATCTCCGGCGTTGGCGCCGCTGGGAGCTCTCGCGGCGCAGCATCACGAGCGGCTCGACGGCTCGGGTTATCCGCGCGGACTGAAAGCGAACATGCTCTCGCGGCCCGCGCGGATCCTCGCTGCCGCGGATGTCTACCGCGCGATGCTCGAGCCTCGTCCTCATCGAGACACGCGTTCGGCGGCGGATGCTGCGGACGAGCTCTGGGCGGAGGCGCGAGGCGGCCGGCTGGACGGCGACGCCGTGGCCGCCGTCCTGCATGCCGCCGGCCATGAGGGCTCCCGGCGACCCGAGCGGCTCGCTGGGCTCACGGCACGTGAGGTCGAGATCTTGAGGCTGGTCGCGCGAGGGCTGTTGAACAAGGAGATCGCTCGGCGTTTGCAGATCAGCCCGAAGACGGTCGGCAATCACATCGAGCACATCTACGCGAAGATCGGCGTCTCGAGCCGCGCCGCCGCCGGCTTGTTCGCAACCGAGCACGGTCTCTTGGACTTTGGCGCGGGCGGCGGCAGTGCACCGCCCGTCGGCGTCGCCGCTCCCCAGGCGCAGTAGCGGGCTGCCGCCTGCCCCGGTGTCTATGAGGCGAATGCCTCATAGACGGCCCGACGATCGCGGCGTACCTTCGCCCGGTCGAAAGGCGCAAGGGGACCATCGGGATGAGCGAAGCAAGGTCGGAATCGACGGCCCATCTGTACGGGATGAAGCACTCACATCCGGTGCTCGCCGCGCGGATGGCGCTCGAGCTGACCGGGATCCCGTTTCAGGCGCACGACCTGCTGCCGGGCCTGCACGGGTTAATCGTGCGCGCCAAGGGCTTTCCTGCGTGGACCGTCCCCGCGCTTGCGCTCGACGGCCGCAAGGTCCAGGGCACGCTCGCGATCGCCCGCGAGCTTGACCGACTCGCGCCCCACGCCGGGCTGTTCCCAGACGACCGCAAACTGCGCCAGGATGTGGAGCAGGCCGAAAGGTTCGGCCACGACGAGTTGCAACCGATCGCGCGGCGGGTGTTCCGCTGGGCGGGGGCGAATGACAACGCGATCCGGGTCTGGATGGCGGGCGAGGTGATCGGAGCACCGGCACCGACGCTGACCGGTTACGCGTTCAAGCCCGTGATGGTGTTCTTCGGCCGCGTGGTCTCGAAAGCCAGCGACGCGCAGGTCCGCGAGGACCTCGCCCGCCTGCCGGGCCTGCTCGATCACGCCGACGCGCTGGTGGAGCGGCACACGATCGGCGGCGAGGCGCCGAACGCCGCCGACCTGCAGATCCTGAGCTCGATCAGGCTCCTGATCGCCCATCGGGACTTGCGTCCGGCGATCGAACCGCGCCCGTCGGGCGACGCGGCGCTGAGGCTCATCCCGGACTACCCGCGCTCGGGGCCCGACGCGCTCGCGCCGGTACCCGCGGCACTCCCGCCGCAGTGGCTGGCGCGCTACACGGACGCTACCGCCGCCGACCGGCAGCGGGCCACGACGATCACCAACTAGGAGGAACACCATGAGCACAGTCGAGCCAGGCGTCGAACTCGACGGCGACAAGCTGATGCAGTTCGTCTTCCGCGCCGTGGACGAGGTCGGCGCGACCCTGAACGCCGCGCTGGTCGTGATGGGCGACAAGCTCGGCCTGTACCGAGCGCTCGCCGGCAGCGGCGGGCTATCCCCGGCCGAGCTGGCCGAGCGCACCGGCACCGCCGAGCGCTACGTGCGCGAGTGGCTGTGCGCCCAGGCGGCCGGCGGCTTTGTCTCCTACGACCCCGATACAGAGCGCTACACGCTGCCGCCCGAGCAGACAGTCGCGCTGACGGACTCCGACAGCCCAGCCTACCTGCCGGGCTTCTTCCAGATCGCGCTCGGTTCGGTGATCGACTCGCCAAAGATCACCGACCGGGCACGCAACGGCGATGGGTTCGGCTGGCACGAGCACGTCCACGACGTCCACGAGGGGTGCGAGCGGTTCTTCCGCCCCGGCTACAACGCCCACCTGATCGCCGAATGGCTGCCCGCGCTCGACGGCGTCGTTGACAAGCTCGAGCGCGGCGCGCGGGTAGCGGACGTCGGCTGCGGCCACGGCGCGTCGACGATTCTGATGGCGCGCGCGTTCCCGAACTCGACGTTCGTCGGCTTTGACTACCACCACGGGTCGATCGAGACCGCGCGTCAGCGAGCCAGCGACGCCGAGGTGGGCGACCGCGTCAGCTTCCGGGTCGAGCCGGCGGCGGCCTATAGCGGCTCGGGCTACGACCTGGTGACGATGTTCGACTGTCTGCACGACATGGGCGACCCGGTCGGCGCCGCCCGCCAGGTGCACGCCACGATGAAGCCCGACGGGACGTGGATGATCGTCGAGCCGCACGCCGGAGACGAGGTCGAGGAGAACCTCAACCCGGTCGGCCGCGCCTACTACGCGTTCTCGACGCTGCTGTGCACACCGGCGTCGCTCTCGCAGGAGGTCGGCCTGGCGCTCGGCGCGCAGGCAGGCGAAGCACGGATCAGAAATGTCGTCGAGATGGGCGGCTTCACCCGCTTCCGCCGGGCCGCCGAGACGCCGTTCAACCTCGTGTTCGAAGCAAGGCCGTGAGGCCGCGGGCGCTCGATCGACGTACGAGAAGCTGACCTTCACGATCGTCGCGGAGTGGCAGGACTGATGCCGGGCTCGATGGACACTCGAGTGATGAGGCACCGATTGTCTGAGCAAAGATGGTGGCGATCTCTGGCCTGGGTGCGCAGGCTGGCGGAAATTGGTGTCTTGCCGTCTGATTCGGAAGAGCTTCGTCTCCGGAAGGCGGTACTGGTGCTGTCTTCGACGCTGATCGCGTGTCTGGCGTTTGTGTGGGTGGGAACGTTCACGGCGCTTGGCCTGTGGGTGTCGGCTGCGATCCCATTCGCGTATCAGGTCGCCTCCGCACTCGGCATTTACACGTTTGCGCGCACGTGCCGCTATCGGTTGTTCCGGCGCAGCCAGTTGTGGCTGTGTCTGGCGTTGCCGTTTGCTCTGCAGTGGAGCTTGGGCGGGTTCAGGAATGGGTCGGCGGTCTGCCTGTGGGCGTTCACCTCGCCGCTAGGGGCGTTGTTGTTCGTGGGGACGCGGCAGGCAGTCCCCTGGCTGGTCGCGTTCGTCGGCTTGGTCGGGGTGTCCGGGGCGATCGATCCGTCGGTGGCCGCCAGCGCGCCGCATATCCCCGGCGGGGTTGTGGTCGCGTTCTTCGTGCTCAACGTCGCCGGTGTCACCGCCACCGCGTACGTTTTGCTGCAGTACTTCGTGCGCGAGCGCGAGCGCGCGCAAGCCAGATCCGAACGGCTGCTGCTCAACGTGCTGCCGGCGCCGGTGGCAGCCCGCCTGAAGCGCGACGAGGGAATCATCGCAGACGCGTGCGCTGGGGTGACAGTGTTGTTCGCCGACATCGTCGGCTTCGCACCGCTGTCCGAGCAGCTCGCCGCGGCGGATCTGGTGGCGGTGCTCGACAGCGTGTTTGCCGCGTGGGATCGGCTCGCGGAGCGTCACGGCGTCGAGAAGATCAAGACCGTCGGGGATGCCTACATGGTCGCGGGCGGCATCCCCTTGCCGCGAGAGGACCATGCCGAGGCGATCGCCGAGCTGGCGCTGGCGATGGGGCCGTCGCTCGAGCGCGTCGCGATCGAGACCGGCCTTCCCTTACGGGTGCGGATCGGGATCGACACCGGACCGGTAGTCGCCGGCGTGATCGGCCGGGTGAAGTTCATCTACGACCTGTGGGGCGACACGGTGAACACCGCCAGCCGGATGGAATCCCACGCCCTGCCCGGGACCATCCAGGTCACCTCGCGGACCCATGACCGACTGCGCGAGCGGTACGAGTTCCACCCCCGGGGCACGATAGAGGTCAAAGGCAAAGGCCCGATGCATCCGTACTTGCTGATCGGACCGCGCGGTGCGTGACTTCGGCGCCTCGTTCTTCTAGCCGCGAGCGCCGCGGTCAGGAGCGCGACGTGTCCGGCTGTCTCGAGGCGCTCGAGGCCGGCGACTGGGACGTGCTCATGGGCGCCGCGGTCGCCGGGTCCGCCGGACACCCAAGCCAACACATCCAAGTAAGGAGACAGCATGTCCAATCACTCCTATCAACCAGCTGTTGATGTAATCGACCACAGCTTGCGGGACGCCGGCGCCGCCAAGCGCACGCGTCGCTGGCTGCTAGAGCGCGTCGCGGTCGGCGCCGCCGGCCTCGCCGCCGGCGGGGCGCTGGGCCCGGTCGACGGCGCGCTCGCGCGCGGCGGCGATCGGTCGATCGTTCCCTTCGGCACAGTCGCGGTGACGACCGAGGCGTTGACGGTGACGCTGCTCACGGAGCTGTTGCGGCGCGTGAACAAGCACCCCGAGGTGCCGGCGGGCGTCAAGACGGTGTTCGAGGGCGCCTACGCCGCAGAAGTCGATCACTTCCGCTTCACCCGCCGCCACTGGCGCCCGACGACCACCACGTTCTGGATCCCGGACGGATTCTTCGGCGGGTCGGGCGACGCGCTCGATTTGACCGCCGTCGGCAACGCGCTGGTGGCCGGCGAGACGCTGTTCGTCAACCTCTACCTGATCGGCGTCACCGCCTTTGCGCAGACAGGCCTTCACACCTTTGCGCGCTACTCGGCCGAGCTCGCCGGGTGCGAGTCCGAGCACCGCGTGCTGGCGCAGACGCTGATCAACGCCAATCCGCCGGACGACGTCGGGTTCGAGGTCTACTCGATCCACCGTCCTGGCGAGATCGAGAAGGCGCTCGAGCGGGCCGGCGTCGGATTCGGAACCCAAGGCTCCGCGCCGGGAGCGTTCTACAAGCTCGCCCACCCGATCATGCAGCCGCCCCTTCCGATCCACTCCAACCAGCCCCGGTGAGAGTCCGATGACGCGACGGCTTTCGCGCCTGTGGCGTGAGCGGCAACGGACCGGTCGATCCCAAGCCGGCGAGCGCGGGTCAGGAAGAGCGCGCGCGGAAGCCGGCCGACGAAATCTCTCCCGCCGTGGTGGCGGAGATCGACCGTGAGGCGCAGGTCGCGCTGGCTCGCCGTGACGTGGCCCGCCGCTCTGACTATCTGCGCGGAGTGCTGTACGGCGGTCTCAGCCACGAGCGCTGCCTTCGCGACGCCCCTCTTTTCGGTCTCAGCCCCTACCAGTCCTACTACGCGCTTCGCAGTCGAACCGGTGACGGCCACCGGGAGGCAGAGCTGACCCAGGCCATCATGCGCTCAGGTTCGACCTCGGCACACCGGCCGGTGCTCGCCGTCGTTGATGGAGACCTCGTAGGACTCGCGCCCGCCAAGCCCAAACTCCAGGACGCATGGCTTGTCGCGGTCGCTCATGCAGACAGGCTCACTGATGCCGCGGAGGCGTTCGCTCGCGCCGGCGATGCCCTGCTGGCAGGCCTAGCGTTCGGCATTACAGGAGTTTTCGAGCTCGCCGATCTGGGGCCCCTGCCACTGGTCCTCGGCGCCCAGAGCGGCGCCACCGAGCTCGAGCAGCGACACTTCTCGGCGCTCGACGCCCAGGGCCGCGTCGGCGCAGAGATCGAGTTCACCGTCCGCACCATGATGGAGCTCGATCAGGACGTCGGCGCCACCGGCGCCGCGCTGCACATCCATCGCAACGCCGTGCGCTACCGGCTGAAGCGCTTCCGCGAGCTGACCGGCCTTGACGTGCACCGCACGAGCGACTTCGTCACCACCTGGTGGCTGCTCCATCGACGTGACGCGCAGCGGCGAATGATCTGAACGGGCCCCAGGCGCACTTAGCGCAAGCGCGCGAAGACCGACGGCGTGTCGTGCTCCGTTACGAGGATCGAGCGCAGCTTGACCGCCGGTATCCAGGGCACCCAGTCGCGGTAGCGCAACCCAACCGCCAAGCCCACTCCGCGGGGCGGTGCCGGCCACAGCGGTGAACAGAAGCCCAGAGGGAAGGATGAGGTCGTTGCTCGGCTCGGCTCGCAGGACCGTATCGAGTTCGGTAGCCGTGACCGGCCGACGCCAGTACCGACCTACGATGTCCTCCCAATACGAGCGCAAAGCTCGTTGTCCAAGTTCCGACGAGGGGTCGACGTTGATCAGAGTCGGGAGGCGATGCGACGCAGGCACACACGGAGTCTGACACCCGAGAGTGCCGTCACCGAGACGATGAGCAGCAGCATCAGCTTCGGCCGACCGAACCGGGGCGATTTCGGCAAAGTCCCCGATCGAGCCGCGTTGGCGCTGCTTCTACTCTGAGGTTTCGATTACTGATTGGTGGGGTGGTCGCGGAGCGTTGGGTTTGCTGCGCGGTTCGGTGCTGAAGAGGCCGAAAGGGGTCGCTGACGTTGGTCAATCGCCGTCGCGAACTCGCCTGCCCCACCACGCATGTAACAGCTCCCGAAGGAGCCACACCGCGGGGTCGGCGAGCGCAGCCGTGATCACCTCGAGTTCCCGCTGGTCAGAGTCAGTGCCACCGCCACCCAGCTCATTGATGACTTCCAGTGTCACGGCCCACCATTTCGCCCAGGGTGACCCTCCGCGCACCGCTTCCGTGGCCGCCTCATGACGTATGTCGTCAAGCTCTCAGCGCTCAAACAACGCCGGCAGCTTCTGCCCAAACGCGGGGTCATACCCGCGTGAGGTCCACCAAGCGCCGTCCCGCCACGCGGCCTGGTAGCCGGCATAGACCGGATGCGAGGGATCAACCGGAGCACTTCGACTGTGTCAACGGCGAGCAGTACGGCGGGCCGGGCAGGACACCTGGATGTAAGGGCCGGCGGCTGAACCCCAGGCGGCTGGCGGCGCAGACCGTCACGCCGTCCAGACCCGCGGCGTGGAGCTCGTCCAACCCGACCTGTCCACGTCGCGCGTAGTTAATCCGCGAGACGCCCGACAGACAGCTAGAGGCTTTAGCTATTGGTACCCCGCACCAGGGACGATAAGCCTCATCGGCATTCTTATCGTCATGGTCATCGCGTGGAAGGTCTTCGGCGGTAAGGAGGACATGGAGCCACCGCGCCGCCGTCTATGGCGCCGCAGGTCCGCCGAGTGAGCTCGACGCTGGCCAGCTCGTCGCGTGTGCCCCTCGATCGTCACCGCCGAGCAACCTCTGCGCGAGACCGTACACGCGTGCGGATGGATGGGCTGCGAGGATCCGCCACATGTCCAGGCAGACAACGGTGGTAGGAGGTCGTTGTGCCGATTGGCTATCTCGTGACCGTGGCGCTCGTCGCGTTAGGCACGTTGTCGGCCCTGGCGCCGCTGCGCCGGCCGCGGGCGCTCGTGAGGATGAGCTGGCTTTCCAGCATTGTGATCAACGAGCTGCCGTTCGTTGCCCTCGCCGTGCTGCTGGCCGCCACGGCGTTGGCCATCGGGGAGGGCGATGTCGACTCGCCGGGCGGTTGGGTGCTCGTCGGTGTCGCCGTCCTAACGATGATTGGGCTCTTGGTGGTCGCCCGGCGCGGGCTTCGGGCGGGCCCGGCGCTCGACGATGCCTTGAGCGAGGGTCTCGGACCCGGTTGGCGTGCAGCCATCGATGCCGGGATGGCCGCCGGGCTGCGCCGCCGGCTGCCGCTGGCCCGGATCCTGCTCTGGCCATTCCCTGGTCTGTCTCGGCCGGGCGCCGTCGAGCGGGTGGCGAACATCGTCTACGGCGATGCCGCCCAGCGCAACCTGCTCGACGTCTACCGCCACCGCTCGCATCCCTCCGGCGCCCCCACGTTGGTGTACCTGCATGGGGGCGGCTACTCCAGTGGCCGCAAGAGTCGCGAGGCGCGGCCGCTGTTCTACCGGCTTGCGAGCCAGGGATGGTTATGCATCAGCGCCAACTACCGCCTGCGGCCCGCCGCGACGTTTCCTGACCACCTGATCGACGTCAAGAAGGTGATCGCCTGGGTCCGCGAGCACGGCGACGAGTACGGCGCCGACGCGGCGATTCTGTTCGTGGCCGGCAGCTCCGCGGGCGGGCATTTGGCCTCGCTGGCCGCCCTCACGCCCAACGCCCCCGCCTTCCAGCCCGGCTTCGAACACGCCGACACCTCGGTCACCGCCGCCATCTGCCTCTACGGCTACTTCGGTAACTACTACGGACAGGGACCCAGCTCCTCGCCCCGGGCGTACGTCAGGACCGATGCGCCGCCGTTCTTCGTGGCGCAAGGCGATCACGACACCTACTCGCCGCTCTTCCTAGACATCGCCCGCGGCTTCGTCAAACAGCTGCGCAGCACCTCTTCCCAACCGGTTGTCTACGCCGAACTGCCCGGGGGCCAGCACGCGTTCGATCTGTATCACTCCCTACGCTTCGAGGCGGTCGTCGACGCGATCGAGGCCTTCACCGCCTTGGTGCGCTCACGCGAATATGCGGGCCGAGCGTACCTCGGCTAGACCGAGATGCGACTTCGGTGCTTCTGTTAGCCGATCTGCTCTGCCAGCTCAATGATGATCCCCTCCGGTCCGCGGACGTAGCAGAGCCGGTAGATGTCCTTGTAGCGCTCCAGCTCGCCGACGAGCTCAGCGCCGCGGGCTCGCAGGCCGGCGACGACGGCGTCGATGTCCTCGACGGCGAATGCGACATGTCGGATACCCGGCGCGTTCGCCCGCGCGTGCCGGTTGTCACCCTGGTCTGATGGCGTGTGGAACTTCGTCAGCTCGAGTCGTCCGTAGCCGTCCGGAGTTTGCACGATCGCAATCTCCGCCCGGACGCCCTCGAGCCCCACGACGCGGTCCACCCAGCGGCCCTCGACCGGCCCCTCGCCTTGCAGCTCGAATCCGAGCTCGACGAAGAACTCAGTCGCGGCCGCGAGGTCGTCAACCACGATGCCGACGTGCTCCATCCGTTGGATCGTCACGTGCTCCACGGTAACGAACCCAGATCGAGCGTCATCTAGTCTCAGCTACGGGTCAGGAGGCAATCGGCGATCAGCCGTACGGTCGCGCCGCCGGCGCCAGGCCCGCCCAGGATCACGAGCGCACCGCCGCGCGGGCAGTTGGTTAAGCTCGGCGCCGCGAACACATGCCGCAGATTCGACTGTCGGAACAAGTCAGGCTCCCAGCACGATCCGGCACTCGCGTGCGCCGGGAGAGCTTCGGCGTGCGACTCAGCGTGATCGTCGCGGCTGGCGTGACGATCCGGGTCATTCATGCGATCGCGATCGCGCCGGCGACGAGCGGCATCTACGACAGCTTCTGGTATCAGACGGTTTCCCATGAACTCGCAAACGGCCACGGCTTTGTCTACGGGTTTCTCACAAAGCCCGTCCCCACCGCGTGGCACGCGCCGCTGTACCCGATCGTGCTCGCCGCTGGCATCAAGCTCGGATTGGTTGGCGACGAGGTCCAGCGTGCCGGCATCGGGTCGCTGCTCGGAGGCATCACGATCGGTGCGCTGGGACTGGCCGGGAAGCGCATCGGCGGAGAGCGCGCCGGTCTGTGGGCGGCCGTGGTTGCCGCGATCTACCCGTTCCTAATCGCCGCGGATGGCGCGCTGATGAGCGAGACGCTGTACGCCGCTCTGCTCGCCCTCACCATCCTTGCGGCCTATCGGCTGCTCGACGCTCCCTCGGCGAGCCGGGCGTTCGTGCTCGGCGTCGCGATCGGGCTTGACGCGCTCACCCGCCCCGAGGCATTGCTGCTGGTGGTGCTGCTGGCGATCCCGGTGGCCCTGCGCGGGGGTGGGAGCCGAGCAACGCGAGTCGTGTTGGCGTGTGTCGGGGTAGCGCTCGTCGTGACGCCATGGGTCGTGCGCAATGCGTCCGTGCTGGGCCAACCGACGATCGCCGACGACGACGCAACGACGCTGCGGGCGGGCAATTGCCATCAGGCGTATTACGGACCGCATATCGGCGACGTCGTGCAGGCTTGCCTGACGAACGGGAGCAATAGCGAGGGGAAGCTTGCGTCGCAGTGGCGGCGCCAGGGGCTCGACTACGCCAGGTCGCACGCCGCGCGGGTTCCGATTGTGGCTGCAGTCCGGCTGTTGCGGACCTGGGGCCTGTACCGGCCGTTGCAGTCGCTTCGCAACACCGAGGGCCGGAGCCTACGAGTGCAGGAAGCTGGCCTGGCCATGTATTACCCGTTGGTGGCGCTCGCGATTTGGGGAGTGATCCTGCTGCGCCGGCGAAAGCAGCCGCTGATCATCGTGCTCGCGCCGATCCTGATGGTGAGCATCGCGTCGATCGCGGCCGTCGGAACCGTGCGGCTCCGCCACGCGGCGGAGCTGTCGTTAGTGCTGCTCGCGGCGGTGTCGCTCGCTCAGCTCGAGCAGATGTACCGCGCGGCGCGCTCAGAACGAGCAGAGCGCGCGTGACGAGCGGGCGAACGTTCCCACGGCGAACGTTTTTGTAGGGTCGGCGAGAGGCGCCTGGGCCGCACGGCGTAGCCGACTAGCCTGGTTTCCTCCCGCCGCCGCATCGATCCGTGCATGCGGTTCTCCCGCACACGGCTCTCCGACGTTCTTCACCGTCAGCATTCGGCCTCACCCTCGCCAGGCCCGGTGGGGCCTCGGCGCGACGACGGTTCCAGAGAGGCTGATCAAGCCCAGGCGGTCCGGCGAGGCGTATGTGACGACTCGCCAGCCATAGGCGCGCGACCGCTGGTGGCGCTTGGCCACGAACAGCGCGAGCCGGTTGTGCGCATGATGCTCGATCAGGCTGAAGTGGCGGGCCGAGTTTCCGTATCGGAAGTAGCCCGACCACCCGCGCAGGTACCCGTTGAGGTCCTGCACGATCTCCTCGATGGGGAGCAGCAGCCGCTCGCGTGCCGTGATCTCACGGACCCGGTCGCGGGCGTGCTGCATCGCCCGGCGTGAGGGCCAGCGGGCGAGGAACTGGACATGCCTGGCGCGGTCGGCGCGCACCCAGCGATGGTGGAAGCCGAGGAAGTCAAGGCCCTCGCCTCCCTCCTTGAGGTGCACGATCCTGGTCTTGGCGTCCTTGAGCTCGAGCTCAAGCTCGCCGAGGATCTGCCGCATCGACGCAAGCGCCGCCTCGGCCTCCTCCCGCGTTCGGCACATCGCTAGCAGATCGTCTGCGAACCGGACGAGAACCCCGTGCCCGCGCTGCGCCCACTGCCGGTCGAGCCGGTGCAGGTAAACGTTGCACAGGCAGGGCGAAATCACACCGCCCTGCGGGGTTCCGGTCACGTCCCGCCGGACCGCGCCGTCCTCCATCACACCCGAGCGCAACATCGCACGCAGGAGCTTGAGCACGTGGCGGTCAGAGATCCGCTCCTCGATCGCCAACATCAACCCAGAGTGCGGAATCCCCCCAAAACAATTGGAGATGTCCGACTCTGCGACCCACCGCCTACCGTCCCACGCCTCATCAACGAGAACCTGAAGCGCGTCGTGCTGCGATCGCCTGGGCCGGAACCCAAACGAGCACGGCAAGAAGTCCGCCTCGAAGATCGGCTCAATCACGATCTTCGTCGCAGCCTGAACGATCCGGTCGCGAACCCGAGGGATCGACAACGGCCTCCGCTCACTGCTACCAGGCTTCGGGATGAACACCCGGCGGGCAGGCCACGGTCGGTAGCTGCCGTCCTTCAGATCCGCAGCCAGCTCGTCGAGGAGCTTGGCGACGCCGTACTCCTCAACATCAGCGATGGTCTGTCGGTCGATGCCGGCCGCGCCTCTGTTGGCGCGCACCAGCTCCCACGCCCGCTCCAGAACGTCTCTGCGGTAGACCTTGTCATAGAGCGCGTGGAACCTACGCCCGGGGTCGGCCTTGGCCGCCCGGTAGAGCGTTCGCTGTAGTTCTCGGACTCTGTCCTGCCTGGTGGTCCTAGCCACGATGTGGCACTCACCCGCCCTTCCCTATACGTGACGCATGAACGAAGCAGCGGCCCTTCCCATCACCGGCGGTTCTGTTGTCCGCTCGGCTCGATCGGTACATATGGCCGCCTCCGACGCCCACCCGGCACCACGCCCACTTCCCGGATCGACCGGTTATAGGACGGGTCGCTCCGACGATTCGCTCCGCAGCATCGCCGGGCCGGGGAGGGCCTCCCCAGTTCCCGCCGCCACCTTCCAAACGTTCAACGCCCCATACGCCGGGAGGTTCTTGAGGGCTGCGCTTCCAGGCTCTTCACCCCTTCCATGGCCTTCGCCCCGAACGGCCGGGCTCGGCTCCTCCTCTCCCCGCCCGAAGACGGGGCTACTAACGACGCGGCAGGCTTCGCTTGATGCTGCAGACCGCTTGGTTGCTCCCCCAGAAGGGCTCTTGACGCTGGGCTTCGACCCGACCCGTTTCCAGACCGAGCCGCCAGCCTGCTACCGGGCCTCCTGGCAGCTACCCGGACGGGACTCACACCCGCTGGCGACGACGAGCTTATGTTGGATCACGATTTACATATCGACCTCCAACTCTGGGCGCACCCGTTGGAACTAGCTATCGGGTGCGGCCCGCACGAGGCCCGCCGCATCCCCGTCGGCGAGCACCCGAATTCTCGGAAACGGTAGGCCGGATCAGCGACAGCGTGCTGCGCGCCGGCCGCCCCCTGCCCCGGACCGCGGGCTAGGCGGGCCCGTTCCCCTGCCCCAGCAGCCGCCGCGCGTTCCCGTTGGCGATCTTCAGCCGGTCGGTGTCGCTGATCGGCGCCTCCTCGAGCCAGCGAGCGCCGTCCTGCAGCTCCTCGAAGGGGTAGTCGGCGGCGAACAGCAGCCGGTCTGAGCCCAGCTCCAGCAGGATGCCGATGAGCGACGGGGTGTGGTAGTTGCCGCTGGTGGTGATGAAGAAGTTCTCGCGCAGGTAGGCCGATGCCGAACGGCGCAGCTCGACGTCCGACCGCCGTGACAGGCGCTGCTCCAGGCGGCGGATGGCGAACGGCAGCAGCTCGCCCAGGTGGCCGAGCACCACGGTCAGCGACGGGAAGCGGTCGAACACGCCCCCGATCAGCATCCGCAGGGCGTGCACGGCGGTCTCGGCGCCGAAGGCCCAGGTGGGGCCGAGCAGCTGCTCGCGCCCCTCGTAGATGCGCCGCTGGTCGGGCAGCGGGTTGCGCGGGTGCAGGTAGAACGGCACGTCCAGGGCGCAGAATCGCTCCCACAGCGGGTCGTAGCGCGGGTCGTCGTAATAGAGCCCGTCCTCCAGGCTGCCGGCGCTGGAGTAGCCGTTGACCAGCGCGCCCCTGAACCCGAGCGCGCCGACGGCGTGCTCGAGCTCGGCCGCGGCCGCGTCCACGTCCTGCATCGGCAGCGCCGCGAAGCCGAGATAGCGCTGCGGGTGCGCGGCGACGATCTGCGCCAGGGCGTCATTGGCCACGCGGGCGAGGGCGGCGGCGCGGCCGGGCTCGAGCACGTCCTGGATGCCGTTGGAGCCCAGCGACAGCACGGCGAGCTGCACGCCGGCGGCATCCATCGCGTCAAGCCGCTGCTCGGTGTCGACGAGCGCGTCGAGCACCCGCCGCCACGCCGCCGGGGGCCAGCCGGGGTTGGTGATCAGGTCCGTCAGCTCCGACGGGACGAAGTGCTCCTCGAGCGCGATCTTGGCGATCACGGTCCGGCGGGGGTGCCGGGGTGTGCGATCAAGCCTGGCCCATCCAGCTGTGGAACCGCCCGTCGGGATCGCGCCGCGCCCGGATCTCGCGCAGCCGCCGGGCATTGTCCGGCGCCAGGAACGGCGCGGGCCGCCGCCCGAGGTTCTCGTCCGCGAGCTGGATCCCGAGCCCGAGGTGCTCGAGCTCGCGCATCCGCTCGGTGGGCCAGTCCACGAACCGCGGGTCGTCGGCCTGATCGCGCCACACCGAGTACAGCGCCACGTAGATGTCGCCCTCCAGCGAGTAGGCCATGTCCGGCCGGGTCTCCGGCGGTCGCCAGTTCATCCACATCATGTGGGTGGGGCTGGCCGGCAGCGTCTGCGCGATCCGCCGGTAGCCCTCCCGCAGGTCCTCGACCGGAGCGCTGGTCCACATGTTGTCCACCGCGTAGCGGTATCCCTCGGGATAGAACGCGGCGCTGCCCTGAACCAGGTCGCGGACGTCGGTGGCCACGCACGGCTGCCCGACGATGGCCCGCTCGCGCAGGGGGCACTCGTCCACGAAGCGCAGGTCCCGGCGCGCCTGCTCCTCGGAGTCCGCCAGCGCGGGCGCCAGGACCTGCAGGGCGGGACGATCGCCCTCGAGCAGGCCCCGACGCAGGAACACCATCAACTCGATCGAGCGCGGAACCGATGCCGACACCTCGTGCGCCCAGCGCATGACGTCGTCGAGCAGCTCCACCGGATACACGTAGACGCTGCCCATCGTGCAGCGCGGCCGGGGGCGGAGTGCCAGCTGGAAGCCGACCACGACGCCGAAGAAGCCCGGCCCGGCGCCGCGCGCCGCCCACAGCAGGTCGCTGTTGTGCTGCTCGTCGGCGCGCACCAGCTCCCCGTCGGCGGTGACCACGTCGATCGCGTTCACGCTCATGCACCCGACCCCTATATCCCGCGAGTGCCAGCCGAAGCCGCCCTGGAGCAGGTAGCCGCCCAGGCAGGGCCCGATGCAGTGGCCGGTGGGGAAGAACAGGTCGTGCTCGGCCAGCCTGGACTGCAGCGCCGAGCTGCGGATCCCCGGTCCGGCCCAGGCGGTGGCGCCCTCGACGTCGAGCTCCAGGTCCTGCAGCGCGGAGACATCGAGCAGCAGCCCGTCGGCGCGCAGATGGGACCCCGACCAGCTGTGGCCCCCGGAGCGCACCGCGATCCGCCAGCCGCGCTCGCGGGCCAGCCGGACCGCGTCCACGACGTCGTCCACCGAGCGCGCGACCACCACGCAGTCCGGGCGCTGCGGCGGGCGGCGGGCGTTGCACACGGTCGCCAGGCAGGCCTCCTCGAAGCCGGCCTCGCCGCGCAGGAACGCGCGGCCGGAGAGCACCGCGCCTAGAGCGGAAATGGCCTCGTCCCGCTCTGCACCGAGACCCACTGCAGCTGGGTGAAGTCCTCCACCGAATGCGGCCCCGCCCGGCCCCAGCCGCTGTCGCGGACTCCGCCCAGGGGCATCTGCGGCTCGTCGTGAACGGTCTGGTCGTTGATCCGCACCATGCCCGACTCGATCCGCCCCGCCATCTCCAGCCCCCGGTCGTGGTCGGAGGTGAGGATCCCGGCCGAGAGCCCGTAGTCGTGGTCGTTGGCGATCCGGATCGCCTCGTCGATCCCCGCCACCGGCTGCACCACCAGCACGGGACCGAACGTCTCGTGCGCCGCAATCCGGGCCTCGGCGGGAACGTCGATCAGCACCGTGGGCTCGTAGCACGGGCCCGAGGCGCTGCCACCGGTGAGGACGCGGGCGCCCTTGGCCACGGCATCCTGCACGTCCTGCTCCACGCGCTCGAGCGCGTCGGCCGTGATGAGAGGGCCGATGATCGTGCCCTCATCACGCGGGTCGCCGACCTTGATGCTGCGCGTCCTGGCCACGAGCTTCTCCACGAACTCCTCCAGCACGGGCTCATCGACAATCACCTTGCGGGCGTTCATGCAGATCTGCCCCTGGTGGAAGAACGCCCCGAACGCGGCGGCGTCGGCGGCGTAGTCCAGGTCGGCGTCAGCCAGCACGATCAGCGGGTTGTAGCCCCCGAGCTCGAGCACGATCCGCTTCAGGTGCCGGCCGGCGCGCTCGGCCAGCAGCCGCCCCACCTGGGTAGAGCCGGTGAAGTTGATGCAGCGCACCTCGCGGCGGGCGAAGAACTCATCGGCGATCTCTTGCGCCCCGCCGGGTGCGTGGGTGACGACGTTCAGCACGCCCGCCGGCCAGCCCGCCTCCTCCATCACCTCAGCCACCAGCAGCCCGGCGCAGATGGGCGCGTACTCCGAGGGCTTGAGCACCACGGTGTTGCCGAACGCCAGCGGCGGGATGACGGTGCGCCAGGACAGCACCGCGGCGCCGTTCCAGGGACTGAACCCGGCCACCACGCCCAGCGGCCGGCGGATCGCCATGTGGAAGGCGCCGGGCATGTCGGAGGGGATGATCTCGCCGTGGGGGAGGTACACCCATCCGCTGGCCTGGCGCAGCGCTCCCACCACCCATTTGAGCTGGAAGCCCGCGAACCCCGCGCTGCAGCCGGTCTCGGTGGCCAGCAGCGACGTGATCCGGTCCAGGCGCTGCTCGACCACGTCGGCGGTGCGCAGGAGCAGGCGCTGCTTGGCTTCGGGCGGCGTCGCGGCCCAGTCCGGGAACGCCTGTGCGGCGGCGGTCACGGCGCGGGCGGCATCGTCCCGTATGCCGGCGGCCACGTGCGCCACGGTCTCGCCGCTGAACGGGTTGCGGTCATCGAACGTCCGGCCGCCGGCGGAGTCGACCCATCGGCCGGCGATGTACTGCCGGCATTCCCTGACCTGCTCGGTCTCGATCGTGCTCATCATCGCCTCCTCCTGGCTCATTTTTGGGGTCAGCTGCCCAGCTGCCGCGAGCAGGCGCGGCATGCCTCCACGAGCGCACGAGCGAGCGCGGGCTCGTTGCCGACGAAGCGCTGCGCCGGCACGGGCACGGAGATCGCGGCCACCGCGCCGTAGGGATCGTTGACCACCGCGCCCACGGCGCAGATGCCCAGCGTGTGTTCCTCGCGGTCGTAGGCCACGCCCTGCGTCCGCACCTGCTCGAGCTCCTCCCACAGCTCCCGCCGTGAGGTGATCGTGTTGGGGGTGAGCGCCGGCAGCCGGCTGGGCAGCAGCGCCGCCACCTCCTCCTCGGGCATGGCCGCCAGCAGCGCCTTGCCGTTGGCCGTGCTGTGCAGCGGGAAGACCGCGCCCACCGCCGACACCGCGCGCAGCCGGTGCGGAGCCGGGATGTGGTCGATGAACCGGGCGCTGTCGCCTTCGTGCACGGAGAGATCGACGGTCTCCTCCAGCTCCTGATGCAGCCGCAGCAGGAACGGCCTGACCTGCTCGCGCAGTCCGTCGCGGGTGGCGGCGCCCAACCGGGCGATGCCCCGCCCGAGGTGGATCTTGCCGGCGGCCGCGGGAGTGACGAACTCCTCGGCCTCGAGCGCCGCAACCAGCCGGTGGACCGTCGACTTGGGCACGCCGACCGCCAGCGAGAGCTCGGACAGGCTGAGGCCGTCCGGCGCGTGGGACAGGGCGCGCAGAACATCGGCCACGCGCGCCACGAGCTGGATGCCGCCGCGCCGCGGCTCCGGGACGGTGAGCGCATCGGACACGGGCGCCAGTCTAACCGGCCGGATCCCATCTAGCAAGATCAAGATTCCACCAGGCGGGACTTGACACCTATGACCACAGATGATAATCGTTCTGCCACGCAAGACAGGCGTCCCGCTGGATGGGACGCCCGGTTTGAGGAGAGAACTCGATGACGACGACCACCGCTCTGGCTGCGAGCGCGCCCAACGCCACCGATCCGCGCACCAGCCTGCAGTTCTACGACCTCTCGCACCCGTGGGGCCACAACGCGCCCTTGTGGCCGTACTTCCCCGACGTGAAGATCGAGCGCTTCCACTACCACGCCAAGTCGGGGGTGCTCTCGCAGCAGATCACCACGTTCATGCACTGCACCACCCACAGCGATGCCCCGGCGCACGTGATCGAGGGCACGCCGTACATCGACGAGGTGCCCCTGTCGTCGTTCTTCGGGACGGGCGTGGTGGTCTCGATCCCCAAGGAGAAGTGGGCGCTCATCACCGCTGGGGACCTGGAGCAGGCCACGCCCCGGATCCGGGAGGGCGACATCGTGATCGTCAACACCGGCTGGCACCGCTACTGGGGCGACAACCGCCGGTACTTCGTCGAGTCCCCCGGGACCTACGACGAGGCCGGCGCCTGGCTGGCGGAGAAGAAGGTCAAGGCCTTCGGCATCGACTGCCAGGCCCTCGACCACCCCCTGGGCACCGCGATCGGCGTGCAGCCGAACGGGCCCCTGATCCACGGGATCGCCGAGGAATACGCCGAGCACAGCGGCGGGCGCGACATCACCCAGGACTTCCCGCTGTGGGAGCCCTGCCATCGGCACCTGCTGGGCAACGGGATCGTCGGGTTCGAGAACGTGGGCGGCCAGATCGATGCGGTCACCGGCAAGCGCTGCACGTTCGCGGCGTTCCCCTGGCGCTGGGAGAAGGGCGACGGCTGCATCGTGCGCCTGGTGGCGATCCTCGACCCGGGCGGCGAGTACCGGATCGAGACCGGCAGCGAGGACTGATGCACCTCACGCGCATTGCCGACGCCCGGCCCTACGAGGCGCCCAAGCACCACGACATGCGCGGGTTGCGCCTGCAGGGCGCGGAGGCGTCCGAGAACGAGAACTTCTGGGTGGGGCTCTCGCACTTCCTGCCGGGCGGCGGCGCGGAATCCGACGCCACACCGCTGGAGAAGGTCTACGTGGTGCTCGACGGCCGCGTGACGGTCATCACCGATGAGGGCGAGCAGGAGCTGGGGCCCCTGGACTCCTGCCGGCTGGCGCCGGGCGAGCGCCGCTCGATCGAGAACCGCACCAACCTGCCGGCGTCGATGCTGGTGGTCATGCCCAACCCGCCGGCGACGCGATGAGCGTCTCTGCGCAGGAGCTGTCGGTGGCGCGGCTGTTCGACATCTCGGGCCGCTCGGCGCTGGTCACGGGCGCCACCGGAGCCCTGGGCAGCGCGGTGGCGCGCGGGCTGGTGGCCAGCGGCGTCAGGGTCACGCTTGCCGGCGGCGACGCCGAGTCCCTGGAGGAGCTCGGCTCGGAGCTGCGGGAGAACGGGGGGGAGGTCGAGCTCGTGGCCCGGCGGCCCAACTCGGCGCAGGACACCGATGAGATGGTGCGGGCGTCGGTCGACGCCCACGGACGCCTCGACTTCCTGTTCACGGCCGCCGGCGACAACCGGCCGGCCAAGATCGAGCAGCAGGACCCCGACGAATGGCAGTCGGTGATCGACGCCAACGTGCGCGGCAGCTGGCTGGCCTGCCGCTCGGCGGGACGACAGCTGATCGAGCAGGGCGAGGGCGGGCGCGTTGTGCTGGTGTCCTCCACGCGCGGGAAGCTCGGCCTGGCGGCGGGCTACTCGGCCTACTGCACCTCCAAGGCCGCCATCGACGGCCTCACCCGCACGCTGGCGTGCGAGTGGGGGCCCCACGGGATCGCCGTCAACGCGCTGGCTCCGGCGCTGTTCCGCTCACCGCTGACCTCCTGGATGTACGGCGACGAGCCCCGCGGCGTGAGCGCGCGCGAGGGGATGCTGAGCCGCACGCCCCTGGGACGGCTGGCCGAGCCCGAGGACATGGTCGGCACTGTCCTGTACCTGCTCTCGCCGGGCGCCGCGTTCGTCACCGGCCAGACCGTGTACGTCGACGGCGGCTACACGGCGGGGTGAGCGTGGCGCTCGAGCATCGCAGCATCGCGATCGTCGGTGCCGGGCTGATGGGCCACGGCCTGGCGCAGGTGTTCGCCGAGGGCGGCGCCTCGGTGGCCATCCACGATCCGGCGCCCGAGGCGCTGGACTCGGTGCACGCCCGCGTGAGCGCCAACCTCGAGCAGTTGGGGCGCGACCTCGAGGCGGCGCAGCGGATCTCCACCCACGCGCAGCTCGAGGAGGCGGCGCGCGGCGCCGAGCTGGTGATCGAGGCCGGGCCCGAGGACCTCGAGCTCAAGCGCGCGATCTTCGCCACGCTCGACCAAGTGGCCCCGGCGGGCGCGATCCTCGCCACCAACACCTCCGCGATCCCGATCTCCGATATCGCTCGCGGCACCCGGCATCCCGAGCGCGTGGTCGGCACGCACTGGTGGAACCCGCCCTATCTGGTGCCGCTGGTCGAGGTGGTGCAGGCCGCCGACACCGGCGCCGAGGTGATCGAGCGCACGATCGCGCTGCTGCGCGCCGCCGGCAAGACGCCGGTGCACGTCAAGCGCGACGTGCCCGGGTTCATCGGCAACCGCCTGCAGCACGCGCTGTGGCGCGAGGCGATCGCCCTGGTGGCGGCGGATGTGTGCGACGCCCGCGCCGTGGACACCGTCGTGCGCAACAGCTTCGGGCTGCGGCTGCCGGCGCTGGGACCGCTGGAGAACGCCGACCTGGTCGGCCTCGATCTCACGCTGGCGATCCACGAGCAGGTCCTGCCGCACATCGACCGCACCCCCGGGCCGTCCCCCTACCTGCGCGAGCTGGTGGGCCAGGGGCGGCTGGGGATGAAGAGCGGGGAGGGCTTTCACCGCTGGACGCCCGCCGAGGCGGACGCGGTCAGAGCGCGGCTGATCGACCACCTTCAAGCCATCACCACACCCACCGGCGAGTCCGCCGGTGCCATATCGACTCCAGGAGGAGAAGCCTGATGACCATCACCCCTGGTTGGCGCAAGGGCGTGAGCTCGATGCTGGTCGCGGCAGCGGCCTGTTTCGGGCTCGCGGCGTGCGGCAGCTCCGGGTCGTCCGGGTCCAGCAGTTCCGGTCCCGTCGTGATCGGGGCATCGATCCCGATCACGGGACCACTCGCCGGCTTCGGCGCGTTCGTCAAGTGGGGCTACCAGCATGCCGTGAGCCAGGTCAATGCCGCCGGCGGCCTGGACGTCGGCGGGCACAAGCGCCAGGTCAAGCTGGTCCTGCTCGACGACAAGACCGACCCGAACACGACCTCCAACAACGTCCAGCAGCTGATCACCGGCAACCACGTGGACGCGCTGCTCGGCTCCTGCACGCCGGTGCTGGTCAACGCCGGCGCGATCGTCGCCGACCGCTCGAAGGTGCCGATGGTCACGGGCTGCGATCCGCTGGAGGCGTTCAAGAGCGTCAAGCACTGGAACTACGTGTGGGACCTGTTCTTCGACGAGCCCGACCTGGCGGCGGCGCCGTTCGGGACGCTGAAGTTCTGGCACTCGAACACCAACCACAAGGTCGCGATCCTGCACGACAACGGTCCGGACGGACAGGGCCTGGGCAAGGCGTGGCCGGTGGTGGCCAAGGCCAACGGCTACACCGTGGTCATGAACGCCCAGTACTCCACCGAGGCCACCGACTTCTCGAGCCTGGTGGCGCAGGCCAAGGCCTCGGGCGCGGACATCGTGTTCGTGGACTCGGTCACGCCGCAGGCGGTGTCGATCCGCAAGCAGATGCAGTCGGTGGGGTTCACGCCCAAGGTGCTGGTGATCGAGAAGGGCGCCGAGCCGCAGCAGTTCGCCCAGGCGCTGGGCAAGCTGGCCGACGGCGTGATCGTGGGCGGCTATTGGGACCCGACCTTCCCGTATCCCGGCGCCTCCACGCTGCGCCAGGAGTTCGAGTCCCAGACCGGCCAGACCTGGTCGCAGCACATCGCCGACAGCTATACGGCGGCGATGGTGCTGATGGACGCGATCAGCGCCGCCGGCTCCACCGACAAGGCCAAGGTCAACGCGGCCATCGCCCGAACGAACAAGACCTATGTCGTGGGACCGATCCACTTCGACGCCAACCACACCTCGAAGCTGCCGCTGGTCGAGGACCAATGGCAGAACGGGCAGTCGAAGGTGGTGTTCTCGTCGTTTACGAACATCAGGCCCGACGGCAAGTTCCTGTTCCCGCTGCCATAGCTCGAGAGCCCAGGAGAGAGAGCCAGAGAGACCGAGTGCCATGAGCGTTCTAGCCATCACGATCCCCACCGGCCACGAGCTGGTCACGGCGGTGATCACCGGCGTGCTGCTCGGCGGCCTATTCGCGGTGACGGCGCTCGGTCTGTCTCTGGTCTTCGGCGTGCTGCGGTTGATCAACCTGGTCCACGGCGAGCTCGTGCTGCTGGGTGCGTACCTGGCCTACGAACTCTCCACCCACGCATCGATCGACCCGCTGGTGTCGTTGATCGCGGTGACTCCGGCGGTGTTCCTGCTCGCCTACCCGCTGCAGCGTGTGCTGGTGACGCCCGCGATGCGCAGGGGTCCCGAGCCCGCGCTGCTGACGACGTTCGGGCTGTCGATCATTGCGCAGAACCTCTACATCCTGATCTTCAGCGGCGACACGCGCTCGCTCAACGCACCCTACGCGACCTCCTCGCTGTCGGTCGCCGGCCTGCAGATTCCGACGATCTACCTGATCTCGTTCGCGTTCGCGCTGCTGCTGTGCGGTGGGGCCCATCTGGCCCTTCAGCGAACAGCGTCGGGCCGAGCCGTGCGGGCCAGCGCCGAGGACCCCGAGGCGGCAGAGGTGATGGGGATCGACATCCGCCGGGTGTACGCGCTGATCTACGGGCTCGCCGCCGCGTGCGCGGCGGTGGGCGGGGTGCTGGCCGGCTTGGCGTTCTCGTTCGACCCGTACACCGGTACCACCTATCTGCTGACCGGGTTTGCGGTGGTGGTCCTCGGCGGCCTGGGCAACATCAAGGGCACGCTGTACGGCGGGCTGCTGCTGGGGCTGATCGAGAGCGTGGGGGCGTCCTTCTTCGGCGACGGCTACCGAGACTTCATCGGCTTCGTGGCGTTCCTGATCATCCTCGGCGTGCGGCCGCAGGGCCTGTTCGGGCGAGCCAGCGCGACCTGAGCCGATGAGCGGCGTCAGCCCCCAGCTGAGCCCGTCGGTCCGCTGGGGGCGCGGTCGGCTCAGCCTCACGCCCCGCCAGCTCGGCGGCGTGACGCTGGTGGCGCTGGCGGTGGTGCTGGCGTTCCTGCCCTCCTACGCCAGCGACTACGACACGGTCGTCGGCTACCAGGTGCTGCAGCTGGCGGCGCTGGCGCAGGCCTGGAACCTGCTGGCGGGCTACGGCGGCCTCGTGTCGCTGGCCTCGGCCGCGTTCGTGGGCCTGGGTGAGTACGCCACCGCCTGGATCACGATCCACAGCGGGATTCCGCTGCTGCCGGCGATGGCGATCTCCGCCCTCGTGGGCGGCGGCTTCGCCGCACTCATGAGCGTGCCGATGTTCCGCTTCCGGGGCCTGTACTTCACGATCGGGACGCTGGTGCTGGGCGAGGCGCTGCTGCAGTTCATGATCAACTTCAACGGCCTGGGGGGCAACGCGGGCCTGACGCTGACCAACAACGTGCCCAGCGACGGCCAGCTCTACCAGCTCACGCTGCTGCTGACGGTGCTGGCCACGATCACGCTGGTGGTGGTCCACCGTCTGCGGCTGGGCTCGGCGCTGCTGTCGATCCGCGACAACGAGGACGTGGCCCGCGAGGTGGGGGTGCCCACGTTCCGCGTGAAGCTGTGGGCATTCGTGCTGTCGGGCGCACTGATGGGGCTGGTCGGCGGCCTGCAGGCCGACAAGCTGGGGCACATCGATCCCTCGGGTGCGTTCTCGCTGCAGTGGACGATCGACATCGTCAACGCCACGATCATCGGCGGGCTGGGCACCGTGCTGGGCCCGATCGTGGGCGCGCTGTTCATCGTCGAGTTCGGCATCCAGCTGGCCAACTACCCGGAGCTGCACGTGGCGCTGACCGGCGCCCTGCTGATCATCGTGATCCGCTTCGCGCCCCGGGGGCTGTGGGGCTCGCTGGTGGCTTTGGTGCGGACCCGCATGCAGGGCGATCAGCCCGCCGGCCCGGCGGTCCTGGCCGAGGCGCCCTACCACGGGCGCGAGGGTGAGCCCGCGGCCGAGGGCCACCTGCTCGACGTCCAGGGCGTGAGCAAGAGCTTCGGCGGCGTCGATGCCGTCAGCGACGTGTCCTTCCACGTCGATCCCGGCGAGATCCTCGGGATCATCGGGCCCAACGGCGCCGGCAAGAGCACGCTGATCGGGCTGCTGAGCGGCGCACTGGCGCCCAACGCCGGCTGCATCGCGATCGCCGGCGGCCAGGTCGAGGGGCTGACTCCCGAGGCGCGGGCCCGGCTGGGAATCGGCCGCACCCACCAGATCCCGGCTCCGTTCGCGCGCATGACCGTGCTGGAGAACCTCGAGGTGGCGTGCCTGCACGGCGGCGGCATCCGGCGCCGGCGAGAGGCGCGCGCAGAGGCGACGTCGATCCTGGCCGTGACCGGGCTGGCGCAGTTCGCACACCTGCGCGCCGAGGATCTGGGGCTGCTGAGGCTCAAGCGCCTGGAGCTAGCGCGCGCGCTGGCGCTGCGGCCCCGGCTGCTGCTGCTCGACGAGATCGCCGCCGGGCTGGTGGAGACCGAGGTGCACGAGCTGGTGGGGCTGATCAAGCGCCTGCGCTCGCAGGTGGAGTCGATGGTGATCGTGGAGCACGTCCTCGACGTGATCCACGAGTGCGCCGACCGGGTCGTGGTGCTGGACCGGGGACAGAAGCTGCTCGAGGGCGACGTGGCCACGGTGATGGCCGACCCGCAGGTGGTGGCGGCATACCTGGGCACCGGGGGAGCGGCCGGTGAGCAGGTCCGCCCGCCCCATGCGCTGCGGGCCGTGGCGGCCGAGCCGCTGCTGCGCGTCCACGGCGTGACCGCGGCCTACGGGCACTCGCGCGCCCTCACTGAGGTCTCGATCGAGATCGGCGAGGGGGAGATCGTGGGACTGCTGGGGGCCAACGGCGCGGGCAAGACCACCACCGCCCGCGTGCTCTCCGGGATGCTGGCGCCGCTCAGCGGGGAGATCCGATTCGCCGGCCGGCGCCTGGAGGGCCGCCCGGCGCACGAGTTCGTAGCCGCCGGGATCGCGCACTGCATGGAAGGCCGGCGGATCTTCGGCGAGCTGTCGGTGGAGGAGAACCTGCTCGTGGGCGGGCGCACGGCGCCCAGCAAGAGCGAGCGCGAGAAGCGCCTGCACGAGGTCTACGAGCTGTTCGAGGTGCTCAAGGAGAAGCGCCAGCAGTCGGGCAAGGACCTCTCGGGCGGCCAGCAGCAGCAGCTGGCGGTGGGCCGCGCGCTGATGGCCGCGCCGAGGCTGATGCTGCTGGATGAGATCTCGCTGGGGCTGGCGCCGCTGATCGTCGACCGCGTGTACGAGGCCCTGGCGGAGATCAACCGCCGCGGGGTGGCGATGCTGGTCGTGGAGCAGAACGTGGAGCGCGGGCTGACGCTGGCCGACCACGTGTACGTGCTCGAGAAGGGCCGGATCGCGCTGGCAGGCACTCCCGCCGAGGTCCGCGGCGACCCCCGGCTGCGAGCGCTGTACGTGGGCGAGGCCAAGGGAGCGGCGGTGGCATGAGCACGGCCGTGATCACCGCCGCCCTCACGGGCCCGATCGCCACCAAGGCTGACAACCCCCACCTGCCCACCACGCCGGAGGAGATCGCCGCCGCCGCCGCCGGCGCCCACGACGCCGGCGCGGCCGTCGTCCACGTCCACGTGCGCGACGAGCAGGGACGCCCCACCGCCGACCTGGAGCTGGCGCGGCGCACGGTGAAGCTGATCGAGCAGTCCTGCCCGGCGCTGATCCAGCTGTCCACGGGAGTGGGGCTGGAGGTGCCCTTCGAGGCCCGCGAGCGGCTGGTGGAGGCGCGCCCGCGGATGGCGACGCTCAACGTGTGCTCGATGACGTTCGGCCAGGGCGAGTTCCGCAACCCGCCTGACGGCGTGCGCCGGCTGGCGACGCGGATGCGCGAACTTGGCGTCAAGCCAGAGCTCGAGATCTACGACACCGGCCACCTGGAGGTGGCGCTGGCGCTGCATGCCGAGGGGCTGCTGGAGGAGCCGCTGCAGTTCTCGTTCGTGCTCGGCGTCCGTGGCGGCGCGGCGGCGACCACCGCCAACCTGCTGGCGATGATCGACCGCCTGCCGGAGGGCTCGATCTGGCAGGTGATCGCCATCGGCCGCGCCAACCTCGAGCTCACGGCAGTGGGGCTGGCGCTGGGGGGCAACGCCCGCACCGGGATGGAGGACACGCTGATGCTGCGCCGGGGAGTGCCCGCCGCCTCCAACGCCGAGCTCGTCGCGCGGCTGGTGTCGGTGGCGCGGGCCATCGAGCGCGAGCCCGCCGGGGTGGAGGAGACCGAGTGCCGCCTGGCGCTGTCCACACTCGAAAGGACCTCATGAGCATCGATACCTCACGCGTTCCGCAGGTGTCGCCCGAGCAGGTCACCGACCCGGAGCTGCAGGCGGTGCTGGAGCGCGCCGAGCGGCTCTCGACGCCCAAGCCGGCGTGGTACCTGACGCTGGCGCACAGCCCCGAGATGGCGGTGGGCTACGCGCGCTTCTGGGATCTGACCCATCGTGGAGGCCAGGTGGAGCACACGATCAAGGAGCTGATGCGGATCGCGATCTCGCAGCTGCAGGGCTGCGACTTCTGCGCCGAGCAGCGCTCCGTGATGGCACTCGAGCAGGGGCTGCAGGAGGGCGATGCCCGGGCCTGCGCCATGCCCGACTTCAACCATCCCGACCCCCGCACGCGGGCCGCGCTGCGCTTCGCGCGGGCGCTGGTGAGCGATTCACCCGCTGACGACGGCAGCGCCTTCGACGCGGTCTACGAGGAGCTGCGCTCGGAGTTCACCGACGCAGAGATCGTCGAGCTCGGCTGCTTCGCCGCGATCGCGATCGGCGGGGTGAAGCTGTCGCGCAGCCTGCGGATCGAACCCTGAAAGGAGAGCTCGCGATGGAGTTCAAGGACGCCGACCTGCTGCTGAGCCCGGATCCGCTGCCGCTGGAGATGGGGGTGCAGCGGCTGGACTCGGGGGTGCTGGAGGTGGCCGCCCGTACGGAAATGCCGGGCTGCAAGGGCCGCATGTTCGAATGGTGGTTTCGCTTCGCCCCCGACGATCAGCAGTACAGCTGGTGGCATCCCGCCGATCACGTCTCCTCCCGGTGGTGGGAGACGAGCCCGGACACGCACGTCGGGTCAACCCACGAGGTGCAGGAGCGGCTCGGGGCGGATCCGGTGCTGCGGCTGTGGATCGCATTCCACGAGCCCACGGAGACGTTCTCCGCGTCCGCGTACGAGGCCGCGATGGGCAACGGCGGAATCTCGACCGCGGTGTGCGCCCGCATCGGGATCGGCGACGAGCCCCCGCGCGACGAGGCCGGGCGCCCCCGCGGAGGCCGCATGACCCACGTGGCGCGCGACACGCCCTACGGTTGCGTGCTGCGCAGCCGCTTCTGGCTGGGCGAGGGGCTGGACGCCACCCCCGAGGACCTGCGGATGCTGCTGCCCGACGAGATCGGGCTGGGGCTGATGAAGCACGCCTACAGCGAGTTCTTCTTCCTGTCGCGGCTCCTGCCCTCGCTGTACATCGCCGAGCAGCGCGATTCCGAGGCGGTGCCGCTGCCCTGGTGAGAGCCCGGGCCGCGCCTCAGCGCTGACGCCGGGCACCACTACAGTCGTGCGCCCGCCGAGTCTCCTCGGAGAAAGTAGCCAGGGGTTCACGGCTTGGGATGCCGGCGCTGGCGGGATGATGGTGGCGCGGGCGGCGGTGGTCGACGGGGTGGGGCACTGCCGGAGAGCGCGGCTTCGACGCTGGGGAGCAGCCGCGCGAGCGCGTCGACCTCGGGACGCGGGAGCTCGACCAGGAGCATGCCGAGGCGCTCGCGCAACAGCGCCTCAGCAGAGTGAAAGGCCTGCTCGCCCGCCGGCGAGAGCGTGAGTGCGTGGCGGCGCCGGTCATCGGCGGTGGCGCGTCGCTCAAGCAGTCCCGCGTCGGCGAGCCCGGCGAGCAGCTGAGACACGGCGGGACCCGAGACGCCGGTGCGCCGCGCGAGCTCGGCCCCAGAGACCCCCTCTCGGGCGACCGCGCGAAGCGCTAGGTATTGGGGCACGGTCAGCGAGGGATCGTGGCGGGCGAGCAGCCGCTCGATCCACCGTGTCGCGAGCGGCGCGACCGCGACCAGCGCCTCGGCGGCGTCATCGGCTTTGCGGTGGACAGTCGGCATAAGATAAGCTACCTTAACTAATAACCATGCTTATCACCCATGTGATTGTTGCAGCGATTGCGGTCGGAGCGCTGGCGCTCAAGCCGCGCAGCTCCGCCGCCACGTCGGTGGTTGCGGTCGCGGGCGCCGTGGACGCGCTCCTCGGAGCACCGCTGGCGCCGGCGCTGGCCGTGATCGCGCCGCTGGTGGCGTTCCTCGGCGCCGCGCTCACGCTCGCCGCACATGTGGAACGCTCAGGCCTCGCCGAACGCGCGGCGTGCGCCCTGGCCGCCTGCGCGCGGGGCAGCTCCCTCGTCTTGTTCTCGTTGGTGTGCGTCATGTGCGGCCTGCTGACCGCGGCGGTGTCGCTCGACGGCGCGGTGGTGCTGATGATCCCGCTGTTGGCCGTCCTCGCTCGCCGGTTCCAGGCACCGTTCGCACCGCTGTTCCTGGGAGCGGTGGTAGTCGCGAACGCCGCCTCGATCGCCGTCCCCCAGGGCAATCCGACCAATCTCGTGATCATCAACCACCTGGGGCTGTCGGCCGGGGCGTTCCTCGAGCACATGTTCGCTCCCGGCGTCGCCGCGGCGGCGATCTGCGCCGCCGGCGTCGCGATCAGCGAGCGACGGGCGCTGGCCACGCGGCTCCCCACCCCCGCGCCTCCGCGAGCGCCCCTGTCCAGCGCGGAGCGACAGGCCGCGATCTCGCTGACGGCGGCCGCACTCGTCGCCACGATTGCGCCGATCGCTGGGATCGCGCCCTGGTGGCCGTTCGTCGCCGTCGTCGCCGTCGCGCTGGCCAGCGCCCGCACCCGGCCGCGGCTGATCGTTCCGTGGCGGGTCGCGTTCCAGGTCGGGGGACTGCTGCTGGTCATCCAAGCTCTCGGCCTCTCCGTGCACGCGATGGCGCTGGTCAGCCTTCCCGGGCTGCTTGCCGTCGCGGCTTCCCTCGGGGCCGCGGCTGCGCTGGCCAACAACCTGCCGGTGAGCGTGTGCGCCACCGGGCTGCTCACGGCCGGCGCCCCCGCGTATGCGGCGTCCGTCGGCCTCGCGATCGGTTCGCTGGCCACCCCCCAGGGATCGGTCGCGACCCTGATCGCCAGCCAACTCGCCGGGCCGAGCGCCCCGCCCGTCCGTTTCCGCCGCTTCGCCCCCCTCGCCACCGCCGGCGTGCTCGCGGCGATCCTCCTCCTGTGGGCAACCCTTTGAACGGGCGAATTACGATTAGCGACGCGATGTTCCTGCGCCGCCTGTCTCCCGATCCATATCGACCCGCCGCGCCGATGACCGAGGATCTCCGCAGCCACCCCGTGGTGCAGACGGTCCTCCGTCGCCGGAACGAGGGCTCTCGGCCGGGAGCGAGGAGCGACGGCCGCCGCGCCGCGCTGGTGATCGAGGGCGGCGGAATGCGCGGTGTGGTCTCGGCGGGAATGAGCGCTGCGATCGAGCAACTCGGCTTGCGCGACTGCTTCGACGAGGTGCACGGCGCCTCGGCGGGCGCCTTCAATGCCGCGTTCCTGCTGGCAGGACAGGCGGCCTATCTGGCGACCCTTTACCAGCATGGATTCGGCGACCCTCGGTTCGTGAGCGCCGCGCGCGCCTTGCGCGGCGGCCCGTTTCTGGACATGGACTACGTGGTCGACCACGTGTGGACGCGACAGCGGCCGCTCCGCTTCGAGGCGATCCCGTCGAGCGAGATCGCGCTCCACTGCACAGCGACCGACGCCGACAGCGCGTCGATCGTTGATCTCGGCGAGCTGGCCAGCGAGGACGAGATCCGCTGCGCGCTGCGCGCCTCCGCCCGGTTGCCGTGGCTCGCTGGGGCGCCGGTCAGCTTCCGCGGGATGAGCCTGCTTGACGCGACGCTGGCCGAGGCAATCCCGGTGCCAGCGGGCCGGCTCGAGAGTCACCGACATGCTCGTCCTCCAGACCCGGCCCCACGGGATTGCCCACGCGCCGCTGTCATCGATGGTCGCGCGCCTGACCGACCGCTATCTACGCGCGATCAACCCTGCGCTCGTCGAGCTCCGCCGGACCCGGTCGCTCCGCTACGACGCGCTCGCCGACACGCTCGCCGGGCAGATGGCCGATCCCGACCATGTCCCAGCGGTATGCGTGATCCGCCCGCCGGCGGGCTCGGTGCTCGTCGGTCACCTCGAGAATCGAGCCTCGGTACTGAGGACCGGGGCCAGTGAGGGACTGCGCGCCGCGTGGATGGCGCTGACCGGTGAGGATCCAGAGCTGCTGGGGGTCCTCCGGGCGTATCCAGCCCTGTCGGGCGCCGTGACCAGGACGTGGGATGGCGGCGTGGTGGCGTCTCGGCGCGATGCCCCCCGGGTCGTGTAGGCCGGGCGTCCCTGTAGCCGAGCGAGGCTGCGCCGCGCGCACCACGGGGTCGTGGCGCGCGCGGCAGGAGGCCTCAGGCCTCGATCAGGCCCTGGGATTAGCTCAGGTCTTGATCAGGCCGTGGGGGTTGAACACGAACTTCTTGGCCACCCCGCTGTCGAAGTCCTTATAACCCTGCGGGGCTTCGTCGAGCGTGATCACCGTCGCGTTGACGGCCTTCGCGATGTGGGCCTTGTCGTTGAGGATCATCTGCATGAGGCCGTGGTGGTACCTCATCACCGGGCATTGACCGGTGGTGAAGCCGTGCGACTTCGCCCAACCGAGACCGATCCGGATCGACAACGAGCCCTGCTTGGCGGCCTCATCGGCCGCGCCGGGGTCGCCGGTGACGTACAGCCCCGGGATTCCGAGCTTGCCGGCCGCCCGGGTGAGGTCCATCAGCGAGTTGAGCACCGTCGCCGGGGCCTCGTGCTCGGAGTCGGCACCGTGACCGCGGGCTTCGAAGCCGACGGCGTCGACGCCGGCGTCGACCTCGGGGACGCCCAGGATCTGCTCGATCTGGTCCTTCGGCTCTCCCTTGGAGATGTCGATCGCCTCGCAGCCGAAACTGCGCGCCTGCTCGAGTCGCTCCGGGATCAGGTCGCCGACGATCACCACGGCGGCCCCCAGCAGCTGCGCGGAATGCGCCGCCGCGAGGCCGACCGGCCCGCCGCCGGCGATGTAGACCGTCGAGCCGGAGGTCACGCCCGCGGTGACCGCTCCGTGATAGCCGGTCGGGAAGATGTCCGACAGCATCGTCAGGTCGAGGATCTTCTCCATCGCCTGATCCTTGTCGGGGAACTTCAGCAGGTTCCAGTCGGCGTAGGGAACGAGCACGTACTCGGCCTGGCCTCCGACCCAGCCGCCCATGTCGACGTACCCATACGCCGACCCTGGACGATCCGGATTGACGTTCAGGCACACCCCGGTGTTGCCTGTCTTGCACATGCGGCACCGACCGCAAGCGATGTTGAACGGCACCGAGCACAAGTCACCGACCTTGATGAACTCGACCCCGGGGCCGGTCTCGATCACCTCGCCCGTGATCTCGTGACCGAGGATCAGCCCCTCAGGCGCCGTCGTGCGGCCGCGCACCATGTGCTGGTCCGAGCCACAGATGTTGGTCGCGACACATTTCAAGATCGCCGCGTGCGGAAGCTTGCGTCCGACGTTCGCGGGATTCACCCCCGGTCCGTCCTGCAGCTCGAACGTCGGGAAGTCGATGTCGTGCAGCTCCACCTTCCCCGGACCTATGTATGCCACACCTCTGTTGTCTGCCATGTCTCTCCTCTAGGGTTGGAGTTGCCCGGTCTCAAGCGCGTGCGCAGCCGACGCGCTCCGGTGGCGCGCGTTGCCGCGCCGGCGCTGCCGTTCCGGTCCCCTGAATCAAGCTGACGCGCTGCACAGCCGCTCCTGCTAGACGAAACCCAGGAGTCAGAACCTTACCGCGGGGGCGGTGGGGACGGGGGCGGCGCGGGCCCCTGCGCGAGAATCGCTACCGCTCGAACTCGGCGAGCTGCGCCTTGAGGTCGCGACAGCGCGCGGTGAGCCGCTCGGTACGGGCGTTCGTCTGCCAATGGATCGGATGATCGCGCCCGCCGTCGCGGCCGGAGCCCATCGCGAAGGCGTACTCCCAGCTCGCCATGTGAGCCTTCAGCTCGGCGTAGGCGTCGGTGAGCTGGCGACGCAACCGCTTCTGTGGATCCGGCCCCTCGTTCATCTCGTGAAACTGTGTGTAGCAGCCGCGCCGGACGTAATCCTGCGAGCGCTCCGGAGAACGCCAGAACGGTGGCAGAGACGCCTTCCGGACGGCGCGGGAATCGAGCTCCGGTCCGGACCGGACTCGACAGCTGGCGGCCCGTAACGTTTGTTACAGATCGGGGTTTATTGCAACGTGCTTCCGGTTCGGCGTGAGACGTCAGCACCCGCGCGCGTCAAGCGCCAGGCGCGCCGGTGGCGCTTCGCCGCCACGAACCTGCTGCCGGTCCGGCGCAAGGCCTCAGCACCGGTCCGCCTGCAGCGCCGTGCGCGGGAGCTGCTGCCCGCGGCGCCGCAGCTCGACGTCGCCTGGGCACGCTCACGCCCGGCGATCGCCACGCGGGAGGCGGTCCTGCGGTGTGTCCTGAATCCGCTGCTGGCCTTTTACACCCGCCGGCGTACGGTTGGGCGGGACAAGCTCGGACGGATCCGCCCACCGGTGATCCTGGTGGCAAATCACGTCAGCCACATCGACACGCCCGTGATCCTCGCCGCGCTCCCCCGGCGGATTCGCAGGCGCACGGTGGTGGGTGCGGCGACGGACTACTTCTACCGCAACCGGCTGGTCGCGGTGGTGGTCTCCCTGTGCTTCAACACCATCCCCATGGATCGGCGGGGAGGCGGCCTCAGAAAGACCGCGGCCGGCCACGTCGATCGGCTGCTCGACCGCGGCTGGAACCTGCTGCTGTATCCGGAGGGGACCCGATCGCGTAGCGGCGGCACCGGCCGTCTGCGCCGCGGGGCGGCGGTGCTCGCAGCCCGGCACAACCTGGCGATCGTCCCGATCCGGATCACCGGCACGCGCGCCGCGATGCCGCCCGGCCGCTTCTGGCCGTCGCGGATCCGGAGCCACAACGGGTCCAAGCGCCACTCGGTGAGCATCGCGTTCGGGGACCCGATCACCCCCAGCGACGACCCATCCGCGGTGATCAGGACCGTACAGCGCTTCTTCGAAGGCGATGATCAAGTCGGACCGGGCCCCGCCCAGCGACAACTCGGCCGGGGTAGCGTCGAGGTCGACTAGGGTCACGGCACTAAGGTCGCGGCACTAGGCCATCGGCCGCCGCCCAATCGTCGTCATCGAGCCAGTCGATCGTCCGCGCCACCGCCTTCTTCCACTTTCGATAGCCCTTCTCACGCTCGGCGGCATCGAGCTTCGGCAGCCATTCCGCCGCTCGGTGCCAGTTCCGCTTGAGGCTGTCCAGATCGGGCCAGAATCCGACCGCCAAGCCGGCGGCATATGCCGCGCCGAGCGACACGGTCTCGGCCACGATCGGCCGCATCACCGGCGCGTCGAGGACATCGGCGAGGAACTGCATCAGCAAGTTGTTGGCGGTCATCCCCCCGTCCACTCGAAGCTCGAGGAGCCCGCCGTCGTAATCCGCGTGCATCGCCTCCACGACCTCCCGCGTCTGCCAGGCGGTGGCCTCGAGCACCGCACGCGCGAGGTGACCTTTGTTGATGTAGCCGGTCAGTCCCGCGATCACGCCACGGGCGTCGCTACGCCAGTGCGGCGCGAACAGCCCGGAGAAGGCCGGCACGAAATAGCAGCCGCCGTTGTCCTCCACGGTGAGTGCCAGCGTCTCGATCTCTGGCGCGCTGCCGATCAGACCGATGTTGTCCCGGAACCACTGGACGAGCGCGCCGGTGATCGCAATCGATCCCTCGAGCGCGTACGTTGGCCCCCCCGAGCCAAGCTGATAGCCGAGCGTCGTCAGCAGCCCGCGCTGCGAGGCGATCGGGCGCTCGCCCGTGTTGAGCAGCAGGAAGCTGCCGGTTCCATACGTGCACTTCGCCTCGCCCGGGCTAAAGCAGGTCTGCCCCACCAGCGCGGCATGTTGATCGCCGAGGACCGATGCGACCGGCACGCCGGCGAGCGCCACGCCAGCTTCGCCGTAGATCTCAGAGGACGGCCTGATCTCCGGGAGCATCGCCCGAGGGACGCCGATCATCGACAACAGATCGTCGTCCCAGTTGAGCGTATGGAGATTCATCAGCAGCGTCCGGCTGGCATTGGTCACGTCAGTGGCGTGCCGGCCGCACAGGTTCCAGAGCAGCCACGCATCCATCGTGCCGAACAGGACCTCGCCGGTCTCCGCGCGCTCTCGCAACCCGGGAATGTGGTCCAGCAGCCAGCGCACCTTCGGTCCCGAGAAGTAAGTGGTCACGGGAAGCCCGGTCTTGTCCCGGAAAACGTCCTGCCCGTATTCGTCTGCGAGCTGCCGGCAGAGGCGGTCGGTGCGGGTGTCCTCCCAGTTGATCGCGTTGTGGACCGGCTTTCCGGTGCGGCGGTCCCACAACACCGTGGTCTCCCGCTGGTTGGCGATCCCGAGGGCGCTCAGCTCGGTCGGCGACAGGTCTGCCTTGTCGAGCGCCTGGGCAACGACCGTGAGAACGTTGCGCCAGATCTCCTCGGGGTCGTGCTCGACCCATCCCGGCATTGGATAGTGGTGGCGATGTTCCTTCTGGGCCACCGACACGATCCGCGCGCGGTGATCGAACACCAGGCATCTCGACGATGCTGTTCCCTGATCGATCGAGATTACGTAGCGCCCGGTCATCGACCCGACATTCCTACCATGGAATCGCTCCCAGCTCTCGCGAAACTGTCCGCGCAGTCTGCATCACGAAGCCGACGAGCTCGGCTCTCGGTGTGGCACTCTCGCACAGACGCGCGATCGGTCCCGAGATGCCGATGGCCCCCACGATAACGCCGCGCCGGTCCTCGATCGGTGCGGCGATCGACGCCACCCCCGGAAACAGATCCCCTACCTCGCTCGCCCAGCCGCGGTCGGAGATCACCTCCAACTCGTGCCGAAGCTGCTTGATGTCGGTGACCGTCGCCGGCGTGTAGCTGGGCAGAGGGCCCGCACCGAGCTCCGCAAGCAGGTAGCCGTGGTGAGCGAGCAACGCCTTGCCCAGCGCGGTCGCGTGCACCGGAACGAGGCTCCCAACCTCGAGTGCCTGGCGACTGTCATCAGGGCGGAACACGTGATGGACGATCAGCACCTGGTTGTCGTGCAGCGTGCCGATCCGGACGCTCTCGCCGCTCTGCGTCGCCAGCGCATCGGCCCAGTTCAGAGCGCGGGTGCGCAATTCGTTGGCGTCGAGGTAGCTCGAGCCGATGTGAAGCAAAGCGGCGCCGAGCTGATACTTGCCGGAGTCGCGATCCTGCTCCACGAACCCGACCGACTGGAGCGTTCTGAGGATCCCGTGCACGGTGCCCTTAGGCAGTCCGAGCTGTCCTGCCATCTCGACGACACCGAGGCGGCGGGATCGCCCGGACAGTAACCGCAGAATCGCGGCAGCCCGCTCGATGGATTGGATCGGTCCAGACACCTACGCCCTCTCAGCTCACCCGCCTTCCGGTTGACACCCGCCTCCCGGTCGACCTACCCCGAACGATGTTTGACATTGGCGAACGATTTCCGCTATTGTCGCAAATGGACGCTCGTGGGTGGAGAGCGATCGGCTCGAAGGAGGGTGCTTGCTCGGCATTTTCTCTGCTGAAGGAACCGCTCGGAGCGGATTCCGCCACGTCCTCGGCTCCCACCCGGGCCGCTCGGCCCCGCGCGCCTCGGATCGCGGGCGTCTGGCCCTATCTGCGCTCGGTTCTCGGAGGCTGCATGAAGAAGCTGATTAACGCACCTGACGATGTCGTAAAGGAAGCGCTGGAAGGCATGCGGGCCGCCCACGGCGACCGTATGCGAGTCAATTTCGAACCAGCTTACGTAGTCCGGATCGATGCCCCAGTGCAGGGTAAGGTCGGACTCGTCTCCGGTGGGGGATCCGGCCACGAGCCTATGCACGGGGGGTTCGTGGGGCCGGGCATGCTCGACGCAGCGTGCCCAGGTGAGGTGTTCACCTCACCCACTCCGGATCAGATGCAGGCCGCGACGCAGGCAGTGGACGGCGCTGCGGGTGTTCTCCACATCGTCAAGAACTACACCGGCGACGTGATGAACTTCGACATGGCAGCGGACTTGACACGTTCCGACGGGATCGAGGTCGAGGCGGTGGTCACCAATGACGACGTGGCGGTCCAGGACTCGCTGTACACGGCGGGGCGGCGGGGGGTAGGGATCACCGTCGTGCTCGAGAAGATCTGCGGAGCCGCCGCCGAGGACCGCCGCTCACTGCAAGAGGTGGCGGAGCTTGGGCGCAGGGTGAACGCCAACGGGCGATCGATGGGAATGGCCCTGACGCCGTGCATTACGCCGGCCTCCGGATCCCCCAGCTTCGAGCTGGCCGACGACGAGGTCGAGATCGGGATCGGGATCCATGGCGAGCCCGGTCGCTTCCGCGAGAACATCGGTCCCGCCTCCCAGATTGCGGAGCGACTGCTCACTCCGATCGTCGAGGATCTCCCGTTCTCGTCGGGCGATCGCGTGCTGGCATTCGTCAACGGGATGGGTGGTACGCCCCTGATCGAGCTGTATGTGATGTACAACGAAGTAGCGAAGCTGCTCGGAGGACAAGGCATCCAGATCGAGCGCAATCTGATCGGGAACTACATCACTTCGCTTGAGATGCAGGGCTGCTCGATCACGCTGCTCAAACTCGATGACGAGATGGTCCGCTACTGGGACGCTCCGGTGAACACCCCGGGCCTTCGCTGGGGCGCCTGAGCTTGCCGGTCACCCGAGACACGGTCAGCGACTGGATGACCCGTTTCGCGGCGTCGATGCAGGAACATCGCGAGGAGCTGGTGCGACTCGACACCGCGATCGGCGACGGTGATCACGGGACCAACATGGACCGCGGGATGCGCAAGGCGCTCGAGCGACTCGGCGCACAGGAACAGACAGACACCGGAACGGTCCTCAAGACGGTGGCGATGGCGCTCGTGTCGAGCGTCGGCGGGGCGGCGGGGCCGCTGTACGGGACTCTGTTCCTTCAGATGGGAACCGCGCTGGCCGGCCAGCAGGAGGTCGATCTCGATGGGTACGCGGCCGCTTGGCGCAAGGGGGTCGAAGGGGTTCAGGCGCGCGGCAAGGCCGACCCCGGAGACAAGACGATGGTCGACGCCCTAGTGCCCGCAGTGCGGGCACTAGAGCAGGCGTCGGATCTCGACGGCGCCCTGCGCGATGCGGCGGGCGCGGCCGAGCGAGGGATGCGGGACACGATCCCGCTGGTCGCCCGCAAAGGGCGGGCGAGCTACCTGGGGGAGCGCAGTCAGGATCACCAGGATCCGGGTGCGACCTCCTCCTACTACCTCTTCCAGACCGCCGCCGAGGCGCTGGCAAGTTGAAAGGAGAGACACTCGGATGGCCGATTACGTCGCAGCATTGGACCAGGGCACAACCAGTACGCGCTGCATGGTGTTCGATCATGGTGGCAACGTCGTAGCCGTCGAACAGCTCGAGCATGAGCAGATCTATCCCCAGCCCGGGTGGGTCGAGCACGACGCGAATGAGATCTGGCAGCGCTCCCGTCAGGTGATGGACGCCGCGGCGGGCAAGGTGAGCGGCGGGGCGGGCGCGGTCGGTGCGCTCGGGATCACCAACCAGCGCGAGACGGCGGTGGTGTGGGATCGCAACACCGGCGAGCCGGTCTACAACGCGATCGTCTGGCAGGACACGCGGACCGACAAGATCTGCGCGGAGTTGGAGAAGGAAGGCGGGCAGGACCGCTTCCGGCTGAAGACCGGGCTCCCGATCGCGACTTACTTCTCGGGTCCCAAGGTCCGCTGGATCCTCGAGAACGTCGACGGTGCGCGAGACAAGGCCGATGCCGGGGACCTGTGCTTCGGGAACATGGACACGTGGTGCATCTGGAATCTCACCGGTGGCACCGATGGGGGACTGCACATCACCGACGTCTCCAACGCGAGCCGCACGATGCTGATGAACCTCGAGACGCTCGACTGGGACGAGGAGCTGCTGAGCGCGATCGGAGTGCCGCGTTCGATGCTGCCCGAGATCCACCCGTCGAGCGCTTCCTACGGGGAGATCAAGAGCGGCGTGTTCAAGGGCATCCCGGTGGCCGGCGACCTCGGCGACCAGCAGGCAGCGACGTTCGGGCAGACCGCGTTCTCGGTCGGCGAGGCGAAGAACACCTATGGGACCGGCAACTTCCTGCTGCTCAATACCGGCAATGAGGCCGTCCAGTCCAAGAACGGGCTGATCACCACCGTTGGCTACAAGATCGGCGACGACAAGCCGGTCTACTGCCTCGAGGGCTCGATCGCGATCACCGGCGCGCTCGTGCAGTGGCTTCGCGACAACCTCAAGATGATCCGCACCTCCCCCGAGGTCGAGGATCTCGCGAAGACGGTCGAGAACAACGGCGGCTGCTATATCGTGCCGGCGTTCTCCGGCCTGTTCGCGCCCTACTGGAAGGGCGATGCGCGAGGCGTGTTCGCCGGGCTCACCCGCTACGTCAACAACGGCCACATCGCCCGGGCGACGCTGGAGGCGACGGCCTTCCAGAGCCGCGAGGTCGCCGACGCGATGGAGGCCGACTCGGGCGTGCATCTCGAGTCCCTGAAGGTCGACGGCGGGATGGTCGTCAACGAGACGCTGATGCAGTTCCAGGCCGACATCCTGGGCGTTCCGGTGATCCGGCCAAAGGTGGCCGAGACCACAGCACTGGGCGCCGCTTACGCGGCCGGGCTCGCCACCGGCTTCTGGAGCACCGAAGACGAACTGCGCCAGAACTGGGTCGAGGACAAGCGCTGGGAGCCGAAGATGGAAGAGTCCGCGCGGGAGACGGCTTATCACTTCTGGAAGAAGGCGGTTGAGCGGACGTTCAGCTGGGCGGAATAGGTCTCGGCGAGATCCCATCGGGCGCCGGCCCGGACGAGCCGGCGCCCCGTCGCGGCGCGGCAAACCAGGAGTAAGCTGACCCGGTGGAGAAGCTCAGCACCGACGTACTGGTGATCGGCGGAGGGGCGACCGGCACCGGTGTGGCGTGGGACGCGGCGCTGCGCGGCCTCGATGTGGTGCTGGTCGAGCGCGGGGATCTTGGCACCGGCACCAGCGGGCGCTTTCACGGCCTCTTGCACTCAGGAGGGCGTTATGCGGTCAAGGACCCCTCGGCCGCGGACGAATGCGCGCGCGAGAACATCATCGTGCGGCGGGTGGCGCCTGACGCTGTCGAGGACACGGGCGGCCTGTTCGTCACCACTCCGTTCGACGACCCCGCCTATGCCGAGCGCTTCGCGCAGGGATGCCGCGACACCGGCGTGCCGTGCGAGGAGATCGAGCCCGGGCAGGCGCTGCGCGAAGAGCCGATGCTGAATCCGCGGATCTCTCGGGCCTTCCGCGTTCCCGACGCCAGCATCGATGTCTGGAGGCTGGTCTGGGCGCTGGCGCGGGGCGCTCAGGAGCGGGGGGCGCGCGTGCTGCCGTATCACGAGACGGTGGCCGTGCACCGACACGGTGACGAAATCCAGGGGGCCCGCGTGCGCAACGCGCGCACCGGCGAGGAGCTCGACGTCGAGGCCCGGATCACGGTCAGCGCCGCCGGGGCCTGGGGCGGCCAGATCGCCGCGCTGGCCGGAATCGAGGGGGTCCACGTGATGCCTGGCCGGGGGATCATGATCGCGATGAACCACCGGCTCGTGAACACGGTGATCAATCGCTGCCAGATGCCCACCGACGGCGACATCATCGTGCCGATTCGCACGGTCAGCGTGATCGGGACGACCGACGTCGGCACCGAGGATCCAGACGACCACACGGTGCTCGAGGACGAGGTCGACGCGATGCTCTCAGACGGCGAGCGGCTGGTGCCCGGGTTCAGGCACGCGCGAGCGCTTCGCGTGTGGACGGGCGTGCGTCCACTGTTCGAGGACCGCAAGCAGAACGGCGGCTCTCCCTCGCGCGACGTCACTCGTGCCCACGCGCTGCTGGACCACCGCGATCGCGACGGGGTCAGCGGTTTCTTGACGATCACCGGCGGCAAGCTCACGACCTACAGGCTGATGGCGCAGGACACCGTCGACGCGGTGTGCCGCCAGCTCGGCGATTCGCGACCGTGCACCACCGAGGCGGAGCGGCTCCCCGGGTCTGAGGACGGCGAGTACCTGCGCGTCGAGGACCGGCTTGACCGGCGCGAGCGGCACTTGCACGACGACCAGCTGATCTGCGAATGCGAGCTGATCCCCCGACGAGCCCTGGAGGACACGATCCGGCGGCGAGGCACGATCGACCTGGACGACGTCCGCCGCCTGCTGCGGCTGGGGATGGGGCCGTGCCAGGGAGGGTTCTGCATCTACCGCGCCACCGGGATCCTCCACGGCCTCGACGGCTTCGACACGGTGCACGCGAACACCGCGCTCCTGGATTACCTCGGCGAGCGCTGGAGGGGGATCTGGCCGATCCTCTACGGCGATCAGCTCCGCCAGACCAGGCTCGACGACTGGATCTTCCAAGGCCTGCTCGACGTCGGGCACCTGCCATGAGCCCATCGCTCAGCTACGACGCGGTCGTGCTGGGTGTCGGGGTCGCCGGGCTCACCGCCGCCACGCGCCTGGCCGAGGGCGGCGCACGCGTGTGCGTGCTCGCCAAGGGAATCGGCTCCACCCACCTGGCTCCGGGCACCGTCGATGTGCTGGGCTACGGACCCGAGCGGGTGGAGGAGCCCGCGGGCGCGCTTGCGGGCTTCATCGCGGCTCATCCCGAACACCCCTATGCGCTGATCGGCGCCGAAGCGATCGCGCCCGCCCTCGAGTGGTTCGCAACCCGGATCGAGCGCGGCCCCCAGCCCGGATACGCGTACACGGGAGGACTCGAGCGTAACCACCTGCTGCCGACGGCGGTGGGCGCGGTCCGCCCCTCGGCGCTCGTGCCCGAGACGATGGCCGCGGGCGAGGTCCGAGAGCAGACGCCGGTGTGCGTGGTCGGCCTGCCGGTGCTGAAGGATTTTTATGCGTCGTTGTGTGCCGGCAACCTCCGTCGCGCCGGGATCGAGGCTCGATCGGTCGAGATCGACGTCGATGTCGGGCGAGTGGAGGCCAATGGGCTGGGCCTGGCGCGGCGCTTCGACGACGAGCGGTTTCGCGCCGCCTTCGCTGCGCGGCTCGCGATGCTGCTGAGGCCGGGTGAGCGTGTGGCGCTGCCGGCGATCCTGGGCCTGCGCGATCCCCACGGGGCGTGGTCCGACCTCCGGCGCCGCCTCGGGCGATCGGTGTTCGAGGTCCCGACGCTTCCCCCATCGGCTTCGGGGATGCGCGTCTACAACGCTCTGCTGGCAGGACTGCGCGCCGCCGGCGGTCGGCTGGTGCTCGGCGCGGAGGCGGTGGGCGTCGAGCGTGAGGACGAGCGCGTCAGCGCCGTGCGAGCGCGCACCAGCGGTCACGAGACCGTGTATCGCGCTCGCTGGGTCGTGCTGGCGACCGGCGGGTTCGCCTCTGGGGCGATCGAGCTCGGCTCTGATTGGCAAGCGCGCGAGACGATCCTGGGGCTGGCGCTGCGCGGGATGCCGGCGGCGGGCGAGCCGCGGTTCGGTGCCGACTACTTCGGGCCCCAGCCGATGTCCACGGTGGGCGTCGCGGTGGATGCCTCGCTGCTGGCGCAGGGAACGGAGAATGTGTTCGTGGCGGGTGCCGCGTTGCCCGGGGCGGCGCCGTGGCGCGAGGGCTCGGGCGAGGGGATCGCGCTGGCCAGCGGCCACTTCGTTGCGCAGGCGGTAATGGAGCGAGAAGGGGCGGCCGCCGCAGCATGATCGAGGACCTCCTGCACGAACCGCTGCGCAGCTCGCTCGATCACTGCGTCAAGTGCACGATCTGCGAGACCGCGTGTCCGGTCTCAAATGTGACGCCGTTGTTCCCCGGGCCGAAGTACGCCGGGCCGCAGGCCGAGCGCTACCGCGAGCAGGGGCAGCCGGTGGATGAGTCGTCGGTCGACTACTGCTCGGGCTGCGGGCTGTGCACGATGTCCTGCCCGCAGGGGGTCAAGATCGCGGAGCTGAACGCCCACGCTCGCCACGCGGTCAAGCACCGCAAGGGCATACCGCTCCGCGATCGGCTGATCGCGCGGCCGACCGTGCTCGGCCGGCTGGCCACGCCGGTCGCGCCGCTCGCCAACGCGTCGTTGCGCGCACGGCCGGTCCGTGTGCTGGCCGAGCGGCTGCTCGGCATCCATCGCGACGCCGCCCTGCCGAGCTTCGCCGGCCGGACCTTCCACACCTGGGCTCGCCGCCACCAGGGCCCCAGCAACGGCACCAAGATCGTCTACTTCCACGGCTGCGGCACGGAGTACTACGAGCCCGACGTCGGCGAGAAGGTGGTCGCCGTGCTCGAGCACAACGGTTACCGCGTGGAGGTCCCCAAGCAGGATTGCTGCGGACTGCCGCTTCAATCCAACGGCTTGTTCGACGACGCGAGAAAGTACGTCCTGAAGCTGGCGCGTTCGCTCGCTCCCGATGCCCGCGACGGCACGCTGATCGTCGGCAACGCGACCAGCTGCACGCTGATGCTCAAGCGCGAGGCGCGAGAGATCCTCGGGCTCGAGGACGATCCGGACCTGGCGCTGGTGAGCCGCCAGACGTATGACATCTGCGAGCTGCTGCTCGAGCTCCACGACCGCGGCGAGCTCCGGACTGACTTCCAGCCGGTGCAGAAGGTCGCCGCCTACCACGCGCCGTGCCAGCTGCAGGGCCACTGGATCGGCAAGCCGGCGGTCGAGCTCCTGGCCCTGATTCCGGGGCTCGAAATCCGCGAGCTCGACGCACGCTGCTGCGGCATTGCGGGCACCTACGGACTCAAGCGCGAGAAGTACCAGATCGCGATGGATGTCGGCGCGGACCTGTTCGACCAGGTAGCGGCCGCCGGCGCGGAGCTCGTCGTGTGCGACAGCGAGACCTGCCGCTGGATGATCGAGCACGGCACGCAGCGGCGCTCGGTGCATCCGATCGAGCTGCTGCATCAGGCCTACGGGCTGTAATCGTGGTCGGCATCGTCGTCGTCTCGCACAGCGCGGCGCTCGCCGATGGCGTCGTCGAGCTGGCCCGGCAGATGGGCGGCGATCAGCTCCCGCTCGAGGCCGCGGGCGGTCTCGATGACGGCTCGATCGGCACCGACGCGGAACGGGTGCGCGCGGCGATCGAACGGGCGATGAGCGACGACGGCGTGCTCGTGCTGATGGATCTCGGCAGCGCGCTGATGAGCGCGGAGATGGCGGTCGAGCTGCTCGATTCCGACGGCCGCGTGGAGCTGAGCGAGGCACCGTTGGTCGAGGGCGCGGTGGCCGCGGCGGCGGCGGCGCGAGGCGGCGCCTCGCTCGACGAGGTGCGGGCGGAGGCGCGACGGGCGCTAGAGATGAAGGCGGCCCAGCTCGGCGCCGAGGACTCCGCGCCGGCGCGAGGAGCCGTCGCCTGACGATGATCGATCGCCGACCGAGCCGCAGGCTCACATCCCCGTGATCAACGAGATCGGACTCCACGCGCGTCCGGCGGCGCTCGTGGTCGAGCTCGCCGGCCGCTTCGATGCGGACCTCCGGCTCGCCAAGGCCGGAGGCGCCGGCCCGGTGAGCGCGCGCAGCCTCACCGGCCTGATGACGCTCGTCGCGCGCAAGGGCGACGAGCTCCTCGCCACCGCGTCGGGGCCGCAAGCGGACGAGGCGCTGGCGGCGCTCCAGGAGCTCGCTCGAACCGGATTCGGGGAGGGCGTCGCGGCCGACGGCGCGAGTGCTCCACCGGTGGCGCGCGCGGAGCCCGCGCCGGCTCTTGCCGGAGGCGCCCTCGGAGGAGCCCGAGCCCGGCGCGCTGCTGACCGGGATCCCGGCATCGGCGGGGATCGCGCTCGGGCCGGTCCGTCGCTTCGGCGAGCCGCTAGGCCACCCGAGCGAGCGGCCATCGCAAGGCGCCGAGGTCGAATGGCGGCGACTCGAAGCGGCGCGCCAGGCGGCTCAGGCGGCGATCGAGCACGATCGCGACGCAGTGGCGCGCCGGAGCACCGACTCCGAAGCCGCGATCTTCACCGCCCACCTTGCGCTCCTCGATGATGACGCACTGGTTGGCGCCGCCCGGGAGCGGATCGGAGCGGGAGCGCCGGCCGAGACGGCGTGGTACACGGCGGCCCTCGAGACCGCCGCCACGTGGAGGGAGGTCGACGACGAGCTGCTGAGCGAGCGAGCGGCGGACGTCGACGACGTCGGGCGGCGGGTGCTGGCAGCACTCGCCGGGCGCGAGCAGCAGACCCTGAAGGGAGCCGGCGTGCTGGTCGTCTCCGAGCTGACGCCCGCGCAGGCCGCCTCGCTGGATGCTGAGCTGATCCGCGGAATCGCGGCGGCGCGCGGCACCGCGACGGCGCATGCCGCGATCCTCGCCCGCGCGTTCGGGATCCCCGCTACGGTCGGCCTGGGCCCGTCCGTGCTGGCCATCGCCGAAGGCACGCCGGTCCTGCTCGACGGCGGCGAAGGCACCGTCATGGTCGCTCCCAGCGAGCAGGCCGCGGAGCGGGCTCGCCGGCAGCGCGAGGTGGCGCTCGAACGCCGTCGCACCGCGCGCGCCCACGCGGCCGAGCCGGCGGTGACCCGAGACGGGACCACGATCGAGGTGTCGGCCAACCTCGGCGGGGCGGGCGAGGCCGGGTCCGCGGTGGAGCTGGGGGCAGATGGCGTCGGACTGCTGCGGACCGAGTTCCTGTTCCTCGACCGGCAGCAGATTCCCGGCGAGGAGGAGCAGGTCGAGACGCTGACGCGGATCGCCGAGGCGCTCGACGGCCGTCCCCTGATCGTGCGCACGCTCGACGTCGGCGCGGACAAGCCGCTGCCGGCGCTGCCGCTGGCGGTCGAGCAGAATCCGTTTCTCGGCCGGCGGGGAATCCGGCTCTCGCTCGATCATCCGGAGCTGTTCGCGACGCAGCTGCGAGCCGTCCTGCGCGTCGCCGCCGAACATCCGCTCAAAGTGATGTTCCCGATGGTCGCCACGGCCGCCGAGCTCGAGGCCGCGCTCGCCACCGTCGCCACCGCGCGGACCGCGACCGGCGTGGACGCGCCGCTCGAGGTGGGGATCATGGTCGAGGTTCCCTCGGCGGCCCTGCAGGCCCAGCAGCTCGCCTCGTTGGCGGATTTCTTCTCGATCGGGACCAACGACCTCACTCAGTACACGATGGCCGCTGAGCGGGGCAACGAGCACGTGGGAGACCTGCTGGCCGGTCCACAACCGGCGGTCCTGCGGCTCGTGCGCGCGACGGTCGCGGGGGCGGAGACTCGCGGTCGCTGGGTCGGGGTCTGCGGTGAGCTCGCGGGAGACCCTGCCGCCGCCGTGCTGCTCGTGGGCCTCGGAGTCCGGGAGCTGAGCATGGCCCCGCCGCTGGTGCCCGAAGTGAAGGAAGCCCTGCGTTCCGTGGCACTCGCCGACGCCGCCGAGGCCGCGGGCCGCGCGTTGGACGCTCGCGATTCGGCCGAGGCGCGCCGCTGCGGGGCCGATCTACTGTCCTGAACACGCTGGTACGATCGCCCGCAGTGTGGAGCCCGGCGCGCTGAGAGCAGCGAGTAGCAGCAGCGCGCGAGCCAGCGCCCTGATCCTCGCCGGGACAAGCGTCCGGATCGTGGCCACACCGGTGGTGATGGGCCTGATCCTCGGCCACTCCTGGACGCCGGCGGCGATCGTCTTTCTGGTGGTGTCGAGTACCGACTGGTTCGACGGCCGGCTGGCCCGCCGCTGGAACGTAAGCTCGCGGCTCGGGTCGTTCCTCGATACGACTGCCGACAAGCTCCTGGTCACCGGGGTGCTGATCGCGCTGGTCGCGGTGGGCCGGGCGTCGCCGTGGCTCTCGATGCTGATCATCGGCCGCGAGCTGATCGTGCTCGGTCTACGCGCGGCGGTGGCTGCTCAGGGGCTTCATCTCGAGCCATCGATGCTCGGCAAATGGAAAGCCACGGCGCAGTTCGCCGCGCTTACGCTGGTGATGCTGCGTCCGGACGTCACGTTCGCCGGCGCGTTCCTGGACCAGTGGCTGCTCGGCATCGCGGCGTTGGTGACCGTGTGGTCCGGAGTCGACTACTTCGTCCGCTTCTCATCGGCACTGCGCGCCGGCACATGAGCCGCGTGTTCGTGACCGGAGGCAGCGGCTTCGTCGGCCGTGCGCTGGTGGAGCGCCTGCTGGCGGAAGGTGACGAGGTAGTGGCGCTGGCTCGCTCGCCAGAGTCGGAGACCCTGCTCAGCGCGCTCGGAGCGCAGGTCGCGCGCGGCGACCTCCTCGACGAGGAGGCGATGTGCGCCGGGATGCGCGGGTGCAGCCTGGTGTTCAACGTGGCGGGGGTGAACACGCTGTGCGTCGATGACGCCACGGCGATGATGCGAGCGAATGTCGAGGGGCCGACCGCAGCCGTGCGAGCCGCTGCTCGAGCGGACGTGCCGCGTCTGGTCCACACCTCCTCGGCGGCGACGATCGGGGAGCCGCAGGGAGCAGTGGGCCGCGAGGAGACTCCGCACCGCGGGTGGTACCTCTCCGCATACGAGCGCTCGAAGACCGAGGGCGAGCGCGCGGCGTTCGAGCTCGGCCGCAGCACCGGCGTTGAGGTGGTGTGCGTGAACCCCTCGTCGGTCCAGGGGCCCGGCCGCACCGGTGGCACTGCCCGCTTCCTGCTCGCGTTCCTCGACGGGCGCCTGAAGATGTTCGTGGCGACCAGCGTCAGCCTGGTCGACATCGCGGACTGCACCGAAGGTCACCTGCTGGCCGCTCAGCGTGGGATCAGCGGCGAGCGCTACGTGCTGAGCGGGATGACGATGACGATCGTCGAGGCGCTGGCGCTGGCAGGCGACGTCGCCGGCGTCAGCGGCAAGCCGCGGCTCCTGCCCCGTCCGGTGGCGCTGGCCGCCGGCTATGCGGTCGAGCAGGCGTTCCGACTGGCCCGCCGCCGGCCGCCGGTTTGCCGCGAGATGGTGAAGACGCTGCTGCACGGCCACCGGTACGACGGCTCGCGGGCCACGCGAGAGCTGGGCCTGCGCTATACGAGCCCCCGCGAGACCCTGCGCCGGACGGTGGAGTGGGCCAGGGCCGCCGGGCTCCTGCGGTCTCAATGAGCTCTGAGGCTGTGTCTCTAAATGCGAGGGCGGCGGCCCCCGGCGCCGCCGCCCTCTGAATCGTGCTTACGGCCGAGACTACGTATCCAATTCTCCGGGCTGAGTGGATTCCCCGGGCACCCTTCCACCTTCCGGTGGCTCGCCTGTCGCGAGTCGCGCCAGCAGGATGGAGCGGATCCAGCGGTCGTAAACCGGCACCGCGAGCGCCGCCCCAAGTAAAGGCCCGACGATCGGGACCCAGAAGTAGTCGTTTACCCAGCCGTAGTTGCCAGGCATCGCCAGCTTGCCCCACCCCGCGATCCACGCAAAGATCCGAGGCCCGAAGTCGCGGGCCGGGTTGATCGCGTACCCGGAGTTGGCGCCGAACGAGATGCCGACGGCCAGCACGATGAAGCCGACGATCAGTGGGCCCAGGTTCGACCCGGGTGGCAGAGCGACGTCGTCAGTCACCGCGAACACGAACAAAGCCAGGAAGAACGTACCCACAATTTCGTCGACTAACGGTCCGAATGGGTTGTGGAAATACGACGCCGGGAACGTCGCGAAAGTGCTGTATGTCGGCAGCGACGACGGCTGCCCCTTGATGATGTGGTTGACCTGGTCGTAGTGGTTGATCGCGTTGTTGTAGACCAGGAACACGAGCGCGGCGCCGACAAACGCGCCGAGGACCTGGGCGGCCCAATAGCTGGGCACCTTGTTCCACGGCAACTGCCTGCGAATCGCGGCCCCCAGCGTGATCGCTGGATTGATGTGTGCGCCGGTGACGCCGCCCACCGTGTAGATGGCGAACGTGACCGCGAGCATCCATCCAAAGGTGATCAGGAGCCAGTCGCCGCTCCCGACGAGTGCCGTCGCTTTGCTGACCGTGCGCCCGGACCCGATCAGGGCCCAGAGCATGGCCACAACCCCATCGCCGAAGCAGATCAGGATGAACGTTCCGAAGAACTCGGCCGATAACTCGCCCCCGAGTCCCGCGCGCCAGCCCAGTCGCACCGGTGCTGAATCAGCTACTGCCACATACCCTCCTCCCGAAACGTGGGTTCAAGGAAACGACCTCTCGCTCGAGCGCGGCACTCACCGATGTGGCCGCGCTACGAGTCGAGAATTCGCCACGTCTGCGGTGCTTCCTGGTTGTGCACGGGTCACTGCGAAACCGCAGGGG
>CAVYFE010000032.1:0-82269 GCA_963767695.1 uncultured Solirubrobacterales bacterium
CCTGATCAGCGCGAAATCCTCCGGCGGGATCTCGAACAAGCCGAAGCGGAACACGTAGCCCCAGTGCTTCTTGTCCTCGATAAAGGAGAGCTCCGCGATCAGCGGTCTGATCGGTGCCTCGGCACACTTTGCGAATTCGACGTTTCGGCGCCATGGCCGGAACCCTGGAGCCATTTCCACCTGATATAGCTCGTCGTCCGCTACTCGGCCGATCGCGGTAAATGCCTGCACGGGCTCGCCGTTTTGAAGACTTGTCTTCGGCGAATAGAACACGAGCCCGTCCCCAGCCCGCAGCCGCTTTAGGCCCGATGCCTTGCCATGGCCGGCCTGCGTGAACCCTCCTTCGACGCCTCGTCTGACGTGATTGCGACTGATCGTGTTCACCCAATGCTTCATTGGCTAAGCGATCCTCCGAGCTTCGAACCCCGAGCGGGGGCAGTCCTTGCTGGCGCGACTGTATCGAGAGCGTCCCTCGTCTCCCGACAGTCGGCAGCATCCCTATTCGATCACGTAGCGTGCGATTACGGCCTCGTCTCGATGCTGCCTTACGTCAGAGCCCGAGGCACTGCTCACGCGCGCACCCGACGCGATCGCCGCTGTGAGACGTCACGGCGGCAGATCGGCGCGCGATCGATTTAAGCGACGCGAAGCGGTGATCCACGGCTATGCTCGCGTCCGCAATGCTCTGCCCCCGCGGATTCAGGACGACGTGGTTGGCGCTGATCGCAGCTGCGGTGCTGGCCGGATCGCTGGCGGAGTCGGCGGCCGCGGAGAGCACGGCCATCACGTCGTTTGACGGCACGCGGATCCATGTGAACTTCTTTCCCGCACCGGGCCTGAAGGCAGGCCGGCGGGCGGCGACGGTGATGCTGGGGCCGGGCTGGAGCCAGCCGGGGGATACCAACACCACCGACACCCTCGACCCTACGACAGGCATCCCGGGAGTCGGGACGCTGCTGTCCGCGGGCTTCAACGTGCTGACCTGGGACCCGCGCGGGTTCGGTCAGTCAGGCGGCACGGTCGAGGTTGACAGCCCGCAGTACGAGGGACGGGATGTCTCGGCGATCATCACCTGGTTGGCGAATCAGCCGCAGGCGCTGCTGGACCGCCCCAACGATCCACGAGTGGCGATGGCCGGCGGCTCGTATGGCGGTGGCATTCAGCTTGTCTCGGCGGCGATCGACCCACGCATCGACGCGATCGTGCCGGACATCGCGTGGCACTCGCTCGTCACGAGTCTCTACAAGAGCGACACGTTCAAAATGGGCTGGAACACCGAGCTGTACGGTCTCGGAAAAGTGTTGGGGCGACTTGACCCGATGATCGGGTCCGCGTTTGCGGCGGCGTCGGCGGGCGAGCCACTCACCCCGGCCGAGGTGAACTTCTTCGCCATGCGCGGGCCAGGTGAGTTAGTGGGCCGGATCCACGTCCCGACCCTGCTGGTACAGGGGACCGTCGACAACCTGTTCACGCTGCAGGAGGCGATCGAGAACTACGAGATCCTGCGGCGCCACGGCGTGCCCGTCAGCATGCTGTGGTTCTGCGGCGGGCACGGGATCTGCATCACCAATCCCGGCGATGAGCAGCTCCTGAGAAGGGACACGCTTGCCTGGCTCAACCGCTATCTCCGGCGTGAGAAGCACGTCAGGACCGGCCCCACCCTCGAATGGGTGGATCAGGATGGCATCGAGCACACCGGAGCCGATTACCCGCTCGCCTCGACAGCGCCCCTCACCGCTCACGGTTCCGGAACGCTGCCAATCATGCAGGCGGGGGGCTCCGGACCAGTTACGCAGCCCTCCACGGTGCGCGCGCCCGGCGGAGGCTCGCTGGCCACGCTGGCTGGGCCGATCGCGCCGGCCAAGGCGTTCGACGCGGTCAACGTCACCCTTCCGGCGCCGCAGCGCCCGCGATACGTGGTCGGTGCGCCGAAACTGACCTTCACCTACAGGGGCGTCGGTGGCGGTGAAAATCCCCAGTCAACCTCGATCTACGCGCAAGTGCTCGACGACGCAACCGGCTATGTGCTCAATAATCAGATCACCCCCATCCGGGTGACGCTCGACGGGACAAGTCGCACGGTGTCGCTGCCACTCGAGGTCCTCTCCGCGACCGATCACCCCGGCGAGCGTTTCACGCTGCAGCTGGTTGCGAGCACCACGACCTACCAGCTCCAGCGGGCCGAGGGCGAGATCACCTTCGCCAAGATCCACATCGTGCTGCCCACGGTCGATCCAACCGCGCCGCCGCCCGGGTATGGAGCGATCGCACCGAACGGGTGCACGGACGGAGGGATCATCACGCTGCATCTGGCGCGAGGCACACGGACGTCCAGAGCGATGCTCGGCAAGCGCGTGACCGCCCGCGGCCGGCGCAAGTTGACGATCCGACTAATTGGCCTCGGTGCGAGAACGGTCCGGATCAAGATCGTCGGCCGACAGCTCCGCGGGCAGACGCGAACGTTCTTTAGGCGGCTGCGGGCTTGTCCGTGAGCAAAGGCCGCGAGATGGAACTGCAGAGCGGCGCCGCGACGACACTCCTGCGCCGTGATCTGCTGTGCCGCCGTCGGCGGTGTTAACGGCGACAGCGGCGCCAGAATCGCCACTCTGCCGAGTGGTGACCGGCGCCGCTGTCAGTTGAGATATGCTGACGCTTACGTACCCACGGGAGGCGCTACTTCGGTATCGATAAGGCCGATATCTCAGTAGCCGTAGCTCGATCCGCTGCTGCTCGATTGAGCCGGAGCCGGGGAGCTCGGGGCCGATATGACAGCGGCTCCGCTAAGAGCGAGAACGTACCAGCGGGCGCCGAACTCGTTCAGCCCCTGGCCGGCCGTCTGGCCGGGCTGGTGATCGCCGACAAAGTAATAGAGCGGATGGCCGTTGTAGGCGATCTGGGAAAGCCCATTGACTTTTTTGATCGTGCTGATCTGCGAAGCCACTGCTCCACCCAGGGCCCGCGGCTTGGCGGCGGCAGTGAACGGGGGCCAGACAGCCTGGCCTGCCTGCGACAGGTTGCTGACATTCCGACTGTCGGCTTGAAATAGATAAAGCGTCCGGCCGTTGGCGTCGGCGAGCGTCTTCCCGAACGAGGTCTGCTTGAGTGAGATTGCCGAGCCGGGCGGGACGGTCGTCTTCGCGCTGGTGGTGCTTCCACCGCTCACCGCGATGATCACTGCGACAATCGCAGCGATCACCACGATGCCGGCGGCAAACGGCAGCCGTGTGCGACTCATCATGTTGCTCCTTCGATGTGTTAGCTCGACGCGACCGGCGTGCGTAATCAGACGCCCGGCGCGTCGGCATGAATGACCTTTCGTCATCAAAGGACTCCGTGTCACGGCGAGACCTTCCCGCTACCAACGACAACGTGTAGGTGATCGGGCAAGTCCCGCCGCGAAGGTCGACCCGAGCGTGCCGACGATAGCCTGTAGGAGATGGTGAGCGTGCTCAGGCGGCAGCTTCGGATCTCGGGCCGGAAACGTGCGGCGCCCGAGCCTCGCCAGCGGGCGGCGCTCGCCAGCGCTCGAGTCTCGCGCGCGAGCCTGCTCGTCGGCGGATTGGCGCTGATCTCGGCGGTCCTCGTTCTCGTGCGCCTATTTGAATCTTGGCGCGTCACGCCGGATACCGCCTCGCGCCGGATTTCAATCTTCGGGCAGCGGCTCACCTATCCGACCGCCAACGTCGCCGCCATCGTGATGGTCGCGCTGGGGGCGCTGGGCTTGGTCGTGATAGCGCTGACGATCTCCGGAGCGATCCGGGAGCTCGTGGCCAGCCATCGCCTTCACCGCCGGCTGACGGCCCTCGATCCGCGGCTCGTCCAGGACGCGCTGGTGATCGAAGACGAGCGGCCGCGTGCGTTCTGTGCGGGTTTGATTTCACCCCGCGTGTACATCTCGTCCGGAGCACTGGCGATGCTCGACGAGTCCGGGCTCGACGCGGTCTTGGCTCACGAGCGCTACCACGCGCGTCGTCGTGATCCGCTGCGCCTGTGCACGGCCCGAGTGCTGGCGCGTGCGCTGTTCCTTCTCCCGGGGCTGGATGAGCTGGTCGAGCGCCAGCAAGCGCTTGCCGAGCTCAGCGCCGACGAGAGCGCAATCAACGCGCGGCCCTCGAATCGAGCCGGTCTCGCGGCCGCGATGCTGAGTTTCTCCGATCTCACGGGATCCGGTTCCTCGGTCGGGATCGATCCCGCCCGGGTCGATCACCTGCTCGGCGAGGATTCCAGCTGGCGGTTTCCGGTTGGGCTCTGTCTCGGCTGCGCGGGTGTCATCGCTCTGTTGATCGCGACTGGGGTGCTCGTCGGACGGGTGGCTCATGGGTCGGCGACGCTCGCTCCGCCGTTCCTCTCAGGTGAGCCCTGTGTACTCGTGCTGGCCGCGATCCCTGCCTTTGGCGGTCTCCTCGCGACCCTCTATCTGCACGCGACGCGAACTCGTTCGGCGCTCCAGGAGCAATAGCCGCAAACGAGGACCGCTCACCGGGCTGCTCGCTCGGGCCAGCCCGCGCAGCATCGAGCCGAACACGCCGTGGTGGACGGGATACAGGAGATACCAATAGATCAAGCCGGCGTAGCCGGCCGGATCGAAGATGGTCGTCTGGTGTATCTGAGCGTCGGCGCCGCTGGACTCGACCTCGAATTGAAGCCACAGCCGCCCGGGGATCTTCATCTCGGCGGCAAGCAGCAGCTTTCGCCCCTTCTCGACGCGCTCGACCCGCCAGAAGTCGATCGCGTCCCCGACCTGGAGCTCGTACGGATCACGTCGCCCGCGCCTGAGGCCCTCACCCCCCCGTAGCCGGTCGAGCAAACCGCGCAGGCGCCAGAACCAGTCCACCGCATACCAGCCGGTCGCGCCGCCGATCCGCTGGATCAGCGCGAATGCCTCTTCTGCGCGTCCACGAACCCGCATCGAGCGTGAGCTGACGATGCGGCGCCCGACTGCGATGCCGCCCCAGCGGGACTGGGGCGATGACGCCAACGCGTAGGACCAGCGCGTTTCGGCGAATGCGTGATCCTCGGCGCGCAGCGCGCGCTCGACCGCCGCAGCCACACCCCGCGGCCTGACCGAGAAGGCCTCGCGAGCCCTGAAGTCTCGCACCACCGTCTCGTTGCGCAGGCTCGACACCATCGCGGCGGCGATCTGCCCATACTCGGGACTCAGCGACCCGAGGAACCAACGCGCCACCCGCGTGGTCATCAGCGCCGTCGGGATCACCTGCCGGCGCAGGTTGCGCTGGCGGGCGTACTCGCGCATCACCTCGGCATAGGTCACACGGTCCGAGCCGCCGATCTCGATGACCTCGCCGCCGAGGCCACGGAAACTGAGAGCGGCGATCAGGTATTCGACCACATCGTCGATTGCGATCGGCTGGGCGTGGGTTTCTACCCAGTGCGGCGCGGGGATCGCCGGCAGGTGCTCGACCAGCGCGCGGATCGTCTCGAACGACGCGCTCCCGGCGCCGATCACGATTGACGCTCGCAGCTCGATCGTAGGCACCCCCGAGCCGCGCAAGATCTCGCCAACCTGGTGCCTGCTGGCGAGGTGAGCGGACAGGCCCTCTCCCGACCCAAGGCCACCCAGATACACGATTCGACTGACCCTGGCATCGCGCGCCGTGTTGGCGAAGTTGATCGCTGCGCGACGCTCGAGTTCCGCGAAGTCGGCCATTTCTCCCATCGAATGAACCAGGTAATACGCGGCTCGTACGCCCTTCATGGCCGTCACGAGCGAGTCTCGGTCAAGCAGGTCGGCGGTCACGACCTCGATGTGCGGCCCCTTCCGGTGCGCTAAAGCGTCCGGGCGACGAGTCAGGCATCGCACGTAGCTCTGCGCCTGTTCGAGTCGATCGAGGAGATGACCGCCGACGTAGCCGGTCGCGCCGGTCAGCAGGATCCTGTCTTCCGTGTGGGAGTTCATGGTTGTCATGAGCCACATCCTACTACGCCGAATCGTAGATAGTTCGGCGGGAGGATATTTGCTGTCCACGTCGGCTCGGGATATCTACTAAGCCACGTCGTTGACATCGTCCTTCCTCTGCTACAGCTCCGTAGTAGATTAATGATGGCGACTACTCCTGAGCCCTCACGAAGTCTGCGAACGGGACGGCTGCGATGGAGGCTGCTCGGGCTGGTTGGGACGATCGTGGTCGTGGTCCTGGCAATCCCGCCGCTCATACGCCTCCCGACTCGCCTGGTAGCCGCGTGCGCAAGTTGGGTGGCTGTTGCCGGCGTGCTCGAGGTGCTGTCAATGCTCGGCTTCATGTTGGCCTTCAGGCTCGTGTTCGGCGCGCGGATGAGCCGACGCCAAGCCGTCCGCGCGGGGCTGCGCGCCCTTGCTGCCAGCACCTTCCTGCCAGCCGGAGGGCTGATTGGGCCGGCAGCTGCAGCACGCTCAGTGCTTGCCCAGAAGGTCTCGCTGCGCGTTATGAGCCGCTCGGCGATCGCGTTCGTACTGCTGATCAGTGCTCCGGGAGTTCTCGTCCTCGGAGGGCTCGGCCTGATGTTGTGGGCTGGCTGGCCGGCCGGACCGCATAAGGCTGTTCTCACGCTCCTTCCCGCGACCATAGCCCTTGCTCTCACCGCCGGGACATGGCTAATCGGCCACGCCCCAACGGCGAGCCTCAACCGGTCCGAGGGCACTGTTCGTCGCCACGCCACCAGGGGAGCGAGGGCTACCGGCATCCGCGCGATCGGCGGCGGTGCCGCCGAAGCCCGCCGGCTGCTCGGCGCTTCGGACTGGCAGCTGGGGGGCGTGCTTGTCTATTACGCATTTGACAACGCGGTGCTCTGGGCGGCGTTTCACGCTTACGGCCACACGCCCGCGATCAGCGTGGTGATCATGGGTTACCTTGTGGGCTCGATCGTCGGATCGCTGCCGCTGCCAGCGGGCCTCGGAGCAGTCGAAGGCGGCATGATCGGCGCGCTCATCCTGTACGGGGCCCCCGCGGCGCCGGCAGCCACCGCGGTGCTCCTGTACCGGGCGATCTCGCTCTCCTTACCGGTTGATCCCCGGAGCCCTCTCGTGGCGCGGATCAGCCCCTTGATCATCGTGAAGGTATGAGGTCTTCGCGTGTCATCCTCATCCCATGACACGGATCGAGGTGCCCGGTCGCAGCGACCTCGTGGGGATCAGAGCCGCGAATCCCGGGCCGTTCACGCTGACCGGGACGAACTCGTGGATCGTGGGGCTCGAGCCGGCTTGGGTGGTTGATCCCGGACCGGCGTTGCCGGAACACCTCGCGGCGCTGACGGCCGAGCTCGACCGGCGGGGCGGGCTCGGGGGGATTGCCCTGACCCACGATCACGCCGACCACAGCGAGGCGGTGCCGGATCTGCGGTCGCGCTATCCGGACGCGCCGCTCGCGGCGGTCCGGGGAGAGGTCGAGATCAGGTTGGACGAGGGGACCGTCGTCGGGCCGCTGGCGGCCCTCCGCACGCCGGGCCACGCGCCGGATCATGTGGCCTTCGTGACGGGCACCGCGGCTTTGACGGGTGACGCCGTACTGGGTGAGGGGAGCGTGTTCATCTTTCCCGACCCGGGTTCGCTGGCGGGCTACCTGAGCGGCCTGGCCAGGCTCCGCGGGATCGGTCTGGAGGTTCTGTGTCCCGGTCACGGTCCTCTGGTCGAGGATCCGGACAAAAAGCTCTCCCAATACGTCGAGCATCGACTGGATCGAGAGCGGCGGTTGATCGCGGCCCTGGATGCCGGAAAGCGGAGCGTGACCGAGTTGCTCGACGAGGTCTGGGACGACGCCCCCGAGGTCCTGCGTCCCGCCGCCGCGGTGACGCTCGCCGCCCACCTCGACAAGCTCGAGGAGGAGGGGCGCCTCCCCGGCGGCGTCGAGCGCCCGAGCGTCAGCGCGCGCTCGTCATGACCAGCCGCCGCCTGGCCAGCTCCATCGCCGCGGTCAGCGGCGTGGCGCCGCTCGCCTCAGCGTCGGCGAAGATCCGGCGGAGCGTGTCAGCGATGCCGCGGACTCGGCGCCGGGCGGCCGTCGCGTCGTAGGAGCCGAGCTCCTCGGCGATGTTGATCAGCCCGCCGGCGTTGACCACGAAGTCGGGCGCCCACAGGACGCCGCGGGCCGCCAGCAGGTCCGCGACGCGGTCGTCGGCCAGCTGGTTGTTGGCGGCGCCGGAAATGATCCGGCAGCCCAAGCGGGGAACCAACTCGTCGTCCAGGAAGCCGCCCAGCGCACATGGGGCCAGCACGTCGACCTCCGCCTCGAGCGCGCGAGCTGGTGTCAGCCACGCCGCGCCGAGCTGCTCGCCGAGACCCCGCTTGTCTTCGTCGAGGTCGGCGAGCAGGAGCGTGGCCCCGGCGCGGGCGCACCGCTTCGCGACCCGGGAACCCACATGCCCGAGCCCCACCACGCAGATCGAGCGGCCCTTCAGCGAGTTGGAGCCGAAGATCCGCTCGCAGCACGCCCTGATCGCGTATTCGACGCCGAGGGCGGTGAACGGACTGGGGTCGCCAGACCCCCCGCGGCTTCGCGGTAGCCCGGCCACGTGCTTGGTCCCGCCGGCGATGACGCTCATGTCGCGGCTCGAGGTGCCTACGTCCTCGGCCGTGATGTAGCGGCCACCAAGCGTCTCGACGGTGTCGGCGAAGTCGAGCAGCACGGCGGTACGGCGCTCCGCGGGGAGGGTCTCGGGAGCCATGATCACGCCTTTGCCGCCGCCCAGCGGGAGGTCGGCGACGGCGGCCTTGTAGGTCATCGCCCGGGAGAGCCGCAGCGCGTCGCGCAACGCGGAGCGAGAGTCCTCGTAGGTCCACATCCGGCAGCCGCCCAGCGACGGGCCGCCGACCGTCGAGTGGATCGCGACGATCGTGTACAGACCCGAGCGGCGCCCCCGCCTGACGAGCACCTCCTCGTGATCGAGCCTCTCCAGGTAGCGGTCTATCGCGCCGTCAGCTCGTGCTTGGTCCGTTGGAACCTGTGGATCCGGCCGAGCCCGATCCTTGTCCTGATCCTGTTCCTGATCCTGATCCTGATTCTGATTCTGATCCGCTGGTCGTGCCGGTGGGATTGGCGCTGCTGATAGGTGAGCCGACGCTGGCACCCGAACCGCTTGTGCCGGTGGTGCCCGAGCCGGTGCCCTCGGAACCGCCGGTGGTGGAACCGGTGGACGTGGAGCTGGTTGCGCTTCCCGTCCCCGACTGCGTCGTCTTCGACGCTGCGGTGGACGTTGTTCCAGTCGACGGGTCCGTCGTGGTCCCGGCCGTGGAACCCTTCTTGTGCGCGGGGCCGCCGGTACCGGCAGGGCTCATGTCGGCGAAGCCGCCAAGCGAGGAGCTGGTGGAGGTGGGAGCGCCGGCGCGGGCGGGGGCGGCTGGATGACTCGGAGCAGCCGCGGGCACCGACGGCTGCGCGATCTCGGGGGCCGCCACCACTTTCACCGGCTCCGTCGGCGCCGGGGGCGAGTAGGAGTAAGTCCGGTAGGTCGGGCTCGCCGCCGGCGGGGTCGTCTTCGCGACGGGGACCGCGCGATGGTGGCTGTGGCGGGCGGGCGGGGCGATCGTATGCTGAATCGTGTGCTGGATCTCCACGGCGCCCCCGGCCGTGACCACGGCCGCGGCGAGGATCGTGGCGACGTGACCAGCGCCGGTCGCGAGGACTCCGACCGAGGCGACGGTGCCGCCAGTACCCGCGGTGGCGGCCACGGCGCCGCCGCCGGCCGCGCCACCCGCGCCCCCGCCGAAACCGAGCAGCTTGGCAAGCAGGCCGGCGGGTCCGAGCCCGGGCAGCAGCGACGCGAACTGCCGGCTCGTGCCGCGCAGGTGGCCGCGGAATTCCCGGCACCCGGCGCAATCCCGGATGTGGCGCCGGGCCATCCCGTTCGGCCGCACGCCCCGGTCGTGGGCCACGATCAGGTCCTCGCGGATATCCGAGCAGGACGTCTCCCGCGCCTCCGCAGCCTGCGCCAGCCCGACGCGTGCGCGCACCAGCAGCGACTTGACCGCCGGGACCGAGACCGCGAGCGCCACGGCGATCTCCGCGTAACTCATCCCGCCGAGCTCTCGCATCAACAGCGCCGAGCGCTGCTGCTCGGGCAGCCTTCGGACGTCGGCGATCAGCCTGCGCAGCGATTCTCGCTGCTCGGCCTCCGCAATCGGGTCGGTCAGCGGAGGACGGACGAGCTCCATCAACTCGGGGGCGGGTAGGGCAGGACGGCGCAGCTCGTCAATGCATCGGTTGTGCGCGATCCGATAGAGCCAGGCGCGCAGCGTCAGGTCACGGTCGTTTGCGCGCAGCCCGCCAAACGCCCGCACGAACACGTCCTGAAGCGCGTCCTCGGCGTCCTGGCGGGAACCGGGAAGCATCTGCCGGGTGTAGGCGAACAGCCGCTGACGGTAGCGGTCGTAGATCACGCGGAACGCCTCGTTGTTGCCGTCGCGGAAGGACGCCACCAGTTGCTCGTCCGAGCGCAAGCGCAAAAGGGGCGTCCCGATCGAGACGCGAGTCCGCGGTAGACCTGACGGTGCTGGGAATGCGGAGGCTTCCACGTTGACCCTGGTCGATCACTCTAACGCGTGATCGAAGAGAAGGTCACGGGCGCGGCGTCGAAATCCTGACTGCACACCCGCTCTCAGGCGAGCGAGACCATCACGTGCTTGACCTCGGTGTAGTCCTCGAGCGCGTACATGCTGAGATCCTTGCCGTAGCCGGACTGCTTGAAGCCGCCATGCGGCATCTCCGAGGCCAGGGGGATGTGGTCGTTGATCCATACACATCCGAACCGCAACGCGTTGGCGACCCTCATCGCGCGGGCCACGTCCCGCGTCCATACCGATGCGGCGAGCCCGTAGGGCGTGCCGTTGGCCCACGCGATCGCCTCGGCCTCGTCGGAGAACGGCTGCACGGTGATCACGGGGCCGAAGATCTCCTTCTGGATCATCTCGTCGTCCTGGCGCAGGCCCGAGACGACGGTCGGCTCGAGATAGAACCCGGGAAGCTCGGGTTCGTGGCCGCCGGTGGCGATCTCCGCGTGGTCCGGCCGCCGCTCGAGGAACCCCTCGACGCGCTCGCGCTGGCGGGAGGAGTTCAACGGGCCAAGCGTCGTCTCGGAGGACCGGGTGTCACCGAGGACCATGCCGTGGGCCTGCTCCACCAGGCCACCCACCACCTCGTCGGTGACCTTCGCGCTCGCCAGCACCCTGGTCGCGGCCGTGCAGTCCTGGCCCGCGTTGTAGTAGCCGGTGCCCGCGATCGTCTCCATCGCCGTCTCCATGTCGACGTCGTCGAACACCACCACCGGCGCCTTGCCGCCGAGCTCGAGATGCACCCGCTTCAGCGTCGCGGCCGCGTGCTCGGCGATCCACTTGCCCGTCTGCACCGATCCGGTCAGCGAGACCATGTCCACGTCCTCGTGCGTGACGAGTGCGCTGCCGGCCGGATTGCCGTGACCGGTGATCACGTTCAGCACGCCCTTGGGGAAGATCTCCGACGCGTACTCCGCGAGCTTCAGCGCGGTCAGCGGTGTCGTCTCCGCCGGCTTGAGCACGACCGTGTTTCCCGCCGCCAGCGCCGGACCGATCTTCCACACCGCCATCATCAGCGGGTAGTTCCACGGGGCGATCTGTCCGATCACCCCGACCGGCTCGCGCCGGATGATCGACGTGTAGCCGCTCACGTACTCGCCCGAAGCGCGGCCTTCGAGGCAGCGAGCTGCGCCCGCGAAGAAGCGCAGGTTGTCGACCATGAACGGGATCTCGTCGTCGCGGAACGCGTTGATCGGCTTGCCGGCATTGTCGGATTCGAGCTCGGCGAGCTCGTCGGCGTGCTCCTCGATCGCGTCGGCGAGCTTGAGCATCGCGGCGGCTCGCTCGCCAGGCGTCGTCGTGGACCAGCCCGCGTATGCGTCGCGCGCGGCCTTGACGGCGCGGTTGACGTCAGCTTCGGTCGACAGCGCCGCGTTCGCGATCACCTCGCCGGTCGCGGGATTGAGAATCTGCTCGGTCTGACCGTCGGTCGGATCGACTGGCTCGGAGCCGATGAAGTTCTGGAGTTTGGGGGCGGTAGTGGCCATAGCCGCAAACTACCACCGCGGCGCCGGGACGGCAGGGCGCACGTCCCGGCATCGGGTTCTACGGTTCGGCCCCCCGTCCATAATGTGGGTGATGGACCCTGCCTCGGGGATTGGCATTCCGCTGGCGTTCGGTGCGGGACTGATCTCATTCCTCTCGCCGTGCGTACTGCCGCTCGTACCCGGCTACATCTCCGCGGTCGCCGGAGTGTCGCCGGAGGACATCAGTGCCCGCCGCGTGATCGGACCGAGCCTGGCCTTCGTGGCGAGCTTCTCGGCGATCTTCATCGTCCTCGGGCTGCTCGGTCAGCAGGCGCTCCACACTGCGCTGACCGGCCCCGCCGCGCTCAAGGTGTCCGGCGCGATCGTGATCGCGATGGGCCTGGTCTTCGTGCTGGCGCCGTTCGTTCCCCGCTTGAGCCGCGAGTGGCACGTGAGCAGGCTGATGGAGCGGGCCGGCCGCGGCGGGCCGGTGCTCACCGGAGCCGCGTTCGCGCTGGCGTGGACGCCGTGCACGGGGCCGACGCTCGGGGCGATCGTGACGGCGGCGGGCGGCTCGGGCTCGGCCACCCATGGCGCGTTCCTGCTGGCGGTCTACTGCGCGGGACTGGGGGTGCCGTTTCTCATCACCGGGCTTGCGTTCGGCAGCGTGACGTCGGCGTTCGCCGTCGTCAAACGCCACTACCCGGTGGTGATCGGAGCGGGCGGGCTGGTGCTGATCGGGATGGGCGTGCTGATCTGGACGGGTGAGTTCACGCAGCTGAACATCACCGTCGACCATTGGCTGCAGTCGCTTGGACTGCCCAACCTGAACTCCGATACGTAGGGCAGACCGCCGGGATGGCGCCAGCCCGCCCGCGGACCAACGGCCCGAGGTTCACGTTGGTGGGGCCCGGTAATCCCAAGCACGAGTCCGACCCCTCAGCTGGGACACGGACAGGCCTGGGTGCTAGGCTGCGCCGGCCCGATTAGGGTCCCCTAAATAGGTAGCCGGCATTGTCCTTCCCACAAACCGTCGCCCTTGGCGCTCTGGCAGGGTTCACGATCTACCTCGGTCTTCCGATCGGGCGCCTGCAGCTCCTTGGTCCGCGCGCCCGGGTGGCGCTCGCGATGTTCTCGGTCGGGGTCCTCGCGTTCATCTTCGTCGACGTGCTCTCGAGCGCAATCGCGATCGTCGACGGCGCGCTACGGGACGTCAAGCACCACCAGCAGTCACTCGCGTACCTGATCTGGCTGGTTGTCCTGCTCGGCGGCGGCTTTGCCGCCGGCAGCGCCGGGCTGGCCGTGATCGAGCGCCGGATGCGCCCAGTGGGCCGGCGCACGCCCCCGATCATCGGCGGCGCCGAGGCCGCCACGCTGCGGCCGCCGGAGGCCGACGCGCTGGCGCTCGAGATGGATGCGGCCCGCCGTCGCGCGCTGCGGACCGGGCTCACAATCGCAGCGGCGATCGGCTTTCACAACTTTGCCGAGGGGCTGGCGATCGGCGTCTCCGCGCGGGCCGGCGCGATCAGCCTGGCCACCGTCCTGATCATCGGCTTCGCGCTGCACAACGCGACGGAGGGGTTCGGGATCGTCGGGCCGCTCGGTGACGTGAGGCCGTCCTGGAAATGGCTCGGGCTTGCCGGGCTGATCGGCGGTGGGCCGACCTTCCTCGGCTCGATCGTGGGCTACGCAGTGACCAGCCACCCGCTCGAGCTCACGTTCTACGCGGCGGCGGGCGGCGCGATCCTGTACGTCATCGGTGAGGTCTGGAACGGGATGCGTCGCTACGGATTCCGCGAACTGGGGTTGTTGATGGTCAGCGCTGGGTTCATCGTCGGCGTCCTGACGGATCTGATCGTCACCTACGGCGGCGGCTGAGCGCCGCCCGCAGCGGACAACCGGCGATTCAGTCGGCGTACCCCGGCTCGCCCGGAAGGACGATGCGGGCCGTTTCGCCCGAGACCACTACCCGAGGCTGCACCGGTAGCACCTCGCGGCCGCGGGCATGCTCGATCAACTCGTCGGCCGAGCGGAAGCCGGAGAGCTGTTCGAGGTGTTTGATCGTCGGGAAGACCAGCAGCAGCTCGCCCCGGTGGCCGGCGTCGAGCGCCGCCGACGGCTCGTACCAGCGCATGTCGACAATCTCGGCACCGTCAATCCGGGGTCGCTCGCCGGCGGGGAAGGCGGCGAGGAAGAACCACGTGTCGAAGCGGATCTTGACCTGGGCGGGCGTGATCCAGCGCGAGAACGGGACGAGCTGCCCGGGTCCGTGCAGCTGGATCCCGGCCTCCTCGGCCAGTTCGCGCAGCGCAGCGGTCCGGAGCGCGCGCTGGCCCATCCCCTCGGCCCGATCCACGGCGCCCCCGGGGAACACCCAGGCGCCGCCCATGAAGTGCGATCGCGGGTTTCGCTGCACCAGCAAGACCTCGAGCCCATCGCCTCCGCCACGCAGGACGATCACGGTCGCGGCGGGGCGGGGAACCGTCTCCCGTCCGGCGTGCAGCTGCTCGCCAGGACCCGGCCGGTCGATCTCCATGGTGGCGACCTTATCGCGGTGTGCGCTACGGGCGCCGGCGGTACGCTTCGCGCCGTGAAGTGGATCTGCGAGTCGTGCGGCTTCATCTATGACCCCCAGGACGGCGACCCGGATGGCGGCATCCCGCCGGATACCCCGTTCGAGGACATCCCCGAGACGTGGTTCTGTCCGGTGTGCGGCGCGCGTAAGCGGGACTTCTCGCCCTACGGCGAGTAACCGGCCGGTGCTCTACGCGGCCCCGCACCTCGGGCCGCTCGAAATCGAACACCCTGGCCGGACCAAGCGGGCAGCGAGTCCGCCCGATCGCCGTCCCACTCGTCGGTCAGCGCCACCGCGGGCGTCCGCGGCTCGAACCCTTCGGCCCGTGGGTATCGGAACCGCGGACGTCGAAGCCCGCTCGCGCCAGCTCCTCTCGCAGAGCGTTCGCGTCAGAGAGGGGCGCGGACGGCGGCCGCAGGCTCGGCTCAGCGGCCCTTCCAATGCGGCGGCCGTTTCTCGGCGAACGCACGCACGCCTTCGCGAAAGTCCTCGGATGAGAAACACGAGCGCCGGAGTTGAAGCAGCTCCTGCTCGGTCTCGGGCGCAACATCGCCGCGCGCATCGAGGACCGCGCAGATGACGCGTTTATTGCCGAGCTGGGCGAGCGGTGCGTTGCCGGCGATCTCCCGGGCGAGCTCCAGCGTCCGCTCCCCCAGACGCCCCTCTTCGGCGACCGCGTTGACGAGACCCCAGGCGCGCGCGGTCCGCGCGTCGATACGGCCTCCCACCAGGAATAGCTCGCGCGTCCGCGCCGCGCCCACGATGTCGATGAATTTGCGGATCCCGGTGTGGGAGTAGACGAGACCGAGCTTCGCCGGCGGCATCCCGAGTCCGATCCTCGCCGCGGCGATCCGCAGATCGCACGAGATCGCCAGCTCCAGGCCGCCGCCGATGGCGTGGCCGTTGAGCGCGGCGACGGTCGGAAACGGGTACGCCTCGATCGCGTCGATCGCGGCGGCGAAGGGATGGGCGATGAGCCTCTCGGCCTCATCGGCGAACACCTCGTCGGGCAGGTCGCTGATGTCGTAGCCGGCGGAGAACGTCGTGCCTTCCCCGGTGACGATCACGCAGTGCGCGTCGAGCTGGGGCACGGTCGAAGCGAAGCTGTCGAGGATCGCATGGTCGAGCGCGCCTCGCTTGACGGGATTGGAAATCGTCAGCCGGGCGACGCCTGCCTCCGGCTCATCCACCAGCAGGCGGCCGCGGGCAGCCCCTGAACCGTCCCCGCCATCTCCACCGGCTCCCCCGCTACTCGAGGACAACGAGCGTGTCGCCCTCGGATACGGATTGGCCCTCCTCGCACATGATCTGCTTGACGATGCCGGGATCCTCGGCCTCGACGGGCATCTCCATCTTCATCGACTCGAGGATCACCACCGTGTCGCCCTCCTCGACGGAGTCGCCGACCTCGACCTCGATCTTCCAGACGGTGCCCGTGATGTGGGCCTCGACCTCGGACACCTGACGTCCTCCTGTGCTCGTGCGTTGGGGCGCCAGCATAGTGGCGGTCGGTGGCCGGGACCCGTCTCAGGGGAACTCGGTCGGGTTCGGGCCAGTCCGCCCGTCCGAGGAGTCCAGCTCGGCGATCGCCTGCATCTGCTCGGTGGTGAGCTCGAAGTCGAAGATCGCGAAGTTCTCCTCGATCCGTTCCGGCGTCACCGACTTCGGGATCACGATGTTGCCGAGCTGGATGTGCCAGCGGAGGATCACCTGTGCCGGCGTGCGGTCGACCGCCTTGGCGAGCTCCCCGATCTTCGGATCATCCAGCAGTTCGGCCTGCGCGAGCGGGCTCCACGCTTCGGTGTGGATGTGGTGCCGTTCCTGGAAGCTCCGCAGCTCGGACTGCTGGAACCGCGGGTGGAGCTCGATCTGGTTGACCGCCGGCGTCACCTCCGTCTCCTCGATGATCCGCTCGAGGTGCTCGACCAGGAAGTTCGAGACGCCGATCGAGTGCGCCAGGCCTTCCTGCTTGAACTCGCTAAGTGCGCGCCAAGTCTCGACGTATTTGTCCTGCGAGGGGATCGGCCAGTGGATCAGGTACAGGTCGACGTAATCGGATCCAAGCCGTTCGAGACTCTGCTGCAGCGCACGTCGCGCCGCGTCAGACCCATGGTCGTCGTTGCCAAGCTTCGTGGTGACGAACACCTCGCCGCGTTCGAGGCCGCTGCGGGCGATCCCGTCGGCCACGCCCGCCTCGTTGCCATACATCGCCGCCGTATCAATCGCCCGATACCCGGTGCTCAGGGCGTGGAGCACCGTGTCCGCGGTGTCCTCCGGGGGGACTTGGAATACGCCGAATCCGAGCTGCGGGATCCGATTGCCGTCGTTGAGGTCCAGCGTCGGGACCGAGCTTGTGTCAGGTTGAGTGCTCATACGATCACCCTTCCCTCGGGCGCCGGCCGCGAACCACGAGCCACTACATTCCCTGGCGTGATCCTGACCATCGACCAGGGCACCACCGGCACAATCTGCCTCGTGTTCGACCACGAGGCGGAGCTGCTCGGACGGGCGCTGGAGCCAGCGCACGGCTGGGGCCAAGAGTAGGCTGAGATCGGTGTCGGACTCGGAGGGCGCAGCGATTGACATGGACCTGCTCGCGGCGTCGCTGCGCGCGGACGACAGCGACCTCGGCGCGTTCGTCGAGAGCCTCGCCGCGAAGCTCGAGGCGGTGATGCCGGGCAAGGTCAGCGTCCAGCGCTCCCGGCGCGGGATGCTCGGACCAAAATTCGTGCGCAGGATCGCCGTGGAGGCGGGGGGTGAGCGGTTGGAGCTGGTGCGCGGCCAGGGCAACTCGATCGAGACGACCTGCTCCCGGCTGTCGGGCGGGATCGTTCTCAAGCGGGAGGCGATCGACACGAACGCGTGGCTCGCTGCGCTCGGCGCGGCACTCGCCACCGAGGCGCAGCGCAGCAGGCAAACCCGGCAGGCGCTCGAGCGCCTGCTCATCAACTAGGAGGGCACGATGGGGTTCTTCAACAGAGACGACGACGCTCGACCGCAGAAAGCCGAGGAAGTGGTCGCGCTCGAGAACCAGCAACCAGAGCAGGCGCCGCACGCCGCGACCTACGAGTCCGGATCGGTCGCCGGGATCCCGGAATCCGGTCGCCACCGGATCGAGCGGATGAAGCAGGAGGTCGGGCGAGGGTTCTTCACCAGCGACCTTTCGATCAACGAGTTCCTGCTCGTCAATCAGGCGGGATTCGAGCCGCTCGGGCTGGTGCTCGGCAGCTCGATCTACCACATCGGTTTTCAGCAGGCCAACTGGAGCCAGAACCAGGAGATGGGCGTGCTCACCCAGGCCATGTATCACGCTCGTGAGCTGGCGATGACGCGGATGGAGGAGGAGGCCGACCAGTTGGGCGCCGACGGGGTGGTCGGCGTGCGACTTGATATCGGTCGCTACGAGTGGGGCGCCGAGCTGGCCGAGTTCATTGCGGTCGGCACCGCAGTCAAGCATCGTGGCGGCGAGCTTCACCGCGCCGCCAACGGCCGACCGTTCACCTCGGATCTGACGGGCCAGGACTTCTCCACCCTGCTGCGCTCCGGCTACCGTCCGGTTGGCATGGTGATGGGGAACTGTGTCTACCACGTTGCCCATCAGGGCCTCCGAGCGGCTTGGAGGCAGATCGGGCGCAACCAGGAAATGACGAACTACACCCAGGCGCTGTACGAGGCGCGCGAGCTGGCGATGGAGCGGATGCAGACCGAAGCCGACGAACTACAGGCCGGCGGCATCGTCGGGGCTCGGATCAACCAGAAGAGCCATGGCTGGGGTTCGCATGTGATCGAGTTCTTCGCGATTGGCACGGCAGTGGTGGCGACCAGCGCCGAGCACGTGATCGAGAAGCCGGCGCTGGTGCTCCCGCTGACGGGGTAGGTGATCCTCGGAATGCCCGATGTGGAGCTAAAGCCGCAGGTCTACCGGGATCCGCGGCCGAAGGAGCACTTCGACCACTTCCACGAGCTGGTTCGTACGCGGGAGCCGGAGGCGAAGGTCTACGAGCCTGTTCGGGTGGCCACCGTGCTGTGGGCGCTGACGGCGTTCCGCGCGCGCGGGTTTGCGACCGGGAACGTGCCCAACGGTCCCGTGATCCTCGCGCCCAACCACGCCTCGTTCATGGACCACTTCTTCACCGGGGCATTCATCCGCAGGCGTGTCCAGTTCATGGGCAAGTCGCAGCTGTTCAAGGGGGTCGGCGCGTGGATCTTCAGTCACGGCGGGGTGTTCCCGGTCCGCCGCGGCCACAACGACGAGGAGGCATTCACGACCGCGTTCCGGATCCTCGAGCGCGGTGGCGCGGTCGTCATGTACTGCGAGGGCGGCCGTTCCCGGACCGGCCAGCTGGCTGAGCAGGCCCGTCCCGGAATCGGGCGTCTTGCGCTGGAGTCGGGGGCGCCGGTGGTTCCCGTGGCGATCCTCGGCTCCTACCAGGTGCGCAACTGGAAGCGGCTCCGGTTTCCCAAGGTGACCGTCCAGTTCGGTAAGCCGTTGCGATTCGAGGTCGTGGCGGAGAGCACTCGGGAGCAGCAGCAACAAGCGACCGACGAGATCTACGACCGGCTCAGGGCGTTGCACGGGGAGCTCGAGCGACGCGGCCATCGAGGGGCGCTGCAGGCCGCGCGAGATGAAAAACGAGAAAGGCGGCGTGCATGAGCACCAGTACAGAGATCGTCACCGGCGTCGATTTCGTCCCCGTTTCGACCAAGGACTTCGAAGCCGCGGTCAGGTTCTACGGAGAAACGCTTGGTCTGCGGCGTTCGGTCTACCGCCCCGACCGGCGCTTCGCCGAGTTCGAAACCGGCAACCTGACCGTGAGCGTGATCGACGGCGAGGCGATAGGGATCGGGCACCACGTCAGCCGCAATGCGATCGGGCTGCACGTGGATGACGTCGCGGCGGCCCGGCAAACGCTCGAGCAGCGGGGCGTCGAGTTTCAGGGCGAGACGTTCGACACCGGCGTCTGTCACATGGCGTTCTTCGGCGATCCGGACGGCAACGCGCTGATGCTCCACCATCGCTACGCGCCGCGCGAGACCGAGCAGTGACGGCATATTAAGCGGTGGCCACCGCTGCGGCCTGGCCCAGCCCCAGCTCCTCGATCGCCGCCTCCTTCATCTTGAACTTCTGCACCTTTCCGGTGACGGTCATCGGGAAGGAGTCGACGAACTTCACATAGCGGGGGATCTTGTAATGAGCGATCTTCTCACGGCAGAAGTCGCGCACATCCTCGGTGGTGAGATTCGATCCGGGCCGCGGCACCACCCACGCCATCAGCTCCTCGCCATAGCGCTCGTCCGGCACGCCGACTACCTGCACATCGGCGATCTGGGGATGCGTGTAGAGGAACTCCTCGATCTCCCGCGGGTAGACGTTCTCGCCGCCTCGGATGATCATGTCCTTGATCCGCCCGACGACCCGCACGTAGCCCTCCTCGTCGATCGTCGCGAGATCGCCGGTATGCATCCAGCGGTGCTCGTCGATCGCCTCGGCGGTCCGCTCGGGGTCGTTCCAGTAGCCGCGCATGACCATGTAGCCGCGGGCGCAGAATTCTCCCGGCTCGCCGCGCGGGACGGTCCGTCCGGTGGCGGGATCGACGATCTTGACCTCGGCGTGCGGCATCACCTGGCCGACCGTCCCACACCGATTCTCGAGCGTGTCGTCGCGACGGACCTGCGTGGTCACCGGCGAGGTCTCGGTCATGCCGAAGGCGATGCCCATCTCCTTGATGCCCATGTCCGAGGAGACCCGCCTCATCACCTCCATCGGACACGGCGAGCCTGCCATGATCCCCGTCCGCAGCGACTCGAGGTCAAACTCGCCGAACCGCTCGTGGCCGAGCTCGGCGATGAACATCGTCGGGACGCCATAGAGGCTTGTGCAACGCTCCTCGGCGCACGCCCGAAGCGTGGCTTCGGCCTCGAAGGTCTCGGCCGGGTAGACCATGCAGGCCCCGTGGGAGGTGGCGGCCAGGTTGCCGATCACCATCCCGAAGCAGTGGTAGAGCGGGACCGGAATGCAGACTCTGTCCTGCTCGCTGTAGCCGAGCAGCTCACCGGTGAAGTAAGCGTTGTTGAGGATGTTGTGGTGGGTGAGGGTCGCGCCCTTCGGGAATCCGGTCGTGCCGCTCGTGTATTGGATGTTGATCGCGTCGTCGAAGTCGAGCTCCGCCATCCGTCGCCTGAGCTCGTCCGGGCGGGCGGGGCCGGCGGCGAGTTCGGCCCACTCCTCGGTGTCGAAGAAAATCGCCCGCTCAAGCGCCGCAAGGCCCGTCCGAACCTCCCGGACCATGTCCACGAAGTCCGAGCCTTTGAGCTCGCGGGCCGCGATGATCCAGCGGCAGCCGGACTGCCCGAGGGCGTACTCGAGCTCATGGGCCCGGTAGGCGGGATTGATGTTGACGAGGATCACCCCGAGCTTCGCGGTCGCGTACTGCGTCAGCGTCCACTCGGCGCGGTTGGGACTCCAGACGCCGACGCGATCGCCTTTGCGCAGTCCCGCGGCGATCATGCCGCCGGCGAGCCGGTCGACCGCCTCATTCAACTGCGCGTAGGTATGGCGATCGGCCTGGGGGCAGGAGATCAGCGCGTCGGCGTCGGGTACGCGCTCCACCGTCCGCTCGAGATTCTCAGCGATCGTCTCGCCGAGCAACGGCGCGGCACAAGCTCCATGGGCGTAGGACAGCATTGGTTGTCTCCTTCCTTGTCCGAGCCGTGTCGGATCCTAAAAGAGTCGGTCTGAAAAAACACACGCAGTGTTTGGGCACGCTCCAATACCGTGTCGCGTGATGACCGTTCTGCGGCCGGACCTGTTGCAGGGCTCCGTGATTGCCCTCGCCGGCGGGGTCCGGGACGCCGTTTGCGCCGCCCTGACGGGCGCCGGCGCCGAGGTGGAGCAGTTCGACGCGCGGCTCGGGGAGGCAGAGGGCGAGGATTGGGCCCGGGCCCGGACGCCGCTGCACGGCCTGGTCTTCGACGCCCGTGGTGCGTTCGGACCGGGAGGCGCGGACTCCTTGCGGGTTACGCTCGAGCAGGCGTGGGGCTCGATTCGGGCGCTCGCAAACGGCGCCCTGATCCACTCGCCACAGAGCACCAAGATCGTGCTGCTCGCGCCGCCACCCGGCGCGGGTCCTCACCGCGAGGCTGCCCGGGCCGCGCTCGAAAACCTGGCTCGAACGCTGTCGGTGGAATGGGCGCGGTACGGGGTGAGGACCACGGCGGTGATGCCGGGTGAGCAGACCACCGACGAGCAGCTCGGGGAACTTGCGTGCTTCCTGACCTCGCCTGCCGGGGACTATTTCAGCGGCTGCCGTCTGGAGCTGGGGACCGTGCCGCTACCCGAACCTCGGTAGCGAGCGTATAGGGGGTCTCCCACGTGCTGGTGGCCGCCGCGTGGATACCCGCACCCGCCGGTCGCAGCAACCCGGTGCTGACTGCGTGGGCCCACGCCGGAGCGAGTTCCTCCTCGGGTAGCGACAGCTCCCACGCGACCAAGCCGAGACTTGCCGCCCCGAACTCTGCAACCGTCTCGAGGATCTCATCGAGCCACATTACCTGCATCGAAATCGGACCGTCTTGCGTCATTGCCATCCCCACCGCCGTATTGTTGTGCGCCCCTAGACCTCATACCCCCCAGGACCCCGAGACCGTGCATTTTCTCCCCGCGCGCCCGCTGTGGCAAACGTTTGCAGCAGCTTGGCGTCAGCTTTCTGACGCATGGTCGATGCCTCATACGGGCTTCTTACCGATCGCTCACGTGTCTGCGACGGACCGACGCGAGCCTATGTCACCTGGCCATGCGCAAGCGAGAGGAACCCGAAATGCCCGACTCCCAACCAATTCCTGGAGCACAACGCGCTAGCGATGGATCGATTCGCGCGGCCCGGCGGATCCGGGCACGAATGATCCGGCGCCGCGCTGCCCTGGGCGCGGTCACCGTGTTCCTTGCCACTTGGCTGCTGATCGCGATCGAACTCACCACCGGTCACGACCCCGCCCTGGCCTCCCGGAAGGCGGCGACGGTCGCCACGAGCTCCGGGCAGACATCCTCGGCTGGGTCGAGTGGATCTAGCGGGTCGAACACGTCGAGCGGGTCGGACACGTCGAGCGGGTCGGACACGTCGAGTGGGTCGGACACGTCGAGTGGGTCGGCGGGGAGCTCCCAGAGCGCGAGCAAGAGCTCGAACGCCTCGACCAGCAGCGTCACCACGAGGCAGTCATGACGTCGTCGCGGGCGTCGGCCGAGCGGCTGGTCGAGCACCGGGAGACGTTCTCGTGCTTCGGTTCTGAGTGCACGGTGATCGTTCGCGGCGGCGGCCTTCGTGGCGGCGATGCGCCCCGGGCGCTGCTGTCGGCCAAGCGAACCCTGCTCGCATGGCACTCGCAGTTCTCGCGGTTCCGCGCCGATAGCGAGCTTTCGGCCGTCAATGCGAATCGCGCCTCCACAGTGCCGGTGAGCCCGATGATGCGTCGGATCGCTGCGGCGGCGATCGATGCCGCTCTGCGCACCGGCGGACTTGTCGATCCGACGCTCGTGACGGAGATCGAGGATGCCGGATACGGGCACCACCACGAAGGAGCGGGAATCTCGCTCCCGCGGTTGCTGGAGCTGGCCCCGGCCCGTGCACCGGGCCGGCCGCGTCCCGAAGGCCCGTGGCGCGCGATCGAGATCGATCGGCAGCGGGGTCTCCTGACCCGCCCGGTGGGAGTCAAGCTCGACCCCGGAGGGATCGCGAAAGGAGTGTTCGCCGACGAACTCGCAGCGACGCTGGCCGGCTACGACGCGTTCGTGGTCGACTGCGGGGGGGACATTCGTCTGGGCGGGGCTGCCGAGACCCGCCGGCGCGTTCACGTTGCGAGTCCGTTCGACGACGGCACGCTGCACACATTCGAGCTCGCTTCGGGTGCGCTCGCCACCAGTGGGATCGGCAAGCGCTGCTGGATCGGGCCGGACGGCCGTCCGGCCCATCACCTGCTCGACCCGGCGAGCGGCAAGCCCGCGTTCACCGGCCTCGTGCAGGCGACCGCGCTGGCGCCGAGCGCGGCCGAAGCCGAGATGCTCAGCAAGGCGGCGCTGCTGAGCGGCCCGGATGGGGCACGGGGCTGGCTCCCCCACGGCGGCGTGATCGTCCTCGACGACCGCCGCTTCGAGGTGCTGCCCGCCGGGAGGGTCGAGATGCTTGCCCGGAGCGCCGAGGCAAGCCTAGATCGACTCGTCGGCCCAGGGGACCACGACCGCGTCCTCGTGCGGTGAATCACGCGCCACGACGTACTCGGCCGGTTCGCTGTCCGAGACGTTCTCCAGCACGTGGGTCTCGCGCGGCGGCACGTACACGAGATCCCGGGGCTCGAGCGTCAGCTCCTGCTCTAGGTGATCCCCCCATTTGACCCGCAGCTTTCCCGACAGCATGTACACCGCGCTCTCGCACCCCTCGTGGTAGTGGGGCCGCGAACGGGCTCCGGCAGGGACCCGAAATACCCCCATGTAGATGTTCTGGGCCCCGGCGGTGGTCTGCGAGATCTCGGCTCCGCCAACTACGCCCCGCGGCACGTCTCGGTCGGTGCCCGGCTTGACGACTCTCATCGGTCCCGCACCACCGTCATCGCCGCCAGTCTACCGTTGCTCGCGCTGGGTGATCTCGATTTGCAGGGGTGGCTGGGGGGCGGCCTCGTGATCGACCTGGAGCGTGGTGTGCTGAACGCCGAACTGATCCTGGAGCGAGCTCTGCAGCTCGCGCCGACGCTCGTGGCAGTCATCCCCGGCGCGCACCACGACGTGGGCGGAGAGGGCGGGAAAGCCGGAGGTGACCTCCCACACGTGCAGGTCGTGGACCTCCACCACCCCGGGCTGGGAGGCAAGCATGTGGCCGATCTGGTCGGGATCCAGCCCCGCCGGCGCGGCCTCCATAAACACGCGGCCCGACGCCTTCAGCAACTCGTAGGCGGCGCGCAGCATCAGCGCGGCGATCAGCAGCGATGCGATCGGATCGGCGCGCGAAAATCCGGTGGTGAGGATCACCACCGCGGCCACGGCGGTCGCGATGAAGCCGTACAAGTCGGTGAGGATGTGTCGGTATGACCCCTCCACGTTGAGGCTCCGCTTCGCGCCCGAGCCGCGGGCGAGGATCCACGCGACGAGCAGGTTGACGGCCACGCCGGCCAGCGCGACGACGAGCACGACCGCACCCTTCACGGCGGGCGGGGCCACCAAGCGGCTGATCGCGCCGTAGACGATCAGCGCGGCGAGGATCAGCAGCGTGACGCCGTTGGCCTGAGCGCTCAGGATCTCAGCCCGGCCCAGGCCGTAGGTCATCGCTCCGTGGGCGGGCCGCGTCGCGAGCCTCGCCGCAGCAAGCGACAGCGCCAGGGCTGCCGCGTCGGTGAGCATGTGTGCCGCGTCCGAGAGCAGCGCGAGCGAAGACGCGAGGATGCCAGCGACGACCTCCGCCGCCATGAACAGCGCGATCAACGCGAGCGCCCGCTTCAGAGCTTCGCGATCGGCCTCCCTGGACTGTGCGTCGACACCTGGGTGGCCGGCGCCCATCCCGTGAGCGTGCTCATGCGCCATCAGTTCACCGACGGATCGGGCGGCATTCGGGCGACCAGCGCATAACTCCCGCCTTTGCGCGTCAGCACGTCCGACCACAGATCTTGGGGATTCGAGGTGAAGGCGTCCTGGACCCGCGCCGCCTCGACGATCCAGTCGCCACGCTCGAGCTCTCCATCAAGCTGTCCCGGGCCCCATCCAGCATGGCCCACGAACGGGCGTCCGCTCCGCACGCCGGCGGCGAGCTCGTCCGGAGAGGAGCCGGTTCCGAGCACGCCGACGTCCTCGAACGCGAGCAGCGCCGCGTCGCCCGGATCCTCGAACTCCGCGAGCACGATGACCGACGACGGCTGAACCGGGCCGCCGATGTAGAGCCGGTCGTCCAGATCGACGAGCTCGCCGAGCTGAGGCACGGCGTCACCGACCGTCGTCTCGGACGGCCGGTTGAGCACCAGGCCCAACGCGCCCTCATCGGTGTGCTCGACCACGAGCACCACCGTACGCCAGAAGTTCGGGTCAAGCAGCGTCGGTCCGGCGATCAACAGCTGTCCGCGCGCGGAGTCCATCGCCGATCCCTTGCACCAGCGGCTAGCTGGGCACGCTGGCCCTCATGCGGACGAACAGCCGAGCTTGATCTTGCCGAGCACCGAGCTCAGCAGCGGGGTGACGTCATAGGCCTCCGCTGCGCTCGGCACGTGCGCCGGCTGCTGGCGCCCGTAGTCGTAGAAGTCCATCGTCATGCCGAGATTCACCTTCTGGTTCTCCACGCACTCCTGGAAGCCGAAGCTCATCCGGCGCACCAAGTTGTGGTCGTCGATCCACGCGTCGATCGGCAACGTGTGACTGCCGAGCGCGGCCTCGAGCGTCGAGACGCTCCGCGTGGCAACCGCCCGCTGCGATCGCGCAACCACGGTGGCGTACCGCGAGAGGTCAACGACGGCGTGGTAGTGGGTGGTGCTGACGCCGCGCACGGTCGCGCTGCCGACGCGGGTGGTCGATGCGCCAACCGCCCGCAGGTAGTCGAGGAACTGGCTCGGGTCGGCGCCGGTGGGAAGCGACCCCAGGCCCATCGCGCCCAGCATCCGGCTCATATCGAACCTCAGCCACGGCTTGCCGCCGGTGAACCTCGCCAGCTGCGGGAGGCCGGAGGATCGCAGGTAGAAGGTGAGACCCGAAAACACTTCCGTGAACGCCAGGTGATGACCGGCGACCGTCTCCGCGGAAGTCAGCTCGCCGGTCCGGTTGGCGCGGTCGAAGCGCCCGCTCATCGCCACCGTCGCCGGTCCGGCGGGGGTGGTGAGGGTGGTCGTCGCGGCGACGCGATATCCCGGCAGCTGCGCGGTCACGTCTGCGGCACGGACGACTGGCCCGATGCTCGGAGTCGAGGACGATCCGCATCCGCTGAGAGCCAAACCGACGGTCACCGTCAACGCGGCTGCCACATTTCTCCCCACCCGCGTGATGCTACCCACCGGCGCGTGGTTGGTCACCGGAGCTCGTCACAGGCCAAGCGAGCGGCCGAGTATCTCCTTCATGATCTCGTCGGTACCGCCGCCGATCGGGCCGAGGCGGGCGTCGCGCGCCGCTCGCTCGATGTCGTACTCGGCGCTGTAGCCGGCGCCGCCGTGGATCTGCAGACAGCTGTCCATCACCTCGAACGCTGCCCGCTGGGTGGCGAGCTTCGCGATCGTGACCTCACGAACGGCATCCTCGCCGGCGAGGTATCGCCGCAGGGCGGAGTACGTGACATCGCGCCCCGCCTCGATCGTCACGGCGATCTCGGCGAGCTTGTGACGGATCGCCTGGTGATGGCCAATCGGCTTACCAAATGAGGTGCGTTCCAGCGCGAAGCGAAGCGTACTCTCGAACGCCGCCTGCATGCCACCGACCGCGCCGAGCGCCATCAGCAGGCGCTCCCACTGAAAGTTGGCCATGATCAGATAGAAGCCGGCGTTCTCATCGCCAAGCAGGTTCTCCCGCGGCACGAACACGTCATCGAAGGTGATCAGCGCGGTGTCCGAGGCATGCCATCCGAGCTTCTGGAGTGCGCTCGATTCAACGCCGGGGCAGCGCTCGATGATCAAGAACGAGATCCCGTGATGACCTCCGGACTCGGTGGTCTTAACGGCAGTGACGAGGATGTCCGCGCGGACGCCGCCGGTGATGAACGTCTTGGCGCCACCCACGACGTAACCGCCCTCGACCTTGCGGGCGTGCGTGCGGATCGAGGCCACATCGGAGCCGGCGTCTGGCTCGGTGATCGCCAGTGCCGCGATCTTCTCGCCGCGGATCCCGGGCACCAGGTAGCGCTGCTTCTGCTCCTCGGTGCCGAACCGTGCGATCGGGGGCAGCGCGATCCCCGAGTGGGCTCCGATTCCCGCCGCCAGGCCGCCCGACCCGCACCACGACAGCTCCTCGACGAACACGGCGTCGGCGACCGGGTCACCGTCGCCGCCGTACTCGGGCGGGAACTTCAGCCCGATGTAGCCAAGCTCGGCGAGCCGGGTGAAGACGTCGTTGGGAAACCACCGGGCTTCCTCCCATTCGCGCGCACAGGGCTGAAGCTCGGTCGCGACGAAGCGGCGGACGGCAGCGCGGAACTCCTCGTGCTCGACCGTGAAAGGCGGGATCGGAGCTCTCGCGCCCGCGCTCACAGCCCGTAGGAGCGGCCGATCACGTCGAGCATGATCTCGTCGGTGCCCGCGCCGATCCGGTTCAGGCGCAGATCCCGCCAGGAGCGCTCGATCCCGTACTCCTTCATATAGCCGTTGCCGCCGTGGATCTGGATGCACTCGTCGGCGACCTCGACCGCGATCCGCGCCGCGTACAGCTTCGCCATCGTGATCTCGCGCACCGGATACTCGCCGTTCTGAAACCGCCACGCGGTCGTGTAGACCATCTGCCGCGCGGTCTCGATCTTGGTCGCCATCTCCGCGAACTTGTGACGGATCACCTGGAAATGGCCGATCGAGCGGCCGAACGCCTTGCGCTCTTGGGCGTACTGGAGCGTGCGGTCGAATACGTGCTGGGCGCCGGCGACCGCACCTGCGGCACCGATCAGCCGCTCGCCCTGGAGCTCCCACATGATGTGGTAGAAGCCCTTGCCCGGTTCTCCCAGCACCGCCGATTCGGGTACCCGGACATCCTGAAAGGCCAGCAGCGCCGTGTCTGAGGCGTGCATCCCCAGCTTCTGGAGCCGCTTCTCCCGGATCACCCCCGGGAGGTCCATCGGCACGATGAACAGGGTGAATCCGTCGTAACCTGCGTCCGGATCGGTCTTGGTCACCAGCACGATCCCGTGCGCGCGGTGGCCGTTGGTGATGAACGTCTTGGAGCCGTTGATCACGTACTCGTCGCCGTCCTTGACCGCGCGGGTCTTGATCCCGGCCACGTCCGAGCCGGCGTCGGGCTCGGTGATCCCGATGCACAGGATCGTCGTGCCCCTGATCGCCGGCGCCGCCCACCGCTGCTTCTGCTCCTCGGTGCCGAACGCCAAGATCGGCGGCATCGCCATGTCGGTCTGCACCGCCACGCCCATCGCCAGCCCCCCGCAGTGGGCGTGCGCGATCTCCTCCGAGAGCACCAGGCTCGTGTAGTAGTCACCGCCTTGGCCGCCGTAGCGCTCCGGCTTGTCGAGCCCAAGAAAACCAAGCTCGCCCATCCGCTCGAACACCCAGTCCGGGAATGTCGTCTCCTCCCACTCCTCGGCATGCGGCTGGAGCTCCTTGATCGCGAACCGGCGGATCGACTCCCGCAGCTGCTCGTGCTCATCAGTGAAGATGAAGTGCTTGCGATGTGTGGCGAAGTCGGGCTTGAGGACATCGCTGGCGCTGGCCATGTCTGATCGTCTCCTGGTCGCGGCTCGGATGGGCTGAAGCTAGCGGAGCAGCAGCGCAAAGTAAACAGTAGGACTTCTTACTTTCTACTCTGTGGTCGGGGCGCAGCGCGCCCTCGGGGCTGCGCCAGCGGCCGCTGCGCCTGCGAACTCGTCATCATCCGGACCCATGGCATACGCCACCCTGCGCTACGAGGTCTCCGAGGAGGGCGTGGCGACGATCGCGCTCGATCAGCCCGAGACGCGCAACGCGCTGTCCGATCAGCTGCTCGGCGAGCTGATTGCGAGCCTCGAAGTGGCCCGAGACGATCCCGAGGTCCGCTGCGTGATCCTGACTTCGACCCACGAGCGGGTGTTCTCGGCCGGCGCCAACCTGGGCGGATTCGCGGCCGAGGAGCCGCTCGTGCACAAGCATTTTGCGACCGAGCAGTTCCCGCGGCTGTTCCGCCTGCTCGGCGAGCTCGGCAAGCCGTCGATCTGCGCCGCCAACGGTCATGTTCTGGCCGGCGCGCTGGGGATCGCGCTGGCCTGCGACCTGATCCTCGCGCGCGAGGGGGCGCGGTTCGGCACGCCGGAGATCAACGTCGGCCTGTTCCCGTTCATGATCATGGCGCTGATCTACAGAAACGTGCCGCGCCGGCGAGCCAATGAGCTGCTCCTGCTCGGTGAGCAGATCTCGGCCGAGGAGGCGGAGCGAATCGGGATCGTCAACCGCGTGATTGCCGCCGAGCAGTTCGAGGAGACGGTGCGCGAGTGGGCGCAGAGGCTGGCCGCGAAGTCGCCGGTGATGATGAAGCTCGGCAAGGACGCGATGTTCCGCCAGCTCGACATGGCGCTCGCCGATGCGCTCGACTTCCTGCGCTCGCAGCTCACGATCGCGTTCTCGACCGAGGACGTCCAGGAGGGCGTGGCGGCGTTCTTCGAGAAGCGCGAGCCCCGGTGGAAGGGTCGCTAGGCGCTGATGGAGATCTTCTGCCTACATGGCAAAAGATCTCCATGAGCCCTCAGCTTGACCTCCGAGGGCGACACCTGGCAAAGTGATAAGTAGTACGTCTCACTTCTCACGATGGCCACCGACGCCCCGACTTCCAGCCTGCTCCGGCCGCTCGCCGAGGACCTGCGCGCGCGCCGGGAGAAGATCAAACAGGGCGGCGGCCCCGAGAAGATCGCCGCTCAGCACGCGCGGGAGAAGCTGACCGCCCGGGAGCGAATCGAGCTGCTGATCGACGCCGGCACGTTCGTCGAGCTCGGGATCCACGGCCGTCCGCACTTCTCGCAACGGGCGATGGAAGGCAGGGACGCGCCGGCTGACGGCGTGATCACCGGCTACGGCAAGGTGGACGGACGGCTGGCCGCGGTCGCCGCCTACGACTTCACCGTGATGGCCGGTTCGATGGGCATGACCGGCGAGCTCAAGGTGACGCGGCTGCGCGAGCTGGCGCTGACCAAACGGATCCCGATGATCTGGTTGCTCGACTCGGCCGGGGCGCGGATCCAGGAGGCCGTGGGGTCGCTGTTCGCCGGGAGCGGTCACCTGTTCCGAGAGGAGGTGATCAACTCCGGGGTGATTCCTCAGGTAGCGGCGTTGATGGGGCCGTGCGCGGCGGGCACGGCGTACATCCCGGGGCTGGCCGACTTCGTGCCGATGGTGCGAGGACGCGGATCAATGGCACTCGCGGGTCCCCATCTGGTGCGCGCGGCCGTGGGCGAGGACGTGACTCAAGAGGAGCTCGGGGGCTCGCGCGTTCACTGCCGTAAGTCAGGCGTGGGCGATCTGGAGGTCGAATCAGACCAAGCCTGCATCGGGTCGATCAAGGAGTACCTGAGCTACTTCCCCTCCAGCTGCGAGGAGCCGCCGCCGCTACGCGCCACGAACGATCCGATCGACCGCGGTGAGGAGCAGCTGCTCGACGTCCTGCCCGACTCAAACCGCAAGCCGTACGACATGTACGAGGTGATCCAGCGGATCGTCGACGACGGCACCTACTTCGATCTCAAGCCGCAGTGGGCGAAGACGATCATCACGTGCCTGGCCCGGTTCGGGGGCAGGCCTGCCGGAATCGTGGCAAACCAGCCGCGGCAGCTGGGCGGGATCCTCGACAACGACTCCGCCGACAAGGCCGCCCGGTTCATCAACCTGTGCAACGCCTACGGGATCCCGCTGGTGTTCCTGATGGACGTTCCCGGCTTCATGGTCGGCACCAAGGTCGAGCAGGCGGGCATCATCCGCCACGGCGCGAAGATGCTGTACGCCACCGCGAACGCGACCGTGCCGAAGATCACGGTGGTGCTGCGCAAGGCCTACGGGGCCGGCTACTACGTGATGTGCGGTCGCGCGTACGAGCCTGATCTGATCGTCGCGTGGCCCTCGGCGGAGATCAGCGTGATGGGCGCGGAGGGAGCCGTCGAGATCATCTTCCGCAAGCAGGTGCAGGAGGCGGCGGACCCAGACGCCAAGCGCCAGGAGCTGATCGACAACTTCCGGAAGATCATCGATGTCTACGTCGCGGCCGGCAACGACATGATCGACGACGTGATCGACCCGCGCGAGACGCGCGCGACGATCTGCCACGGCTTGGAGATGGCCGCCGGCAAGAAGCTCGAGCGCCCGTGGAAGCGCAGCGGCGTGGTGCCGGTATGAACCCCGTCGTCATCACCTGCGCGATCTCAGGCGCGATCGCAAACCGCGACCAGTGCCCCGCGATTCCCTACACGCCACGGGAGTACGCGGCCGAAGCGCGACGGATCGTGGACGAAGGCGGCGTCCACATCCACATCCATGCGCGCAGTCCGGACGGCACACCGAGCTACGAGGTCGAGGACTTCTTGGCGATCAAGGAGGCGATGCTCGCGGAGATCGGAGACGCCGCGATCATCAACTTCTCCACCGGGACGGTCGGGGTTCCGGTCGAGAAACGGATCGCCTACCTGGAGGCGGGGCGCCCGGAGGTCGCGGCCCTGAACATGGGCTCGATGAACTACGGAAAGTACTCCCGCAGGCGCAAGGAGTTCGTGTTCAAGTTCGTGTTCGCCAACCCCTTCGAGGAGATCGTCGAGCTGCTCGAGGCGATGCGCGGGCTGCACGTCAAGCCCGAGCACGAGTGCTTCGACCTCGGCCACGTCGGCTCGCTGGAGCCGTTGGTGGACATGGGTTTGCTCGACGCGCCGCTGCACGCCGACTTCGTGATGGGGGTGCTCGGCGGGGTGCCCGCGACGGCGCGCAACCTCGCGGCGATGGCCGACAACATGCCTGCCGGAGAGCACCACTGGGGCGTGATCGGGATCGGTCGCGAGCAGTGGACGATGGTGACGGCGGCGCTGGCCCTCGGTGGCTCGATCCGGGTCGGCCTGGAGGACAACTTCTATCTCCCCGACGGGACGATGGCGCGGTCCAACGGCGAGCTGATCGCCAAGGCCCGGCAGATGGCGCAGGACGCGGGGCGCAGGCCGGCGACCGTCGAGGAGGCGCGCGCAATGCTCGCAATCAGGACCCCAGCGCGGGCCGCCTGAGGTACGGGGCGCTCCGGCTTGCGCACATGAACTCGGGCGGCATGCTCAAGATGTCGGAGCTTGCGGAGCGCTCGGGCGTGAGCGCGGGCACGATCAAGCATTACCTCCGCGAGGGGCTGCTCGGCGCCGAGGACCGGGTCGTGCGCACGAGCCGGAACATGGCCTACTACCCGCCGGAATTCGTCGAGCGAATCCAGTTGATCAAGCGGCTGCAGGAGGAACGATTCATGCCGCTGCGGGTGATCCGGGAGATAATCGCCGAGCACCCCGATCGCGCTGCCCGGCTAATCGAGCTGGAGGACCGGATCCTCGAGCTCGCAATCGCGGCGCGCGAGAGCGGCCGGGTCTCGCGGGCGAAGGTGCGCGCGACATATGACATGCCTCAGAACGTGCTCGACCGGCTGGAGGAACTCGAGGTCCTGACGCCGGGTACCCGCGGCTACGATGCCGACGACGTCGCGATCATCGAGGCGATCTCCAGGTTCCGCGCCGGCGGCTACGAGCAGGCGATCGGGTTCACCGTCTACGACACGCTGCGCTACCGGGAGGCGCTCGCACCGCTGGTCGAGGACGAGGTCGGCGTGCTGCTCGACCGGCTGGCGGGCAAAGTCGAGGTGCAGCGCGCGGTTGAGATCATCGCCTCCGGTGCCGAACCGCTGCGGGAGCTGATCGGCGCGATGCACTCGAAGCTGCTGCTGGCCGCGCTGCGGCGCGCTCACCACCACGACGCAGCGTGAGCTTGCACCGCCGCGATTTGTCGGGCGCGGGCTATCCTTCACGGGACGAGGGTTGACTGACCGGTCAATCGAACAGCATTGCCATGACGAAGCGAGGGCTTGTGCGCGCCGGAGCCGTCCAGCTCAATTCGACCGAGGACACCGACCGCAATCTCGAGACCGCTGATCGACTCGTCCGCGAGGCAGCCGGGCGCGGAGCCGAGCTGGTCGTGCTACCCGAGAAGTGGAGCGTACTCGGCACCGCGGAACAGATGAACGCTGGCGCCCAGCCGCTCGACGGTCCGTGCATCAGCTGGGCGCGGGCGACCGCCCGCGAGCTCGGCATCGATCTGATCGCAGGCTCGATTCTCGAGCGCGTCGCCGGAGAGCAGAAGGGGGCGAACACCAGCGTCCACGTTGGCCCCGGCGGCGAACTGCGCGGCGTGTACCGGAAGATCCACATGTTCGACGTCGAGGTCGATGGCGTCGTGTACGCCGAATCCGACAACGAGCAGCCTGGCTCCGAGGCGGTCGTTTCACAGCTTGCCGACGGCACCGACCTCGGCATGAGCGTCTGTTACGACGTTCGGTTCCCTGAGCTGTACCGGATCCTCGCCGTGCGTGGCGCGGAAGTGATCGCGGTTCCGAGTGCGTTCACGCTCGCCACCACGCGCGATCACTGGGAGGTGCTGCTCCGATGCCGCGCGATCGAGAACCAGTGCTTCCTCGTGGCGCCAAATCAGTTCGGTGCCCATCCGCCCGGCCATCGCTCCGGCGGGCGGTCGATGATCGTCGATCCGTGGGGCCTGGTGCTCGCCAGCGCGCCCGATGCCGAGACCGCGATCGTGGCCGATCTGGACTTCGGCCAGTTGCGTGAGGTCCGCCGCCGCCTGCCGTCGCTGGCCAACCGGCGGCCCCACGCATACGGGTGGGAGATCTGATGGCTTCGGCATCACCGAGCACCGCCGTCGACAAGCGCCGCGTGATCCTGGACGCCGCGGTCCGGGTATTCGCGCGCCAGGGCTTTCACACCTGTCGCGTCTCCGACATCGCCGACGAGGCACGAGTCGCCTATGGCCTCGTCTATCACTACTTCTCCTCCAAGGAGGAGATCCTCGACACGCTGTTCCTGGATCGCTGGGATGTGATGCTCGCGGCGATCGCCGAGGCCGACGCCGCGGAGCGCTTGCCGAGGGACAAGCTGCGCGCGATCGCGGCGTTCATCGTCGATTCCTACCGCCACGATCCAGAGTTGATGAAGGTGATCATCGTCGAGGTCACCCGCGCCGCCAACACGTTTGGCCGCACCCACCTCAGCAAGATCCGGGACGCCTACGCTCTGATCGCGGGGATCGTCGCCCGCGCCCAGGCGGACGGTTCGTTCCGGACCGAGATCACCCCCGAGTTCGCCGCGCTGGCGTTCTATGGCTGCGTCGAGCAGGTGCTCACGGGCTGGATCTTCGAGACCGAGCGGGTCAGCGACGACGAGCTGGAGCGCGCGAAGAAGTTGATCGTGGAGACGATTTGTCACGGGCTGGAGGGGTAGCACCCCGCGAGACCGCGGAACGCGGATCCGGCCTAGCTCCCTCGGAGTCTGATTGAATCTCGCAACGATGACGGACAGCCCCTTGGTCAAGCGGTTGATCTGGTCGGGTCTGCTCGCGGGATTCGGAGCGCTGGCCAGCATTGCCTCGACCCGAGCTGCGGGCCTCATCTGGCGACGCATGTTCGGCGAAGACCCGCCAGAGTGACCGACCAGCCGCAAATCCCAGAGCCGGGAATGCCCGCGCCGGCCGGCGTGGCGGGATCCTCGCCGGGCACGGTCTCCGAACGCGCCTGGACTCCGCCGACGGACGACGCGCACGGCCCCGCCGACGGGCCGAGCTCGAGCGTTGCCGACCGCCCCGAGATCGTGGCTGGCGCAGCGTTCGCCGGCGGTTTCGTGCTCGCGATGATCCTCAAGCGCCTTGCCCGCTGAGAACCAACAGCAGGAGAACCTCGCCGCGACCGTGACGGAGGTCTCCGAGCGGGTCTCGGTCCTGGTCCGAGAGGAGCTCGAGCTCGCGAAGGCGGAGATGACCGAGAAGGCGACGAGCATCGCGCGCGGAGCGGCCGCCGTCGCTGCGGGTGCCGTGTTCGCCGTGTTCGCGGTGATCTACCTGCTCAGCGCCATCGCCTGGGGGTTGAACACGATCTTCGTCAGCGGGGCCGGAGACCTCTGGATCGGGTTCGCGATCGTCTTCGGGGTGCTGCTCCTCGTCGCGCTCGGGACCTTCCTGTTCGCGCGGAGCAAGCTCCGGGTCGGTTCACCGGCTCCCACCATGGCGATCGACGAGGCCAAGAAGATCCGCGCCACCGTACAGGCCTCGTCCGAGGACAAGCGCTGATGCCGACGCGCAGCCCGGAGGAGATCCGAGCGTCGATCGAGCAGAACCGGCGGGAGCTGGGAACCTCGCTCGAGAGATTGCGCGGCGAAGTGGTACGGGTCACCGACTGGCGCGCGCAGCTGCGTCGACACCAGCGGCAGGTGGTGATCGGCGCCGGCGTGGCTGGTTTCGTCCTCGGCGGCGGGATTGCGGCTCTCGGGGCGCTGACGTTCGGACGCCGCCGCGGGCAGTCGTAGCTCATCGCGGCCCCAGCCATCGAGCTACAACAACGAACTGGCAATGCCTCCGGCGCCGAGCAGGCCCGGGCCGACATGCGTGCCGATCACCGGCCCGATCTCGGAGATCACCCGCGGCTCGCATCCGAATATCTCGGTGCCCCGCTCGGCGAGCTTCTCGGCCTCCCGCGGAGCCTGGATGTGCTGGACCATCCAGCCATCAGCGCCATCCTCGTGGCAGGTGCGCAGCAGGTCGACCATCCGCTCGAACGCCCGGCGCGAGGTCCGGACCCGCTCGATCGGTGTGATCTCCGACTCGACGGTCAGGATCGGCTTGATCTTCAGCGCCGATCCGAGCCACGCCTGCGCACCGGCGATCCGCCCCCCGCGCCGCAGGTACTCCAAGGTGTCGATCGCGAACCACATCTTCAGGGAAGCGCGGGCCCGCGCCACGCGGTCCGTGACCGCGCGCAGGTCGGCGCCGTCGCGTGCGGCGGCCACCGCCGCCAGCACCACCAGCCCTTCCCCACCGCAGGCACTGGCGGAGTCAAAGACGTGGACCCGGTCGGCTCGGGCGCCAAGTTGCTCGCGGGCCTGCTCGGCGGCACGCACCGTGCCGGACATCCCTCCCGCGAGGTGGACGGAGATGATCTCGTGCCCGGCCGCGAGTAGCGGCTCGTACACCTCCAGGAAATCGCCGATCGACGGCTGCGAGGTGGTCGGGAGGTCGGCGGCCGTGCGGAGCCGCTCGTAATACTCGTCGTAGTCGGTGATCTCGCTCTCCCGCTGTGCCTCCTCGCCCCAGTGGATGTACAGACTCACTTCCCGGATCTCGTGCGCCGCGAGCAGCTCCCGGGGGAGGTAGTGACAGGTATCGGTGACGATCGCGACGGCCACGGTCGCCTCACCCTAAACGATCCGCTGCTGGCGGCCGCGGCGCCCGGGCGGGTAGCCTGCAGGGTCAGGTGCGCTGAGGATGGCGACGCTCTACCGCTGCACGACCCCGACGGACTGGCTGTGTCCGTGCGGCAAGGTCGCCCGGGCATTGAAGCGCCAGGGGATTCCGTTCGCCGAAGTGGTGGTGCCCCAGCGTCGCTCGCGCCGCCCTGAGGTCGAGGCGCTCACCGACCAGCGGCGCGTGCCGGTGCTGGTGATCGAAGGCGAGGCGATATGTGACTCACGCCGGATCGTCGAACACCTGGAGTTCCTGCGCGGGGAATCCTAGAGGGCGGGGTTCACGACACACTTGCGTGCCGCTCCGTCGCCGGTGCGAGACAGCGCCTCTGGCAGCCGCTCGAGCGGGATCGTCTCGCCGAGCAGGCACTCCCAGTCGAACACGCCATCGACGAGCGCCTGGAGCGCGCGCTCGACCTCTGCCGGCGCGTGGTGGAAGGCGCCGCGCAGCTCGAGCTCGTCGTAGTGGATCGGCAGCGCCGGCAGCGTCAGGACCGCGTCCGGCGGGCAGCCGCCGACGAACACCACGGTGCCGCCGGGAGCCGCGGCGCAGACCGCCGCGTGCCAGGTCTCCGGACGCCCCACAGCCTCGAACACGAGCTCGTGGCGATCGAGCTCGGCGACGCCATGAGCTCCCAGCGCCGATGCCTGCGCGCGGCGCTCGGGATGCCGGTCGGCGACGGTCACCGTCCGACCGTCGGCGAGCAGCAGCGCGGCGAGCATCAGGCCCATCGGTCCACCGCCGAGGACCCCGACGTCGCGGGCCCGGCCGCCCCTGTCGACCGCGTGGACCGCGGCCGCCAGCGGCTCGGCCATCGCCGCGGCTGGTGCGGGCAGCCCTGCCGGGATCGGGTGAAGCGCCGCTGCCGGCGCCCCAATTCGCTCGGCAAAGCCGCCGAGGACCCAGGTCGGTTCGCGGCAGATCTGTGCGCGCGCCGCTCGGCACGCCGCGCAGCGTCCGCACGCGACCGAATCGGAGACCAGCACCCGCTCGCCGCTGTCCAGGCGCACGCCCGCGGTCTCATGACCGAAGCCACACGGATAGGGGCCGAGCACCGGGTGCCCGTGCTGCCACATCTTCACGTCCGTCCCACAGCTTGTGGCCGCCTGGACCTCCACGATCACCTCTCCATGCGGCTCGGGGACCTCCTCGACGCGGAGGTCTTGCGGGCCATGGAGGATCGCCGCCTTCATGGCAACACCACCGCTTTGAGCGCCTCCCCGCGCCGCTGCAGCTCCAGCGCGCGCGCCGTCTCCGACAATGGCAGCCGGTGCGAGATCAGGGGGCCCGGATCGATCCGGCCGGAGGCGATCAGCTCGAGCGAGGTGCGCATGTCGCTCGGTCCGGCCGAGTAGCTCGCGGTGATCGTCAGCTCGCGCAGAAACAGCGTCGTGCCGTCCAGGCGGGGCGGCGCATCGGGTGCGGGCGGTGCGTAGAGGCAGAGCGTTCCACCCGGCGCCACCGCCTCGGCGGCCGCGGCGATCGCGTCGGGCTTCGGGGTGCACACGATCGCGACGTCGACGAGCTCGTTGCCGTGGTGCTCTGCGCCCCATTGGAGCGCCTGCGCCAGCCGGTCGGGCCTCGGCTCCCGGACCCACACCGCCTCAACGCCTCGGGTATGGGCGGCGGCGATGCAGAGCAGCCCGTTCACGCCCGCGCCGACCACGAGCAGGGTGTCGCCGGCGCGCAGTCCCACCCGCTCCTGGGCTCGCAGCACACAGGCCAGCGGCTCGATGATCGTCGCGCTGACCGGATCGAGCCGATCCGGGAGCACCAGCAGCTCGCCCACCAGCTCGGGTCCTACCCGCACCCGCTCGGCGAAGCCGCCGGGGTCCAGCCGGGTGGCTCGGAACCGCTCGCACATCGTCTCGTGGCCGCGCCGGCAGCGGCGGCATTCACCACACGGCGTGTGATGGTGGATCGCCACCCGGTCGCCGATCGAGACGCTCGCCACACCCTCCCCCAGAGCGCGGACCACGCCGGTGGGCTCATGTCCGAGCACCGCCGGGAGCTTGGCGGCGACATACCAGTCGGTCACGTCGGAGGCGCAGACGCCGCACGCCAGCACGTCGCAGATCACCTCTCCCGGTCGGGGCGCCGGGTCCTCGAGCTCCTCGATCCGGACGTCGTCGGCGCCGAACGAGCGGGCCACCCTCATCTTGCGCTGACGGCCTCGAGCGAGCCGGCGTCAACCGGCTGGGCCACGCCGCGATCGGTCACGATTGCCGTGATCAGCGCCGCCGGCGTGACATCGAAGGCCGGGTTGCGGCAGGGAGTGTGCCGTAGTGTCACGCTCGCCGACCCGATGCTCCGTACCTCCTCGGGATCGCGCTCCTCGATCGCGATCTGGGCGCCGGTCGGCGTTTCCAGGTCGATCGTCGAGGTCGGTCCTGCCACCACGAAGGGAATCCCGGCGGCGCGGGCGGCGAGCGCGAGCCCGTAGGTGCCGACCTTGTTCGCGACATCGCCGTTGGCGGCCACCCGGTCACAGCCGACGATCACCGCATCGAGCTCACCGGCGGCGATCAGTCCGGCCGCGGCGGAGTCGACCGCGAGCTGATGGGGGATCCCCAGCTTGCCCAGCTCGTAGACGGTCAGTCGCGCGCCCTGAAGCAGCGGTCTGGATTCCGTCGCGATCACCAGTTCCAGGCCGCTTTGCTGCCACAGCTCGGCGATCACCGCCAGCGCCGTGCCTCGACCGGGCGCCGCGAGCGCGCCGGTGTTGCAATGCGTCATCACCCGGCGAGTGCCCGCCAGCAGCTGGGCTCCGTGGGCGGCGATCGCCGCGCTGGCCGCCTCCTCCTCGGCATGGATCGCCCGTGCCTCGCTGAGGGCCAGCGAGGCCGCTTGATCGGGCGCCCCGGTGATCGCCACCTCCCGAACCCGATCGACCGCGTACCTCAAGTTGACCGCGGTCGGCCGGGCGGTGCGGAGCAGCTCGCACGCCGCATCCAGTGTCTGAGGGCCAGGTTCGCGGTTGCACTCGAGCGCGACGCCGTACGCCGCCGCGACGCCGATCAGCGGCGCGCCGCGAATCGCCAGGCGGCGAATCGCGTCGGCCACCTGTGATGCGGTGCGCAGCCGCAGCTCCTGCTCGCGCCAGGGCAGCGCAGTCTGATCAAGCGCCCACAGCGACTCGCCATCGAACCGCAGCGCGACCACCGACTCGCTGCGAGGACCACGGGTAACGGTCATCGGCTGATGCTACCCCCGGGGCATCGGCCGCCGGGTGTGGGGTGGGGACGCTCGAAGTGATCCCTACAGGCGGTTCTCGATCGAGAGCGGCGGCGCCTGGGCAGGCTCCGGCGTTTCGACGGTGGCCTCCTGAGGGCTTACATCCTCGAGGCCGAGGGCTCCCTGAAGCTCACCCGATTCATACATCTCGGTGACGATGTCGCAGCCGCCGACGAGCTCGCCGTCGACGAACAGCTGCGGGATCGTTGGCCAGTTCGATAGCGCCGAGAGCTCCTGCCGGATGCGTGGATCGGGCAGCACGTCGACGGCGGCGAACGGCTTACCGAGCGACTGGAGGATCGCGACCGTGCGCGCCGAGAAGCCGCACATCGGTTGCTCGGGCGTGCCCTTCATGAACAACAGCACCGGGTTCTCGGAGATTGCGGACTCGATCGCTTCGCGCATGGGGTTCGTGGCTTGGTCGCTCATGAGGTGGTCTCCTGTTCGGGAGCTTTGGTTTGGAGCGAGAGTGCGTGGATGCGGTCGCCCAGCTCTGCGCCAAACACGCCGTAGACGAGGCGGTGCTGGGCGATCCGGTTCAGCCCCGCGAAGGCGGGTGCCGAGACGATCGCGTTGAAGTGATGTCCATCACCGCTGACATCCGCGCGGGCGCCCGGAATGCCCGACTCGATCCGCTGCTTCAGCTCCTCCGGGTTTACAGACACGCTTCTAGCGTAGCGAGGTTCCGTCGCTATACTGAATGAAGCATGATCACGCTTACTGATAACGGTGCTGAGAAGGTGCGCGAGTTCTTGGCGGCCCAGGCCGTGGTCGCCGACACCGCGGGGCTGCGGGTCGGAGTCCGGGGTGGCGGCTGCTCCGGCTTCCAGTACGCGCTCGCATTCGACGAGCAGCGGGACGGGGACACCGTGTTCGAGGACAAAGGCATTCGCCTGCTGGTCGACCGGCCCAGCCTGCCTTATGTCAAGGGGTCGATCATCGACTTCGTCGACGGGCTTCAAGGCGCCGGTTTCAAGGTCGAGAACCCGAATGTGATCGCCGCCTGCGGTTGCGGCTCCTCGTTCCGTGTGGCGGACGAGGAAGAAGTCTCGGCCGTCTAGCCACTTTCGCGTTTCGATCCGCTCAGACCGGCGTCGCCCGCAACGAGCGCCACAGGTAGCGGCACGCCAGGGTCCGGTACGGCCGCCACGGCTCGGCGATCCGCTCCAGCTCGGCGGCCGCCGGGAGCTTTTGCAACCCGTAGCGGAGCATCACCGCGCGACGGATGCCGAGATCGCCGACCGCCAGCACGTCCGGCCTGCCGAGCTGGAACATCAGGAACATGTGGGCGCTCCACTCGCCGATGCCCCGTACCGCCACCAGCTCGGCGATCGCCTCGTCGTCGGGCAGCGCGTCGAGCCGGTCGAGCTCGAGCGAACCGTCCAGCACATGCTCGGCCAGGGAACGCAGATAGGAGACCTTGGCGTGAGACAGGCCGGCCGCCGTGCGCAGTTGCTCGGGGTCGTCGGCCAAGACCTCGGCCGGGGTCGGTGCCCGGCCGCCGAAGCGGACCGTCAGCCGGCCGTAGATCGCCCGCGCCGCTCTGGTCGAGAGCTGTTGGCCGACGATCGATCGCACCAGCGCGCCATAGTGGTCGTCTGGCCGGCCCGCGCGCGGGTCGCCGAGCCCGTCGGTCCCGATCTCGTCGATCAGGGCGCCCATCACCGGGTCAGCGGCACGCAGGTGCTCGACGGGGTCGACCTGGCGCTCCCGGCCCGACGAACGCTTACGGCCGCCCGGCAACCGCGCTCACGTGACCGCGACCGTCAGAGCAGCGCCGTCGAGGGCCCCCAGAGCCCGCTCGACCGAACACGAAATGCAGGTGAACGTCGGCGTGTCGCGGAGCGTGTAGGAGCTCGACTCGGTCGTCCGCAGGCGCTGCACCAGGTCCAGGAAGTCGGCTGGGTTGTCGGTTTCGAAGGCGACCACGAACTCTTGGTCGTCGAGACCGAACGAATAGCTCGTGTTGAGGTCGACGGATGGGTACTCGCGCCCGAGCTTGATGTGCTCCTGCATGATCCGCCACCGCTCGTCAGCCGGCAGGGCGTACCAGGCTCGTGTCTTCACGAACGGATACACGAACAGGTACTTGCCATGTGCAGGTCGAACTTCAAGGCGCGACTCGTCTGAGTACTCCGACGGCTTCGTCATGGCCAGGAACGAGTAAGGCATCGTGCACCACTTCATCAGCCCGCTCTGCGCGAGGACCACGTGGAACTCGTGGATCCGCTCCAGGTTCTGCGCCTGGCTGAGGATCATCAGCTCAGCGTCGCCTCGAGTTCCGACCAGCGAGAAGGCGCGCAGCAGATGTCCCTCGGCGAAGTCCTCGCACGCCGCGATGAACTCCAGCTTGTGCGCGGCGCGGAGGTCTTCCTCGAGCCGTCGCCACGCCGGGTCGACGTTCAGGAACGTGTACTTGACGAAATGGCGCACGGCCATGGCCAGAGTGATGATACGCGGCCGAAACGGCGCCGCTTGGGCGGGGTAGATAGCCCAGAAATGGCGAACCCAGCCACTAACATCCAAACGATGCGCATTGCGCTCGTGTCGCCATACTCATGGACATACCCCGGAGGCGTCACGAGGCACATCGAGGCGCTGGCAGAGCGCTTCCAGGAGGAGGGCCACCACGTGCGCGTGCTGGCCCCGTTTGACTCACCCGACCGGTTCTCGGCAATCCTTCATCGAGGCGCGCGGCCGCAGCCGCTCGATGCTCCCGATTACCTGGTGTCGCTGGGCCGCACGATCGGCTTCAAGGCGAACGGCGCCGTCTCGAACCTCTCGATCACCCCCTACGGGATCGCGACGATGCAAAAGGAGCTGCGGACCGGTCGCTACGACGTGGTCCACATCCACGAGCCGGTCGCGCCGATGACCGGGTGGGTGGCGGCGGACTCGACGCGCCTGCCGCTGGTTGGGACCTTCCACTCGTACTCCGACAAGCGGCTTCCGAACGCGGCGGCCAATTTCTTCGGGGCCAGGCGCGTGCTCAACCGCCTGCACGTGCGGATCGCCGTCTCCGAGGCGGCAGCGTGGACCGGCCGCCGGTGGTTCGGCGGTCACTACCGGATCATCCCCAACGGCGTTCGTGTCGCGTCCGATCGTGCCGCCGTAGCCGCGTCAAGACCGATCGGCGACCGTCTGCGGCTCGTGTTCGTGGGCCAGGCGGTCGAGCGCAAGGGTCTGCCGCTGCTGCTGCGTGCGTTCGAGGCGCTCCGGGAGCACATCCCGACAGAGCTGACCGTGATCGGCCCCTCGCCCGAGGAGCTGGCGCCGTTGATGCTCGATCCTCGCGGAGTCCGGATGCTCGGCAAGGTCGACGAGGAGGAGAAACGGCGCGTACTGGAGGAGTCCGACGTCCTGTGCGCCCCCTCGATCGGAGGCGAGAGCTTCGGGATGGTGCTCACGGAAGCATTCGCGGCCGGCACCCCAGTGGTCGCGTCAGACATCGCGGGCTACCGCGACGTGGTCCGCGACGGTGTCGATGGCGTCCTCGTCGCGCCTGGCGACGCGCAGGCGCTGGCGGAAGCGTTGCGCGACCTCTGGGATGAGCCCGAGCGTCTGAGAGCGATGGCGCGAGCGGCGTCCAACGACGTAGAGCGCTTTGCATGGCCTCGAGTCGCCGCCGAAGTGCTCGGCGCCTACGAGGACGCGATCGCTACGCCCGCCCCCGCGGGAGCCTTGAACCGCGCCGCGGTCCGCGTCGGAGCCAGGGCCGCGGACGGCAAGCCGCACGCTCGTCCGAAGCGCTTGCCCAGTCTCGAACCGGCGACTGGCCGGAGCCGCAGCACCGCCTTGGCGATGGTGCGGCGCGGCGCCTTCGCCGCAGTGACGCTCGGCGGCGTGCTGCTGGCGTGGCTGGCGCTTCAGAAGATCGGGGTGACCCACATCGCGGCGGCGCTGATCAATTCCAGTCCCACGCTCGTTCTGCTCGGGCTGGCGGTCATGTGCAGCGCGATGGTGCTGCGGGGCTTCTCGTGGTACGCGATCCTCAGGGCGGCGCTGCCGCGCGCACGGGTGCGGTGCTCGGACGCGATGCAGGGCACGTTCATCGGGGTGTTGATGTCCTCGACGCTACCGGCGCGGTTGGGCGAGCCATCGCGCGCGCTGGTCGTGGCGCGCAGAACGGGCCATCCGCGCGAGAACCTGCCGGTCGTACTCGGCACGCTCGTCTCCCAGACGCTGCTCAACATCGTCGCGCTGGCCGTGCTCGGCAGCGTGATGTTCTCCTCCGTCGACCTGTTCAACGGTCACGAGGACGCATTGCTGGTCGCCGCCGCGGCGCCGATCACGCTGCTCGCGATCGTGCTGCTGGCGCCGGCGCTGCTGCGCGGCGATGGCGCCAACGCCCGGTTCTCGCGCCTGCACGCGCTGATGGCCCAGGTGCGGCGGGGACTGACGCGGGTCCGGGCCGGACTCAGCGTGTTCCGTCGGCCGCGGCTCGGCGCCGCCGCCACTGGGGCGCAGCTGACCGCTTGGGGCCTGCAGTGGCTTTCCTGCTACATCCTGCTCGTCGCCCTCGGGCTGAGTCACCGGGCCGGGATCGCGGCCGCGGCGGCGGTGCTGTTCGCGGTCAACATCACCGCGGTGCTGCCCGCGACTCCCGCCAACCTCGGCGTGTTCCAGGCCGCCTGCGCCGCCGTGCTGCACACGGGCTGGCACGTCGGCTACGGCGACGGCGTCGCCTACGGAGTGATTCTGCAGGCCGTCGAGGTATCGACGGCCGTGTTGATGGGAATGCCGGCGCTGCTCAAGGAAGGCATGTCCTGGCGTGAGGTGAGGCTTCGCGCGATGCACGCGGCGCCGGTCAAGCTTCCGGCACGGCCGCAGGCGCGGCGAGCCGCGGCGGCCGAGGCAGAGGGCTAGGCACGCGAGTCGTCTCCGGCTCGCATGGGTAGCGTCTACCCATGGCGAGCGAAACCAGCACCTCTGGGCCCAGCGACTCTCTCCAGGAGATGGTCGATGATCTCGTCGCCCGCGGGCGGACGCGGCCCGATTGCTGCGTGGATCTCTCCGAGCTGAGCGAGCTCGCCCAAGAGCACGAGCTCAGCGAGGACGACATCCAGGCGATCGAGGACCTGCTCGAGGACCGGGGACTCGACGTACGCGATAACTGCGGCCGCGCGAACGTGGAGCAGACGAGCTATGTCAACGACGACCTCGCCGACCGCACGACCGACGCGATGTCGCTGTTCCTGCAAGAGGTCCGGCGCTATCCGTTGCTCACCCGCGAGGAAGAGATCGAGCTCGCCGAGCGGATCGAGCGCGGCGACCTCGCAGCCAAGGAGCGGTTGGTCAACTCGAATCTGCGGCTGGTCATCTCGAACGCGCGCAAGTATCAGGGACAGGAGCTGCCGCTCCTCGATCTGATCCAAGAGGGGATCCTCGGGCTGATGCGGGCGGCCGAGAAGTTCGACTACCGAAAGGGATTCAAGTTCTCCACCTACGCCACGTTCTGGATCCGGGAGTCGATCCAGCGGGCGATCGCCAACCGCGCGCGGACGATCCGGATTCCTGTCCACATCGGGCAACGCGAACGGAAGATCGGACGCGCGCAGCGGGACCTGATGGCCGAGCTGGGACGTGAGCCGACCGACGAGGAGGTCGCACAGGCCGCCGAGATGAGCGTCCGCGAGGTGCGCGAGACGCGCGATGCCGCGCGCGTCGTGACTAGCCTCGACCGGCCCGTCGGCGAAGAGGAGGACGCCACGCTCGGATCGCTGCTGCCCAGCGGCGAGCGCGGCCCCGACGAGCAGGTGGACATCTCGCTGCGCGAGGACGCGCTGCGCCGAGCGCTCGACCAGCTGCCCGACCGCGAGCGACAGGTGGTCAAGCTCCGCTACGGGATCAACGGTGACGACCCGACGCCGCTGAGCGAGACCGGCCGGCGGCTCGGGATCTCCTCCGACGCGGTGCGCACGATCGAGCGACGAGCGTTGAAGGAGCTCGCGGAGAGTCGCGAGCTCGAGGCTCTACGGCCGGCTGCCTGACGGCGCTTCAGGGCGGGCGTGGCGGCCCGCAATTGCGGGTAACTGGACGGACTGAGCGACGTTCGGAGGAGGAGCGATGAGCAGCACCGTTCAGACCGGAACGATCCGGACTCAGATTCCAGCTCGGCTAGACCGTCTGCCGTGGTCGCGGTGGCACTGGAAGATCATCATCGGGCTGGGGGCGGTGTGGATTCTCGACGGGCTCGAGGTGACGATCGTCAGCAGCATCTCCGGTCAGATCGGGATGAAGGGGTCCGGCGTGTCGATCTCGGCGGCGAACGTCTCCGGCCTGGCGGCGTCGTTGTACGTCGCCGGAGCTTGCGCCGGCGCGCTTGTCTTCGGACAGCTGACCGACCGCTTTGGCCGCAAGAAGCTGTTCATGATCACGCTCGGCGTGTACCTCATCGCGACGGTGCTGACGGCGTTTTCGTTCACCGCCTTGTGGTTCTACGTGTGCCGATTCTTCACCGGCTTTGGCATCGGTGGCGAGTACAGCGCGATCAACTCCGCGATCGATGAGATGATTCCGGCCCATTCTCGGGGCCGTGTCGACATCGGCATCAACGGCAGCTACTGGGGTGGAGCAGCCGCCGGCGCGTTGCTCGCGGTGGTGGCGCTGAACCAATTCGCCGTGAACGTCGGCTGGCGGGTGTGCTTCGGCCTCGGCGCGGTGCTCGGTCTGGGCATCCTGCTCGTCCGCCGCAATGTTCCCGAGAGCCCGCGGTGGCTGTTCATTCACGGACGCGAGGAGGAGGCCGAGGAGATCGTCACCGACATCGAGCAGCAGGTTGAGCGGGAAACGGGAAGCCAGCTGCCCAAGGCGGAAGGTGAGATGACCGTCCGCCAGCGGCGCACGATCCCGCTGTCGCTGATCGTGCGTTCGGTCGTGACGCTCTACCCACGGCGCACGATCCTCGGATTGGCGCTGTTCATCGGACAGGCGTTCCTCTACAACTCGATCCTGTTCGGTCTCGGCGTCCTGCTGAGCAAGTACTTCGGAACCTCGACCTCGGACGTGCCCTACTTCATCGCGATCTTCGCGGTCGGCAACCTGTTCGGGCCTCTGGTACTGGGTCGGCTGTTCGACAGCGTCGGTCGCAAGCCGATGATCGCGGGCACCTATCTGCTGTCGGGCTCGCTGCTGATCATCACCGCGCTCCTGTTCAAGGGCCACAACCTGACCGCGGCGACGATGACGCTGGCGTTGACGGTCGTCTTCTTCTTTGCCTCGGCGGGAGTGAGCGCGGCCTATCTGACGGTGTCCGAGATCTTCCCGATGGAGACGCGCGCGCTGTGTATCTCGGTCTTCTATGCGGTGGGAACGGGAGTCGGCGGAATCACCGGACCACTGGTGTTCCAGGCGCTGATCCAGACGGGCGACTACACGAAGGCTGCGCTCGCGTTGATCCTGGGTGCGGCGATGATGATCGTGGGGGGAATCGTGGAGCTGATCTTCGGGGTCAAGGCCGAGCGCCAGACCCTCGAGAACATCGCCAAGCCGCTGACGGCTGAGGACACGCCTGGCGGCGGGGCCGAGCCGGAGCCCGCGATGGCCTAGCGCACAGCAAGTCCGCTCGCAGCAAGAGGCGTCAGTGGCGGATGACTGGTGCCGTCGGGGCGCGCGCCGGCCCGCAGCCACGTCGCTCTGCGCCAGCTCGGGCCCACCACAAACCCCCCTCTCCACCCCAAACTGGCGATCAGCGGTGGGCCCGTGCGGCCCTGCGTACCGCCCGGGTGGCGGGGAGCGGCTGGCGCCCGATCAGGATCTGCGGTCCGCTGGATGCTTGCGCGGCCTGGATCTCGGCCCGGATGCCGTTCCTGAAGCTGGCGACGTCGAACCTGCGCGCGTTGCGGACGCAGGCCTCGGGGTCGATCGCGCCGTCGTCGAACTGCAGCACGACCTGGGCCAGCTCATCGGGACCGCCCGACCAGAAGCGGCCCGTGACGCCGTCGATCACCGTCTCCAGGGCTCCTCCTTCACCGCGGGCGATCACCGGCCGGCCCGCTGCCTGGCTCTCGACCGCGGCCATCCCGAACTCCTCGACCGCGGTGACGATCAGCGCCCGGGCGCCCTGGAGGATGCGCGCGAGATCAGCATCGGAGACGCGGCCGGCGAACTGGACGGTTGGTCCGGCGATCCGCCGCAGCTGGCGACTCGCCGGGCCGTCGCCGACGACGATCAACGGCAGACGGAGCTTGTTGAAGGCCTCGATCGCGACGTCGATCTGCTTGTGCGGCATCAGCTCGGAGACGATCGCGTAGTGCTCGCCGACCGGACCGGGGGAAAACCGTCGCGTCTCAACCGGCGGGGGGACGACCGCCGCCTCGCGCCCGAAATAGGCCCGGATGCGAGCCTGGGTGACGGCCGAATTCGCGACGTAGCTGTTGGTCCGTTGTGCGGTCGTCCGGTCCCAGTGTCGCCAGCGGCGGAAAGCGTCCCGCAGGAATGCGCGGGTCACCGGGTTCCGGCGCCTGGCGAGCGTCGGGTCGTGATCGTTCCACGCGTAGCGGAACGGGTTGTGGCAGTAGCTGACGTGGATCGTGCCCTCCTCGCAGAACACGCCATGCGCCCACGCCGAGGAGCTCGAGATCACCAGGTCGTATCCGGTCAGGTCGAATGATTCGATCGCCGCCGGATACAGCGGAAACAGGGCCCTGAAGGTGCGCGCCGACGGTCGCAGGCGCTGCAGGAGCGAGGTGTGAATCGTCCTGCCGGCGAAGCGACCCTCGGTCCCGCGCTCGTCGTACACCGCCGTGAAGATCGGTGCGTCGGGCCACATCTCGCACAGCTGCAGGAACACCCTCTCGGCACCGCGCACGTCGACCAGGAAGTCATGCACCAGACCCACGCGCGACGCTGCTGGCACGCTGTCCGCCACGGGCTGAGTCTATGCGACCGAGCCGCGGGTTGTCGCGCCGCTCTCGTAGCCATCGCGCAGTCCGTGCAGCTCGCCGAGCATCGTCGAAATCTCCTCGGCGAGCTGGAGATACGGATACGCCAGCGGCTCAAGCGATCTCGTCCGCCACGCGGCCCGAGGCCAGCGGATGTACGCGGTCAGCGGCGCGAGCATCGCCAGGAGCGCAGTGCGGTAGCGCGGCCTCAGCGCCGCGAGCATCAGTGCGCTCGCGGTGAGCAGCGGGAACGGGTAGACGATGATGCGCAGCTCGCCGTGCTTGAGCGCGGCGCGGGCGTGACCAAGGCCATACGCGTGGGCCCTGCGCAGGGAGTCGCTGAGCCGGGACCTGAAGACGTGCATCACGACGGCCCGCGGCTCGTAGCGTAAGCAGGCACGCTGGGCTCTGGCGTGGGCTCTGAGACACAGATCCTGCTCCTCGCCGCCGAACGCGAACGCCTCGTCAAATCCACCCAGCCCGTCGACCAGCTCGCGGCGCAGCGCCATGTTGGCTCCGACCACCGAGTACAGCGGCGCCCCGGGCGGAGGCTCCGGACGGGGACTGATGACCCCGCGCAGATACAGGCGCAATCGGTAGCGCCGGTCGCTCGAGGCCAGCAGCTCCGCGCCGAGCGGCGTGAGCGGATTGTGCTGGCGCAGGTAGCGCAGCAGAAAGCCGCTCGCGCAGACCGGCAGGACCCGACCACCGACCCCGTCGAGCGCCGCATCGGACAAGGCGTCCGCGAGGGCCGAGAGCCATCCGCGATCTGGCTGGCAGTCATCGTCGGTGAACGCGATCGTCGGTGCTGCCGCTGCGTGGACACCGGCGTTGCGAGCCGCCGCAAGCCCGCGGCCGGGGGATAGAGAGATCACGGTCGCGCCGTGGGCGCGGGCTATCTCGGCGCTGCGGTCGGTGGAACCGTCGTCGACGACGATCACCTCGTATCGGGAGCGATCGAACGACTGGCTCTCGATCGCGGTGAGCGTCGCGGGCAGCGTCCGGGCCCCATTTCGGGTGCAGATGACCACGCTCAGCTCGGGCGCCGGGGTCATCGCGCGTCACGCTCGGGCAGGATCGCGGCGCGGGCGCTCGGCGCGGCGCTGGCGGCGGGGCGCCGGAAGATCGTCTCCACGCCGGCGACCCTGCCGCAGAAGTAAGCGCTGAGCAGCGCCATGTCGATCACCGGTGCTGCCGCCAGCCGGTGGGCGCTTCGCCGCTCCCATACGAATGCGCGCGAGACGTGCGCGAGCGCCGCAACCCAGAGGTAGAGAAGCGGTGGGGCGATCGCGGGGGCGCGTCCTCGCCCGCGCAGCACCGCGCCGCAGGCAGCGGTGGCGAGCAACCCTCCGAAGGCCAGGTCCGGCCCTCGCAGCTGGCGATAGCGCCACAGCTGGCGCGTGGCGCCGCGGCCGCTCTCAAAGAGCCACCCGAGCGTCCGCATGAAGTCCTTGCTCTCACGGTGCGCGACGATCAGGCCGGGAACCGTCCGCAGGCGCGCCTGTTGTGCGCGCAGGGCATGATTGAGGGCCACGTCCTCGCCCTCGCGCAGCGCCGGGTCGAACGACACGCGCTCGAACAGCTCGTGCCGGAAGACGGCGTTGCTGCCGCTGACGGTCGTCGTATGGGGCCGGAATCGTGGCCGCAGGGCCAGGCGCCAGCAGAGGTACGCGACGTCGCCATCGGGAACCGCCGTGCCGCCCACCGCGTCTGCCTGCTCGAGCTCGGCGCTGCAGCGCTCCCACCATTCCGGCGGCAGGATCACATCGCCATCGACGGTGGCCACGAAGCGGCCCCGCGCGAACCCGATCCCGGCCCGTCTCGCGAACCCCCGGCCACGGTTGCGCCCGAGCTCGACGAGGCGCACCGCATGTTCCTCCAGCGCCATGCGGTTGACGACCTGCGGCGTGTGATCTCGCGATCCATCGTCAACGACGACGACCTCCTTGTCCACGTTTTGTGCCAGGATCGAGCGCAAAGCGAGCTCGATGTTTGCGGCCTCGTTGTGGGCGATCACCACGAATGAGACCATTGGCTGGTCATTTGGGTTTGGCATAGGCGGCTGGAGCGAGACGTCGGCGAGCATACGGAGCGCAGCAGCTTCGGGCCGGGTGGTCGTCGGTATGGCGGTTACCGCAGCGCGGTGCTCTCGCTGACGCTGCTCGTGATCCTGATGCTCGCGAGCCTTGCGCTGGCCGATGCGCGGATCGTGCGCAGCGGTCACGGTCCGCTCGGCCCGCAGAGCCGCCCGCCGGCGGCGGGCGCTCAGAGACCAACGGCGGATTGCGCCTACACCGCAAACAGCGTGGCGGTGCTCTCGTCGTTCGAGCGACTGGTCGGGCGGCGGTTCAGCTGCGTGATGGTCTTCAACAACGCCTCGCCCGATTGGCAGGGGTGGGAGAACCCGTGGTTCTTGCACGACGCCGATCCCGCCTATGACTGGGGAGCGTGGGTATCGGCGGCGGGCGGGCATCGGCAGCTGATCATCACTCAGAATCTGTTTCCCAGTGCGCTCGACGGCACGGACTGGCTGCGTGCGGGCGCCGCGGGGGCGTTTGCCGGTCATGCCCGCGCGCTGGCGCGAAACCTCGTGGCGGCCGGGTTGGGGCGATCGGTGATTCGGCTCGCGCACGAGGCGAACGACACCGCGCAGCCGTACGCGCTTGGCAGCACCGATCAGGAGCTTGCACTGTGGCGGACGTTCTGGCGCAGGACCGCACTCGCAATGCGGTCCGTCCCGGGCGCCCATTTTCTGTTCGACTGGTGCGTCAACGCATACTGGCGTCCGATTCCGCTGAGCAAGTGGTACCCAGGCAATGACGTGGTCGACATCGTTGGGATCGACGCCTATGACAGCGGCGTTCCGCTGCGGTCAGGATCGCTGGACGCGGGTCTACACGCAAGATGACGGGATTCGCGATGTTCTGCAGTTCGCACGGGCGCATGGAAAGCCGGTCAGCATCCCCGAGTGGGGACTGGCGCCGGCGGATGCGCGGAGTCTCGGCGGCGGCGATGACCCCGGGTACGTCGACGGGATCGCGCGGGTGGTCAGGAACAACCGCGTGGCCTACCAGGCGTACTTCTACCACCTCGACTCGGAACTCCTGCTCGACCGCAGCCCGCTCAGCCTCGCCGCCTATCGGCGTCAGTTCGGCGCCGGAGGCGACAGCGCCGGCGCGCCCGTGATCAGCGCTGAGCGGCCGAGATCCGGGCGGCCATGAAGTGCCCGATCGCTTCCTCCGAGCAACGGCTCTCCCACCAGTGGACGCTGGCTCGGTGGATCTCATCCAGCGCGGCGCGATCCGCCAGCAGCGGCGTCAGGACCGCCCCGAGCTCGTCCCAGTGATCGAGTCTGACGACGGGCGCGCCGCGGTAGAACCAGTGCGCGGGTAGGGATTCGCACACCACAACGCAGCCGGCTCGCAGGGCCTCGAAGAACCGGAACGTCTCGGGAGAGTTGCCACGCGGCACCAAGCACACGCGCGTCTGGGCGACCAGCTCGGAGTAGGTCTCGGCCAGGCCGCGAGCCTGCTCGTCCAGGCCGGGGAGCATGGTGGGGAAATCGGGCAGCGTGACGATCGTCATCGGCTCGCGCGGAAGTTCGCGCGCGAGCCTCGCCAGCGCTCTGCACATCTCGACGCGAGCGCGGTCCTTGGGGGTGCGCACGGGCAAGCGTGATCTGCGCGCCCCAGGCGTTGTTCGAAGCAGTTGCGCACCGCTGCCGGCGAAGGAGACGGACCACCTGCGTCCGGCGAACGGCACCGGTGTGTGGTCGAGCTGGTTGTAGTAGCCCAGCGGGATCGGCACGATCGCCGGGCGAGAGCGCCATGGGCGGCCCGATGCCCAGGCGCGCCTGGCGAGACCCGGAATCCAGCGGGCGGCGCGGCGGGCGAAATGCGCCACCTCGACGACCTCGGTGAGCCCAGGCCGTGGAAACACCGGCATCCAGTGGGGGCGGGTCCCGTAGCACTTGAACGTGATCAAGACGTCGTTGGACCACGACGGGATCCGCGCGTCCTCATCGCCCTGGACGATTGCCACGACATCGCATCCGGTCCGGGGAAGCTGCTCGACGTTCCAGGTGAGCACGAAGGTCAGCGCCGGGCCCTCTCGGAGTAAGTCTGAGGCAACGGCCAGCGCACGGCCGAAGTAGGTCAGATCGTGGCCGGTCTGATCGGTCGGTTCCGGCGGCTTCCACGCCACCGGCGGCTGCCCCGGCCGATCGACGAGGAAGCGATGCCGGCTGCTGCTCATCGACTGACGAGCTCGCGCAGGAAACCGGCACCCAGGGCCAGATGGTCGGCGACCGTGAACAATGCGCCGGTCCGTCGGTTGCGTAACGCCGGCACGACCAGCAGCGCCGGATAGAGGGGGAACACCCAGCTCAGGGGGAGCCCGACCAGGAACGCGGCATAGGCAAAAGGTGCGGGATCGGTGCGCCAGCACGTCCGCAGGCGGCTGCGGTGCTTTCGATACAGACGCGCCCGCGCCCGGCCGTAGAGCCAGGCTCGCCGAAGCTGGCGGCGTCTGGTGCCCCAATCGGTGGTCACGACCGCATCGGGCGCGCTGCGCAGCCGCACCCCGGCATCGACCAGGCGCCAGGAGAAGTCGACATCGGACCCATACTCGAAGGACTCATCGAAGCCGCCGACCGCGTCGAAGACCGACCGGCGGAAGGCCATGTTGATCGTCGGGCAGTCGGACAGGTACTTCTCCGGGGACGCCCCGTCGGCATCGTAGAGATCGAGACCCCGGCCGAGTGTGCGTCCGGCGCACACGTCCTCGCCCTCCACCTGGATCGGGTACAGGAGCTGCGAGAGCCATCCCGGCATCGGATCGCACCCGCTGTCGGTAAACACGACGATCTCTCCACGCGATTCGCGCACGCCCACGTTGCGCTGAGCTGGGATCGAGGTCGATCGGCCCGCAACGGGCTCGTAGTCGAACCAGCGCACGTGAGGATTCGCGGCACGAACGTGATCCAACCGGCCGCCCGACGCGTCGACGACGACCAGCTCCCAATCCGAACCGAGACCTACTGCTTGATTGGCGACCCCTCGGAGCGTCTGCTCGAGCTTGGGCTCGTCCTTCGAGACGATGACGAACGAAATCAACTGGAGCGCAACCTCGCGGCGCAGGAGTCTAACTATGATTGCTGCGAGTCCGACGATTGCGCGTCAGCCAGCAGATCGCCCCCGCCCGCCGAAGGCCCTGGTCCTACGCGGCCCTGGCCGTCAGTGCCGGCGTTCTCGTCCTGTTAGCGCTCTCGGCCTTGGACAGCGGGCTCCCTCGTGCGGCGAGGGCTGATTGCGTGTATCCCGGGCCCAGTGTCCAAGGCTTGGCGACGTTTGAGCACCTGGTCAACCGAAGCTTTGATTGTGTGCTCGTGTACAACAATGCGTCGTCTGATTGGGAGGGCTGGGAGGATCCGTGGTTTTTGAACGGCGGGAATCGGAACTATGACTGGGGGGCGTGGACGAGAGTCCGGGCGTCGCACCGTCAGCTGATCATCACGCAGAATCTATTCCCGAGCCTGTTGAACGGTTCCGATTGGTTGGATGCTGGTGCGGACGGTGCCTACGAGGCTTACGCGCGCGTTCTGGCTCGTAATCTGGTGGCGGCGGGGTTGGGGGATGCGGTGATCCGGCTGGCGCACGAGGCGAATGACACAGGGGAGCCATACGCGCTTGGCAGCACCGATCGGCAGTTGGCTTTGTGGCGGCAGTTCTGGCGGAACACGGTGATCGCGATGCGCTCTGTTCCAGGGGCGCATTTCTTGTTTGATTGGTGCATCAACGCGTACTGGCGTCCGATTCCGCTGAGCAAGTGGTACCCAGGCAATGACGTGGTCGACATCATTGGGATCGACGCCTATGACAGCGGCGTTCCGCTGGGTCAGGATCGCTGGACGCGGGTCTACGGCCAGCGTGACGGCATTCGCGATGTCCTGCAGTTCGCCAGGGCCCATGGAAAGCCCCTCAGCATCCCTGAATGGGGACTGGCGCCGGCCGACGCGCCGAGCCTGGGGGGAGGCGATGACCCGACCTACATCGATGGCATCGCCAGCGTCGTGAGGAACAATCCGGTCGCCTACCAGGCGTACTTCTACAACCACGACTCGGCCCAGCTGCTGGCGGACAGCCCGCTCAGCCTCGCCGCCTACCGCCGCCACTTCGGCGGCGCCGGCGACAGCATCGGCGCACCCACGATCAGTCCGTGACGTCGGTCAGCAGCGCAGCCCACCGCTAGCGGCAGAGGAATATCGGCTCCAGCTCGCCGAACTTCCGGAGTCGGTGGCGGTTGATCTGATCCGGTGAAAGCGCCGCTCCGAAGTCGATCACCTGCGGCTTGAAACCCGCCGCCGCCAGGCGATCGAGGTAGTCGAGCCCGTACCTGCGCACGTGGTCCTCCTGGCCGAAGCGCCGCAGGCGCTCCGCAGGCTCGGTGATCGAGGGGTCCTCGATCGTGCACTGCTCGTCGACATCGGGGACCAGCAACAGCGCCCAGCCACCGTCGCGCAGCACGCGCCGCAGCTCGAGCATCGCGCTGCGGTCGTCGGCCACATGCTCGAGCACGTGATTGCAGATCACCGCGTCAAAGGAGCGGTCCGGGAACGGAAGGGCGGTCACGTCGAGCCGGCGATCGCCGAACGCGCCGGTCAAATCCCCGCACACGTAACGGCTCGCGGCGCGCTCCAGCCGCGGTCGCAGCGCGGCTTCGGGGGCGACGTGGAGTATCTCCATGCCGGGTGCTACCAGGTCTCGGCGGTGATCGAAAAACAGCCACACCAGCCGATCGCGCTCGAGCGAGCCGCACTGCCAGCACTGCCGGTCGCGGCCGTGCAGAGGCGCGAAATCGCGAAACTGCGAGCGACAGCAGGGGCAACTCACGCGTGCGCCTCGATGCAGCACCCGGCCGGCGATCCTTCGCGGCGCGAGGCGCAGGCGCTCGCGGGTGTGGGCGCGAAGCGGCTTTCTCACCCCGCGGGCACCGCAAAGAAGTTCCAGCGCCTTTCGCTCTGGTAAGTGGCTCGCAGCCGGGGCCGCGAATAGGGCCCATCGCCGTCCAAGTCGAAGATCCGCATCCCGGCCTCGTCGACGAGCAGCGAGAAGATCTCCTCCGGGCCGGCCGAGTAGTAGCTGGCCGTTCGCTTCTGATGCTCGAACAGGACGACCGGCCGGTGCGCTCGCAACGTCTCACGCGCTCCTCTGAGGACGAGGTGCTCGGCGCCCTCGACGTCCAGCTTCAGCAGGTGGGGGACATATCCCGCGGGGAGCGCGCGGTCGAGCGTCTCCAAGGGCACGCGGATCTGCTCGGTGTCGGTCTGTGGATATCCCACCGGGCGCAGGCTGCTCCGGCTCGGCAGCCGCTTGTGGACGACGAACGTGGCTTCTCCACAGCGATCCGAAACGGCCGCGGCGCGGACGTCGACCTGCGGAAAGCGGCGGGCAAGGCTGGCCCGGAGGCTCGGCACAGGTTCGTAGGCGATGTGGGAGCCCCTCGGCGCGAGCTCGGTGAACATCGCCAACAGGAGGCCCACGTTGGCACCGATGTCGACGCAGTTCGAGCTCGGGCCCAGCACGGCGGCGGCAAGCAGGCGGGCGCGCTCGTTGTCGCGGCGATCGCGACGCGCGATCGACCCTTCAAACGCCCGTAGCAATGCGAGATGGGCGCGGTTCAGTTGCGTCTCTGCGCCGACGCTGCGAGCGCCGCGGCGCACCAGTGTCCTGAGCGTCTGCGCCCGAGGCTCATGGGCGGCCGTCGGCCGCAGATCGTTCATGGGCTGATCCGGACCTCCAGATTGATCGCGTCGACCTCGGCGCCCGCCTCGGTCGCTCGCGGGACCGCAGACTGGCCCCCGTCCACCGCCGCCGTTCGCGCTCGCGGCGACACCGTGGCGCGCAGCAACATCCCGGCGCCAGCGGCGGCGATCAGGACTGCCGCGATCCGCCCGCTCACGCCGACCCAGCCGGGGGGAAGCAGCGCCCCGGCAACTACGAACGGCGCCGCCAGCATCCAGGCCGTCAGCGCATCCCGCGCGGCCTGCGGAAGCGAGACCATCCGCCGGGCGCTCGTCGCGACGACGACGGGCAGGACCGCATACGCGACTACGGTCGCGAACGCCGCGCCGACGAGTCCCCAGGTGCGCAGCAGGATGAGGTTCAGGCCGATGTTGACCAGCGCGGCAAGCGGCGCGGCGAGCGCCATGATCCGGGTCCGTCCGCTGAGGAACACGACTTGGAAATAGGTACCGGAAGTCGCGTACGGCAACGCGCTGAAGGCGACCACCGCGGCGACGGCGACCAACCCATGCCGCCCGTAGGAGGCCGGCGCCGCGAGCACCAGGGCCAGCGGTGCCACGAGCGCGAGCCCGCCGGCGACGAGCCCGGCGCAGATGTGCAGCGCGCGCGAGGTGACGAGCAGGATCTGCCAGCGATTCTCCTCGCTGGTGCCCAGCAGCAGAGGCATCCACGCCTGGTTCATCGCGGTGATCAGCGCCACCCCGATTCCGCCGACCGCGTAGGCGACCTGGTAGCGGCCCGCCGCGGCGAGTCCCAGGATGGCGGCGATCAGGACCCGGTCCGCAGAGGCCAGCAGCGAAACCGCGAGGCTGTGCGGAACGATCGGTAGTCCCAAGGCCGCCGCCTCCCGGAGCTCGGCCCGGCTGGCGAGTCCCGATCGCCATGCGCCGGTGATCGCCAGGCCGGCCACGGTCGCGATGGCCGTGCCCGCTGCGATTCCCGCCATGTACGCGGTTGGGGAGCGAAGCAGGGCGGTGAGGAGCAGGCCGGCGCCCTGACCGCCGACCGATGCGATCAGCGCGACCGCGGCGAACGCCCACGCCCGCTCGGCGGATCGCAGCAGTGACTGCGTGCCCAGCAACACGGCGCCGGCGGCGCCGCTCCACACCGCGAGCGCAAGCACCGCTCCAAATCTGAGACCGAGCAGAGGGGCCCAGAGCGGACCGCTGAGGTCGACGATGACGGCGACCGCAAGCGCGATCAAGGTGATCGTGAACACCAGGCGTCGGGCACGGCGAGGACCATCTGGGCCGGCGAAGAACGACCTCGACGAGGCTTCCGGCAGGCCCGCCGCGGCGAGGATCGACAGCAGGGCGTAGACGACCAGCGCGGCGGCGAGAAGGCCATACGCAGAGGGCGTCAGCAACCGCGTGACCACCGGCACGACGAGGAACGCGATCAGCATCTGGATCACCAGCACCAGCGTGTAGATCGATCCCCGGCCGAACAGCCGGCGCAGCGCCTCGTCCGGGGTTGCGGCGGCCGGTAGCCGCTGCAGGCGCGTCGTCCTCATCGCTGCGCAGCCCGGATCGCCACCAGCGTCTGCTGCGCGGCATCGCCCCAGCTGAGCGTCCCGACGTACTCGCGGGCGGCCGCCCCGTGCTGTCGGAGCCGTTCAGGGGGCCAGGAGGCGAGCTCGACGAGCGTCGCTCGCAAACCGGCAACCGACCCGTCGTAGCGCACGACCGCAGCTGCGCGGCAGATCGTCCAGGCCCGGCAGGTCGGGGACCACGACCACCCTGCCGTATTCCATCGCGAGCACTACGCTGCTGCTGGTCGTAACGCTTCGAAATGGCAGCACGACGACGTCGGCTGTGCTGAACAGCTCCGTCACTTCGGGATCGGGAACGTGGGCGAGCCGCAGCCGGACGGGACGCCGACAGCGCCGCGCGAGGTCCGCGAGCCGGCGGGCGAGCTCGGGTCGGGGGCAGGGTCCCGCGATCGTCAGCGTGGTCCCGACGTCCGAAGGGATCCCGCCGAACGCTTCCAGCAGCTCCTCCACGCCCTTGTAGCCGAGCACGTGTCCGAAGAACAGCAGCCTCAGCGGTTCGTGGTCCGATCCCGGCGGCCTGAGCGCGGCCGCGTCAACGGACGGCGCGAACGGGCCAAGCGTGACGATCGCGCTGCGCCTCGGCTTGATCCCGATCTGCCCGAGCGCCTCCAAGGTCGCCCGCGAATGGACGAGCACGAGGTCGCAGCAGCCCACCAGGCGCCGTCTGGCGCCCAGCTCGTCATGAAACACCGGCTCGTGCGGCAGGACGTTGTGGGCCGTCCACACCACCTCCATCCCCAACCGGCGGGCGGCCCCCAGCGCCCACGCGAACAGGCGCTGGTTCGCGCGCCGCAGCAACGGGAAGCGATCGCTCCCCGCGAGCTTGAACGCAAACGTCCAGTGAACGTGGAGGATGCGCCATCCCTGCGCTCGACAGAGCGCCAGTTCGAGCGGCAGCAGGAGCACGTTCAGCGTTTGCGAGGGAGTCACCCGGCCCGCGTAGCGCACCCGGTGACCTTCGCGCTGGAGCTCGCCGTAGAGAAGTTGCTGATAAGGGTTGCTCGCGCGCGGAAGTGCGACGATCTTCAGCAGGTGCGGCTCGGAGCCACGGGCCACGCCCGGCATCAGTGCGTCCTCACGTAGACCGCGGCTGAGCCATTCGTGTACACGAGGTTCCAGAACTCGCCGATAAAGCTCGGCCACCCGTAGAGCGCGTAGGTACTGCCCTCCTCGCCTCGCGCGCGGTGTCCGACGAAGTTCGCGGTATCGGCGTACACCCAGGCATTGCGGTCGATCGTCAGCGGCGTCAGCACCGGGAGCACCGCGTCCACCCGACCTGTCGCACCGAGGATCCGCAGCGCCCCGTACCGGTCGGCGGACACGATCTGGCCCTGCGGTGCAGCTCGGTTCAGCCAGCGCGCGGCGGCGAGCTCGGATGCGCTCACGTAATAGCGCTCGAAGTCCTCGCCCTGGCTGGCCAGGTTGGTCGCGGTTCCGCCGCCGACAAGCGGGCCGCGCAGACCCGAGGTGGTGAGGAACATCAGCCCCAGAGCGACGGCGAATACGCCGGCAAGCGCACGACCGAAGCGACGGTGCTCCGAACCCCGCTGCAACATCCAGGCCACGCAGATCGACAGCGGGACCAGGGCCTGCAGGAAGGCCCGCTCCTGGTTGTAGGCGGTGGAAACGGTTCCGCTGAGGCGAACCGTGAGCAGGAACAGCAGCGTCGCGACGCCGAGCAGGGCCACCCCGCGGGCGGTTGGATCGCTGCGGCGCCGCAGCCATAGGATCAGTGCCCCGATCGCGGCGAACAGGTTCGACAGCTGCGCGGCCAGGACCTCCTCGGTGTCGAGTGCCCGCACTGCCGGCGCCGAACGGACCCGCTGGCCGGGGACACTCGCATTCTGCAGGCCGAAGGCAGCCTCGTTGGCCTGCGGCAGGGGGTGCACGTAGGTACGCGTCTTGGCGTAGTCGTTGTGCGCGAGCGTGGCGAACTGTGCGCCGCCTACGCGCTTGGCGAGGTTGCCGGCCAGGTAGGAGTGCAGGATTCCTCCGCCCGCGTTGGGCAACGGCGAGATGCCCTTGCTGCTGAGGTCCGAGAAGAACTGCGAGACGTTCTGCGCCGAGTTCGTCACCGGCTCATACCAGATCGCCGCGCCGGCGCCCATGAACGCAACCGTGATCGCAAGCGGCACGATCGCCACCGACGCGGTTCGGGGCGCCAACCGGCGCCGTATCAGCTCCAGCACCAGCGCCGCCGCGAGCACCACGATCGTCAGGTACGTGGTGCTGTAGTGCGAGAGCGCCAGGCCGATGGCGAATACGGCCAGCAGGACGATCTGTGACTCGCGCCCGAGCCGGCCGTCGAACATCGCGAACACGAGGCAGACGAAGAACAGCAGCGCGATCTCCTGGCGAGCGATCGCCGGCAGCTGCTGGAAGAAATACGTCTGGACCAGGATGAACAGCACCGCGAGGTAGGCGAAGCGCCGATCGAGGACGCGGGCCGCGAGCAGGTATACGCCGACCGGGAACAACGCGAACAGGCAGGGATAGATCGCCTTGAGGACCAGTAGCGGCGAGGCACCGGTCATCGCCACCAGCGTCGAGGGGAAGATCGTGAGGCTCAGCATCGCTCCGTAGGAGTCGTGCGGATGCGACGCGTGCCACCGGCCGTGGTGCAGGACCTGCGTGAACGTCTGATACTCGCCGGTGATGTCGAATCCGTAGACGAAGTGGCTGCGGAGCGTGAATCCCCACATCAGCGCGAGCCCCGCGCCGAACACGAGGAGCCCCGTCTGTGCCGGCGTCCAGCGGTGCGCGCGCCAGGCACACAGCATCAGGGCGACGCCCGTGGCCGCCACGGCGGCGATCGCGATCCCACGCCCGTCGCCGTTGTTGAGGCGCGTCGCACCAGCCCACGCCACGATCGGGAGCAACAGCGGCCATGCCCGCCACAGCTTGGCGGTGGCGCCCCAGTCGCTCAGAAGGCTCGGCGCCCGACGCAGCAATGCGACGAGGATCAGCGCCGCGCACACCGCGCAGATCGCGACCGTGAAGGGGATCGTGGCGAGCGGCCGGGCCACGCCGAGCCCCGGTCCGATCAGGTCCGCCGAGAGGCCAGCGGCCATGATCACCGCGATCGACGCGCACGGTACATAGAGCGGAAAGCCCCGCATGGCCGACGGGGACATGCGCGTCGCGCGCAGCAGCAGGAATCCGGGCAGCGACAGAAGCAACAGAAGCTCGGCGGCCTGCGCGACCCACACGCCGCGGATCTGCGCCAGCCCCGCAACCGCCAGCACCCCGGCGACCGAGGCGGCCAGGTCCGGGAGCGCCCCGCGCGGCCTGCGTGCGGTTGGGCTCGGCGCCGGCGCGGCGGGATCGACGGTCGTGGCGTCGGTGGCACTGCCGGCAGCGACGCCGGCGGCGTCGACCGGGGCGGCGTCGACCGGGGCGGCGTCGACCAGGGCGGCGCCGAGCCCGGCGGCCTCGACCGCGCCCGCATCGACGCCGGCGTCGACCGCGCCCGCGTCGACCGCGCCGGCGTCGACGTGCGCGCCGTTGACGAGTCCCGCCGGGGCGGCGGGTGTGTCGAGGCCGAGGATCTCGGCTCCCGGCGTCCGGCCGTTCCCCTCCTCGACATGGTGGCCGTCGGAGCCCGCGAACTGCGGCACGGTGGTGCGCGCGGCGGGGTTCAGCGTCAACGCGATGCTGCTGGCAACCGCGCCCCAGTCGTATTCGCGCACCCACTCGTCCTCGAACTTCCGTCCGGCCGGCGGATCGGGGCCGCTGCTCAGCGCCGACCCCACGGCGGCCGCCAGCGCAGGGGCACTCGGCTCGCAGACCACGCCGCGGGCCGCGCGAGGGACCAGGTGGCGAGCCTGATTGTGCTCGGCCGAGGTGGTGATCACGGGGATGCCGCAGGCGATCGCCTCCAGCGCCGCGATCCCGAAGCCCTCACGCTCGGACGGGAACACGAATACCCGCCCGGCCTTCACCAGTGGCAGCAGCTCCTCGGTGGCGACATCGTGGCGGAAGTCGACCAGCTGAGCGATCCCCAGGCGCCGCGCCTGCTCGATCAGCGCCGGGCGCTCGGGACCATCGCCGATGATCCTGCAGGTGAGGGGCTGCTCGCCCTTGGCGAGCAGGGCGACGCAGTCGAGCAGCAGGTCGAAGCGCTTGTGGGCCAGGAGTCTCCCGACGCTGACGAGATCGACCGTCTCGGCCGCCGGCTCGGTCCGCAACGCCAGGTCGAGATCAATGCCCCCCGGCGCCGGGATCAACGGGATCCCGCGGATTTGCCCGGCCAACCGCTCGGCCGTGTGGGTCGATGTGGTGATGATGCAGTCGGGCAGGCGTGTCGCGAGCCGCTCCAAGCCCCAGGCGAAGATGCCGGTGGAGCCGAGATAGCGGCGCCACTGCTGGAGGCCCCACACCTCGTGCCAGGTCACCACCAGTGGCCTTCTCCGCACTAGCGCGACCAGCTTCAGCGGGAACAGCTGGAGGTAGGGCATGTGATCCGCCACCAGCACGTCAAAGCGCACGCTCAGCAGCCGAAAGCAGGACATCGCGAAGCCGATCGCCTGAGCGATCGACCGGCGATTGCCCTGGTAGAGAGGCATGTACCTGCAGATCCGGTGATAGGAGACGCCGTCGAGCCGGGTGGTCGGCGCTGTGCCCCACCAGCCCATCGTGTAGACGCCGACGTCCACGTATCGATTCAGTCGCGGCGCCAGCTCTTGATACCACTGCTCCTTGCCGCCGCGGTTATACGGAGCGATTGCGTCGGTGACGATCGCGACCGCCATTCTGCCCTCGCCGTTGTGAGACCGGTCCGCGCCGGCGCGAAGGTCAGACAGACGGCGGATCCTGGCGCGAAGCCTCATCGAACTGTTCGCCCACGCACTCAGCGTGCTTCCGCGATCCGATGTGCACGGCGCTGGCGCCTATCGAGCGTCCTGTTCTTTCTCAGTCGGCGACGGGCGGCTCGCCTGGCCGATCCTCGCTGAGGAGCGGCTCGCCTTGCCGATCGCCGATGACGAGCGGACTCGCCTCGCCGATCGCCGATGACGGGCGGCCGGGACCGCCGATCGCCCGACGCAGCCGGCCCAGAAGCCGATGCTCTCGCCCGTCGAGAGGACCACGTTCACGCGCGTCCGCTCGGCGCAGCCGAGCTTGAGCTTCGAAACGATCGTGGTCGTCCGCCCCGGCGCGACCGCGGCGGCGCCTGAACGTACGATCCGCTGCCTGGTCCCGCGTACGACGATCTCCCAGCGATAACTCGCCACCCGGGTGTCGAGGTTGGTGAGCGTGAACCGGATCGCGAGCGCGCGCGGGACCCGATGCAAGGTGGTCGGCAACCGCGCCGGATTGACGAACGCCAGCTCGGTCAACGCCGGCGGCGGGCTGACGATCCCGAGTCTCCTCAGCTCGCGCTGTCCGGCTTGGCTCTGGGCGAACGTCGTGAGGGTCGCGATCAGGACCAGGGCGATCGCAACTCCGACGAGTTGCTGTGCTCTGGAATGCAAAGGGCGCCCACCTACGGCGCTTGCACGACGGCCCGGGCTGAGCCTTGAACCCCGGCGTGCTGGTTCGACAGCTCGGACGGCGGCGAGACGGAGCCGTCGGGGGTCGGCGGGGTCGACACGGGTCTCACGGTACGCGCCCTGCGTACGCGGCTGAGCACGCCCAGACAGCTGACGCCGTCCCGCCAGGTGATCTTCTTGCCGTCCGCCACCGACCGGCTGTAGTACGAGACGGAGACCTCGAACGGGCGGATTCCGAGCTGCAGGATCCGCGCGGTCATCTCGGCGTCCAGACCGAACCGCGTTTCCCGCAAGTCGAGTCCGCGGAAGAGCGAGAGGGGCATCATCTTCAGGCACGTGTGGACATCGCTGAGGTACGCATTGAAGAGAACGTTGGTCGCCAGCGTCAGCGCCCGGTTCCCGAGGGCGTGCTGGAGCGACTGGTAGCGCGTGTTGATCCCGAACAGGCGCGTGCCGAACACGACCTCGCAGCGGCCCGCGAGGATCGGAGCAAGCATCCGGGGGAGGTCCTCGGCCGAATACTCGAGGTCGGCGTCGAACGGAACCATGTGCGTGCCCGTCGCCATCGCGCCGGCGGTCATCAGCGCGGCACCCTTGCCCAGATTTCTGGAGTGACGTTTGACGCGCATGCGCGGATCGTGGGTTCGCTCGAGGATCTCACTGGTGCCGTCGGTGCTGCCGTCGTCGACCGCGCACACCTCGATGTCAACGGGATAGGACTGTGCGAGCAGGTCCTCGACAGCCCGCTTCAGTGTCCGTTCCTCGTTGTAGGCGGGCACCAGAATCGACAGCCTGATCGGCCCCCCCGCCCCGTCAGCGGGGGAATGGTCGCCGGGGCGCGGTGCCACGAGATAGGGCGCAGAATCGTTCAAGTGGCTGTCGTTGGTGCCGCTCGGAAATCTCACCACGGATGGATGCTCGGTCGGTTCACCGGGGAGAAGCATGGGGTTCGTGCCATGAGGCTGACGGCGGAGAGTGCAACGAACACGCCCAAGTCACGTCTTCTCCCCACCGATCAGAACGCGGCAACGAATAGCGCCGCTCAAGCTTAGCCGCTTTCCATCCGAGATGTGCAGGTTGCGGGCGACGCTCGGTGGCGAGCGGCGACGCCGCGTGGCTCGCTGCCCGTGTTCGAGCATTCTGTTCCTGGTCCGAAAGGGCCATGCCCGGCTCCGCGGCTCTACCGATCGACGCTGGTCGGGGGAGCGGCGACTCTAGCGAATCGCCGCTGCGCAGGTGGCGAGCGCGGGAGGAGGTTTTTGGTAGATTCGCGCCGATGCGCTGGCGCTGGCTCCTCGTGTCGCTTGTTGCGATGCTCGCGAACGTCGTTGCTGCTCCCTCCGTGGCTCAGGCGCGCGTTCCGCGCGGCTTCGTCGGAATGGGACTGGACGGCCCGTTCTTCTATCCCGGCATGAACGAAAACGCTGAGATGGGCCAGATCGCCGGCAGCGGTGTTCAGAGCGTCCGGACGCTCTTCGACTGGTCAGCGATCCAGCCTTACCCAAATTTCTCGGCGGTCCCCCCAACGCTGCGCTCGGAGTTCCGCAACGTCGGCGGCGTCCCGACCAACTTCACCTTCACCGACCAGGTTGTGGCGCTCGCGGCCTCACACGGCTTGACCCTCCTCCCGGTCCTCGAGTACACCCCGAGCTGGGATTCCCGCAACCCCGCCAACCACGGCTCGCCCCCCGCTTCGACGGCGCCATACGGGAGGTTTGCGGCCGCGCTCGTGAACCGGTACGGGCCACGGGGCAGTTTCTGGGCCGAGAACCCGAGCATCCGGCGGATCCCGATCAGGATGTGGCAGATCTGGAACGAGCCCAACTTCAATGTTTACTGGTCCCAGCAGCCATTCGAGCCGGGCTACGTCAAGCTGCTGCGCGCGGCCCACGCCGCGATCAAGGCCGCGGATCGGGGCGCCAAAGTCGTGCTGGCGGGGCTGACCAACTTCTCGTGGGAGTACCTCACGCGGATTTACAAGATCCGCGGGGCGCGCGGCTTGTTCGATGTGGTTGCGGCGCATCCGTACACGGCAAACCCCAGCGGGGTGGTCACGATCCTGGAAAGGGTCCGGGCGGTGATGAACCGGTTCGGAGATCGCCGTAAGCCGATCATCGCCAGCGAGATCAGCTGGCCCTCGGCCAAAGGGAAGGCCGTGACGTTGTTCGAGAACGCGACGACCGAATCCGGCCAGGCGCAGAAGCTCGGCCAGGCGGTGCCGCTGCTGGCCCGCGACCGCAGAAAGCTGGGGCTGGAGGCGTTCTACTACTACACGTGGATCACGAATGAGACACCCCCCGCCGCGCGAGCCGATCCGTTCAACTACGCCGGGCTGTTCCGGTTCATCAATGGCCAGGGAACGTCCGTGAAGCCCGCATACGCCGCATTCGTTCGTGCGGTGCGCGGGATCGAGCGCTGAGCAACCTGCGGCCGGCTGGAGCCGCCTACGCCTCGGCCATCGCCGGCTCGCTGTCCGCCAGGCGCTCCGCCTCGGCCGAGGGGTCCTCGTCGGTGAGCTCGGCGAGCCGCGTGGGGTCCTTGTCGGTGCCCGCGATCAGCTCGTCGGCCGCCTGCCGCTCGCCCTTGGGCAGGAAGCCCGACTTCATCCCGAAGTACACGGCCTGCGGGTGGTGCGCGACGATCGCCAGCGTCGACTGCTCGGGTTCGACCGCGTAGCCGCTGGACAGCCTTAGCCCGATCGCCGGGGCGTTCAGGAGCCGGAAGACCTTCTCGTGCTCTGACTGCTCCGGACAGGCTGGATAGCCCCAGGAGTAGCGGCGGCCCTGGGCTGGGACAAGCCCCAAATCGGTCCGGATGCGGCTGTGCAGCCACTCCGCCATCCCCTCGGCGGTCTGCACGCCGAGGCCGTGGACGAACAGCTGCTCGGCGAATTCACCCTCGGACTCGAGCCGGGCCATCAGCTCGGTGACCTCATCGCCCGCCGTGACCGCCTGGATCGCGACGAGATCCGGGGTGTCGCTCTTGAGGGGGCGGTAGAAGTCCGCCAGGCAGATCCGGTCGTGCTTGGGCTGACGCGGGAAGACGAGCCGCTCGAGCTCGGTCTCGCCCGGCGCCTCGGGGTCCCAGATGATCAGCTCGTTGCCTTCGGAGTTGCAAGGGAAGTAGCCGAGCACGGCCCGCGGGTGCAGATACGTCTGTTCACGCCACATCCTCTCGAGGCGAGGTTGGAAGTCCTCCCGCAGCAGCCGCTTCCACTCCTCGCCCTTGACCCCGCGGCCGCCCCAGTGGAGCTTGAACAGGACGTGGGTGTCGAGGTGCCGATATACCTCATCCAGGTTCACCTCGATCTCCCGCACCCCCCAGAACGGAGGCCGCGGGATCGGATTCTCGGTGCTGACGCTGGAGCGGATCGAGGCGTCGGTCGTGGGGGGCGCATCGTCGGGGCCGGCGTCGGGCTGCTCGCGCAGCCGCTTGGCGGCCTCGCGGGTCTTGACGGTGAGCGCCTCGCGCGCTTGGGGATCGATCAGCTGGTCCATCTTCGCCAGTCCCTCGAACGCGTCCTTGCAGTAGAAGACGCCCGGCGCGTAGATCTCGTCGGACTCGGTGCCGTTCGGATAGAGGATCCGCAGGCCGAAGTTGCGATTGATCGCGGCACCGCCGATCAGCACCGGGAAGCCCAGCTGGCGCTCGTGCAGCTCCTGCACGCAGGCCGGCATCTGCTTGGAGGTCGAGACGAGCAGCGCGGAGAGGCCGATCGCGGTCGCATCGTGCTCGACCGCGGCCTCGAGAATCGTCGAGATCGGGACCTGCTTGCCGAGGTCGATCACCGTGTAGCCGTTGTTGGTGAGGATCGTGTTCACGAGCGACTTGCCGATGTCATGGACGTCGCCGAACACGGTCGCAATCACGACGGTGCCCTTGGTGTAGCCCTCGATCTTGTCGAGATAGCGCTCAAGCTGCGCGACCGCACGCTTCATCACCTCGGCCGACTGGAGCACGAACGGCAGGATCAGCTCGCCGGCGCCGAACTTGTCGCCGACTTCCTTCATCGCCGGCAGCAGCACGTCGTTGAGCGTCGGCACGGCGCCGATCTTCTCGACGCTGCGGTCGATCCACTCCTCGACGCCCTCCTTCCGGCGTCTGAGGATGTGGAAGTGGAGTGCCTGCTCGGGCTCCATATCGGCGGTCGGATCGGCCTTCTCCTCCGCCTCGGCAGGGCCCTTAGACTCGAAGTGCGCGATGAACCGCTCGAGCGCGTCATCGCGCCGGTTGAAGACCAGATCGTCGGCGAGCTCGCGCTCGGTGTCCGGAATCTCGGCGTACGGCGTGATGTGGTTGGGGTTGACCATCGCCAGATCGAGCCCCGCCTCGACGCAGTGGTGCAGGAACACGCTGTTGAGGACGCTCCTCGCGGGCAGGCCGACTCCGAAGCTGACGTTGGAGACGCCGAGCGAGGTCTTCACACCCGGGATCTCGGTCTTCACCCGCCGGATCCCCTCGATCGTCTCGGTCGCCGACGGCTTCCATTCGTCGTCGCCGGTGGTCAGCGTGAACGTCAGGCAGTCGAAGATCAGGACCCCCGGATCGAGACCGTGCTCCTCGCAGCACAGCTCGGTCAGCCGCTTGGCAATCTCGAGCTTGCGCTCCGCGGTCTTGGCCATCCCGGTTTCGTCGATCGTCAGCGCGATCAGTGCGGCGCCGTGGGCCTTGGCGAGCGGCACCACCCGGTCGAGCTTCTCACGACCCGCCTCGAGGTTGATCGAGTTCACGATCGCGCGGCCCGGGATCTGCTGGAGTGCGGATTCGATCACCTCGGGCTCGGTCGAATCGACCTGAATCGGCGCCGGCTGGGTGAGGCTGATCCGCTTGACGACCTGTCGCATCTGCTCGGCCTCGTCCTGGCGCTCGGTCAGCGCCACGCAGACGTCGAGCACGTGAGCGCCTCCGGTCACCTGATCCTCGGCGACCACCACCAGACCGTCGTAATCCTCGGCGAGCAACAGCTCCTTCGCCTTGCGCGATCCCTGCGAGTTGACGCGTTCTCCGACGAGGGTCGGACGGGGATCCTGGACGAGCGGCGTGGCGGCGATCATGCTGGAGATGTGAGGGGAGCGGCGCTGCGGACGCCGCTTTGGTGTGCGGGATCTCACCCGCTCCACGATCGCCTCGATGTGCTTGGGCGTGGTGCCGCAGCACCCGCCGACGATCGAGATCCCGTAGCGATCCACGAACTCGCCCAGGGTGTCCGCCAGCGGCTCGGGCTGCTCGGGGAAGATCGTCTCGCCGTTCGGGCCCTGTAGCGGCAGCCCGGCGTTCGGGATGCAGTGGACGGGAACCGGGGAGTACTCGGCGAGGAAGCGGATCGCGTCGCGCATGTCCTCGGGGCCGGTCGAGCAGTTGAGCCCGATCACGTCGACCGCGAGCGCGTCGAGCGTCGCGAGCACGGCGCTGATGTCGGTGCCCAGCAGCATCTTGCCCCCCTGGGGCAGGAGCGAGACGCTGCACTGGATCGGGAGCCGTTTGTTCTCCAGCTTGAACGCCTCGCGGGCGCCGAAGACCGCCGCCTTGACCTCGAGGATGTCCTGCCCAGTCTCGATCGTGATCAGATCGGCCCCGCCTTGCACGAGGCCGCGGGCCTGCTCGGTGAACACCTCCTGCAGTTGCGCGAACGTGACCTGCCCGAGCGTCGGATCGTCGCTGGCCGGCAGAAACCCCGTCGGGCCGATCGAGCCCGCCACGAACCGCTTCTCGCCCGCTGCCTGGCGCGCGATCTGCGCCGCCCTGAGGTTGATCTCGAGCGTGTGCTGCTCCAGGCCCCACTCCGAAAGCTTCAGTCTCGACCCCTGGAAGGTGTCGGTTTCGATCACCTCGGCGCCGGCGTCCAGCATCGACGCGTGGACGCCTTCGATCACGTCGGGGCGGTTGAGCACGAGCGCTTCGTGGCAGCGACCCGGCAGCCGGTAGTCGTCCTCGAGGCTCAGGTCGAACTGCTCGAGCGTCGCCCCCATCCCACCGTCGTAGACGACCACCCGCTCGCGCGTGGCGGCGATGAAATCACGCATCGATTCCATGCTACCAACCTTGACATAAGTGTGGCAAGGTTTGGATGGCGCGAGTGCTTGGGGTTGTGTGGTCGAGGGGCGGGCTGCGTCGGGCTCCGTCAGGGTTCCCGATAAGGCTGAATAATTCAGCCTTTTTGAGCAGCCTCACCGCTAAGAGAGGAGCACCGCGATGGATTGGAAGCTGGAGCTGATCCCGGTTCCCGTGTCCGATGTGGACCGGGCCAAGACTTTCTACACCGAACAGGTGGGCTTCAACGCCGATCACGACCACCAGGTAAACGAGCAGCTCCGATTTGTGCAACTGACGCCGCGGGGCTCCGCGTGCTCGATCTCGATCGGCACCGGACTCGTCGATTCCGCTCCCGGTTCGGTGGACGGCTTGCAGCTGGTCGTCGCCGATATCGAGGCAGCGCGGAAGCAGCTGCGGGACGGTGGCGTCGAGGTCAGCGACGTCCAGGATTTCCCGTGGGGACGGTTCGTGTTCTTCAGCGACCCCGATGGCAACCGCTGGTCAGTACAGCAGCTCCCGCCTCGCCCCTGAGGGAAGTGCTGTCGTAAGCTCGCCCGCGTGAGTGGCTGCTCCCGCGCGCGGGAGCGCAACTCGGTAACTCCGCCACCGTCTGCAAGCCCGCTCGGCTAGGCGGGCCCCCGCTAGCCAGCGTCGTCCTCTGCCTCCTGATCGGCAAATGCGCGGAAGCGCTCGGTCATCTGCGCATCGGGGCCCTCGTGCGAGCGGTCGTCGTCTGCTCGGCTCCCATCATCCTCGTCGGCGCGATGAGCCGCGTTCGCCTGCTCGACCACTCCTTCGAGGTAGTGGCGCAGCTTGTCCTCGTTGCCGGGCGCCACGTCAGCCACCTGGACGGTCCGCTTCTTGAGCTCCACGTCGCCCCATTCACCGCCGCCGAGCAGGCGGACGGTTTTCTCGAAGCTCTTCTTCCAGCCGGACGGCATCTCGCCCTCCAGCGAGACGGTCAGCTTCGCGTGCTCCACCGTGGCCTGCGCCCAGTTCAACCGCACGTCCTCCATGGCTGGGTGTTACCCGCGCGCAGCGCCACGCATGCCGCGGCACGATGATCAGCGGCTCAGCCGCTCATAGTTGAGCCGCAGCAGCTCGATCACGTCCCTGACATCGGCGTCGCTCTCGATCCGTCGCGCTCCCGGGCCCTCGCGGTCCGGGAACACGGGATGGTGGACGATTCGGCCGGCTTCGAATAGTTGCCTCCACACATCCTTGGGAAATGAGAAGTGCGCGGCGCGGTCGCCGTGCAGGTGCCCGATCTCGCGCCGGCCGACCCGGAATGCGAACTCGCCGCGTCGTCCGGGTCCTGCTTCGACGCCTGGCCAGGAGGTGACCTCGGCGGTGATCTGTTGGCTCGGGGTGGCTGTGGTGGTGTCGCTCATGACCGTCATCGTGCACCCCGCAGCGGCGAGTTGGTAGGGGCAATTGGTCCTAAGCCCGCAGACGGAGGCGGCTTGGCGGGGCGGGCGAGAACAGCCGCTCGAGCACCGCGGCGACGCCCGCCTCGTCGTTGCTGGCGGTGACCTCCTGCGCCACCGCCAGAACATCGGGATGGGCATTGGCGACCGCCACCGAGTGACCGGCCCACCTCAGCATCGGTACGTCGTTGGGCATGTCGCCGAATGCGATCACCTGATCACTGGCCACGTCGCGGTGCTCGCATAGCCGCGCGAGCGTGGAGGCCTTGCTCACGCCCGCGGCGCTGATCTCGAGCAGTCCGTCGTTCGAATTCGAATGCGTCAGCTCGGCCAGGTGCCCGACAACCTCGCGAGCGCGCTCGAGGAGCGCGTCGGCGAGGATCCCCTGGTGGCGAAGCATCAGCTTCACGGCGGGTTCGGAGATCAACGCCTGAACCGAATCGATGATGGTGTCCTGCGGCGCCGGCCAGCGAGACACGTAGGCCGCCTCGCGGCCGAAGCCATTCGTGCGCTCGACCGCCCAAGCCCCGCCGGGCATCGCCGACTCCAGCAGCTCGACCACGTCCCTGGTGATCTCGGGCTCGAGCGGGAACGCCTCGAGGACCGATTCACGGTGGAGGTCCCAGACGACACCGCCGTTGGCGCAGATCGCCACCCCCCGGTGGCCGAGCGCCTGCGCCAGCGGACGCATCCAGCGGGTTGGGCGGGCGGTGCACAGCACGACCAGCGCGCCCGCCGACTCGACGTCCGCGATCGCGCGCCGTGAACGGTCATCGACGGTGCCGTCCGAGCGCAGCAGCGTGCCGTCCAGGTCGCACGCCACCACTTTGGGCCGCACTACCGCGCGCTCCAGCCCTGGTCCATCGTCACCGCGACGCCCGTGAACGATCTACCGGCAGGCCCGGCGAGGAACGCCACGACCTCCGCTACCTCGGAGGGCTCGATCAGCTCCTTGACCGCGTGAGGGGCGAGGATCACCTGCTCGAGGACCTCGCTCTCGGGCAGGCCGTGGGCTCTCGCCTGGTCCCCGATCTGGCGCTCGACCAGTGGCGTTCGCACGTACCCAGGACAAACGGCGGTCGCGGTGATCCCGTCATCCGCGCCTTCGAGCGCGAGCGTCTTGACGAGCCCGAGCACGCCGTGCTTGGCCGAAACGTACGCCGACTTGTACGGCGAGGCGACCAGTCCGTGGACCGAGGCGATCGCGATAAATCTGCCCATCGGCGAATCGCGCAGGGCGCTCCAGGAGTGTTTGGCGAGCAGGAACGGGCTCGTCAGGAGCAGCTGCACGATCATCTCCCAGCGGTCGATCGGGAACTCCTGCACCGGCGAGACATGCTGGATGCCCGCGTTGGGCACCACGACGTCGAGCCGGCCGAAACGCTCTAGCGCAGCCGCGACCGCACCGGCGTTCGCATCCGGGACCGTCAGATCGGCCTCGTACGCGATCCCCGGACCGTCGGGATCTGGCTTGAGGTCGACCGCGAGCACGTCCATTCCGGCGGCTTGCAGACGGGCCGCGACGGCCCGCCCGATGCCGCTGGCCGCGCCGGTCACGAGCGCCGCCCGGCCGCTCAGAGGATCGTGATCCATGTCCTCACGCCAGTGATCGTAGGCGCTCGGGCGAGCCGAGGCGTGGATCCAATCGCACCCGCGTTACCAAGCCGGTTTAGATCCCTCGCCGTGCGAGCAATCACGTTCTAGTAACCGTAGTCGATGCCGCGTCGGCGCGGCCGAAGGAAGGTCTCATGTCACCCGTCACCCACCAGACGATCAAGCTCGGCAAGGGCAAGCACAGCTCGCCCGAGGACGGCGCTTGCGTGATGGAGCTCGCCTCGATGCTGGCGGGCGAGCGCTTCACCGACCATCCGGAGTCGGTGTGTCCTGCGATCGGCTCATTCCTGCGCGCCTACAACGACTCGATCGACGACGCACGACGCCAGGATCTGTACGCCTACGCGTCGCGCGTGGTCGGCAGTCGCCGTCCGGGCGCCGTCGAGGCCGCTCGCGTGGAGCGGCTCCTGGCCTGGGCGGAGGACCTGCAGCCGCGGCGGCTCAAGCGGCTGCTGCCGGCGCGCGTGCGTTCGCTTGCCAGCCAGCGGCGTCCGGTGGCCGAGGCGGCCGGAACCCATGCGATTCATGCGATTCGCAGGCACACCGACGACAGCCATGCCGCCGTGCTCGCGCTCCTCGACGAGCTGCTTGCAGCCGGCTCCAGCGAGTGGACACCTCCGCTCTGCGCGAGGCAGGCCGAGCAGCGGCCGACCGCGAGCGTTCTCTGAAGCGTCGATGCGGCCACGGCCGCCGAGGCGGCCTACTCAGCTCGGAGTGTGACCGAGCGGGCGCTCGCGGCGGCGTCGTAGAGTGCTTCGATCGTGCGGGCCTGTCCGAGTGCGTCGTCACGCCCGAGCAGCGGCGGCTGCTGGCCGCGGATCGCTGCCGACAGGTTCTCCACCTCGAGCCGGTAGGAGTCAACCGGGTCAATCGCGATCAGTGCGGCCTCGCCGCCGCGGCGCAGCTCGATCACCGGGTTGCGGCAGTGCCAGGGATCGTCCAGGAACAGGGAACCACGATCACCGACAACCTCCAGCCAGTCGCGGGAATCGAGCACCAGGCCGGCGTCGAAGTGCGCGATCACGTCGTCGGAGAAGCGCATCACGGCCGCGAAGCTGACATCGACGCCGTCACCGCCGATCACCTGCTCTGCGTGGACTCGCTCCGGTTCGCCGGCGATCAGGCGCACGCCGTTCACGCAGTAGCAGCCGACGTCCATCAGGGCTCCTCCATCGAGCGCGCTGCTGAGCCTGACATCGGCGGCATCATGGGCCGCGAAGCTGAAGCTGCTGCTGATCATTCGCACGCGGCCGATCGCGCCCTCGTCGATCAGCTCGGTGAGGCGGCGAGTCTGGGGGTTGTGGCGGTACATGAAGCCCTCCATCAGCAGCCGGTCGGCTCGCTGGGCAGCCTCGAAGGCGCTGCGGACCTCGTCAGCCCGGCGGCTGAGCGGCTTCTCGCACAGGACGTGCTTGCCCGCTTCGAGCGCCCGGATCGTCCACTCGATATGGAGCGAATTGGGGAGGGGGACGTAGACGACCTCGACCTCGGGGTCGGCGAGCAGCGCCGCGTAGGTGTCGTGTACGCGCTCGATCTGCTGCTGCCGCGCAAACTGCTCGCCACGCTCCCGGTCCCGGCTGGCAACGGCCACGATTTGCACCCCGGCGGCCTCCCGCGCTCCCGCGAGGAACTTCAGGTTGATCCGCGCAGTCGAGATGATTCCCCACTTGACCGGCACGCCGGCGGACAGTAGACGTTCGCAGCTCCCACCAGCATCGTGAACCCCCAAGCCACAGCATTCGCTCCCGGTCGGGTCAACCTGATCGGCGAGCACACCGACTACAACGGCGGACTCGCGCTCCCGTTCGCGATCAGCGAGGGCGTGACTGTGGAGGGTGCCGCGCTCGAACAGGAGCGGATCGAGGTGGTCGCGTTGGACCTGGACGAGCGCGACAGCTTTGACCTTCACCGACCCACGGAGGCATCGGGCTGGCGCGCGTTCGTGCGGGGCGTCGCCGCCGAGCTCCAGAGCGCCGGTCTGCCGCTGCGCGGGGCGAGGCTGCGGATCAGTGGCGATGTCCCTCCCGGTGCGGGGCTTTCATCCTCAGCTGCGGTAGAGGTTGCACTCGCCCTGGCGCTGCTCACGCTGTCGGGCGATCCCGAACCCGACAGGATCCGGCTGGCCAAGATCTGCTCCAAGGTCGAGAACGACTGGGTCGGGGCGCAGACCGGCCTGCTCGACCAGCTCGCCTCGCTGTTCGGGGAGCGCGACAAGGCGCTGCGGATCGACTTTCGCTCGCTGGAGGTGCAGCCGGTCGCGCTCGAGCTCGGTGACTACACGCTCGTCACCCTTGACTCCGGAGAACAACACACGCTCTCGGACAGCGGTGGCTACAACCAGCGACGAGCGGAATGCGCGAGCGCGTGCCGCGAGCTGGGGATTGAGACGCTGCGAGACGCCACGCTGGAGGGGGCGGAGGGTCTGCCAGAGCCGCTCGGCAAGCGCGTCAGGCACGTGATCACCGAGAACGAGCGCGTCGAAGCGGCGGTGGAGGCGCTGCAGCGCGGCGATCTGGCGAGGCTCGGGCAGCTGCTCGACGAGTCCCACGCCAGCCTGCGCGACTGCTACGAGGTGTCGGTTCCCGCAGTCGAGCAGGCCGTGCAGCGGCTGCACGACGCAGGGGCGATCGGCGCCCGGATCGTGGGGGGCGGCTTTGGCGGCAACGTGCTCGGACTGCTGCCGCCCGAGGCGGAGAAGCCCGATCAGGCGATCGAGGTGCGGCCCGGTCCCGGCGCTCAGCTGCTGGAACGATGAGCTTGTGGTCGAGCTGAGCGCGAGCGGGGTGAACCCCGAGGACGTGCTCGCGGTCGCCCGCGGCGATGCCCCGGTCAGGCTCACCTCAGAAGCCCTCGCCGCGATGGCGCGCAGTGCCGGGGTGGTCAGTGCCCTGACCGACGCGGCCGAGCCGGCGTACGGCGTGTCGACCGGATTCGGCTCGCTGGCGACGGTCCTGGTCCCTGCCGAGCGGCGCGAGGAGCTGCAGCGGGCGCTGATCCGCTCCCATGCCACCGGCATGGGATCCCCGGTCGAGCGCGAGGTGGTGCGGGCGATGATGCTGCTGCGAGCGCGGTCGCTGGCGATGGGATTCTCGGGCGCGCGGCCGGTCGTCGCGGAGACGATCGTGGCGCTGCTCAACGCGGGCCTGACGCCGGTGGTGCCAGAACACGGCTCGCTGGGGGCAAGCGGAGACCTGGCGCCACTGGCGCACTGCGCGATGGCGCTGATCGGCGAGGGGTCGCTGACAACGCCCGGGGGGGAGGTGCGGCCGGCCATCGAGGCGCTTGCTCTGCTGGACATCGAACCGATCACGCTCGGGCCGAAGGAAGGTCTGGCGCTGATCAACGGCACCGATGGGATGCTCGGGATGCTGGTCATGGCGTGCGAGGACCTCGGCCGGGTGCTGCGGGTAGCGGATGTGGCCGCGGCGATGTCGGTCGAGGCGCTGCTGGGAACCGATCGAGCGTTTGCCGCTGAGCTGCTCGCGCTGCGTCCTCAGCCGGGGCAGGCGGCAAGCGCGGCGAACCTGCGCGCGCTCCTCGCCGGTTCGGAGATGGTCGCGAGCCATCGGTTTGGCGACCCTCGCGTCCAGGACGCCTATTCGCTCAGATGCGCGCCGCAGGTCGCCGGGGCCGCGCGGGACACGCTCGCGCACGCCCGCCAGGTCGCTGGCTTTGAACTCCGTTCGGCGATCGACAATCCGATGGTGCTGCCCGACGGGCGCGTGGAATCATGCGGCAACTTCCACGGCGCCCCGGTCGCGATGGCGTGCGACTTCCTCGCGATCGCAGCAGCCGAGGTCGGCGCGATCGCGGAGCGGCGCACCGACCGGCTGCTCGATGCGGCACGTTCCCACGGGCTGCCTCCGTTCCTGGCCGAGGATCCAGGCGTGAACTCCGGGCTGATGCTGGCCCAATACGCGCAGGCGGCGATGGTCGCCGAGAACCGCCGCCTGGCTGCCCCGGCGAGCGTCGACTCGCTGCCGAGCAGCGCGATGCAGGAGGATCACGTTTCGATGGGCTGGGGCGCGGCGCGCAAGCTTCGTGCGGTGCTGGCGAACCTCGAGCGGATCGTGGCGATCGAGGTGGCGTGCGCGGCGCGCGCGCTCGACCTGAGGGCGCCGCTGCGTCCGGCGGCGGGCACGGCGGCCGCGTTGATCGCGGTCCGGGAACGGATCCCCGGCCCCGGGCCGGACCGTTGGCTGGCGCCCGAGCTGGCGGCGGTGGCAGAGCTGGTGAGCTCGGGCGCGCTGCTGGCGGCCGTTGAGGGGGAGGTGGGGGCGCTGGCGTGAACACGACGTGACTTGTGTTAGCGCTCACATTCTGGGTATCCTTACGCTGCTCCAAGAACTGGATCGCCCGTGAGATCGGCTGGCCACGAGCGATCACGAGGAAGGAGGATCCATGCCACACACCGCATCGCGGAACCGGGGCGTCTGTCTACTCACGGTCGCGGCTGCGTTGGCGCTGACCGCTGCGCTGGTGCTGGCGCAGGGCGGCTCGGCGGGTGCGCGGGCCCGGCGCAGTGAGAGCAGACACGTCCACGCCACCGGCGTTGGCCCGAACGGGCCCAGCATCTCGAGCTCGCCGTGGGGCTCGGTCGACGGGCAGACCGTCAATCTGTACACGCTCAAAAGTGGCCGCGGGATGACGGTCAAGATCACGAACTTCGGCGCCACCGTGCAGTCGATCTGGGTACCCGCCAGTCACGGCGGTAGCACCGACGTCGCGCTGGGGTTCCCGACCCTCTCCGACTACGTGAACGACTTCCTCCAGCAGCACACGGGAGTTCCGTGGCCCCTGTCGGGCGGATCGGGCGATACGTTCTTCGGAGCGACCATCGGCCGCTACGCGAACCGGATCGCCAATCACTCGTTCACGATGACGTGCACCGGCTGCTCGAACAACGGCGTGAGCTACACGCTGCCGGCGAACAACGGCACGAACACGCTCCATGGCGGCGACCTGGGGTGGAACACGAAGGTGTGGACCGCCTCCGAGGTGAGAGGCCGCGGCTTCGTGGCCCTGAAGCTCACGCTGACCAGCCCCGATGGAGACGAGGGGTTCCCGGGGTCGGTGACGACGACGGTGACGTACGCGCTCACCAAGCACAACGCGCTTCGGATCGAGTACCACGCTCATAACAACGAGCCGGCGGGCGGCAAGGCGACGGTGATCAACCTCACCAACCACACGTACTTCAACCTGGCGGGCGAGGGATCGGGCCCGGTGTTCGATCAGCTCCTGGCGATCAACTCGAACCGATACTCGCCGATCGACACGAACTTCATCCCGACCTCGCCGTTCTTCGTGCCGGTGGCGGGAACTCCGTTCGACTTCGGCGGGCTGAAGCCAATTGGTCGTGACATCACAAATCTGACGCTCCCGGACGGCACCCCCGGAACGCCCTACGGCACCAACGGCGTGTTCAAGCAGCTGGTGATCGCGCATGGCTATGACCACAACTGGGTGCTGAACGGCTCCGGAAACAGGCTCGTCGCCGTCGCCACCGACCCGGCGAACGGCGTCACGCTTTGGACCTACACCGACCAGCCCGGGGTGCAGTTCTACTCCGGGAACTTCCTGGTCGGCGACCTGAGCGGGCCGAGCGGACACACCTATCGGCAGACGAGCGGGTTCACGCTGGAGACCCAGCACTACCCGGACACGCCTCACCACATCGGACAAGCGGGATGGCCGTCGGTCGTGCTCCTCGCCGGACACACGTTCACGTCAACGACGACGTACTCGTTCACCACACAAGGACGAGGGTTCGCAAACCACTTCTCGTTCTAGGACCGCATGGGAGACTGAGATGGGTGGCCGGGCGGCGACCGCGGCGCGGCCACCCACCAATCGCGGGGCCTCACCGCACCGAGCGCAGAGCGGGGTACAGCGCGCGGAAGCGCCCGCGCTGCTCTCGGTAGGGCTCGAGCCACTCGGCCACCGGCTCGATCCGCTCGCGCGGCTTGACGGTCGCCGCGACCGCCGCGTGCACATCGGGCCACATTCCGGCCGCCACGCCGCCGAGGATCGCGGCACCGAAGGCGGCGCCCTCGTCCACGGCGACCCGCTCGAGGGGGAGCTCGAGCGCCGAAGCGACGATCTGGAGCCACAGCTCGCTGCGCGCACCGCCGCCCGAGGCCCGCCCGTACGCCGGTCGGGCGCCGAGCTCGTAGAGCAAATCGAGTGAATCGCGCAGCCCGAACGCAACCCCTTCGAGCACCGCGCGCACGAGCGCGCCCCGGTCGTGGCGGGTGCTCAACCCCGCGAACGCGCCGCGCGCGTCGGGGTCCGCGTGCGGGGTCCGCTCCCCGACGAGGTAGGGGAGGAACACGAGTCCTTCAACGCCCGGCGGCCACGCGGCGGCCTCGGCCATCAGCTGCTCGTAGGGCACGCCGGGGGCGGCCGTGTCACGGAGCCATCGCAGCGACCCGGCCGCCGACAGCATGACGCCCATCGCGTGCCAGGCGCCGGGGACGGCATGGCAGAAGGCGTGCACGCGCGCCTCGGGGTCCGCGGCGAACCTGTCCAAAGCGGCAAACACGACCCCTGAGGTCCCAAGGGCGACCGACACCGGCCCAGCGCGGTCGACGCCGACGCCGATCGCGCCCGCAGCCTGGTCGCCCGCCCCCGCCGCCACGGGCACGCCTGCAGGCGTCTGGCCGCTCACGACCGGGCTCTCGAGCACCGCCGGTAGCCACGCGCGGTCCAGCCGCAGGCCCTCGAGCACCTCCTCGCTCCAGCGCCGCCCGGCGACGTCGAGCAGCAGCATGCCCGACGCGTCTGAGACGTCGGTCGCATGCTCTGCGCACAATCGCAGCCGCACGTAGTCCTTGGGCAGCACGATCGATGCGATCCGCGCGTACACGTCGGGTTCGTGCCGGCGCAGCCACAGCAGCTTCGGCGCCGTGAAGCCGGTCAGCGCCCGATTGCCGGTGAGCTCGATCAGCCGCTCCAGCCCGAGCGTGTCCTCGATCTCTGCGCACTCGGCCGTCGTGCGCTGGTCGTTCCACAGGATTGCCGGCCGCAGCACCTCGCCACCGCCGTCGAGCGCGATCAGCCCGTGCATCTGGCCGCTCAAGCCGATGCCACTCGGATCCCCGGCGGCGGCGCGCAGCTGCGACAGCGCCGCCTCGGTCGCTCGCCACCAATCGGCCGGGTCCTGCTCTGACCACCCCGGGTGCAGCGTCGACAGCGGGTATTCGACCTCGGCGCCGGCCAGCAGCTCGCCGGCGTCGTCGATCGCCAGCGCCTTGACCCCCGAGGTCCCGACGTCGACGCCGAACGCCGGGCTCACGCACCCAGCGCGGCGTAGACCAGCTCGTAGGCCCGGACCGCGTCCTTGGCCTGCTGTGCCTCACGCAGCGCCGCGTCGTCAATCCTGGCCGCGATTCCGTCGATGAAGCGCCACTGCATGACCGAGCGCTTGACCGCGCCGACCTGGTCCTCGGTGTAGGGATACAGGTCGAACCCGAGCCGCTCGCCGTTCGAGCCATAGCCGCAGCGGCGGAACTCGAGCGCGAGCTCGAGCGTCTCCATGAACGCGGTGGCGCCGACCATGTTGTCGTCGTCGAACGTGCCCCAGCCGGAGTTTGCGTGCTGGTGGCCGAGCAGCCCCTCGGCGGCGAGCAGCGCGGCGTACTCGGGGAGGTGCTCGCCGTTCATCAGCAGGTGCTGCCAGTCCATGTTGACCTGGACGTTGTCGATTCCCTGGCCTCGGAGCTTGTGGATCACGTGCAGGCACATGCCGACGTTGCGCATCAGGATCTTCATCGCCGGTTCGGAGTTCTTGTGCTCGAGCAGCAGCTTGACGCCATGGCCGGCGCAGATCTCGGCGGCCTCGGCCATCCCCTCGATCAGCCACCGCCAGGAGTCCACGTAGGGGGTCTGGAATGGGTAGTTGTAGCCCTCCCCACCGGGCCATATGATCAGGTGGGCGCCGAGGGAGCCCGCGAACTCGGCGGCCTCGCGCACGATCCGGCGAGCCTCTTCGCGCAGCCGAGCGTCGGGGTTGACGAGGCCACCGTGGGCGAAGCGCGGATCTAGGTGCAGCCCCCCGGCGATGCAATAGATGTCGTGTTCCCCGAGGGCGGAACGGACGTCGTCGAGGTTCTCGGGGGAGAGTTCGCCGGGGTAGTGGAACTCGTACCCGTCGATCAGCTCCCCGAGCCCCTCCACCGCTCGAGCCACCTTCGAGGCCACCGGCTCGCGATCGTAGGCGTGCTCGGGCTGATAGCCGACGGGCACGAACCGGGTGATCATCGGCCCGAAGGCCCAGATGCCAAGGCTCGTCTTCATCTCTGCACCTTCCACTGTTGGCGTGGCTCCCAGCCATCTTACGAAATTCCGGTTAGCGCTAACATCGAGCGCCCGCCCTGGAGGAGAGCGCTCATGGAAGCGCACGATGACAGGCCGCGCGCATCGCGACCCCGCGCGGCCGTGATGTCCGATGTGGGTCGCCTGGCCGGCGTCTCGCACCAGACGGTATCCCGCGTGGTCAACGGAAGCCCCCACGTCCGCCCCGAGACCCGGGAGCGCGTCCTGAAGGCGATGCGCGACCTCGGCTACCGCCCGAACTCGGTGGCCAGGGCGCTCGTGACCGGGCGCTCGAACACGCTCGGGGTGGTCAGCTTCGACACGACCCTGTACGGGCCGGCCTCGACGCTGTTCGGGATCGAGCGCGCGGCGCATGAGGCCGGCTACTTCATGATCGTGGCCAGCCTGACCGCGCTGACCCGGGCTTCGGTGACGGACGCGGTCGAGCGCCTGGGCCGCCAGGGGGTCGACGGCATTCTCGTCATTGCCCCGTTTCACGATGCGGCCGACGCGGTCCGGCACGCGCCGAGAGGCATCCCGCTGGTCGCGGCCGAGGCGGGGCCCGAAGGACACGTTCCCGTCGTCACCGTCGATCAGGTCGCGGGCGCCGCCAGCGCGACCCGCCATCTGCTCGACCTGGGACACGAGACCGTGTGGCACATCTCCGGTCCGCCCGAGTTTCTCGAGTCCGGGCTGCGCGTCAAGGGGTGGCGCGAGACGGCGCAGGCCGCAGGTGTTGACACACCCGAGCCGCTGGTCGGCGATTGGAGCGCCCGCACCGGCTATGACCTCGGCCGCCGCCTGGCCCGCGACCGCTCGATCACCGCGATGTTCGTTGCCAATGACCAGATGGCGCTGGGAGTGCTGCGGGCGCTCCGGGAATCGGGTCGGGACGTTCCTGAGGATGTCAGCGTCGTGGGCTTCGACGATATTCCGGAAGCTCCGTACTTCCTTCCCCCGCTCACCACCGTGCGCCAGGATTTCGACGAGATGGGGAGCCGCAGCCTACGGCTGCTGGTGCGGATGATCGAGAGCGGAGAGCGGCTACCGCCGGTGGCCCCGGTTGAGCCGCAGCTCATCGTCCGCGCCAGCACCAGCGTCCCACCGCAGCGATCCGTTGACAGGGGCTGATGTGAGCGTTAACATCATCCGGCCTGCGTGTCGGAGAGGAGAGGAGC
>CAVYFE010000033.1:0-65931 GCA_963767695.1 uncultured Solirubrobacterales bacterium
CGACGAGGCAATCGCCCGGATCGGCCGGGATCGTCGGCCCGGCCGACGATTGCGTTCAATCGACGGCGGACATGGTCGACGCGAACGTTGCCCGACTCCGTTGCCCGTTTGGAAGCGATCCACGAAACTCCAGGCCACACACCGACAAAAGATGACTATAAGCAGGTATTTCGGGCAATACCCCCAGCCGGATTCGAACCGGCGATCTCCTGCGTGAAAGGCAGGCGTCCTGGACCACTAGACCATGGGGGCGCAGCGACTGATTGTAGGTCGGCGCGGTGGTCTCGCCGCAGCGCCGCTCAGCGCCCGCCGTTCTCCGACTGCGGTCGCTTGCCCTGTTCGATGTCCGCCTCTACCCGCTCCTCGAACGGCTTCAGCTTGTCGTAGAGCTGACCAGGCGCCACCTCCGAGGCGGGCTCGCCGACGAGCCAGGGCGCGGCCTCGACCGCGGTGCGCCACGCCGCCTCTTGAACGTCCGTGTCGTGACTCGACCCGTCCTGCTTGCCCGCCGGCTCGACCCCGTCCAGATACACGTTGTTGTAGCGGCCCCGCTGCTCCTCGTGGTAGGTGATCTTGACCGGAGCCCCCCGCAGCTCGCGTGCCCGCCTTCCGATCTCCTCCCGGAACGTCGTGTACTCCCGCCCCTCGGAGTCTCGGGCGACGTAGCGGGTGTTGCCGCCGCGCGTTTCGAACGCCTGCACGTCTTCAAGCGTGGAGAGCACTTCCATCTCTCGGTTCTACCCCGATTCCGTGAGGACGCAAGCGCCCCGGCCGCGGCCAAGCGCCCCACCCCGCAGCGAAGCATCACCCGCCCCGTCAATTCGAGCCAGCAGCCGCCGTTGCATTTTTGAGGAATGCCGCTCAGAGACCCCGAACCGCCGGCCGGCTCCGTCGGCCGTGCCTGGCGACAGCTGCGCCCGCTGTTCGGCGCGCGGGTCGGCCCGATCGTGGCACTGGTGGCGGCTTCGATCCTCGCGGGGATCGCCGAGGCGAGCGTTCTAACGCTGCTGGCGGAGGTCGCCGCTGCGATGGTCGCGCACGCGCATCGGCTGAACACCGAGGTCGGTCCGGTAGCCCTGCGCCTCGGCATCGAGGCGGCCCTGTTGGTGGCGCTGGCCCTGGCCGGGGCACGGCTGATGCTGGGGGTGGTGATCGCTTGGCTGCCGGCGAAGATCTCCGCGGGGGTTCAGGCTCAGTGGCGTCGTGAGCTGTTCGAGGCGTTCACCGGCGCTTCGTGGGCGGTGCAGTCGCGGGAGCGCGAGGGCCATCTCCAGGAGCTCATGACGAACCAGATCGGCCAGGCGATGCAGGCGGTCCTACAGGTCGTGGCAGCTCTGTCGGGCGGGGCGATGTTCATTGCGCTGCTGGCCGCCGCGTTCCTGCTGAACGCGATGGCGGCGCTGATCATCCTCGTCACGGCGATTGTCCTGTTCTGGGCGCTCAGGCCGATCTCGCGACTTGGCCGCAGCGCTGCGCGGGACCTCTCGCAGGCCAGCATCGATCATGCCGCGGGTGTCAGTGAGGTGGTGCGGCTCGGTGAGGAGTCGCATGTGTTCGGAGCTACCGCTGCGAACCGGCGCCGCGTCGGGGCGCTGATCGAGGCCTCGCGCCAGGCGTTCTTCCGCTACCTGTGGACCGGAGGACTGGTCCGAAACGTCTACCAGAGCCTGGTCATGGTCCTGATCGTCGTCGGCCTCGCCAGTCTCTACCTCGCGGGGGCGGGAAACGTCGCGTCACTCGGCGCCGTCGTGCTGATGCTCGTGCGCGCGTCCACGTACGCCCAGCAATTTCAAAATGGCTTCCAGGCCATCAACCAGGTCTTGCCATACGCGGATCGGATCCAGAGCGCGACGACGCGTTACCGCGCGTCGACACCGGCGAGCGGTGACCGAGCGATGCCGCAGCTCGAAAGCGTGGCCTTCGAAGATGTCGCCTTCGCCTACCGTGAGGATCGGCCGGCGCTGCGTGGCGTGAGCTTCAGCGTGCGGGCGGGGGAGGCGATCGGCATCGTCGGACCGTCCGGGGCCGGCAAATCCACCGTCATCCAGCTGCTGCTTCGACTACGCGAGCCGGACCGCGGGCGCTACCTGATCAACGGACAGTCCGCGAGCTCGTTCCTGCGCAGCGACTGGCAACGGAGGGTCGCGTATGTGGCGCAGGAGCCGCGGATCATGCGCGCGACCGTCGCCGACAACATCCGCTTCTTCCGCGCCCTCGACGATGCCGCCGTCGAGCGCGCCGCGCGGCGGGCACACATCCACGAGGAGATCATGCGCCTGCCCGCCGGCTACGAGACCGTGATCGGCCAATTGGCCGATGCCGTGTCAGGCGGTCAACGCCAGCGGATCTGCATTGCCCGCGCTCTTGCCTGGGAGCCGGAGTTACTCGTCCTCGACGAGCCCACCAGCGCGCTTGACATGGCGTCCGAGATGGCGGTTCAGGCTTCGCTCGTCGAGCTCCAGGGCCGAATGACGTTGATCGTCGCCGCGCACCGGATCTCGACCCTGAGCAGCTGCGACCGAGTGCTCGTGTTGAGCGAGGGCGTGGTGGAGAGCTTCGCGCCCGCATCCGAGCTCGAGCGCAGCAACGCCTTCTACCAGATGACGAGCGCGCTCGCGCGGGGGCCGGCATGAACTCGGCGTGTGGACAGAGGCCGGCATGAACTCGGTGCGCGGACGGGTGCCCGATTTCTTTATCGTCGGCCAGGCCAAGTGTGGGACCACGGCGCTGTACGAAATGCTGCGCCAGCACCCGAACATCTACTTCCCGGACCTCAAGGAACCGGAGTTCCTGGCGAGCGACATGCGCCGGTGGTTCCGGCCCCCCCTGGCCGGCCCGGTGCCGAGCACGCTGGAGGAGTACCTGGCCCTGTTCGTGGACGCACGCGCGGACCAGCGGGCGGGAGAGGCATCGGCGTTTTATCTCACCTCGCACGCCGCTGCGTCATCGATCGCGGCCCTCAACCCCGAGGCACGCATCATCGCGCTGTTCCGCGAACCGGCTTCCTTCCTGCGCTCGTTGCATCTGCAGTTCCTCGAGAATCACGTCGAGGATCAACGGGAGCTTCGACGCGCGATCGCTCTCGAGAAGCGGCGCCGCCACGGCAGAGACATTCCCTGGCGCTGTTATCGCCCCCAAGCGCTGCACTACTCCGAGCACATCCGCTACGCCGACCAGCTGGCGCGCTATCAAGCCGTCTTCCCGCGCGAACAGTTGCTGGTGCTGATCTACGAGGAGTTTCGCGACGACAACGCTTCCGCGGTCCGCCGGATCTTTCGCTTTCTGGACGTCGACGAGTCTGCGCCGGTCGCGCCGATCAAGGTCAATCCCACGGTCGCGCTGCGCTCGCAGAGACTCGATGAGCTGGTGCACCGATACTCCGTTGGTCGGGATCCGGTGTCACATGCGGTGAAGACCGGCATCAAGGCGGTCATGCCTCGGCAGACGCGCCGTCGTCTGCTTCACGCCGTCCAGAGCGACATGGTTCACTCGTCCGTGCCGCCTGCCGAGGAGCAGTACATGCAAGAGCTCCGAACGTGGCTGAAGCCCGAGGTCGAGCGACTCGGCGCGTCCCTGGGACGAGATCTCCTCACCCTATGGCACTACGACTGAGCTGGTGATACTGACACCGCGGACACAGGCACGCGACGAGGCGCACGCTGGTGCGCGCGATGGGCAGCGCCAGGCGCTGCCTGATGGACCGACCGTCACAGCTTGTACCGCGCCGATCGACGACGGCGGCCTTGGTCGTCACCTGGCTGAGCTGGTGGACGCGATCCGCGCGAACGGCAATCTCACCGCCTACCTGACCCCCCGACCGAGGCCCGAGGACGCGGGTCACGCCGGCATCACCGTCCGCGTCCCGCCCATCGTGGCCACGGGACTGGGGGTGCCGCCGATCCGGTTTTCCCGGGGCTGGGTCGTGTCGCTCGGCAATCTCGCCTTTGATGCCGCGGCGGCGCGACAGCTGCCGAACGGCGCCGAGCACCTGTTGGCGTTCAACGGGCAGGCACTGCGTCAAATCGGCACAGCCCGACGGCGTGGCTATCGATCGGTGTCACTGATCTCGGCGAACAGTCATCTCGCGCACGTCGCAGCTCGGCACCGATGCGCCTACCGTCAGTACCCGCTGGAGCGACCGTGGTCGCTGCGAAACGTGCACCGCAACCTGATCGAATACGACGCCGCGGATCTGGTCTACGTCTCGTCCCGGTACGCGTGGGAGACGTTCGTCGATCGCGGGTTCGCCGCGGAACGGCTGCGCCTGTTCCCACTCACGCCTCACGAGCGGTTTCGGCCGCGGGTCGATCCTCCCAGCTCCGGCGTCTTCTCGATCGTCTATGTCGGCAGCCTGTCCGTCCACAAGGGAGTGCCACTCCTGATTGACGCGGTGCAGCGACTCCCCTACGAGGACCTGCGCCTGGTGCTCGTCGGCGGTTGGGGAAGCCACGGCATGCGGCGCTACCTCGAGTCGGCGTGTGCCCGCGATGCGCGGATCTCGGTGCAGCCGGGCGATCCGCTTCCGCATCTGCGCCAGGCAGCGGTGTGCGTTCATCCGACTTACGAGGATGGATTCGGCTATGCACCGGCAGAGGCTCTGGCCTGCGGGGTTCCGATCATCGTGAGCGAGGACACGGGCATGAAGGAGCTGGTTCGCCCCGGCGTCGACGGACTGGTGATCCCCACCGGCGACCTCGAAGCGCTGACCGGGGCCCTGGAGGCGAGCTACCGCGGGGAGCGGCCTCGAGCTCCGCGTGCGAGCTAAGCCGGGCTGAGCCGCTCAGAGCCCTTGCGCAATCGCCTGTTCGGCGAGCGCGCGAGGCTCTTCCGGCAGCTCACCCTCACCACTGCCGGTGAAGCGCAGCGCGAGGATCGCGATGTCATCGCGCTGGCGCCCGGACAGCCGGTGCGCGGAGCGCTCCAACAGGCCCGCCAGCTGGTCGGCGCTCGCTCCCGGCGGACGGTCCCGCAGGATCTCGCTCGGGGAAGCGGGTTGTGTTTCCGGTCCTTGGTCGGTCACGCCATCGGTGTAGGCCACAAGGCCGTCGCCGCGGGCCAGCTCCACCTCGGCGCTGTGCAGATCGATGTCTGGCCAGACGCCCAGCAGGGTCCCTCGGGCGTCGACGGCGTGGGGCTCTCCAGCTTCCGGGACGAGGATCGGGGCGGGATGGCCCGCACAAGCGACCGAAACCTGCGCCCGATCGGCCTCGATCGTGACCAGCAGGTAGGCGATCGTGATGAAGCGGACGCCGAGGTCCAGACGGAGCATCTGATCGTTGAGCGCGTCGAGCGCCTGCGCCGGAGTCATCGGCTGCTCGGATCGGCTGCGCAACGTCCAGCGCGCCATCGCGGTGACCGAGGCGGCCTCGGACCCCTTTCCGCACACGTCGCCGAGGACGATCGCCCACCGGTCGGGCCCGACCTCGAATACGTCGTAGAAGTCGCCGCCGACCAACTCCCCGGCGCCGGCCGGGGTGAACCGGACCGCCAGCTCACAACCCTCGACCGCCGGCATTGCCCGTGGCAGCAGGCTCTGTTGCAGGATCCAGTTCGTGTGCTCGGCGCGCCGGCGGGCGACTTCACGGGAAGCCGCGAGTCGCCCGAGCACGACCCCCACCAGCGTCGTCAGCAGTGTCAGCAGCACGAGGATCACGATCGCCTCAGTCACCGCGTGGGTGGCCGACCGCTTCGCCCCTCGCTGGCGGCGATTCTCGCGTTCCCCGACGAGGGCCTCGAGCGAGGCTGTGCGAGAGCGGATCGCATCGACCAGCCGCTTGCCGCTCAGGGTGGTCACGAACGACCGAGCACCCCGCGGATCGTGCGCCATCATCTCCAGCACCGATGGCACGTAGCTCGAGAGATAGGAGTCCGACGCTTGCGCCAGCCCGTCCGCCTGCGCCACGAACGCGTGATCTCGTGCGGCGGCACGCTGCAGCGCCGTCCTCGTGCTGGGGAAGTTGGCCTGCGCCGCGCGCAGCGGCGCGAGGAACAGCGGGCGTCCGGTGATCACGTAGCCGCGCAGTCCGGTCTCGGCGTCGACCACGAGGCGCTCGACGTTCATGGCCGCCACCAAATAGGCGTCGGAGCGGATCGTCGCGTTGGCGCTGTCCCGAAGCTTGATCGTGTTGCTCAGCAGCAGCGCGACGCCGACCGCAGCGGCGATCGCTCCGGCCGCCACCAGGATCGAGATCCGTGCACCCAGCCGAAAGCGTTGTCCCATCCCGCGCACATCTTCTCGCATCGGCACGAACTTCCTCGTGCGGGAGCGTCTCGCATGTCGCCAGCCGTCGCGGCGGTTCGGTGGGCCGGCGCGTTTCGTTTCTGCCTTGATGTGGCGTACGCTGGAAGCCGTGAACCAGAACGTCAGTGCCGATCGGGGTGATGGCTCGCCCGGGCTCGTGGTGCGGCTGGGGATCTCGTGGTTGACGAACGCGTTGGTGCTCGGCGTCGTCGTGGCCCTGCTCTCCGGAGTGACCGTCTCGAGTGCTGGAGCTCTGCTCATTGCGGCAGCGGTGTTCGGAGTGCTCAACACACTCCTGAAGCCGCTCCTCAGGCTCGTGACGCTCCCGCTGGCGATCCTCACGTTCGGGATCGCCTGGTTCTTCGTCTCGTTGCTGATGCTGCTGCTCACCAGAGGGATCGTCAGCGGCTTCCACGTCCACGGGTTCTGGACCCTGGTCGAAGCGACGCTGATCGTGTGGGCCGTGAACCTGGTCCTCGATCTGACACCCGGTCCCTGGCAGATCACGGGCAAGCGGCGGCGGATGAATCTGCGGCAGCGGCGGCTGCAGCAATGACGCCCTGAGCTCAGCCCTCGGCGCAGCGAAGGCCACACCCTTTACTTAAGTATTTACTTCTGCTATGCTTGCTCCTGTAAGCAAATCTACAGGAGGAGCAACAGTGGAATCAAATCTAACTCCCACTGAAACGAAGTACCAGCAGGTCGTCGTCGATGTCCCCGAGGATCGAGTCGCAGAGTTCCACGCGTTCTTTGCACGATTCCTCGCAGGCCCCACCGGCCGCGGACGCCGAGGACGACACGGCAGGCCCCACCACCGTGGACACCACGGGCGCCGCTGTGGCGAGCGTCGTGAGGCTGCCGAGCGCGGCGAGGCCGCCGCGCAGCCGGCCGAGACCACCGAGGTCTAATGCCCGACAAGCAGGTCACGGTCGCCGTCCCCGAGGAGCGCGTGCCGGAGTTCTACTCATGGTTCGCAGCGTTCCTCGCGGCCGAGCCCGGGACCGGGCCTCCGTCGCGGAGGCGGGAACGTCGCGGCATGCGCGGCTCCCATCGCCACGGTGAGGCGTTGGCCTGGTCGGCACAAGATGCCGACCAGGCCGCCTGGCTGTACGGCAAGCTCGCGCCGCCCGCGCGGGCGCTGTTCGACCTGCTGATCGAAGCCGGTGGAGAGCGCTTCGGCGGCGAGGAGATCGCCAAGCGCCTCGGCCTCGAGAAGGGCGCGCACGGCGTCGCCGGGATCCTGGCGTGGCCCGGGCGCTATTGCCGACATCTCGCTCGCGTCCTGCCGATCGCCACCGAAGGGCGCCCCGACGGCGGCACCGACTACTACATGGAGGCCGAGACGGCCGCCCTGTTCGCCGGCGCGCGCACCCAGGCACAGGCTGGACGCGGCCGCCACCGCCGCGGGCCCCGATAGAGGCGCGTGCGAGCATGGTGAGCCGTGTCGCACATTGCGGTTACCCGTCTCGCGTACGCTCACCCGGGCGGCGAGCTGCTGTTCTCCGACGTGTCGTTTCGGATCTCCGCGGGTCAGCACGTCGGGTTGGTGGGGTCCAACGGAGTCGGCAAGAGCACGCTGTTTCGGGTGCTCAGCGGCACCCTGAGCGCCGACGAGGGCGAGGTCTCGGTGGGCGGGATCGTCGGCTACATGGCGCAGGATGTGGGCGCCGGCGATGACTCGCGCACGGTGCGAGAGCTGTTGCTCTCGCTCGCGCCGCTGGCCGTCCGTCGCGCCGGAGAGCGGATCCTCGGCTACGAGGCTCAGCTGGCCGCTGGCGACGGTGCGGCCGGGATGCAGCTCGGCACTGCGATCGCCGATTTCTCCACCCTCGGAGGCTACGAGCTCGAGGGGCAGTGGGATGCCGCCTGCCGGCGGATCGTACGCAGCTCATTTCAGGACCTCGCCGATCGTCCGGCGGTCACGCTCTCGGGAGGCGAACGCAAGCGGCTCGTGCTCGAGGCGCTGTTCGACTCCGACGCCGATGTGCTGCTGCTCGACGAACCCGACAACTTTTTAGATGTGCCAGCGAAGCTGGCACTGGAATGTCGCATTCGCACCACCAAGAAGACCGTGTTGCTGATCTCGCACGACCGAGAAGTGCTCGCGGGTGCGGTCGGCTCGATCTTGACGCTGGAGGGCAATGGCGCGTGGCTGCACGGCGGCCCGTATGCGACCTACCCGCGCGCCCGTCAGGAACGGCAGCGTCGGCTCGGCGACGCGGTCAAGCGCTGGCGCGAGGAGGAGCGACGCCTTTACCGGCTGATGAAGACCTTCAAGGAGCGCGCGCGCTACTCGAGCGACTGGGCCAAGAAGGCCGACGCCGCCGAGACGCGGTGGCGGCGCTTCAGCGACGCGGGACCGCCGCCCCTCCCCGTCGTCGACGCCTCGATCGTGGTGCGGATGCGCGGAGGCGACTCCGCGCGAAGGGTGCTCGACCTGCGTTCGCTCGGGATCGCCGAGCTCGTCGCGCCGTTCTCGGACGAGATCCATTTCGGCGAGCGGGTGGGCGTGCTCGGGCCCAACGGCTCGGGCAAGAGCGAACTGATCCGCGTGCTGGCGGGGGAGCGCGAGGCCGACTTCGGTGAGCTGGTGGTCGGCCCACGCGTCTCGACGGGCTTCTTCACGCAGCTTCAGTCGCGCCGCGACCTCACCGGGCAAGTGGTGCTCGACCTCGTCCTCGAGCGCGTCCGCGGCGGCGGCGTCCAGAGCGCGATGGGGGCGCTCGCGCGCTACGGACTGGCCGACGCCGCCCGGCGCTCCTACGACCTCCTCAGTGGCGGCGAGAAGGCGAGAGTCGAGGTACTGGTCCTCGAGCTCGAGGGCCACAACCTGCTGCTGCTCGACGAACCCACCGACAACCTCGACATCGAGTCCTCGGAGGCGCTGGAGAAGGCACTGACCGGATTCGAGGGAACCGTCGTCTCGGTGTCCCACGACCGCGCGTTCCTGCGCACGCTCGATCGCTTCTTGATGGTGCTCCACGACGGGGCCGTGCTGTCGCTGCCTTCGTATGACTCGGCACTCGAGGCGCTGATCGATCCCGGCCGCGCGAATCAGGTGCGGCTCGCGAAGGTCCTTTAGAGGCGCTGCTGTGGCGGGACGAGCTCGCGGACGACGTCGACGAGCAGGTCGATGTCGGCGGCCTGGGTCTGCCAGTTGACGATCGCCGGGCGCAGCGCGGTCTTCCCGCCGTAGTTGGTCGTCCCGACGAACACTCGTCCGTCGGCGCGCAACGCGGCGCCGAGGCGGGCGTTGAGCTCGTCCAGCTGCTCCTCGCCGACGCCGGGTGGCCGGGCCCGGAAGCAGACGATGTTGAGCGGCACGTCCGCCAGGCGTTCGAGCTCGGGCGCGCGGTCGACACGCTCCGCCAGCCGCCCCGCCAGGGCCAGGTGGCGCTCGACCATCGCGCGATAGCCAGCCCGTCCATAGGCCCGCAGCGTCGCCCAGACCGCAAGCGCGCGGGCGCGGCGAGAGTTTTCCGGCGCCATGAAGCCGAAGTTCGGGTGCTCGTCGTCGACCGATGGCAGGTACGGTGCGCCGACGTTCAGCGCCCGGGGCAACCGCGCGATGTCGCGCACGAAGGCGAAGCCGCAGTCGTAGGGAACGTTGAGCCACTTGTGGCCGTCCGAGATGACCGAGTCCGCGCGCTCCACTCCGTCGGTCAGCGCCCGCGTCTCCGGGGCCAGCCGCGCGAACAGGCCGAACGCGCCGTCGACGTGCAGCCACGCCCCGTGGCGCTCGCACCGATCGGCGATCTCGGCGATCGGATCGAAGTCGCCGGCGTTCACCTCACCGGCGTTCGCGACCACGATCGCCGGCCCCTCAGACTGCTCCAGCTCGCGCGCGAGCGCCTCGACGTCGAGGCGGCCGACCGCGTCCTTCGCCAGCCGGCGGATGTTGGCGCGACCCAGGCCGAGCATCCCGACCGCCTGGTCGACGCTCGGATGCAGATAGCCGCCGGACAGGATCAGGGGCGGGGGCAGATTCGCGAGTCCGTCCGCTTCAACGTCGACCCCGCGCAGCTCGGCGTACCAGTTGCGGGCCGCCGCCAAGGCGACGAAGTTCGCCATCGTCGCACCGGTCGTCAGCACTCCGCCGAAATCGGCCGGGAGCTCGAACAGCTGGCGCAGCCAATCGATCGCCACCTGCTCCAGACGCGCCGCGAACGGGGAGGATGCCCACGCATAGGCGACCTGGTCATATGCCGAGGCCAGCCAGTCCGCTCCAAGTGCCGCCGGCGTACCGCCGCCCATCACGAAATGAAAGAACCGTGGCCCGCTCGAGCGAGTGGCCGTCTCCCGCGCTCGCTCCGTCAGCTCGGTTAGGGCGGTCAAGCTTCCAGCACCTTGTTCGGGCATCGGATCACTCCAGCGCCCGATCGCGGCTTCGCTGCCGGGTCTGAGGACGTGCTCGTCGCGCACACCTTCGAGGTAGCGGCGCGCGCTGGTCGCCGCGAACTCGAGCGCGGCGTCGAGCTGGTCGCGTTCAGCGAGGGGATCGGACACGGCGCAAATGACTCACGGCCGAAGCTCGCCGGCATCCAGGTCTGACGGCAGCGGCACCTCTTGTGGCGGCCCACCGACCTGCTGATCCCAGGACTCGAACGCCTCGGCATCACGCCCGAGGTGCTCGCCGGCACCGCCCAGAGCGATCAGCACCACCCGGGCGGGACCGCGGTTGACGAGCTGCCGGCGGAGGTTCGGCGCCACCCGGACCAGCTCGCCCTCACCGACGTCGGCCTCCTCGCCTTCGATCACCAGCGTCAGCGTTCCCTCCAGGACGAGGTACACCTCCTCCTGGCGCTGATGGCGATGGATCCGTCCCCGCTGTCCCGGCTGGAGCACAATCTGGTTCAGCCCGAATGACGTCACCCCAAGCTCACGTCGCAGCGCGACGAACCGATCTCCGGTTCCCAGATCAAGCCGAGTCCGTGCGCTGCCCTCTTCCACAGGCAGGGATCTTGACACGCGGCCGAGTCAGGGAAGCGACAGCGGCTCCTCGACGTCCATCCGGGTGATGAGACCATCGCGGATCTCGTACAGATGGGACCACGTCGTTCTCGGCCAGCAGCCTGGTTTTGACAGCCCGTGGGCAAGTCGAGGAAGCTTCTGAGCATGCCCCGGCCTCGGGAACCGCTGCCGCCCACGGCGTCCGTGGTGATCGTCGGCGGAGGGGTGATCGGGACCAGCTGCGCGTTTCATCTCGCCGAGGCCGGCGTCGGTGGCGTTGTGCTCGCCGAACGTGCGCAACTGGGCTCGGGCTCGAGCAGCCGGGCGGCCGGTGGGGTGCGGGCGCAGTTCTCCGACGAGATCAACGTCCTGCTGGCCCTGAGAAGCCTCGACGCGTTCGCCGCGTTCGGCCGACGCCCCGGAGCCGAGATCGACCTGCACCAGGTGGGATATCTGTTCGTGCTCACGCGCGAGGAGGACGTCGCGGTGTTTGAGCGCGGGATCGCGCTACAGCGCCGGTTGGGCGTGCCGAGCCGAATGGTGAAACCGGCGGCCGTGCACGAGCTGTGCCCGCTGCTCCGCGTCGACGATGTGTTGGCGGGCGCGTTTTCCCCCTCCGACGGCCACGCCACCCCGGACTCGGTCGTGCAGGGATACGCAGCCGGCGCGCGCGCCCATGGCGCCCGGTTGGCGACCGACTGCGAGATCGTGGAGATCGTCGTCGAGGGCGGAGAGGTGAGGGCGGTCGTGACCCCAGAGGGAGCGATCGAGACCGGGATCGTCGTGTGCGCCACCGGGGCGTGGTCACGCGCTTGCGGAGAGCTCGCCGGCGTCGAGCTTCCGGTGACGCCGTTGCGCCGGCAGGTGCTGTTCACCGAGCCGATGCCGGAGCTGCCGCCGCGGTTGCCGATGACGATCGATTTCGCGACGAGCTTCTACTTCCATCGCGAGGGGCCGGGGGTGCTGATGGGGATGCCCGCCCCGGGAGAGCGCCCCGGGTTCGACGCCGAGGCCCGCGACGATTGGATCCCGGCGCTGCTCGAGGTCGCCGAGCGCCGGGCTCCCGCGCTCGCGCGGGTGGGCGTCAAGGGCAGCTGGGCGGGCTTCTACGAGTTGACCCCCGACCACAACGCGCTGATCGGCGAAGCTTCCGGCGTCTCGCGGTTCCTGTATGCGACGGGATTCTCCGGCCACGGTTTCCTGCAGGCGCCGGCGGTGGGTGAGATCGTCCGTGATCTCGTGCTGAAGCGTGAACCGTTCGTCGACGTCGGGCCGCTGTCCGTGGAGCGCTTCGTTCGGGCGGGGGCGCTTCGTCCCGAGTTCAACGTCGTATGAGGAAGGCCGATGACAACGTCCAGTGAGATGAGCACCAAGGGCGCCGATTTGATCGTCGAGGCGCTGGATCAGCTGGGCGTGGCGGTCGCGTTCGGGCTGCCCGGGGTCCACAACCTGCCGATCTGGAAGGCGCTTGCCCAGTCCCCGATCCGGCTCATCGGAGTCCGCCACGAACAGGCCGCGGTGTACGCCGCCGACGGCCTCGCGCGCGCGAGCGGCCGGCTCGGGGTCGCCCTCGTCACGACCGGGCCCGGCGCCGCCAACACGCTCGGGGCGACCGGCGAGGCGATGGCGTCGGGATCCCCGGTGCTCGTGCTGGCGACCGACATCCCGACCACGGTGCGACGCCCGGGCGTCTACCGCGGGACGCTGCACGAGACGCGCGACCAGACCGCGATGTTCGCCCCGGTGACACGATCCGCCACGATCGCCTCGGCGTCCGACGAACTCGGAGAGCAGGTGCTCGGCGCCGGCGAGCGCGCCTTTGGGCCCCCCAGCGGGCCGGTGTACCTCGGCATCCCCACGGACCTGCTGGGCCAGACGGTCGCGGGGGGTGGGGTGGCGCGGTCTGCGTCGGTCTCGGCCGCTGCGGTGGCGTCCGGCTCCGTCGCCCTCGTCCGCCGCGGTGGCGCGAGGTCCGTCGGATGAGGACTTCGGGGCGGCGCTCAACCTCCTGGAGCAAGCCCGGCGGCCGCTCGTGTGGGCCGGCGGCGGGGCGTTGCGAGCCGGCGCAGGGCCGGCGGTCGGCGAGCTCGCGACGCGCCTTGCGGCGCCGGTGCTGACGACGTACATGAGCCGCGGCCTGCTCCCGCCGGAGCACCCGTGCGCGGTGTCCGGGCCGGCGCAACTGCCTGAGGTCGGGTCCCTCTGGGACGAAGCCGACTGCGTGATCGCGATCGGCACCGATCTCGACGGGATGATGACCCAGAACTGGGCGATGCCCGCGCCACCCCGGCTGCTCGCGATCAACGTCGACCCCGACGATGCCGCCAAGAACTATGTCCCCGACGTCACGCTCGTCGGCGACGCACGCGCGCTGACAGCGGCCTTGGCGGAGCGAGTTCCGGCCCGTGACGGCCTGGACGAGCTGCGGGCGCGACTCACCGCGCTGGCAGCGCGAGTGCGCCAAGCGGTCGTCGATGACGACGTCCAGGCCGCGCGGTTTCTGGAGATCATGCGCACCGTTCTGCCCGACGACGCGGTCGTGGTCGCGGACATGTGCATCCCCGGGTACTGGCTCGGCGGTTTCTATCCCGTGCCGGCCCCCCGCAAGCTGGCGTATCCGGTCGGCTGGGGCACGCTCGGCTTCGCTTTCCCGGCCTCGCTCGGAGTCGCGGTCGCGGGCGCCGGGCGCGCCGTCTGCGTGTGCGGCGACGGCGGCTTCCTGTTCGCATGCGGCGAGCTCGCGACGGCGGTCCAGGAGCGACTCCCGGTCACGGTCGTGATCGTTGACGACGGCGGTTACGGTATGTTGCGCTTCGATCAGGCCCGGGCCGGCGATCCGGCTTTCGGCGTCGATCTGTGCACGCCCGACTTCGTCGCGCTCGCGCAGGCGTTCGACGTCCCGGCATCGCGCGTGAGCGGCTTCGGCGACGCGTTCGCTGCCGAGCTTGCAGGCTCGCTTGCGGTCGCCGGTCCGGTCGTGATCGTCGTCGACGCCGCCCTGCGGCCGCCCCCCACCACCTCGCCGCGGTGGTACCGCCGCGCAAATGCATCGTCGGATAATCAGGAGTCAAGACCATGACCACCACGCCCACAGACACCGCCCGCCGCGCACCGGAGATCGCCTCGCTGATTGGCGGCCAAGCCGCCGAAGCCGGCGAGCGCTACGACTCGACCAATCCGGCGGACCTCGAGGACATCGTCACCACCGTTCGCTTGAGCGACGCCGCGACGATCGTGCGGGCCTGCGAGGCCGCGCACCAAGCCCAGTCGCGGTGGGCGGCGGTGCCGGCCCCGGTGCGCGGCAACGTGATCGCGAACGCCGCCGTCCTGGTCCGGCGCAACAAGGCCGCGCTGGCCGAGCTCGTCACGCGCGAGGTTGGCAAGCCGGCGGGGGAGGCGCTCGGCGAGGTGCAGGAGGTGATCGACACCTGCGAGTTCTTCCTGAGCGAGGGGCGGCGGCTGTACGGCATGACCGTCCCGTCGGAGATGCCCGACAAGCAGCTGTTCACATACCGCACGCCGGTCGGCGTCGCGGCGATCGTGACGGCGGGCAACTTCCCCGTCGCCGTGCCGTCGTGGTACATCGTGCCGGCGCTGCTGTGCGGCAACGCCGTCGTCTGGAAGCCGGCCGAGTACGCCTCGTCGTGCGCGCGGGCGCTGTCGGAGCTGTTCTGGCGCGCCGGCGTACCCGCCGATGTCCTCAACCTCGTGTTCGCCGACGGCGCGAGCACGTTCGACGGACTCGAGCAGGCACTCGGCCGCGGACTCGTCCAGAAGGTCGGCTTCACCGGGTCGACCGACGTGGGCCGTCGGATCGGTGAGCTGTGCGGCCGGCACCTGCAGGCACCGTGCCTGGAGCTCGGCGGCAAGAACCCGTTGGTCGTGATGCCCGACGCAAACCTCGAGCTGGCGGTCGAGGGCGCCGTGTTCAGCGGCTTTGGCACCGCCGGGCAGCGGTGCACCTCGCTCGGCACGGTGATCGTCCACGAGCGCGTCCACGACGAGTTCCTGGCGCGCTTCGCGCGCGAGGTCGAGGCCGCCGCGATCGGCGATCCGACGGCCGATGTGCTCTACGGCCCGATGCTCGACGAGCGGTTCCTCGTCCGCTTCGAGCGCGACTGGCTCGGGCTGATCCGCGACCACCACGACCTCCACGGCTCGACCGCCACGGGCCGAATCACCGGCGCGCGGCCGCGCGCGGGCTTCGTCGGCGGCGATCCCGAGCGAGGCGTGTACTGCCACCCGACGATCGTCAGTGGCGTTCGCGCCGAGGACGATCTCGCCAACACGGAGACGTTCGGGCCGCTCGTCGGGGTCGCGCGCTTCGGCGACTGGGAGGAAGCGATCGCGCTGGCCAACGGACACGGATATGGCCTCTCGAGCGCGATCTACACCAACGATCCACGCAGCGCCTTCCGCTTCCGCGAGCAGATCAGCGCCGGAATGGTCAGCGTCAACAACTCGACCTCCGGCGCCGAGGCGCATCTGCCCTTCGGCGGGAACGGCAAGTCTGGCAACGGCGCCCGCCAATCCGGGGTCTGGGTACTCGACCAGTTCACCCGCTGGCAGTCGATGAACTGGGACCTCGCCGGCAAGCTGCAGAAAGCGCAGATGGACGTGGCGGAGATCTCGGCCGACCTCGACTACAGGATGTAACTGGTCCGCGCGTTGAGGGTGCTCAAAAAGGCTGAATTATTCAGCCTTTTCGGGAAGCCTCACACGTGAGCCGTGGGGCGTGGCGCGATTCGATCAGACCGTCGGCCAGGCGTGGACCGGTTCGTTGCTGTGCATGTGATCGCGGTAGCGCTTCGTCATCTGCCGCAGGGCCTCGGCCCGGTCGAGCGCTCGGTCCTCGTAGAAGTGATGAAAGACCTCGCTCTGCCATGAGGCGCCGTTGCGCAGCGTCACGCAGCGGCGCTCGATGATCCCGAGCAGGCGGTCGGCGTCGGCGCAGTTGACGCCGCTCTGTCTGAGGCCCTCGTGTGCGAGCGGCAGCAGGCGCCTGAGCACCAGCTCCGCCGCCGGCACCTCGCCCAGCCCGGGCCAGTAGAGGCGGGCGTCGATTCCGTCGCGCGCGCCGGCATGAAAGTTCTCCTCCGCGGCCGAGAACGACATCTGCGACCACACCGGGCGCTCCTCGTCCGCGATCACGCGAAGCAGCCCGTAGTAGAGCGCCGCGTTGGCGAGAATGTCGGCGACGGTGGGACCGGCCGGCAGGACTCGGTTCTCCACCCGGAGATGCGGCTGGTCGCGCACGACGTCGTAGATGGGACGGTTCCAGCGATAGATCGTGCCGTTGTGAAGACGCAGCTCCCGGAGATTCGGAACGTCACCGCGCTCGAGCATCTCGAGCGGATCCTCGTCCTCGCACAGCGGCAGCAGCGCCGGGAAGTACCGCACGTTCTCCTCGAACAGGTCGAAGATCGAGGTGATCCACCGCTCTCCAAACCACACCCGCGGGCGTACGCCTTGGACCTTCAGCTCCTCCGGACGGGTGTCGGTTGCCTGCTCGAAGAGCGCGATTCGGGTCTCGCGCCAGAGCTCCTTGCCGTAGAAGAACGGTGCGTTGGCAGCCACCGCGAGCTGAACGCCGGCGATCGCCTGGGCGGCGTTCCAGTGGCGGGCGAACGCCTCTGGATCGACCTGCTGGTGAAGCTGGACGCTGGTGCAGGCAGCCTCCGGCGCGATCGTCTCCGCGTAGGTTGACAGCCGCTCGACGCCGGCGATCGAGATCTCCAGATCCTCGCCACGCGCGGCGAAGATCTGCTCGTTGAGCAACGCATACCGCGGGTTCGAGCTGAAACTGTCGGCGTGCAGATGCTGTGCGCCGATGGTGGGGAGAATCCCGATGATCATCATGTGCGCGCCGACCGTTCGGGCTCGCTCCTCGGCGTGGTTGAGGCTCGCGCGCGCATCCCGCTCCAGGTCGGAGAACACGTCACCCTCGAGCAGCCGCGGAGGGATGTTGATCTCCACGTTGAATTGCCCCAGCTCGGTCTGGAAGCTCGGATCGGCGATCGCCTCCAGCACGGCGGCGTTGACCATCGCCGGATCGCCGCCGTCGTCGGTCAGGTTGAGCTCGATCTCCATCCCGAACGATCGGCGCTCCGGATGGAACTTCGACTCGGACAGCATCCGGGCGAACACGTCGAGGCAGGCGCGGACCTTTCGCCGATACCGCTGGCGGTCTTCACGGGTGAAGGTTTTGGCGGCGACCTGCTCGCCCACACGCACAGTATCGGCCAAACGATCGCGATCCGTGCGGTGCCGTGAGCAAATCTTGGCGCCACAGTCTGCTGCCGGCGCCTGCCCGAACCGCTTCGCCAGCTAGATTCCCAGCGCCTCGATCAACGCCTGGGCCACCTTCCGGCCGGAGTACTGCTGCTGCCCGGTGATCAGCCTGTCGTCGCGGACGACGAAGGCCTTGAACAGCCCGCCCTGCACGTAGTTGGCGCCGCGCTGCTTGAGCAGGTCCTCGACGCGAAATGGCATCACCTTCTGGCCGACGAAGCCGTCGCTGTAATCCTCCTCGACGTTTGAGAAGCCGGTGACCGTCTTTCCGGCGACCAGGTATGAGCCATCCGAGAGGGTCAGGTCGACCAGCGCCGCGGTCCCGTGGCAGTAGATGCAGGTCGGCTTCTCGGACTCGTAGAAGTGCCGGATCGCCCGGTGAAGCGACTGATGCTCACGGAAGCTGAACATCGGCCCGAGGCCGCCGGCGATCATGATCGCGTCGTACTCGTCGAGGTTGAGGTCCGCCAGGCTCGGCGTGTCGTCCAGCAGCGCCATCAGCTCCGGCGTGTTGACGAACCCCATCGTGATCAGATCCTCCGAGGACCACTTCGACGGGTCGCGGGGATCGCTGAGTGAGTCCATCTGCACCTTGCCCCCATCGGGACTGGCGATCGTGACCTCGACGCCGCGCTCGGTCAGCTCGTAGTAGGGGTGCGTCAGCTCGGCGCCCCAGAAGCCCACCGGCCAGCCGACGGTCGTCGCGGTCGTGGGGTTGGCGACGACAATCAGCACCTTCTTGTGCTTCGACGAGACGCGGTCAACGCGCATGTGGTGATCGGCGACCAAGTGGTCGTCTGTGGCTGCCATTTCGGGTCTCCTTGGTTGCGGTGTCAGGCCGGCACGAGCAGATCGCGCAGGCCGAAACGATCGCTGTGGCTGGGGAGCGTCGGCGTCCAGGCCGGGTCGAGCGAGAGATAGGACTCGGGATCGGCCGAGAGGATCCCGATCAGTACTTCGGCGACGATCCGGCTGCCCACGTCGCCGAGTCGCTCGCCGCCCTGCTGCACCGCCGCTTCGCGCAAGATGTAGAGCCACAGTGGGGTCTCGCCCTTCCATCCGAACGCGGCGATCCCGACCTCATCCCGAGTGAGAACCTGGGCATCGATCAGGCGCGCGACACTCTCCCCCGACGGCAAGCCGGTTCCCTGACCGCGCTCGAGGTCCCGCGCCGCGAGCGACCGGTACGCGTCCTCCTCGACCGCCCCGGTGATGGCCTGAGGTAGCTCGATCAGAGAGCGCGGCAGCTGTCCGTCGATCGGCTTCGCCCGTTCGGCTGGCGGGCGCCCGGGAAGGTCGAACAACATCGTCCAGTCGACGCGCCGCTCACCGATCGGGCCGAACCCGATCAGATCCGGGAACACCGGCCGCCGCGGGCCGTTCTCCTGGATCCGATAGAGCTGGCGCACCTGCGAGTGGCCGTAGCGGTAGGCGGCGTCGGCGAATTCGAGCGGGATGAACGGCTCGTCGCGCGGTCGGTAGTACCGCGGCCCCGAGTCCAGCAACTCTTCGACCAACCCGCTGCCGGTCAGGCCTGGGAGGAACTCGGCGACGATCACCCACTGGTAGTGCCAGGTGAGTGCGCGCCGCGCCTCGTCAAACAGGCTCTGCTCGCCGGCGCCATCCTCGCGGAGGCGATCGACCAGCCGGTTGTGTGCGGCGATGAACGCGACCTGCATCTGGCTCACGAACACGTGGACGTCGTTGCGCGGGTCACCAATCAGTGCGAGCCCCTCCTGGTTGCGCGGTAGATCACCGTCGTCCTCGAGCAGCTTTGCGGGGTCCTCACGCTGGTACAGGTACGGCGAGCCGAGCGGGCCACCGCCATAGAGGGCCTCGAGGTTCGCCCGCGGAGAGCGCATGTTGCGCAGCACGGCGACGTCGGCGTGGGCGCGCAGCGGCGAGCGGTCGGCGGTCAGGTCGTGCGCGATGTACTGGCCGAAGAACGGCCATCCCGCCTCGACGTTCGCATCATCCTTGCAGTCGCCGCCGTCACAGAACCCGCCGGCGGCGCCGATCCGGTGAAGCAGCGCCTCGTCGGCCACCAGCGCCGGCAGCTCGAACATGCGGCCATAGCGGCCGGCGCCGTCGGCCGCGGCGTCGATTCGCTCCGGAGCCAAGCAATGGTCGCGCAGCCCGGTGGGAGCAGCCGTGGTGACGCCTGAGGGGGCGATGACCGGGACCTTATCGCTGCTCACGAGTTCGGTGAGGCCGCGGTCGTGGTCTGGTTGTCGTGGTATCGGTCGCCACGCCGGCGAGGCCATCCGCTCGAGCAGACGCAGGCCCACATCGCGGGGGACACCCGCGTAAGCGATACGGATTGCGAGCATCATCGCCGGCTCCGCCAGCCGCGCGGTCTCGAGCATCCCGGCATCGACCGGATCAGCACCGACGTCGCGAACGAGGGCCCCGATGATCGTCTTGGCGCCTAGATCATCGCCACAGATGAAGACGGTCGGTGCCAGGGCGCGGTCGTACGTGAGCTGCTGCGCGGCGATTGCGTGGGCGAAGGGCGGAACCGCAGCCACGACCCGCGCGCCGCGGGCCCGGCGGGCGACCTCCTCGGCGGCCGAGTTGTCAAATCCGATCGCCAGGCCCGTGTAGTCCGGCTTCAAGGCGTTGACGCACGACCACAGCACGCGACCCGTGAGCGGGCCGGCATCCGCCAGCGCGGCGTCGATCGCCGCGAACGGAACCGCGAGGATCACGACCTCGCCGAACGCAGCCGCTTCGGCGTTCGATCCCACCTGCGCGCGCTGGCGGGCAGCGACGTCCGCCGCGGATGCCCCGCCGCCGAACATGATCGCGTGGCCGCGAGCGGCCAGGCGGCCACCGAGTGCGCTGCCGAGGCTGCCGGCGCCGATGATCCCAACGTTCATCGCTCTCACACTGAAGCTGCCGACGGCCAACGGCAACACGAATCGGGTCTCGCTTCACACCTGCTGCCTATAGCCATCCAGCTCTGGCGGCGCTTGTGCCCGCGCTCACCGATGAGTAGCGTCATCGCTGTCGATGCTCGAGCTGCGCCATTTGCGCTACTTCGTGGCGGTCGCCGAGGAGCTCAACTTCAGCCGTGCCGCCGAGCGGCTGCACATGGCTCAGCCACCGTTGAGTGTGGCGATCCGTCAGCTCGAGCAGGAGCTCGGGACCGATCTGCTGCTCCGTACCACGCGCGAGGTGCGGCTGACCGACGCCGGTCGCGTGTTCCTCGCCGGTGCCCATCGGACGCTGGCCGAGCTCGACCGGGCCCGCAGCGAAGCGCGGCGAGCAGCCGCCGGGGAGGTCGGTCAGCTGCGGGTCGCCTTCAGCTGGAGCATGCGCTTTGAAACGCTTCCCACGATCGGCCGCTCGTTCCGCGCCAGCCACCCGGACGTGGTGTTGCTGACCGAGGAGATGTGGAACGCGCGCATGCTCCCGGCGTTGCTTTCGGGCGCGATCGACACCGCCGTCTCCCTGTGCCCGGAGATCGCCGCGGAATTCTCCTATCAGGCGATCCGCAGTGAGCCGGTGATCGCGTTGCTCGCCGAGTCCCATCCGCTCGCCGACCGGGGAACAATCGAGCTCAAATCGCTCGCCGCCGACGGCTTCTTGCTGTTCCCGAGGGACCTTGCACCTCGCCTGCACGATGCGATGGTCGGGCTCTGCCGGCGCGCCGGCTTCGAGCCGACCATCCGGAGCGAGTCGTTCCACAGCGGCTGGGAACTGCAGATCCTCGCCGACGTCGAGGTCGTGGCTCTGGCGCCGGCGTCAGTCGCGCGGGAGCTCCCCGATGGGATCGCCGCCGTCGCGATCTCCGACCCACCAGACCAGTTCGAAACTGCGCTGGTTTGGCGCTCGGACGATCTCTCCCCAGCCAATCGAGCGTTTCGCGACGTGGCACTCGCGGCGTTCGGCGAGCGTCCTGGCCTCTCGCCGCCGCAAACGGTCGCCGTCAACGACTGACGCCGCGGTTGGCAGCGCGCCGTCCACCGCGGCCGCTCGCCGGCGGGGCCGGGTGCCCGGCTTCGAAGCCCACGAGCAGCTTTCGGAGCAGATCGGCAAGCGTGCGTTGCTCGGGCTCGCTGAGAGCTGCCAGCAGCTCGCGCTCGTTGGCCATGTGCAGGGGCGCAACCCGATCGACGAGCATCCGTCCCCTCGCGGTGAGCTCGACGAGCATGCCCCTGCCGTCCTGGGGATCTGGCAAGCGCCGTATCAGCCCCACACGCTCGAGCCGGGCCAGTCGATGCGTCATCGCTCCCGAGCTTCGCATCAGCGCGAGGTACAGCTGCGTCGGTGACAGGCGGTGTGGCGGCCCCGCGCGCCGCAGGCTGGCCAGCACGTCCCAGCCCTCGCGGGTGAGGCCGAAGTTGCCCAACCGCTCGTTGACGCCCGCATCGATGTAGGCCATCGCTCGCCCGAGCCGGGCGATCACCGCCGCCGGGGCGGTGTCGAGCTCAGGGCGGACCGCGGCCCACTGGGCAAGAACGTGAGCGACGTGATCATCATCCGGGCGCGGCGCAATTTTATCTTGAGATTCAGTTATATTGTCTCTAAGTTCAGACACCGCGGCCAAAGTCTACTGCGCTGGGGCCGCATCGAAGGGAGACCGCATGGCGCTCGAACCCACCCGCAACGCAGCCCCGGAGGTGCAGGAGCTGACTTCGCTCCTGCACCGCGCACTCGAGCTCGAGCTCTCCATGCGGGACGAGAACCCGCGGGAAGGCGATCAAGATCCCGACAGCGCTCTCGCGGCACAGCGGCTGAGCTGTTCGGTGATCCGGCCGCTGCGCGAGGCCGTTGACCTTGTATCCGGCACGAAGCACCAACATGGCGTCAGCCCGAGGAAAGACGAGGACGCGCCGGCGGCGGCACACGGCGACGGCAGCCTTCACGAGAACGGGTCACGGATCGATGCGCAGGTATGGCAGCTCGCGGCGGACGCGACGCGCCTTCGCCTCTCCCCAGATCTTCCGTTACAGCTGCAGGAAGCGACCGCCGCCCTGCAGGATCTCGCCCTCCGGCTCGAACCGGAGGGATCAGGTCGGGCCGCCGAGCTGCGGGCGATCCAGGCCGAGCTTCCGCGCCGGATCCAAAGTCAACCAAACGGTCCTTACCTGGTCACCAACGCCGAGCGGCTGACGAACTGGCTCGGTGAGTCGCTCCCGGCACGGCCGCAGATGGCGTTGTGCCGCTGTGGCAGCTCGGCGATCAAGCCGTACTGCGACGGCACGCACGCGGAGATCGGCTTCAGGGATCGGAAGGACCCGGCGCGCGTTCCCGATCGGCGCGACACCTACGTCGGCCAACAGGTGACGATCCTCGACAACCGCGGAATCTGCCAGCACTCCGGCTTCTGCAGCGACCGCCTTGCGGCTGTGTTCCGCGCCGGCGCGGACCCGTTCGTGGCTCCCAGCGGCGGCCGGATGGACGAGATCATCCGCGCGGTGCGCGACTGCCCCTCGGGAGCGCTCAGCTACGCGATCGACGGCGTCGAGGCCCGCGACAGCGTCGACTACCACGGCCGGCGGGAGCCGGCGATCGAGGTCTCGAGAGACGGGCCGTACCGGATCACCGGCGGGATCCCGCTCACCGACGGGCGGGGCGACGAGGAGCCGCGCAATGCGGGCGCCACCAGTGAGCACTACGCGCTGTGCCGCTGTGGACACTCGCAAAACAAGCCCTTCTGCAGCGGAATGCATTGGCGCGTCGAATTCAAGGACCCGGTCCACGATGCCGACGGCCGTCCGACGATCTTCGAGTGGGCTGGCGGTCTCCCCGCGCTCACCCGGATGACGCGGATCTTCTACGAGCGCTACGTGCCGGAGGATCCACTGCTGGCCCCGCTGTTCGCGCACATGTCGCCCGACCACCCCCAGCGCGTCGCGAAATGGCTGGGTGAGGTGTTCTGCGGCCCGAGGGACTACAGCGAGCAGTACGGCGGCTACCCGCGGATGATCTCTCAGCACCTCGGCAAGGGCCTGACCGAGGAGAAGCGCGCGCGCTGGGTGGAGCTGATCCTGAGATCGGCCCAGGATGCCGGCCTGCCGGCGGATCCCGAGTTCCGGTCGGCGTTCGGCGCGTACATCGAGTGGGGCTCGAGACTCGCGCTCGAGAACTCGCAACCGGGCGCGCGGCCGCCCGGCCACATGCCGATGCCGCACTGGGACTGGAATACCGCGGCTGGCCCCCCAGGAAGTCGGATATCGGCGCTCGCGTCGACGAGCGAGGAGGAGCAAGCGGTCGTCATGCCCGGCGCGGACGAAGCCGTCAGCTTCGAGAAGCACATCAAGACCCTGTTTCGACAGCGCGACCGCCAGTCGATGCAGTGGGCGTTTGACCTGTGGGCATATGACGAAGTCAGGCAGCACGCGGAGGCGATCCTCGAGCGGCTGAAGAACGGCTCGATGCCGTGCGACGGAGCATGGCCGCAAGCGAAGCTCGACGCGTTCGAGCGGTGGGTCGCGACCGGGACGGGACCTTAGGGCCGTCCAGCCATAAGTCGCGCGTGTCCTTAGACTCGGCGCCATGCGCACGATCCCGGGCAGGTTGGTGTGCGCCTCGGTGGCGAGCGCGCTGGTCGTCGCGGGGTGCGGGAGCAGCAGCTCGAGCGGCGCCACCTCGAGCCTGGGCGCATTCACCTCCTCCTTCTCGGCGGCGAGGCCCGAGCTGCACTCGATCAGCGTCGAGCTCAGCTCGGCGATCACCGAAGCCGCTCGGAACACCGGCGCGCAATCGGCGACCCGGTTCAGCGACCTCGCCGAACGAGCCGCGCAGGAGGCCAGTGCGCTGGAGGCGCTCAATCCCCCGGCTCGCTTCAACACCGAGCTGCGCGCGCTCGGCTCAGCCCTCGAAGTCACTTCCGCTGATCTGAGCCAGATGGCAAGCGCCGCCACCCAACACGATCATGCTGCCGCGGAAGCGACCACCGGTTCGCTTCGGCAGGATGCGGCGAACCTCAAAGGGACGGAAATGAGGGTGTCCGGGTCTTTAGGGCTGCCGGCCGGCTGAGAACCCATAGTAGGCTGGCGCCGCACACAGGACCCATGGCTGTCGACCTGGTCATTGACATCGAGAACACCCCCGGGGCTCTGGCGCACGTCGCGGCCGCGATCAGCGACGCCGGGGTGAATATCGCAGCGGCCACGTGCGTCGGGACGGGCGAGCGAGCCGAGCTCCACATCCTTGTCCCGCACGCCGGAGCCGCAAAGCACTCGCTCGCGATTTCCCAGCTCGCGGTCACCCGCGAGCGGGACGTCGTCGTGGTCGATGTCGAGGACCACCCGGGCGTGCTCGCGGATCTGACGCGGAAGATCGCCCGGGCTGGAGTCGACCTCGATCTCGTCTATGTGGCCACCAGGAATCGCGTGGTGTTCGGGTCGCCCGACCTCGCTGCTCTGCGCGCCGCCCTGGACGACTCGAGCTGACGGCGGCTCCGGTTCGGAGTTCTTGCTGCCGCTGGGGGCGCGGTTCCGTACCATTTCTGATGGAGGCTGGAGAACTGGAGACCGAGCCACAGAACCCGAGTTCGCTCCGCGAGGCGCTGCAGGGTTCAGCGCTGCGCGCCGCGCTGGTGCCTCAGCGACCGGTGTTCGGGAATCCGTGGGATTCCACGGTCGACATGTTCGCCTGCTACGTGGCGGTCAGCTTCGTCGATCCGCTGCTGCTCTGGTGCGGTGGCGAACTGATGAGCTCGATCTTCGGCTTCGGCTCCCGCTGGAAGCTCGGGGTGTTCATGGTCGCAGCGCTCGTCGGCGCCGCTGGTTTCATGACGATCGTGGGCCGCCAGCGCACCAGCATCACCGTCGACATCCTGACGATCACCGGGTGGCTGCTGCTCGGTGTCGTCGTCGCACCGATCATCGGCTTGGCGCCTCCGGCTGGCGTGGCCATCGCCTGCTACGCGGTGATGCTGCTCGCGATCTTCGTTTACGTTCTCCGCTTCGGTCGCTGGGAAACGGCGTTTCTCCATACCGTCACCTGGCCGCTGACCTGGAGCGCGCTGGCCGTGTTCTTCGCCTACAGCGCTTACCGCCTGATCCTCTACTGACGCCACCGGGCCGTCCGCATCGCCCGGCTGGCGGCGTGTTTGCGCCGGCTTGGCGGCCGCCAGCTGAGGCGGCTTGACATCACGGTGGCGAAGAGTAGGGTCGCGTTCCGGGACCGGCCAGACCGGAGTGAGGAGGTGGGGGATGCAGGAGATGACGGTCCCAGCTTCGCCGCGCAGCGGCAACCCGTTCAGCGGCGAGCACCCCTCCTCGGCCACCCGGATCCCGCCCTCCACGGCCACCCGGATCCCGCCCTCCACGGCCACCCGGATCCCGCCCTCCACGGCCACCCGGATCCCGCGTGCAGCCATTCGTTCACGTGTCCTGCGGCTGACCAGCGTGCTCGTGGTCGTGGCATGCGCTGTGGGGCTCGCCGCGGCGGGCGCCGCGACGGCGGCGGTACGGCGATCGGCCGGCTCGGCGCCGAATCTCGGCGCCAACGTCATCGTCCTCGACCCAACCATGCCGCAGGCGACGATCCAGTCCACGCTCGACGCAATCTCGACGCAGCAGGTCCCGAACCAGTTCGGTACCCAGCGCTACGCGATCCTGTTCGAGCCGGGAACCTATGGCTCGGCCGCCGACCCGCTCGACTTCCAGGTCGGCTACTACACCGAGGTCGCGGGGCTCGGGGCGCAGCCGGGCGACGTGGTGATCAATGGCGCGATCAACGTCTTCAACCAATGCTCCGGGGGCTCCTGCAACGGGACCGACAACTTCTGGCGGTCGCTGTTGAATCTGACCCTCAACGTGCACCTGCCGAGTTCGCCCCCGAACTACGCGCCGGCCTCCGGTGAAGACCCCGGCTGCGAGAACACGGCGGATTTCTGGGCCGTCTCCCAGGCCGCGCCGATGCGCCGCGTCGTGATCAACGGCTCGCTCGTGCTCCAGGACTACTGCTCGAGCGGGTTTGTCAGCGGCGGGTTCTTCGCCGACGACGAGTTCAATGGCGGGGCGGTCGACAACTACGGCCAGCAACAGTTCTTCACCCGCAACAGCGACATCCACAGCTGGAGCAACGGCGTCTGGAACCAGGTGTTCCTGGGCGACAACGGCGCGCCGGCAACCAGCTTCGGGCCAGGGACCAACCAGTACACGACCCTCCCGACGACTCCGATCTCCGAGGAGGAGCCCTTCCTCTATACCGATTCGAGCGGCAACTACAACGTGTTCGTGCCTGCGGTCCAGCACAACTCGGTCGGTCCCTCCTACGCCGGCGGCACCGAAGCGGGGAGCTCGATTCCGATTGGGCGGTTCTTCATCGCGTACCCAAGCACTCCGGTGCCCGCGATCAACGCGGCGCTCGCCAGGGGAGAGAACCTGCTCCTGACGCCCGGCGTGTATGACCTGGATCAGACGATCGAGGTCACCCATCCCCACACCGTCGTGCTCGGCCTCGGCTTCCCGACGCTGATCCCCCAGGATGGGAACGTGTCGATGCAGACCGCGAGCGTCCCGGGTGTCAAGCTGGGGGGGATCATCTTCGACGCCGGCCCACAGAACTCTCCGGTGCTGCTGCAGGTGGGCGGCTCGCAGGCCGGCGGGACCCACGACCCCAATGACCCGACGCTGGTGCAGGATGTCTTCTTCCGGATCGGCGGGGCCGAGCCGGGGCGGGCTACCGACAGCCTGATCGTCAATGCGGACCACGCGATCCTCGATGACGTGTGGGCCTGGCGAGCCGATCATGGGGCTGGCGTCGGTTGGACCAGCAACGTCGCCGACACCGGCGTGATTGTCAACGGCGACAACGTCACCGCGTATGGGCTGGCCGTCGAGCACTACCAGAAATTCGAGGTGATCTGGAATGGGCAGAACGGCGAGGACGTGTTCTTCCAGAATGAGATGCCCTATGACCCGCCGAGCCAGTCGGCCTGGATGTCGAGCCCGACCACAGACGGCTATGCGGCCTTCCTCGTCTCGCCGAACGTGACCAGCTTCGAGGGCTACGGGATGGGCAGCTATTCGTTTTTCAATCAGGGCGTGCCGATCTCCGCGACACAGGCCTTCCAATCTCCCGACACCCCAGGGGTGCAGTTCCACGACATCCTCACCGTGTTCCTCAACGCCCAGGTAGGAAAGGGCGGGATCCTGTCGGTGATCAACGGCGTCGGCGGACCGTCCACCGCTGCCAACGCGGATACGCCGGTGGACGTCGCCACTTACCCCTAGAGATGGTTATTGCATTTCCGCCCGCCCGGCTCCCCGCAGCCACTTCCTGAGGAAAAACCTCTGCAACTGAATCAGGAGGGCGCGCCCTGCGGGGGCGCGCCCGGTTGGGGGGTGGCCCGGGCGGGCCGCACGAGCAAGGGTGTCGTCCGGGCGGCTCTGACCGGCGCCGGCGAGCGAGATTTTGCGCGCGCAGCGCGCCGGACGCCACACCCCAGGGCGCGCGCACGCGCGCCCTCTCAACCCACCCGATAGGTAGGTCATGAACCGCGGTCCAGGCGCTGCGTGGACTGGGGGTGACTAAAACTAAAACTAAAACGTTGCGATGGTGGGAAAGTCCGCCACGACGTCGATGCAGGACCGGAGGTACAGAGCCACTCCGATGTCGCCCGTCCACAGCGTGTAGCGGCCGCGCCCGCGTCGCGCTCGCTCGCGGTCGACCTGTTCGATCGCGTGCATCGCGAAGCGGCGGGCCCGTTGCAGCCATCGCGAATCGCCCGTCAGCTCGTGCAGCGTCAGGAACGCGAACCCGTTGCCGGCGGTGCCGTGGCAGAGCCCCGCGCCCTTGCGCAGCGGCCCCGCTCGCCAGATCAGCTCGCCCCCGCCGATCGTCAGCTCACGCGGCATCAGATCGCCCAGCGTGGCGATGATCCCGGGGGCCCCGTGGCACCACTGCACGCGGATCGAGGACGCGGACTCGCTGTATGGACGATCGACGGGCGGCCAGTTGACCAACCCGTCCTCCCGTGCCGCGGTCCGCGTCAGCAGCCTCGCCACCCGGGCACGTAGGACGTCCTCCTCGACGAAGCCGCGGAGCGCGTGAACATTTCCGGCAAACCCATGGGCGGGACCCAGGTGCGGCCGGATCTGACCGTAGAGATCGTGCCTCCACATATCGGACGACTGGTCCCACTGCTCATAGAGCAGCTCCGCGCTCTCCTGCCACTCGTCCTGCAGCCCGCACGCGCGGGCCGCGAGGATTGTGCCCGGGGAGCCCCACATCAGCTCCCAGGTCGGATGCTGCCGATTGTCACGCACCAACTCACTCAACCGATCCACGTCGGCTGCGTCCGAGCCGGTTTTCTCCGCCGCGACCAGCAGCCCGGACTCCCCCATCCACAGGCTCGGCGCATGAGCGTCCGCGCCGAAATCCGGCGCCGCTCGGTAGCGGTTGAGCGCGGCGCTCACGGCGGCCGCCACGTCGAGCGAGGATCCGAGCTGCGCCAGTGCCCAGATCATTCCGGCGCTGCCGAGATACAGCGAGCAGACGGACTCATCCTCCGCGACGTCGTCGAGCGGATGCCCAGGCCACGAACCGTCGCTGTATGCCGACTGCGCATCAGCCACGATCGCCCGGATCGCATCACCGGCGAGCGCCGGATCCCACGCCTGCTCCGTCACCGCCTCGTGCTCGCCAGGGCGCCACAGCATTTCCGGACATGATCGCGCGCCGGAGAACGCGCGCTTACTCCGCCGGTGCCCTGAGCTCGTGCCCTCGATCGCCGCTGCCCAGCGTGGAGAGGGGAGGCCGCTCCGCGATTGCCACCTGGACGATCGAGCCATCCTGCCAGGGGCGGAGGTAATGGCCGCCGAGGATGCTGGAGCGATCGGCGATCCGGTTCTCCACCGCGGCGAGCACGGCGTATGCCATCTCTCCGAGGACCCGGAGCGGCTGATGACGATTCTGACGGGTACCGAGATGGCACTCGGCGAGCGCGTCGAGGCCGTGGTGGCGCAGCGCATCGATCAGGACCGCGATCTCCACTCCATAGCCCACCGGAAGCGAGATTGACTCCAACAGGCGCCGGCGGCTGGCGAACTCCCCGGCCAGCGGCTGCGCAAACCCCGCGAGCCTCGGCTCGTGCAGGTTGAGCAGCGGCCTTGCCATCAGCTCGGTGACACGTCCGCCCTCGTTCGGCAGGTCGACCGCACCGACGCGCAGCGGCCGCTCGAACGCTCCTTTGACCAGCTGCAGCGAGGAATCGACGAGCAACGGTCCGATCAGTCCCTGCAGATGATCGGGGTGGGGATTGACGGTATCGCCATCGAGAAAACAGATCACGTCCGCGGTGGTGGCGGAGATCGCCCGCCACATCGCGTCTCCCTTGCCGAGCGCCGGCCCGTACTCGCGCCGCACCTCGTTCTGCTGGATCACGTTGACGTCCGCGTCCCACGCGATCTGCGCGGTCCCGTCGGCGGAGTCGGCGTCGACGACGAGGACCTCGTCGACGACGCCGGCGCTGCGAAGCGGAGCCACGGTGTCGCCCAGCACCCCCGGCAGCGTCTCCACACACTCCTTCGTGGGGATCACCACCGCCACCGACACCCCACGCTTGTGCCGTCTGAGCAACTCCGTCGGGAACGCCGTGGCGACGTACCGTCGCCGCTCGTACCACGAGGCCACCGCCAGGTCGACGGCCAGCCCGCGCGGCGCGCGGCCCACCGACCGCGCCGAGGTCCGCACGCGGACGTCGGTGGCGCGGAGGATCGATATGCCGCGGCCGGCCAGGCGCGTGGCGAAGGAGGCGTCCTCGAGCCCCGCGACGGGCTCAAGACCGCCGACCGCCCGGTAGACGGCGGCGGTTACCGCCATCGAGGCCCCGGCGAAGTGGTGATGGGCAGCGGTTGGATCGCTGTCGCGGAGCCGTCCGAGTCGCTGCGCCGCATCGCGCTCGCGGCGCCGGAGCACGTCCGGCGGCAGGCGCGCCGACTCCGCCGGATCGAGCTCGATCAAGCCGGCGATTGCATGCGCGCCGGCACGCACGTGCTCGAGTTGGCAGGCCAGCCAGTCTGGGTCGGGCCGAGAATCGGCGTCGGTGCACGCGATCAGCCCATCGTCGAGTCCCCGGTCCAGCAGCCGCGCCGCGGCCAGGTCCATGCCGGCCCGCCTGGCCGCACCGGCGCCCCGTCCCGGCCCGTCGATCAGCGTCACCGCCAGCCCGAGCGACGATGCCGTCTGCGCCGCCACGTGCGCCGTCGCGTCGACGCAGGCGTCGATGACCAGGATCGTCTCGAACGCGTCGCCCGCCACCGTCTGGGCCGCCAATGCGGACAGGCACGAGGCGATCTGCTGCTCCTCATCGCGAGCCGGGATGACGACGATGCTCGCTAGCGCCACGTCGCACCCTCGGCGATCAGCGAGCGGCCACGCTCGTAGTTCTCGTCGGCTTCGTGCGTCAGCACCCCGACGATCTTTCCGTCGCGTCCGTACCACGCCGTGAACGCGCCGTCGCCTCGCTGCTCGAGGCGAGATTGGTCAAAACCGTCGCCCCACGCCGCGTACTTGAGGGTGCGATCGCCGATCGTCGACCAGAAGCCAGGCACGGCCTCCCACTCCACCGACTCGCCGGCGGCGTTGCGTCCCGCCACCTCGCCTTGTCCGAGCGCGTCGCCCCAGTGCTCGATCCGCAGGCGCCGTCCGGCGCGTGCGTTCTCGGCGAACGCGACATCGCCGGCCGCATACAGCCCGTCCCTCCCCGTGTGCATCGCGGTGTTCGCCGGCAGCGCGCCGTCGCGGAGCTCCATTCCCGCTGCTGCGGCAAGCTCACCGCGGGGCGCCACTCCGGCCGCCATGATCACGATCTTGGCCGGGGCACGGACCTGGCCGGCGACGACGTCGAGCGAGCCGTTGCGGATCGCGATCTCCTCGACCGCCGTGCCCAGTCTCACCGCCACGCCTTCCTCGTCGAGCCAGCGGTGAATCCGCTCGCCCGCTTCGAGGTCGAGGCGAGCGGCATTGGGCTGCTCCTCGTCGGAGATGAGCGTCACCGACTGTCCGCGCCGCTGGAGCGAGGCGGCGATCTCACAGCCGATGAACCCCGAGCCGATGACGACCACGGCATCGCCGTGACTGAGCCGACTGGTCAGCTCGCGCACGTGGTCGAGGGTGCGGATCACCCGCACCGCCGGATGGTCGGCGCCGGGGACGGGCAACCGGATCGGCTCGGCGCCGGTGGCCAGCACACAGCTGCGGTAGCGGAGCTCGCGGCCGCCCGAGAGGGCCACCGAACGGCCATCGGGGTCGAGCGTCACCGCACGGCCGCTCAGCAGGCGAACGTCGTGCTCGGCGAGCCAGGGCTCCCCCTCGATCGGCAGCTCGTCCTCGCCGGACTCGCCGCGCAGGAACTCCTTGGTCAGCGGCGGCCGGTTGTACGGCATCCGGTGCTCGTCGGTGACGATCCCGACCGAACCGGAACCGCCCGCTGCGCGGTACGCCCGAGCCGCCGAGAATCCCGCCGGGCCCCCGCCCAACACCAGCAGCTCGAACGTGTCGCTCATCGCCGCTCCAGCACATCGAGCAGGTAGTCCTCGTTGCCGCCGGAGCTCACGAGCTCGAGCCAGGGCTGCGAGCGCAGGAGCCGATGAACTTCGCGCGCGTCAAGTGGACGCTCCGGCCCCGCAGGGCGCCAGTGGACCGCCACCAGGCGGGCTCCTCGGAGCGTCCGCGCCTCGAGCGCCGCAAACGTCCGGGCCAACTCGATTGCGCTCAGGTAGTAGAGGATCTCCGATGCCACCACGAGATCGAACTGTCCCACGGGGAGCGCCTGCGGAATCGAGCCGAGGATGACGCGAACGTGGGGAAAGCCGGCCAGGCGACGCCGCGCCGCAGCGACCGCGGTGGGGGCGGCATCGATCGTGGTGAGCCGCGCGCAGCGGGGGGCGAGCATCGAGCTGAACACACCGATCGAGCCCCCGAGCTCGAGTGCGTCGGTGAACGGACCGTCGCCGCACGCCGCCAGCGTCGCCGCGTACTTCCGGCGCTCGTACTCCCGACTGGTGTATCCCCATGGATCGGAATCCTCGCGATAGCGCGCCTCGAACTGCGCCAAGGTCATGCGCGCCATCTCAGCGCTCCGCGAGCGCCGCTTCACCGGCGCGGGCGAGCAGCGGGTCGAGCCGATGTTGAAGCAGGAACACCTCGAGGTCACGCCTCGAGCGATCCAGGGCGTCGGCGCGTGCGAACGGGCGTGATCCACACGCCCGAGCAGCCTCGTCGAGCAGCACCCGGCACGCCTCGGCGATACCGACGCGAGCCTGGATGGAGACGGTGGGCAACTCACCGCTGGCTGCGTCCATGGCGCCGGCCGCCATCTCGATCCACAGATCGATCGTCCGCTGGGCGGTCAGGATCCGTCCCGCCGCCAGCGCTTCGAGCTGTCCTCGCGCCGGTCGGCGAGCCAGTTCGTCGAGCGCGCTTTGGACGGCCGTGTCGGCCATTCCCGCCCAGCTGGCCGCCGTCCTCAGCGCGTCACGAGAGAACCATGGCTCCTCGGCCAGCGAGCCGGGCGCTCCAAATCTGGCTACCACGGGCGCATCGTGGAAGACGACGCGGTGCGATACCGACGCGCGCAGTCCGTGGGAGCGATACCAGCTCTGATCGACCTCCACCCGACGCTTGTCGGTGAGATCGACCCATACCGCGAGCGGTGGCCCGGCGCCAGACTGACGCGCCAGGATCAGCGCCCGATCGAGCCCGCCGGCACCCGAGCAGAAGGTCTTCACGCCGCGCAGAACCCCATCACCGTCGGTGTCGATCACCGCCGCCGGCGGTCCCTCCCCCGGACCGGGGTCGCCACCCCACACTCCGGCCCGGAGCCGATGGGCGGTCACCGCCGCAAGCTCCCGCTCGCGCAGCGCGGCCGGAGCCTGAACGGCCAAGCGCTCCACCGCGTTGAGGTGTCCGTCGAAGATCCGGCCGACCGATCCGTCGGCGCCGGCGACCCGCCTGACGAGCTTCAGCTCCGCCGCAGCGGGCGGGCGGGCCGGCCCGGGCTGCGCGTTCCATGCCAGCGCTCCGTCTCGCTCGAGCAATGCGACGGGTCCCTCCGGAAAGACCGGAATCGGCTCACCGTCGCGCTCGGCCGCCCCCGCTGCGATTTGAGCGATGGAATCGTCGAACTGGGATACCGCCACGCGGGCCGACAAGCTCATAGCGCCGTTCCCAGGTGCGAGACCGGCTGTACGTGCATGCTCGTCGACCATGCTCACATATTGCACGGTCTCCCGCGCGTCTCGCCGTCGGGCGGAGCGAGGATGTCGGGCAGCCGCGACGTCCACGCTGGATCGGGACCGTCATCGAAGGTCAACCTGAGGCAAGCAATGGGCCACCGTTACCCGGCAGATCAGTCACATAGCGCTGATGCGCCGGTTCAGCCGAGTGGTGCAGACTGTGGCCGTGGCCCGGCTCATACGTGACGGGGTGGCGCTCGACTATGAGGAGACCGGGCACGGTGCCCCATCGCTCGTGTTCGTGCATGGGCTGGCCTGCCACCGCGGCTTCTGGGCCGCGCAGGTGGCCCACTTCGCCCATACCCACCGGGTCCTCGCCGTGGACCTTCGGGGTCACGGCGGCAGCGACGCGCCCGCACAGCGCTACACGATGCAGGGTCTCGCCGACGACCTGGCATGGACGTGTGCGCAACTGAGGATCGAGCGGCCGGTCGTCGTCGGCCACAGCCTGGGCGGACTCGTCGCACTCGAGCTCGCCGCCGCCCACCGCGAGCAGGTCCGGGCGGCTGTGCTCGTCGATTCCGTCCTGCTGGCCCGGGGCGACCGCGCCGGATTCGTGCGCCGGCTGGTCGCTGCACTCCGCACACCCGACGGCCACCGCGCTCTTCGCGAGTACTACACAACCTTCTTCGCCCCTGGCGACGAGCCAGCCAGGATGGGCTGGATCCTCGACGAAACTGCGCGCACCCCGCTGCACGTGACGAGTTCGATTCTCGAGGAGTCGACGCGAGCCTGGGATGACGCCGAGGCCCTTCGTCGCTGTGAGGTCCCGCTTCTGTATCTCGACGCGTCGACCCCGAACGCCGACCTCGGGCGCGCGGTGGCCCTGAGACCACAGCTCGTGTTGGGACGGACCGTCGGCTCGGGACACTTCAGCCCGTGCGAGGTCCCCGAGCAGATCAACGCGATGCTCGAGCGGTTCCTAACCGTCGGCCTTAGGGACTGAACGCGCGTGGCTAAGGGCGCCGGCGCCCTTGTGGGTATGGCGTGATCTGCTCGGCGGCGGGGGCCCGACGCTGATCCATGCGCTACGGACGAGCGCCGATGCCGGTGAGCAACTCCCGGACTCGCCCCGGGCCGCTTGTCCGGCGCGCGAGCGGCGGCGTCTGCTCATCGCTGCCGCGTCTGATTCCTTCGATCAGCTCGCGGACGGTGTCGATTGCGTTGTGGCGCGGCTCCCAGCCAAGCTCGGAGCGGGCGCGAGCGCTGTCCATCAGCGGCACCCCCAGCGCCATATCGACCCAGCCGGGCTCGGACGGTTGCAGGCGTAGCGCGTATGTGCAGGCCGCGCCCATCCGCAGCAGGCCGGCGGGTACCCTCACGCGCCGCGCGCGCATGATCTCGCCCAGCTCCGGCGGGCCGATCGGGGGATCGGCAGCGAGGTTGAACGGCCCCCGAGCACCACTGAGCAGAGCTAGCCGGTATGCCTCGCCGACATCGAGCGAGTGCACCGCCTGGAAGCGCAGTCGCGGCACATCGGGCACGATCGGAATCAGGCTCGGGCTGACGAGCGTGCGAGGCACGAATGGGCCCGCGAACAGCCGGCGGATTTCGGTCGCGGCCTGCGCCTTGAAGATCAAGCCCGGGCGCATTCGCACCACCCGCAGTTGCGGTTGCTCGCGCTCGAGCCGGTCGAGCTGGCGCTCGACCGCGACCTTGTGTCTGGAGTAGAAGGAACTGCCGATTCCCTCGGTTGGCCAGCTCTCGTCGACCAGCCGGTCCTTGGGGCCGGGCGAGTAGGCACCGACCGACGAGGCATAGACGACCGTTGGCACTTTGGCCTCGACGACGGCCCGGAACACCCGCTCGCTGCCCGTCACGTTGACGCGGTAAGTGACCGACTCATCACGACCCGGCTGGATCAACCACGCCAGGTGCACGACCGCGTCGGCGCCTCGGAGGATCGGCGCAAGATCATCCTGGGCGATGTCGGCCGACACAAACGTCGTCCGCGGCCATGTTTGCGTCGGCGCTCGCCGCGCCACGGCGACGATCTCCTGCGCTTCGTGCTCGTCCGAGAGCGACTCGAGCACACTCGTGCCTGCATTACCGGTGGCCCCGAGGATGACGACTCGCATCCTCGCCTGCTACCCCCGCGGCTCGCCCGACACACCCTCGGCATCGGAAGGGCCCGCGCGTCGCTATGTCCGCTCGTATCGCCCCACGCGGTCAAGTCCATCATCCGGTCGGCCTCGGTACCGCGCCTGCAGCGCCGCCACGTCAAGCCGCGCGACGTCGTACGCCAGCTGCCCGGCGACCTCGACCGTCATCGAGTGCTGAAGCACTTCGATCGGCTCGACCGTTTCGTCGGTGTGGTGGTGCCAGCGGTCCACGACGCGTCCGGTGTGCTCGACCCAGCGCTCGTCCCAGGGCAGCTCCATGAAGGCGAGCAGACGTTCCAGCTCCCGACGGTCGCCTCCGAGGATCGACTCGGACTGCACCCGCAGGAACGGCACGCCCTCCAGCCGTCGCGGCAGCTCCAGCCCGTACGCGTGGACTTCGGTCCACCAGAACAGACACTTCTCGTAGGGCGTCAATTCCTCCCACCGCGCCGCGTAGTCAGGCTGGAGCACACGTGGATCGCCAGGGCCGAGCGTTGCCCAGCGCGTGTAGGAGTCATCGCGGCTGCTGCCGGCGTAAGAGTTGTGGGCGAGATGCGACAGCGCGCTTGGAACCGGGTGCCGGGTCAGGTGCACAACCCGAAGGCGCTCGGGAAAACGCCGCGCGAACAGCGGCAGCGCCGGGAACAGCGGCCATCCCGTCTCGACGTACGGCCGGCGCTCCCGCGCGATCCGCTCCACGTGCGCTGCGACCTCGGGCTGATCGAGCAGCGACTCCGGATCGTCGTAGTGCCGGAAGTATCTGCGCGGCTTGTACAGCGGACCGATCGGCTCGTGTTCGACCGCGAGCTGCGGATAGAGCCCCCGCAGGCCGGCCGTGAGCCACTGGGTGCCGCATCGGCCGGTGCTGAGGAAGGCGACGACCGGATGCGCTGCCATTCGGGTTGGATACCCGGGCGCCCCCCGAGCATGCGCCCGCCCGCGACTTCGATCCCCGCGCCTCCGCTCGATTTCGGGGCTGATTTAGATGCTGCCCACCGGGTAGGCCAACGGGGCCGCGCCGAACTACGGCGCCGCAGCCCCCCATGGACCAGCGAATCACCACCTGGGCGGGCCCCTGTGCGAGCGCAGCCCGGGGTCGCGTCCTGTTCATCTCCTGCCACCTGCCCTGGCCCCCGGTCAGCGGCGGGCGCCGCCGCGAACTCGAGCTGATCACGCGCCTCGCGGCGCACTTCGACATCCATCTGGTCGTGGTCTCGAAAACTCCCGAGCAGGACTCCTCCAGCGCCGAGTTGCTGGCCGGTTCATGTCGTGCGGTCGAGGTGTTCGCCGCCGAGCGCAGTGACGAGAGCGACGTCAAGGATCAGCCGGTCGAGCTCACCCGGCACCGCTCGCCGGCTGCAACCGAGCGGGTGGCCGAGATCCTCGCCCAGGGCGCCGTCGATCTCGTACACGTCGAGGGCTTCTACCTGATGCAGCACGTGCCCGAGTTGACCGAAGTGCCGGTGCTGCTGGTCGAGCAGAACATCGAGTTCGAGCTCGCGCATCAACGGGCGACCGTGGGGTGCGATCCCGCCAGGAGGTTCGAGCTGTTCTCGCGCTGCCTGCGCACCCGCGCTGCGGAGATCGAATCGTGGCGGGCCGCTACGCGGCTCGCGACGGTGACACCGGAAGATCGACACGTTATCGAAACCGAGCTGGCAGGCACTCGCGCCTCGGTCGTGCCGGACGGGGCCGATCACCTCCCCAACCACCGCGACCGCGTGGAGTGCGTGAAGCGCCCGTCAGGACCACTCATCGCGCTGCTCGCCAACTTCGCCTACGCCCCGAACGTCGACGCCGCACAGCATCTTTGCCGCGACATCCTGCCGGCGCTCCGCGTCACGGTACCGGAGGTTCGAACCTGGCTGGTCGGCAACGCGCCGCCGCCGGAGGTGCAGGCTCTGGCTGAGGAGACCGTCGAAGTCACGGGCCGCGTTCCCCATGTCCTCCCGTACCTCGACGCCGCCGACGTGATGGTGTGCCCGCTGCGCATTGGGGGCGGAATCAAGGTCAAGACGATCGAGGCGCTGTGGCGCGGCAAGGCGATCGTCTCAACGCCGATCGGTGCCCAGGGACTGAACGCTCAGGCAAGACATGCGCTGCTCATCGAAGAGGAGCCGCAGGCGTTCGCCGATGCAGTGGCATCACTTCTCAACGACCGCGACCGCCGCTTGCAACTGGAGCGCCGCGCGATACGAGCGGCCGCGCAGCTTCCGAGTTGGAACGACGCTGCCGACGCACTTGCGGCCGTCTACGACGAGCTGCTCGAACGCTCACCGCGGACCGAACCTGAACCTGTACGAATCATGGCCGGGAGGTCCGTATGAGCAAGGGACGAGTGCTGATCACCGGGGGCGCTGGGTTCATCGGCTCACATGTCGCCGATGCCCTGCTCGAGCAGGGATACCGAGTGCGCGCGCTTGACGCGCTGACGCCGCAGGTTCACCCTGGCTCGAGCCGCCCGGACTACCTGGCGGGCGAGGTCGAGCTGCTGGTGGGCGACGTTCGTGACCCGTACGCGGTCAGGCGCGCGCTGATCGATGTCGACAGCGTCATCCACCTTGCCGCACGGGTCGGGGTCGGGCAGAGCATGTACGAGATCGGCGAGTACGTCTCGGTCAACTCGCTGGGAACCGCGACGCTGCTGCAGGCGCTGCTCGATCACCCGGTGCAGCGGATCGTGGTGGCCTCGAGTATGAGCGTGTACGGCGAGGGGCTGTACGTCGACGGCGACGGGCGAGCGGTGACTGCGCGGGAACGCACGCGTGAGCAGCTCGCCGCCCATGACTGGGAGCCGCGCGGATCCGCGGGCCAGACGCTGACGCCGGTGCCGACCGACGAGAGCAAGCCGCCGGCGCTGTCCTCGATCTACGCACTGAACAAGTTCGAGCAGGAGCGCAGCACGCTGCTGTTCGGCCGGGCGTACGAGATCCCGGCCGTGGCCCTGCGCTTCTTCAACGTCTACGGCCCGCACCAGGCACTGTCGAACCCGTACACCGGAGTGCTGGCGATCTTCGCCTCGCGGCTGCTGAACGACAAGCCGCCGATGATCTTCGAGGACGGCGAGCAGCGGCGCGACTTCGTCTCCGTCCGGGACGTCGCGTCCGCCTGCACGCTCGCCCTCGAGCGACCCGACGCTGCCGACGAGGTGCTCAACGTGGGCAGCGGTGCCAGCGTCACGGTGTCCGAGATCGCGCAGCGACTGGCGAAGATCCTCGGCAAGGACCAGATCGAGCCCGAGCTGACAGGGGACTGCCGGGTTGGCGACATCAGGCACTGCTTCGCCAACGTGGACAAGGCGCGGCGGCTGCTGGGCTTCGAACCCGCCGTCGGTCTGGAGGACGGGATGAGCGAGCTCGCCGGCTGGCTCGAGGGTCAGGTGGCCGATGACCTCGTCGATCGGGCTCGGGGCGAGCTGCGTTCACGGGGGCTGACGGTATGAGCCGGATCGTCGACACCATCCGTCGCGAGGGTCCCGAGGAGCCGCGGGAGCGCGCCTCAGCCAGGCGCCTGCGCCGGCGCGGCACCCCGGAGCTCGGGTTCGTCCAGTACTTCCACATGGGCGATTACGAGGCCGTCGAGCGGGCGCTCGACGCGCTGCCCGGGCTTCCCGCCGCCCGGCTGCGGACGTCGATCTCCTGGTGTGACTGGCTGTGCGAGGGCGGGGAGGAGTGGTACGGCTGGCTGCTGCCTCGGCTCACCGAGCAGATCAGCGTGCTGCCGTGCTTCCTGTACACACCGCCGGCGCTCGGGATCATGCCCAAGACCTCCTCGCCGCCCCGTGACCCGCAGCAGTACGGCGAGTTCGTGGAGCTGGTGCTGCGCGCCTATCCGGACCGGTTCCCGTACGTGGAGCTGTGGAACGAGCCAAACAACTACATCGAGTGGGACTGGACGGTCGACCCGGAGTGGAAGATCTTCGCCACGATGATCGCCGGCGCCGCGCGCCGCGCGGCGGGGCTCGGGGTCAAGAGCGTCCTCGGCGGGATGAGCCCATTTGATCCCAACTGGCTCGACCTGATGTACAAGCGCGGCGCGTTGGAGCACGTGGATGTGATCGGCGTGCACGGCTTCCCTGGCACGTGGGAGGCCGTTTGGGACGGCTGGGACACCCACGTCGAACGGGTCGAGGAAGTCATCAACCAACACCGGGGAGGCCAACGCATCTGGGTCACCGAGGCCGGCTACTCGACCTGGGCCCACGACGAGCTCGGTCAGCTAAAGACGCTCGTCGACCTCGTGCAAGCGCCCGCCGAGCGCGTCTACTGGTACTCGCTGCAGGACCTGGCGCCGGAGCGTGAAACGCTCGATGGCTTCCACTGCGACGAACGGGCCTACCACTTCGGGGCCCGGCGCACGGGCGGCGAGCCGAAGCTGCTCGATCGGGTGCTCCGAGACCGGGGCGTGAGCGGCGTGCGCGACCTGGTCAGCTTCTCCACCCCCGCCGGATCCGCCCCGGACGGCAGCGTCCTGATCACCGGCGGAGCCGGGTTCATCGGCACCAATCTGGGCGATCGCCTCGCCTCGGCGGGGACCCCGGTGACGGTGCTCGACAGCCTCACGCGCGCCGGCGTCGAGGAGAACCTTCGCTGGCTGAAGCGCAAGCACGGCGATCTCGTGCGCGTCGAAGTCGGCGACGTGCGGGACGTATATGCGGTCAGGCGGGCGATGGCGTCCTGCCGTCGCGTATTCCACCTCGCCGCGCAGGCGGCGGTCACGACCAGCCTGGAGCAGCCGCGCGAGGACCTCGAAATCAACGTGCAGGGAACGATCAACGTGCTCGAGGAGGCACGGCGCCTGGACACGCCGCCGGCGGTCGTCTTCACCTCGACCAACAAGGTGTACGGTCGCCTCGCCGGTCTCGAGCTCCGGCTCGCGCCGGAGGGTTACGAGCCCGCGGACGAGCTCAGCCGCGCCCGGGGCATCTCCGAGCGCCAGTCGCTCGAGTTCTGCAGTCCCTACGGCTGCTCGAAGGGAGCGGCAGATCAGTACGTGCTCGACTACGCGCATAGCTACGGGATGGCGACCTGTGTGTTCCGGATGAGTTGCATCTACGGTCCGCACCAGCACGGCACCGAGGATCAGGGCTGGGTCACGCACTTCCTGCTGAGCGCGCTCCGCGGCGAGCCGATCACGATCTACGGCGACGGCCGGCAGATCCGCGACCTGCTGTACGTCGAGGACCTGGTGGACGCGCTGCTGGTGGCCTCGAGCGACCGGGCGGCGCTCTCCGGCGAGGCGTTCAACATCGGGGGAGGTACTCGCAATGCCACCAGCGTGAGCTCGGTGATCGAGATGATCGGGTCCCTCATCGGCCAGACGCCGGCGATCGAGTGGGGTGAGTGGCGTGCGGCCGACCAGCGCTACTACGTCTCCGACACCTCGGCATTCCAAAACCTGACCGGATGGAAGCCGCGGGTCTCCGTGCAGTCCGGGATGGCGCGCCTGTACGAGTGGCTCGAGGACGCCCAGGGCAAGCCCGCGCGTGTGCTGGCCGTCAGCCGTAACTCGTAGCCGGCGTGCGCGCTGCCGTTCTGCAATCGCCGCGCCGGGTGATCGTGAGTGAGGTCCCGGTGCCCGAGCCCGGACGCGGCGAGGTGCGCGTGAAGCTGGAGGGCGCGGGCATCTGTGCCTCCGAGCTCCCGGTGTACGAAGGCCGTGAGTGGTTCGCGTATCCGCTCCCGGCCGGCGAGCCCGGCCACGAGGGCTGGGGCCACGTCGACGCGGTGGGCGACGAGGTGAGCACCGTCCGGGTCGGCCAGCGCGTGGCGCTGATCTCGCAGCGCGCCCACGCCGAGCTCGCTGTCACGAGCGCCGCCAACGTCGTTGCGCTTCCGTCCGATCTGGAGCCGGCCATGCCGTTCCCCGGTGAGCCGCTGGCCTGCGCCGTCAACGCGGTGACCCGCGCGGGGGTGCAGGCCGGGGGCAGGGTCGCGGTCATCGGCTGTGGCTTTCTGGGGTTGCTGCTGATCCAGCTGTGCGCCGGTGTGGCAGGCGAGATCGGCGCGGTGTCGCGGCGGAGCTCCTCGCTGGAGCTGGCGCTGGCGATGGGTGCGAGTGGCGCCTGGCGCCCCGATGATCCGGCCCTCGAGCACCACCTGCTTCGACGTGGTGTTCGAGGTGACCGGTCACCAGGAGCCGCTCGACCTCGCGGCGCGGCTGACGCGAGTCCGCGGCCGCCTGGTGATCGTCGGCTACCACCAGGACGGCCGCCGCTCGGTTGACATGCAGCTGTGGAACTGGCGCGGCCTGGATGTCGTCAACGCGCACGAACGCGCTCCGGCGGCGTACGTGAGCGGGCTGCGGGGCGCGGTCGAGGCGGTCCGGGCAGGACGCCTCGCCCCAGCGCCGCTGCTGACCCACCAGTACCCGCTCGACGAGCTCGGCGAGGCCTACCGAGTCTCGGTGGAGCGGCCGGAGGGATTCGTCAAGGCGGTGTGGCGCGATGGGTGAGGGCCTTCCGCGGCTGGGCTTCCTCGGAGTCGGGTGGATCGGGCGAAACCGGATGGAGGCGGTGCACCGGGCGGGGGCGGCGCGCGTCACGGCGGTCGCCGACGTCGATCCGCGGACCGCGCGCGCGGCCGCCGCCGCCGTGGGCTGCGAGACCGTGTGCGCCGACCTCGAGGCGCTGCTCGATCGCAACCTCGATGGGGTGGTGATCGCGACTCCGACCGCCCTTCATGCCGAACAGGCGAGTCAGGCGCTCGAGCGGGGCGTGCCGGTGTTCTGCCAGAAGCCGCTTGGTCGCACGGCCGCCGAGTGCCGGCGGCTGATCGAGCTCGCGCGGGCCGCGGACCTCCCGCTCGGCGTCGACATGTCTTACCGGCACGTGCGGGCGGTGGAGTCGGCGCTGGGCTCGTTGCGGGCCGGGACGATCGGCCGGCCGCACGCCGCCGAGCTCGTCTTCCACAACGCCTACGGCCCGGACAAGCCGTGGGTGCGGGATGCCCAACTGGCCGGCGGCGGCGCGATGATCGACCTCGGCTGCCACCTGATCGACCTCGCCCGTCTGTTCCTGGGCGAGCTCGAGCCGGTCTCGGTGCACGCGGATCTGTTCGCCGCCGGGCGACGGCTGGGTGCGAACTCCGGTCAGGTCGAGGACCTGGCATTCGCGCAGGTGAGCCTCGCCGACGGAAGCGCGCTGCGGATCGCCTGCTCGTGGTGGCTGCCCGCCGGCTCCGATGCGCTGATCGAGGCCTCGTTCATCGGCGATGGGCGCGCGCTCAGCATCCGTAACGTCGATGGCTCCTTCTACGACTTCGAGGCGCTGCTCGTGGAGGGACGCCGGACGCAGCGGCTCGCCGGCCCTCCGGATGAGTGGGGCGGCCGCGCGCTCGTCGGCTGGGCGCTGCGGCTGGCGGCTGACCCGATCTTCGACCAGGACGTCGACCAGCTGGTCCAGGTGGCCGAGCTGATCGACCGGATCTACGGGAGGACCGGATGAAGGTCCTGGTCGTGGCCGACGTGGTCGGTGGCGTCGGGGCGTTCGTCGAGGAGCTGACGCGAGGTCTGAGCGGCGCCGGGGTCGAGCTCCACCTGGCGCTGCTGGGCAACCACCCGATCGACTCGACCGGCGCACGGTCCTGCGAGACGCGCGACCTGCGGCTCGAGTGGATGGAGGAGCCATGGCACGACCTTCGCGCCACCGCCCAGTGGATCGAGCAACTGAGGGCCACCCACGATCCCGACCTCATCCATATGAACACGTTCGCGCCGGTGCTCGATCCGCGCGTGCCGGTGCTGCTCACCGTGCACTCGTGCGTACTCACCTGGTGGCAGGCGGTGCACGGCTGCAGCGCGCCGGCTGGCTGGGAGCGCTACGCGCGGCTGGCGCGGCGCGCGCTGGATCGCGCCGAGCTCCTGAGCGTCCCCAGCCGGGCGCTGCTGGATCAGCTCGCTGCGGTCCATGGGCAGCTGCCGCATGCGCAGGTGATTCCGAATGGCCGGTTTGTGGCCCGCCCCGCCCCGGAAGATCGCGAGCGGCTGGTCGTCACGGCCGGAAGGCTGTGGGACCAGGCAAAGAACGCCACGCTGGTGGCCCGGGCCGCCCCCGCCATCGAGGGACGCGTGGCCCTGATCGGCCCCGGCCACGTCGAAGGCGTCGAGACGCTTGGGCCGTTGCCGCACGGCGAGCTGCTGCACTGGCTCCGGCACGCCGCCGTGTTCGCCGAGCCCGCCCGCTACGAGCCGTTCGGAATGGCGGCACTGGAAGCGGCACTGTGCGGATGCGCGCTGGTCCTCGGTGACATTCCGAGCCTGCGGGAGGTGTGGGGGGATGCCGCCGCGTTCGTCTCTCCCGATGACCCGGACGCCCTCGGCAGTGCGGTCAATTGCCTGCTCGGCGATCCGCGGCTGTGCGCGCAGGCGGCGGCCGCCGCGCGATCCCGGGCGCTGCGCTACACGCCGCAGGCGATGGCCGGCGGCTACCTGAGCGCCTACCGCGACGTGGCGCGGGCGGTGAGGAGCGCATGAACGTCACCCTGTTCTGCCACTCGCTGGTCTCGGACTGGAACCACGGCAACGCGCACTTCCTGCGCGGCGTCATGCGCGAGCTGCGCCACCGCGGGCACGAGACCGACGTGCTCGAGCCCGAGGGCGGCTGGAGCCGGAGCAACCTGATCGCCTGCGCGGGCGAGAAGGCGACCGACGAGTTCCACGCCGCGTTCCCGGAGCTCCGCAGCCGCACCTACGATCCGGGCGCGCTGGATCTCGACCGCGAGCTGGCGGACGCCGAGCTGGTGCTCGTGCACGACTGGATCGAGCCGGCGGTGGTGGCGGCGATCGGCGAGCACCACCGCCGCCGGGGTGGCTACACGCTGCTCTTCTACGACGCCCACCACCGGGCCGCCGCGGCTCCGGAGCAGATCGAGGCCTTCGACCTGTCCGGGTTCGACGCGGTCCTCGCCTTTGGCGCCGTGATCCGCGACCTGTATCTCGAGCACGGCTGGGCCGAGCGCGTATACGTCTGGCACGAGGCGGCGGACACCCGCCTGTTCCGGCCCCTGGACGGCGGCGAGAAGACAGCCGATCTGGTGTGGATCGGCAACTGGGGCGACGGCGAGCGCACCGAGGAGCTGCGGCAGTTCCTGCTCGCGCCCGCGCACTCGCTGTCGCTGAGCGGCCACGTTCACGGGGTCCGCTATCCGGCGCGCGCCCGGGCGGCGGTGGCGAGCGCGGGACTCCGCTATGAGGGCTGGCTGCCCAACTACCACGCCCCGCGGGTGTTAGCGCAGCACCGCCTGACCGTCCACGTGCCGCGCCGCGCCTACGTCCGGCTGCTGCCGGGGGTGCCGACGATCCGCGTGTTCGAGGCGCTGGCCTGCGGCATCCCCCTGGTGTGCGCTCAGTGGGAGGACCGGGAGGGGCTGTTCCGGCCCGGCCACGACTACCTCCAAGCCGGTGACGGCGCCGAGATGACTGCCCACCTGAAGCTGCTCCTCGAGGACCCCGCCGCGGCGGCTCAGCTGGCGGCGAACGGGCTCGAGACGGTGTCCGCGCGCCACACCTGCGCCCACCGCGTCGACGAGTTGCTGAGCATCGTCACGGAGGCAGGCTGATGCGCATCTCGTTCCTTGGCTCGAGCCTGGTCTCCGCCTACTGGAACGGCGCCTGCACGTACTACCGCGGGATCGTCCGGGCGCTGCACGGGCTCGGGCACGAGGTGACGTTCTACGAGCCCGACGTGCTCGATCGCCAGCGTCACCGCGATCTTCCCGATCCCCCCTGGGCCCGTGTGATCGTCTACGACGCACCCGACGAAGCAGCGGTCCGGCGGGTGGTGGCCGATGCCTCGCGCGAGGCCGACGTGGTGGTGAAGGCCAGCGGCGTCGGTGTCTACGACGCCCTGCTCGAGGAGGCGGTGCTCGAGGCGCGCCGCCCGGGCACCACCGTGATCTTCTGGGATGTCGATGCCCCGGCCACGCTGACGCGGCTCGAGACCGACGCCTCCGATTCCTTGCGGGCGCTCGTGCCCGACTACGACCTGGTTCTCACCTACGGCGGCGGGGAGCGTGTCGTCGCGCGCTACGAGTCATTGGGGGCGCGCCGCTGTGTGCCGATCTACAACGCGCTCGATCCGATCACCCACCATCCCGTGCCGGCCGAAGACGCCTTCCGAGCAGACCTCTCGGCGCTGGTCAATCGGCTGCCGGACCGCGAGGCGAGGGTCGAGGAGTTCTTCTTTTCGGCGGTGCAGGCGCTGGCGAAGCGAAGCTTCCTGCTCGCGGGGGCCGGCTGGGATGACCGGCTCGGCGCGCCGAACCTCCGCTACCTCGGCCACGTCCCGCCGAGCCGGCACAACGCGTTCAACTGCTCGCCGCTGGCCGTGCTCAACGTCACCCGCGACTCGATGGTGCAGAACGGCTTCTCGCCTGCCACCCGGGTGTTCGAGGCGGCCGGCGCCGGGGCCTGCCTGCTCAGCGATCGGTGGGAGGGGCTGGAGCTGTTTCTCGAGCCCGGGTCCGAGGTGATCGTCTGCGCCAGTGGCGCCGAGGTCGCGCAGGCGCTGGAGGGGCTCGATGCGGCCGGCGCGCGGGAGATCGGAGCGCGCGCGCGGGAGCGGATCCTCGACGAGCACACCTACGACCATCGCGCGCGCGAGCTCGAACGGGTCCTGTCCTCTCACGGCGTGGAGATGACCCGGTGAAGGTGACGATCCTCGGGCTGTCGATCACCTCCTCGTGGGGTAACGGCCACGCCACCAACTACCGCGCGCTGGCCAAGGCGCTGCAGGCACGCGGCGATCAGGTCACGTTCCTGGAGCGCGACGCCAGCTGGTACGCGCGGCATCGTGACCTGCCTGCGCCGCCGTGGTGCGAGACCCACCTGTACGCGTCACTGAAGCAGCTGCGCTCGTTCGCGCCGGCAGTCCGAGAGGCCGATCTGGTGATCGTCGGATCGTTCGTCCCGCAGGGCGTCGAGGTCGCCACCTGGGTGGCCAGCCACGCGCAGGGCGCGGTCGCCTTCTACGACATCGACACCCCGGTGACGATCGACAAGCTGCGCGCCGGTGACGGCGCGTACCTGAGCGCGGAGCTGGTCCCGTGCTTCGACCTCTACCTGTCGTTCACCGCGGGGCCTGCGCTGGAGATCCTGCAGGATGAGTTCGGGGCCCGGCGAGCGGAGCCGTTCTACTGCTTCGTCGACCCCGATCTCTACACCCGGCGCGAGGTGCAGGAACGGTGGGCGCTCAGCTACGTGGGCACCTACAGCGCCGGGCGCCAGCCGGCGGTGGAGGAGCTGCTGCTCGAGCCCGCGCGCCGGCTCGCCGAGCAGCGATTCGCGCTGGCCGGGCCGATGTACCCGGCGGACATCGCCTGGCCGGAGAACCTCGAGCGCATCGAGCACCTCCCACCCGGCGAGCACCCGCGCTTCTACTCCGCCGCCGGCTTCACCCTGAACCTCACCCGACCGCAGATGCGCGCGCTCGGTTACTCGCCGTCGGTGCGCCTGTTCGAGGCCGGCGCGTGTGGAGCGGCGATCATCTCCGACATCTGGCCCGGGCTCGAGACGGTGTTCGCTGCCCGGCGAGGAGATCCTCCTCGCCGACAGCTGCCAGGCGGTGCTCGAGATCCTCTCGCGCAGCACCCCGAAGTCGCGCGCGCAGATCGGCGAGGCGGCGCGCCGGCGCGTGCTGCGCGAGCACACCGCGGATCACCGCGTGCAGCAGCTGCACGAGCTGCTGGCCGAGGTCCCGCAGGAGGCGGCACGATGACGCTTCAGTCACACGGGAGCGCCCTCCCGGAGGACGAGCTGGGCCGCCAGATCCGCGCCCTCGCGCCGTGGTTTCACAACCTGCACCTCCCAGACGGTCATCGGACCGCGCCCGATCATCCACTGGGGGACTTCCCCGCCTTCAAGTGGAAGCAGATCGCGAGCGCGCTGCCGGCCGACATGACCGGAATGCGGGTGCTCGACATCGGCTGTAACGCCGGCTTCTACTCCGTCGCGCTGGCCCGGCGCGGCGCGCAGGTGCTGGGCATCGATGTGGACCCGCACTACCTGCGCCAGGCGCAATGGGTGCGTGATCAGTTCCGGATCGACACTCAGCAGCTGGCCCTTCGCCGGATGCAGGTGTACGACCTGGCGCAGCTGAACGAGACCTTCGACGTCGTCCTGTTCCTCGGCGTTCTCTATCACCTTCGCTACCCGCTGCTCGCGCTGGACATCGTGGCGGCGAAGGTGCGCGATCTGCTCGTGCTCCAGACGTTGATGATGCCGGGGGAGGATGTCTTGGACGCGCCCGCCGATCTGTCACTCGAGGACCGCGAGATGATGCTCGGTTCGGGATGGCCGAAGCTGGCCTTCATCGAGCACAGGCTCGCGGAGGACCCGACGAACTGGTGGGCGCCGAACCGCGCTTGCGTAGAGGCGATGCTGCGCTCCGCCGGCCTGCATCCGGCCGGCTCGCCCGGCCACGAGATCCAGCTCGCGCGGCGCCTCAGCGACGTTCAGACGCCGGCGGAGCTGCGGGCAATCTTTCCCAGGTGCCAGCCGCTCGGCTTGACCGATCGCTCCTGAGTCTCACGATCGACGGCGATCAGCCCGAAGCGCTGGGCGTAGCCGCGGTGCCACTCGAAATTGTCCAGCGCCGACCAGTAGATGAAGCCGCGGATGTCGATGCCGTCAGCGATCGCGCGGCGTGTCCCCTCCACCGCGCGGTCGATGTACTCCAGCCTCCGCGTGTCATCGTCGGTGGCGATGCCGGTCTCCGTCGCGATCAGGGTGCGCCCGCCGGTGAGCTCCGACGCCCGGCGCAGGGTCGCCTCCAGTGCCTCGGGCCAGTACTCGTAGCCGGCCGCCGTCAACTCCACGCCAGGCTCGTTACCGACCCAGCCGTCAGGTCCGATCCGGTGGCGGGTGTAGGTATTTACGCCGACGAAGTCATCGCCGTTGGTCGCCTGCAGGAACATGTCCTCGCGCAGGCGCCGCGTCGCCGCCAGCTCCCGCTCTCCGCCCGGCAACGCCTGCCAGTCCGCCATCGCCAGCGCCAGTCCCACCGGCAGGTCCGAGCGGGCGCTGCGGATCGCCTCCACCGCGCGGCGGTGCGCGTCGATGAACACCTCACTCACGCGCAGCCGCGCGCCATGATCGCGCTTGCCCGGTGGGAACACGCCGTTCTCGTAGCCGAGCAGCGCGGGGATGTTGGGCTCGTTGATGGTGATCGCCAAGCCGGCGAGGTCACCCAGCGCCTCGATCACCACACCGCTGAAGCGCGCGAAGTGAACCGCCGTCTCGGGCTGCTCCCAGCCGCCGGCGCGGGCGATCCAGCGCGGGTTGGTGAAGTGGTGCAGGGTCACGATCGGCACGAGTCCGTGCTCGCGGCAGCACGCGGCCATCGCCCGGTAATGGCTCAGCCACCGCTCCGAGAACTGACCCTCGAGCGGCTCGATCCGCGACCACTCGACTGAGAAGCGGTAGCAGTTCAGCCCCATCCGGGCGAGCACGGCGATGTCCTGCGGGTAGCGGTGGACGTGGTCGCAGGCGAGTCCCGCGGGTTCGACCACCCCCGAGTCGGGCGTGCGCTCCCAGTCGTGCCAGTCGTTGTCCTCGTTGCCGCCCTCGACCTGATAGGCCGAGGTCGCCGCCCCCCACAGGAAGGTCATGGCCGAACGCTAACGGCACGCCTGGCGAGAAGCGGCGTTCTCGACTTCGAGTCCTGGCGAGGAGGCTGGTCAGGCTTTCGTTCGTTCTTGGCGGCGGCTCAGCGCGCGAGCCGCTTGCCCAGCTTCTCCTTGCCCTGCTCGGCTCCCTTGCGGCTCTCGCCCTGCGCGCGCCGGAAGAAATCGGCGAGGTCCGAGTCGCCATCGCGCTCGGCGTCCTGAGCGTAACCCTCAAGCCGCAGCGCGTTGCTCAAGCATTGCTCGGTGAACCAGATCAGGTTGTAATCCTTGTCCTTGGTGCCGGTCAGGTTCCCGGTCTCGGTGCTGGCTTCCATCTGGCTCCTCCCAATTAGGATTTTGCGTGGCTCTTCACTACCCGGTTCCAGCACGATTGTCACTCCTGATGAGGGTCCCTCGATCGAGCGCGCCGGAGCCGGGCTCGGTTTGCCTCCGCCCCGCAGATCGCGGCGGTCGCGGGCCGTCTCGCGAAGCCCAACCGAGTTCGGAGTCATCTGGCGGCGTGAGAGCATGTGCGACATGGATGCAGGCGAGCGCGTCGCGGTGGTAACCGGCGCCGGGTCGGGAATCGGCCGTGCGGTGACGCGAGCCCTACTGGAAGCCAAATTTCGCGTAGCCCTGGCCGGCCGTCGGGATGACGCGCTGCGCGAGACGGTTGCCGATGCTCAGGCAGCGTCAAAGGACGTGCTTGTGGTGTCCACCGACGTCACGGAGCCAGACGCCGTGCGAAGCCTGTTCGCGCGCGTGGCAGACGAATGGGGACGAATCGACCTGCTGTTCAATAACGCCGGTGTATTTGGCTCTCCGGCGCCGTTGGATGAGGTGGCCGTGGAGGAGTGGCGAACCGTCGTTGACACGAACCTCACCGGCAGCTTTCTGTGTGCCCAGGAAGCATTTCGAGCCATGAAGTCCCAGACTCCACAGGGCGGACGCATCATCAACAACGGCTCGATCTCCGCCCACGTTCCCCGGCCGCACGCGGCCGCCTACACCGCGACCAAGCACGCGATTACCGGCCTGACCAAAGCGATCTCGCTCGAGGGACGCCCGTTCAACATCGCCTGCGGACAGGTTGACATCGGCAACGCCGTGACGGAGCTCGGTGCCAAGATCGGTCGAGGCGCGCTACAGCCCGACGGCTCGGTCCTCGTCGAACCGATGATGGATGTACGCCATGCCGCGGACGCCGTCCTCTATATGGCGGGATTGCCACTCGAGGCCAACGTCCAGTTCCTCACGATCATGGCAACGAACATGCCATTCATCGGACGTGGATAGCGCTCGCAACCGCTGGCGCAACCACCCGCGGGGGGTGTTGCGACACGACGCGCTGGGTCAGCCGCGGAGGGCGAGGTCGACTCGGCCCACTGTCTCCTTGAGCCCGTCCTCGCTGCTCAGGCGGGCCTGAATCGCGACGGCGTTCTGACGGTAACGGCGATCGTCCAGCAGCGAGTTCAGTTCCCGGATGAGGTGTCTGGTGCTTGCGCGCCGCCAGGGGAGACTGCGGGCGACGCCGAGCCGGGTCATCCGCAGCGCGGTCTGGGGTTGGTCGAAACCGCGAGGGATCACCAATTGAGGCAGTCCCGCGCTCAGGACCGCGACTGTGGTCCCGACCCCACCATGGTGAATCGCCGCCAGACAGCGCGACGCGACCAGGGACAACGGGGCAAACGTGGTGCTGAAGATCTTCCGGTCCTCCGGTAGCTCGACCTCGGTTGGAGTCGGGCCAGTCAGAACCAGGGCTCGGTGGCCGAGACGCGTGACCGCCTCGGCGGCATGGCGGTAGAAGTCGCGCGGGTCAAGCGAAGAGCTGGCGCCCAGGGTCACCAGCACCGGCGGGTCACCGGCGGCCAGGAACTCGGCCAGGCCGTCGGGATCGGCGAGCGAACTCGCCTGATCCCAGGCGACAAACCCGGTAAGGGCGACGTTGGCTGGCCAATCCGCAGGCCGGTCGATCACCGCGGGCGAGGACATGACCAGGTATGGCCGGCCGGAGTCGACCGGCGCAAAAAAGACATCCGAGGCGGCGGGAAGACCTAACCGCCGCCGCGCCCGGTTGACCTGTCGGTCGAACAGCCGAGCCATGTTGAACCGTGCCGCCCGCCACGCCGCTCGGTGCATCGCCTGCCCGGCCCGACCCGCGCCCAACGACACGCGCGTGGGTGCCGGCGGAGCGTAGGCAGTCGGGATAAGACCGGGGAAGACGCTGATCGTGGCCCACGGGATCCCTACGAACTCGGCCGCAACCGGCGCGGCGACCATGGCTGGATGCGCGAGGAGCAGCTCGGCACCCCGAATCGACACGGCGAGGTCGTCCACGTATCGATCAAGAGCAGGGAAGATGAAGCGCCGAAACAAATGCGCGAAGCCGACGAAGCCTCCCAGCCGGCCGCTCAGGATCTTCGGATCGGCCGCATAGTCAGAGAAACCCAGCGGCGGCCCGATACCTGAAAACCCCAATCCCTCTCCCTGCACCAGTTCCTCATATGCCGGCGACGCCGCGATGCGCGCGTCGTGACCTGCCTGCGTCAGCCCCTGCGCGAGACCGATCACCGGGAAAATGTCTCCCCAGGAACCCATCGTGGCCAGCACGACTCTCACGCTCAACTCTGCGGCGGCTCGGAACCGACTTCGGTCGACGACGCCACTTCGGAGGTCGGGACGCCGCCGATCGCGTCCTGCAGGCGCCGGCCGAGCCGCTTGGTCCAGCGCTCCGACGAGAACCGCTTCCGCGAACGCTCCAGCTTGCGCCGCCCGCGGGCGGTCTCGTCGGTATAGAACCGGTGCGCCCAGTACGAGTCGGGTTTGCCGACCCTCGATGCGCACCAGAGGCCAACGACCGGGATGAAGAACGCGATTGCGCCGAGGAACAGGCGCTTCTTGGCCAGCGTCACGATCGCGAGCGCGACGTCAACAGCCGTGGCGAGGATCGCCCCCGCGGCGTCGCCCGACTCGACCGAGAACGGGCGCTCGCCGACCACGACGAGCCCCGCGACCAGGAGCGCGATCACGACCGCGTCGATCGACGAACGTCCCTCGTCGCTCCAGTAGACGTCGTCGAGGTACAGCCACAGCGCGTACTCGTCGAGCGTCAGGCCCATCCCGATCCCGAACCCAACCGCCGTGATCTGCCAGAACGGTGAGGCGAGTGAGATGAACGAGAGGAAGCCCGCCACGATCAGCAGCAGGATCCCCCAGAAGAGGTGGTGTATGTGCAGTCCACTCGAGGTCTTGACGTCGCCCGGCCACCACGACACCTCCATCCGGATCAGCCGCGTGCTCGTGCGGATGAACGCGAACGTCACGAGGAACCCGAGGATCACGAGGAACGCGGCCGCGCGGCCCTGGGGGTGAGCGGTCGTCAGGGATACCCCGTCCGGCGAGAACGAGACCGCGGTCAATGCTCCCGGCATGCGCGCTTTACCCTAACGCGTTGGAGGGCGCGCCCTGCGGGGGCGCGCCTGGTTGGGTTTCGCCCGGGCGGGCCAAAGCCAAACGAGCAAAATCTCGCGCGCGGTGGCAGGCACAATGTGGCGATGGTCCTCCATCCTTCGGCTGAAGGCTTCCAGACGGTCGCGGGCGATTACGAACGCGCCCGGCCTGACTATCCCGACGATGCGGGACGCTGGCTGGCTCAGCGACTCGATCTGCACGCCGGCCGAAGAGTCTTGGATGTCGCGGCGGGGACCGGCAAGCTGACGCGAGTGCTCGCATCGACCGGCGCCTCGGTCGTGGCAGTCGAGCCGGTGGCCGGCATGCGCGAGCGTCTGGCCGCCTCACTGCCTGACGTCGAGCTGCTCGACGGGCTGGCCGAGGATATCCCGCTGCAAGACGCGTCGGTCGACGGCGCAACCGTCGGACAAGCGTTCCATTGGTTTGACGGCGATCGGGCGCTGGCCGAGATCCATCGCGTCACTCGCAGGGGCGGTCGGCTGGCGGTCGTATACAACCGTCGCGTCCTGGAGGACCCCCTGCAGGCCGCACTCGACGCGGTCCTGCAGCCGCTGCGCCGTGGAACGCCCGCATACCGCAGCGGTCAATGGCGCAGCGCGTTTGCACGCACCCGTGGTTGGAGATCGGTGGAGGAGACCGAGCTCGCACATGTGCAACTGCTCGACCGCGAGGGCGTCGTCGCGCGCGTGGCCTCGACCAGCTTCATCGCCACACTGCCCACCGACCGCCGCGCTGAGGTGCTCGATCAGATCCGATCCCTCGTCAAGGATCATCCGAACCCGATCGCGCTGCCTTACGTCTGCGAACTGTTCGTCTGGCAGCGGGTCCCTAACCGCGGGACCAGGGGGTGACGGGCCGCTCGTAGCGTTTGCCGTCCACGACCAAGTCGACCCGCTCATTGAAGAACGCGATCCGGTCCTTGACCTCGGCGGCCTCCCGCAGAGGCTCCCGATAGCTCCATGCGATGTCCTCCTCAGCCTCCAGCGACCAGTAGGAAGCCTGTCCCTTGTAGGCGCAGAAGGTCGTCGTCGAGCTCGGTTGCAACAGCCCTGCCAGGACATCCTCAGGCGGTAGGTAGTAGCGGACAGGCAACATCGACTCGAAGAGCAGATATGGCTCGGTGGAGCTCGCGAGCAGCTCACCGCCGCGTTCGATCCGAACCTCCCGCGAGCTATGAACGATCTCGATCCGGTGAAACGGGTCGCGCGGATGACTGACGTTGAGCTCGTCTTCCTCATACCACGCGTCAAAGGCAGCAAAGTCAAGGATCACGTGGCCGCGAAGCGCGTCGTCGAAGAGACGAAACGCTGCCCCTGGACGATCGACGCCACCCACCCGGACGTCCAGCGATTCGCCTTCTGTCGTGTGCACGGAGAACGGAATGCTCGGGTCGTACACCTGGCGAGCTCCGAGCCGCGGCGAGTCACCGGGCGCGCCGATCGACGACGGATCCCGCGGCGGCTCTGAGTGACCGGACCTGAGCAGGTCACCAGCTATGTCTTCTGCCGGGACGGCGTAACTCGGAACAATCCGCTTGGGCTCCCAGACAAGCACTGCCCGCTCACTGTCGATCACCGGCTCGCCGCCGAGTACTCCTCGAATTCGCTTCTCGACCGGCTCATACCGCAGCTCATCAAGCTCCCGCATCAAAACGTCGCGAATTCGAGTCCCCACGAGGCAACCATCGCATACGCGATCCAGGGGCGCAAGAAGACCCCGGACGCCTTCACCGGCTAGCGCAGCCGAGTGTCCGCCGGCGGCAGCGTCCCGGTTGCTGGGCAGCACCGGTGGCTGGCCTGCCCCAGGAGGTTGCGAACGAGTGGCACGTGCACGGGCTCGACTCGGGCCCACACCGCGCGAGCACGGTCACCGTCCTGCTGAATGAAGGTGGCGTATAGCAGCGCGTGTTTCTCGCGCTTGAACAGCAGTTCACCCAACATCCCGATGCGGGAATCGGCGCCCAGGAGCACGGACTCGGGTGTGTTGCGTCGTATCTCCAAACCGAGCACGAACCGCTCGGATTCGCCCGCCCGGAGCTTGAGGCCGATCGCCGACCATCCCGATTGGAGGGTGCCCCGAATGTCGGCCGGGGCGTTTTCCAGCAGCTCTCGTGCCCACTGTTCGGCCGTGCGCTTCCGGACCGCACCGACGTCGACGAGGAACGCGTCCTCGTAATCGATGCGGGAGAGCGTGCTGAGCGCTCGCGCGGCCGGCGCCACCGCGACCTGGCGAACCCGGTCCGTCGTTTCCGCGTGCGGGGTGATTGAAGTATCTGCCATAGTGGTTCAAAATATATATCATTAAGTTCAAAAAGAGTACTCAACTATGCCAGAGCATCGTTACCAGCAGTACTGCGGCGCGGCGCGCGCGCTCGACGTCGTCGGCGATCGATGGACCTTGCTGATCATCCGCGAGCTCATGCTGGGGCCGCGGCGGTTCACCGATCTGATCGACGGCCTTCCTGGGATCAGCCGCAATCTCCTCACCGAACGCCTCCGGGACCTCGAAGGCGACGGCGTCATCGCTCGCCAGGACCTCCCGCCTCCGGCTGCTCGGCAGGTTTACGAGCTGACCGACGATGGTCGCGATCTTGCTGACGCGATGATCCCGCTGGTCGCCTGGGGTGCCAGGCGCCTCGGCGCTCGCAAGTCCGGCGAGAGCTTTCGCCCGCACTGGGCCGCGCTGGCGATGGCGACTTTTGCCGACCGGGAAGCCGCCAAGGGAGTCAGCGAGAGCTACCAGTACCTCGTCGGGGACACGGCCTTTCACTTCGACGTCGAGGCGGGCTCAGTCGAGCTTCGTCATGGCCGGGCTGAGCATCCTGCGGTGACCTTGACCACGGACGAGGAGACATGGGCGGACCTGGCCTCAGGCGAGACCTCCGCCTCGGCGGCGGCCGCCAAGGGGGTGCTGACGCTGGCCGGCGATCACCGGGCGGTGAGGCGGCTGGCGAGGATTTTTTCCCGCAGCCGGGTGCTTGCTCAGGCCGAAGAGGTTGTCAAGGACGCGAGGCGCCGACGATGAACGTCGCCATTCCAGACGCTTGCTTTTCGTCAGGAGCGTTCGCGGGGCCGGCCAAGGGAGGCGGGAGCCGTGGTAGGGTTCCGCGCCCCATACGTCTGAGCGAATCATTTGCGGTCGGTAGGGAAGGCTCAGTATGAGAGCGGTCTTCGCAGGGCTGGTGATCACGTGCGGGGCGCTGGCCTTTGCGCTGTCGTCCGGCGCCTCGGCACAGGGTGAGTACACCTACGCCCGCCACTACCTCAGCGGTCAGGTGACGCGCTACACCTACACCGAGCGCGACGCCGGATCGCCGGCGAAGCTGACCGCGGTGGCGCAGCTGAGCTCCTTCGGCCACGGCCGCACAGGGGGGGAGACTGTGCGGTGGATCGCGCTGACCTCCAAGCAGGGCCAGAACCTCGACGCCCAGGCACAGGCGTTACCCGCTTACACACTGTCCTTGAGCCCGGGAGCGAAGCACGGCCTGCGGCCGCCTCGGGCCAACGTTTCTCCGGAGCTGCAGGGACCGGTCGACGACCTGCTCACGTTCTTCGTCGATCTGAGTCCGCGCGTGGGTATCGCCACGTTGCATCGCCCCGGCGACTCGCACGTCGACGCCAAGCTGCTGGGAGGCAACTTCGCCAACGCCACCACGCCCGTGGGCCACGACGTCATCCAGCTGACGACCACGTTGACCTCGCAGACCGCCCGGCAGGTCAGCTTCCGCTCGGCCTACGAGCCGCCTCGCCATCGCTCGCTCAGGCCCTACCGCCCCTGGATGAAGGCCCCAGTTTGCGGCCGGACCCCCAACAACTTCCAGCTCGTCATGTCGCTGGGGACGCGCTACACAGCGCTGTGGGGCTGCGAGCGGTTCGTGGTGAGGACCGTCGTCGACCGCGGCAGCGGCCGGATCGTCTCGGTCATGATGACCAATCCGCTGCACCTGGAGGGACGGTTGTGTCCGACGTTGGCCCTGACCGGATGCACGCCGATCCCGGCGATCCACCAGCAGCGGATCGTCAGCCTGATCCGCTCCCGTTAGGCGCGGCCCGGCCGGGCTGACCCGCTACCGGGAAGCCCGACGTGAGCTGGTCTCGGATTGAGCGCTGGACGTGGGCCATCGAGTCGGCCTATAGCAACGACTCGATGGCCCACGTCTGTCACCACAACAACCCGGGTGTCCCCAAACCGGGGCAGGTCCAACCCAGCGGACTCCTCCATCGCGACATTGCACAAGCGGGGTCAGCGGATCGATTGTTGTTCTAACTGACCCGGCGCAGCCGCATAAAGTCGTTCGTGCCGACGAGCCGGAGTATGGGACGGGCAATCGGGGCGGCGGGACGCTGACGGTCGTCGCGGAAGACGTCGGGGTCTGTAAGCCGATGGCGTCGACCGCGTGTCGTCAGTTCGCATCCGTTGGCCGCCAGCACGTTTTTCACCCACTCCGCGTCGCGGCCGTAGGTGAGGGCGAAGATGTACTCGCCGTTCCGCGAGAAGACATTGACGGGGGTCTCATACCTGCGCCCCGACCGCCGGCCAGTATGCGCGAGCAGACCGAGCCCCGGCACAAACGGCGCCAGGGGGCCGGTCAACCGGTTGGTGAAGCGCTTGTTGAAGCGAGCGATGCGTCGAGCGAGCCTACGGTCCATTTGCCTCAGCCGCGTGCGTTGAGTGCTCGTCGATTATGGCGACCGTTCCACGCGAAGGGGTCGGAGTGGAGGCAGCAGCGGCAAACTTTACATCGGGAGCGATCCGTGCGAACGAGGCCGCTGTTGTGAGTCGCCTACGTGATCGTCCCCGCCAAGCAGGGCGGACGGCGCGGGCAGACCGTCCTGACCGTGACCGCGGGCGACAGGCCGGCACCGACCACACTATCCCTCCAACAAAGCGAAGCGGCAGCAAGCCTCGGCGGAGCGCAAGGGCCTTTTCCGGACCTCGGTCGAGGAAAGCGGGGTTCGCACACGTCGGTTGGCATGTGCACGCGGTCGAGATGGCCCGCGAGGCGTTCCGCTGAATCATTGAGCAGCAGATCACGTCTCGGTCAGGCGGAAGATCGGATGATCCGGCGCGATCCGGCGCAGCTCTTCGTCTGATGAGTCCGGTCCGACGCCGCCGAAGAACACCCCGACCTCGAATTTCCACTTCTTGAGGTAGGCCTGGAGCAGCGGCGGCTTCTCGTCGTCGGGGAGCTCAACCGCGCTGAAGGGCTGGGTGCGCCGGCCGACGCGCAGCCTTCCGCGACCGCTGGCGCGTAGGTTCTTGACCCACTGCGTCTGACCGCGCGGCGCGACCAGGTATTCGGCGCCGTGGTAGCGCAGTAGGTTGACCGGGGTCTGTCGCCACTCGCCGGATTTGCGGCCCTGGACCTCCAGCACGCGGGAGCCGTACACGCTGACGCCCATGCGCGTCAGCGTGGCAACGACGCGGTTGAAGACGTTGGTTGTGAACCATCCCGGTCGCTGGTAGTGCTCTGCCATGCGAGCCATTTTGCCAGCGTAGATCGGTCACGTCTGGACTCGTCTGCGCACTCGTCCGGTTTCTGCGCGTAGCCGGTTGGCGTGCTCGCTTATCACGCAAGCCACAGGCGGAGGGCGATTGATCGCGACGACCGTGTCTACCAGCCGCGCCGCGGCTCGTACGGCTTACCGGACGTGTTCGTTTATCGTAGCCATCAGCGACCGCTTCGCCGAATCCGAGGGCTGGAGCGACGGCATGCCAATTCTCACCGAAGACATGAAGCGGGTCGTCCGCGAGCAGCGGCTCGGCTTCTACGCGACCGTCTGCGAGGACGGTTCGCCAAACCTTTCGCCGAAGGGCGCAACATACGTCCTCGACGACGACCGCCTGTTCTTTGCCGACATCCGCTCGCCGCAGACCGTTGCGAACGTCCGTCGTGGCTCGCTGGTCGAGGTCAACGTGGTGGACCCGTTCGCGCGAAAGGGATACCGGTTCAAGGGGCCCGCCGTCGTCTATGAGCCCGGCTCGAGCCTGTTCGAAACAGGTCTCGAGCGCCTGCGTGAAGCGGGATCGGTTCTGGTTGACCGCGCCAGGGCGATTGTGGTGATCGAAGTTCACCAGGCGCGACCGCTCGTGTCACCCGTCTACGACGATGGCGTCGCAACCGAGTCCGAGGTGATCCGGATGTTCCAAATGCGCTTCGCCCAACTGCACAAATCGAGCCCGAGCTAGCCGGACCCGCTCGGCATTACCGCAAATTCGTTAGAGCAGGCGTCGGCCACCAGTCGGGATCCTTGTTGGCCCCTTGACACACCTGCGGCCGGCGAGCCGACGACGCGAGCCAGGCTCCGGGCATCATCCGCGAGCGGCTCGGCTTCGATCTCTATCCCTACACGAGGACCAGGTCGGCGCGGTCAAGCGCTCAGTCCTGCAGTGGCGCTTCATCGATCAGGTGGCGGCGAAGATCGACGATGCCGCGCTACGCGAAGCACAGCTGGCCAAGGATGCTGTGCGAGCGTACGAGATCGTGTATGCAGCTCTGGGTGCCTAAGGGCCGTCGGTGAGCAGGCCGGCTTGGCATCGCCCCAGGGGTCGCCGCCCTCAAAGGCGTCGCGACCGAGTCCGAGGCACCGAGCGGGCGACCGCGCGTGCGGCTACCGGGAACCCGGTGGGCGACGCTGGCCGGGCGCAGGTTGCTCGATCCGCGCGGCGGTGATCGTCGGGTGCTCGCCCCGCGCGAGGTGCTGCCCGCGGCGGAGCATCGCCACGAACACCACGAGCCAGACAACGACGCCGGCCCACACCCAGACGCGAGCGAAGTCCGCGATCAGCGCTGCGGGGACGGCGGCACCGACGATGAAGCTGCAGGCGGCGTACATGCCGACGGGGAACACCGTCGACCAGCGCCGCACGTCATAGCCGAGGCGCGGACGCAGCGCTTCGGCCGCGAGGAGCGCCGGCAGCCAGGCGATCGTGAGGACCCACAGCGCGAGCGAGACGATCTTGAGCGTCCCGGCGATGCCGGTGAGGGTGTGGAGGCTGTGGGCGGCGAGCGTGATGCGGCCGGCTGCGAGGGTCGAGATCGCCAGCGCACCGCCGGTGATCCAGTGATCGCCGCGGCCGACGACGAGCTGGCGAAGATCGAAGTGGGAGATGACAAACCCGTAGAACACGATCCCGAGCAGGAAGGGTGCGAGCGCCACGTACAGCAGCCAGCGGGCGTGCTCGCCGGCGCCGAGTGCCGCGGACAGGACCGCGAGCGATTCGGTCGAGACGGTCAGCATGAGCGAGACACCCACGGTGGGCGTCACCCAGCTGCGTAGCACCGGCGTGAGCAGTGTGAGCCAGAAGCCCGCGGCGATCACCAGCAGCGCGACGCCGGCCCAGCTCCAGCCCAGCATGACGAGGCGGGTGCCGAGGACGGCGGTGCCCGCGACGCCGGTCAGCGCTGCCGGGGAAGGGGCCTCCTGGTGCATGCGTTCTCGGTCGACCAGCGCGCGAACGGTGAGCAGCGGGCCCAGCGCGATCCACACAAGCCCGGCGACCACCAGCAGGATGCGGGAGAGCGTCTCCTGGATGTCGAGCGAGAGCGCGATCGAGACGATCCCGGTGCCCATCACGACCGCGCCGGAGGCGGGCGGGGTCCCGGCGAGGATCCGCTCGAGGGCGTCCGACACCCGCTTCCGAGGCATCAGCGCGCTGTCTGGTAGCGGCGGCGGTAGAGGATGTAGGGGCGGCCGAGGTACTGCAGCTGGATTCTCCACGCGTGCACTAGGCGGCTGAACGGCCACAGCGCGAAGAGCGCCCAAGCCGAGAGGGTGTGGATCTGGTAGAGGAGCGGCGCGGAGGCCATTAGCCTCGTGGATGGAGAAGGTTTTTCATAGACCGGCTCGCAAAAGCATTACGCTCTCCCATAAGCACCGCTCGGTGAGCGCTCGAAGCCTTCGACCTCGATCAAGCACCCGGCGCGGTCAGGGTCCTCGGGGATGAACCTCGTGAGCCGGGCCGAGGGCCCGAGTTCGTCCAGCAGGCCGCGCGTCAGTCCACGGTGCAGCGTGCAGACGACCTCTTGGTTTTCCCGGACCGCCTCGCGGTAGGGGCAGCTGCCGAGCCGAAAGACGACCCGCCCCTCTTCGCCCCGCTCGCGCTGCGGGGCGAACCCCAGCGCGGTGAGGGTGCGACCCATCGTTTCCTCGGGCGGCGCTACGGTCCTGCCGCGAAGGAGCTCTCGACCGAGCTCTCGGCCGGAGCGCTCGATCTCGCGCAGGCGTGCTGGTCGCGACGGCGTGCTGCGGGCCAGCCACCGCGCGAGCCGACAGTAGGCGTCGGGCGGCTCGCCCCCAGGCAGCGCGTCGGGCGCAACCGACCAGCTGTCGCGCGGGCGCCCACGTAGCTGAGGAACTCGCTCGCGAGACACGAGCCCCGCGGCCCGCAGGCGCTCGAGATGGACGCGCACCCCACTGGGGTGGAGCCCCAGCTGGGTAGCCAGCTCGTCGGTGCCCACAGGACGTCCCAGACCCACCAATCGGGCGAACAGGCGGGCACGAGTCGGCTGGGCCAGGGCGTCACCCGGACCGTCGGGCGCTGCGGGAGCCACCCGCAAAGTTTCTCATAGAGACCCTCGGAAAAGCCCCGAAGTGATATTTTCTAGCCTGGCTCGTAAAACACTTCAGAGAGAGCGTGCGCTTTGGCATATGTGATCGCTGAGCCGTGCATCGGTGTCAAGGACAACTCTTGCGTCGAGGTCTGCCCGGTGGACTGCATCCATCCGACTCCCGACGAGCCCGACCACGCCACCGCCGAGATGCTCTACATCGACCCGGAGGAGTGCATCGACTGCGACGCCTGCGTCGAGGCGTGCCCGGTGGATGCGATCTTCTCCGAGGACCAGGTGCCCGAGGAGTGGCGACACTTCATCGACCTTAACGCCGCCTTCTACCGCAAACAGCCCGCATGAGATCCGTTCCGCGCCCGGATGCACCTCTAGTAACTCCCTCGGTCATGGCGGCCGCTTGAGGTTGGGAGTTGGCGAGGCGCTGGAGCAGCGGGGAGGACCGGTTGCTGCGCCGGTGCTACGCCGAACGGCTCTCCGTGAAGCAGATCGCTGGCAGGCTCGGACGCTCGCCGGACGGTGTCGTCGCTCGCCGCCGGGCGCTGGGGATCGCTCCGCGCCGCCGTTCGAGACCGTGGTCTCCTGGGGAGGAGGCGCTGTTGAGGGCGGGGGCATCCGCCGGCCTGGCCGCGCCGATCCTCGCCGAGCGCCTGGAGCGCTCGACCGAACAGGTCAAGGCTCGCCGGCGTACGCTCGTAGCCTCGCGGTCTGCTGCACGCCCGTACCTGGCGCATGAGGACGAGGCGATTCGAATCTGCCTGGCTGAGCGCGGCAACCTCGTGGCGCTGGCCGGCCGGCTCGGGCGCACAGCCGACGCCCTCCGCGTTCACGCCCAGCAACTCGGCGTCCACCAACCACGATCCCGCCGCCGCTGGAGCGACTGGGAGGACGCACTGATCCGTGACGGCTACACCAGCGCGCTCGGCTGCGCTCAGATCGCCCGCCAGCTGCCACACCGCACCGCGGCAAGCGTGTCCGCCCGGGCCCGCAGGCTCGGCCTGGCGACCTATGCTCGCCGGTGGAGCACCAAGGACGATGAGCAGCTGGCGCACCTGACCGCCCGTGCGGCCACGCTCGAGGACGCCGCAGAGCAGCTGGGGCGCACGCCGGAGGCGATACGCAGGCGCGCAACACGGCTGGGGGTCAAGCCGCCACCGCCTGCCCCCGCGCCACGCAGCGCTCGCCGCTGGACGAACGAGGAGGACGAGCTGCTGCGCATGCATCATGCCCTGAACCCGGGGCGGCTGGCCCAACTGCTCGAGCGCACAGACGCCGGCGTGTGCCGACGGTTGTGCGCGCTCGGCCTACGCGCCGGCGCTCAGCGCTCCCCTCATCACCCGGTCCGGCGACAAAACGGGCTGCCGACGCCGGGCGAGCTCGTCATGATCGAACGCGAGCTCACTCGTGCCACGCCCCGCCGGCGCCTGATGATCCTGCGCCGGCTGGACTCGTCCCCGCCCCCGGCTGCGCAGCACATTGTGGGCACAGTCCGACGATCGCGAAGTGGGTGAAGCGGGCGTGGTAGCCGAACCGCTCTTTGATCTGCTGGCGCACGGGGTTGAGGTCCTCGACGGCGACCGGCGTGACCTTGGTGCAGCGTTCGCAGTAGAGGTATTCAAGCTCGCGGCGACCGACGAGCACGTAGAGCCCGGGTCCGTGGCCGAGGTGGACGTGGCGAACGAGTCCGTGGCGCTCGAGCAGCTCGAGATTACGGTAGACCGAGGTGATGTCGATCGACAGGGCGCCCGAGAGCTCCGGCGCGGACACGGGGCCGTCAGCGGCAAACAGCGCTTCGAGCACGAGGCGTCTCGCGGTGGACAGTCGCTTCCCGTGCCCACGCATCGCGTCGATAGCCTCCTCGACGGTACTGAATGAGAGCGGCGGTGTCTGCGGCGCGAGGGTCAAGCTCGATCAGTCCTGTGCACTCGTCCCCCCGATCTGATCGGGAGTGTGCCTCACGCGATCCTAGCGCCGCTCATCATGGGTCCAGCTCCGGAGCGGACCTCGCTGCGGCAAGCTCCATCCCGGCGCTCCACCTCTCCTCGATTCGCGCGAACCGCCAGATCGCGAGCGCCACCACCCACGTCCCGACGAACATCGCGACGATCACGAACCCGGCGCTGTTGATGTTGAAGTTCTGAAACCAGTCAGCAACCGAGCCGTGGATGCCGAGCTCGTCGGTGAGCAGGCCGCCCAGTTCGATCGTGCCGATGAACAGCGCGACCGCGACCGAGAGTCCGGTGATCGTGATGTTGTAATAGACCTTGCGCACCGGCTTTGAGAACGCCCAGCCGTAGGCGAAGTTCATGAACGACCCGTCGATCGTGTCAAGCAGCGACATCCCGGCGGCGAACAGGATCGGCAGGCACAGGATTGCGTAGAACGGCAGGCCCGCGGCGCCGGCGCCAGCCGCCAACACCAGCAGCGCGACCTCGGTCGCGGTGTCGAACCCGAGGCCGAATAGCACCCCGACCGGGTACATCTGCCACGACTCCTTGATCGCATTCAGTCGCTTGCCGAAGAAGCGATTCATCAACCCGCGGGACTCCAACTGCGTCTCCAGCTCGCGCTCGCTATACGCGCCGCGGCGCATCTCGAAGAAGATCCGCACGATGCTCACCAGGATCACCAGGTTGAGGGCCGCGATGATGTACAGAAACGACCCGGAGACCGTCGTCCCGATCAGGTTCGTCGTCTTATGCAGCGTCGACTGGCCGTTCTGCACCGGACCGCTGAGCGCCCTGACCCCGACCGACAGCAGGAACGCGAGCATGAACACGATCGTGGAGTGCCCGAGCGAGAAGAAGAACCCGACGCTCAGCGGCCGCTTGCCCTCGCTCATCATCTTCCGCGTGGTGTTATCGATCGCGGAGATGTGATCGGCGTCGAACGCGTGGCGCAGACCGAGCGTGTAGGCAGTGATCCCCGTCCCGATCGCGAACGTCCCCGCCGAACCCAGCCTGAAGTGCTGCGGCGCGACGACCAGGATCAGAATCCCGAAGCCGACCACGTGCAACCCCGCGATCACGGCCGCCATTCCACCCGCGCGGCGCCACTCCGACGGTGTCATCGACCCCCGGATCCGGTCCCACACCGACGCTTCGGGCAACGACAAAGACGAGGCTTCCATCGGGGTCTCCTCTCCTCGGCGCGACGAACGCCTGGCGCGCGCCCCGCCGAACCTAACAACAACAAAATGGCTAATGCAACACGCTGGTAATTAGGATCACCCAACCACAGTTGCGTTCCTCGTTCGCTATACGTCGACGGCGTGCGGTCGGATCACTGACTCCGCGGCCGCGCTATACGCGACCCGATCGGCGCGTACTCCTGCCGTCGCGCGCCGCACTTTCCAGTCCCCGCGAGTTGACAACCCTCGGCACCCGCGGGGGACAGAGGCTGCGACCGCCGACCTGAACACCGAAACCAAACGACTGCCAAGTACCGACCCCAATCCGCGACGGGACTGGGCGCCGGGGTCCAGGCGGCCGCTTCCTAACCACGTGTGCGCGTCGTGCGATTTGTGTGTGTGACGGTCAGGCTGCGCGGCGGGCGAGATAGATCGAGGTCGCAATCGGAGCCAGCACGAGCAGTGCGAAGACCGCGACTCCCAGAGTGCTCGGGAGAATGCTCTGCCCGGCGGCGTTCGTGCAGTGCTGTGGGCCGCCGGCGATGCCGCGGCAGAGATGTTTCGTAGGCGCTCCGATCGCGAACAGCCCGATGAATACGCTGGTCGCGAGTCCGCCGGGCACGACGAGCGTTCCGATCCACTTCTCGCGCGTAGTCCAGGCGCGCGAGGTCCACAGCAGAACCAGCCCGGCAACCCAGCCGAAACCAAAGGCGAAGCCGCCGAACAGGAGCAGGACGATCGCGGCCCATTCCCTGATTCCGCGACGAGCCGGCAGCTCGTCCGGATCCGGTGCCTCGGCCGCGATGATCGCCTCGGGCTCGCCAAGCTTGTCGAGAGCGGTGAGTGCCTGCTCATCCGACGCACTCGGGTCGATCGCCTCGGACAGGTGGCCCTCGATCTCGGCGAGCAGTTCCCGCAGCCGCCCGGGCGGGAGACCACGTCCGGCTCGGCGCAGGCGCTGCAGGTACTCGGCAGCCAGCGGATGGAGGGTATCGGTCGTCATCTGAGTACTCCGTTCTCAAGCAGGGCGTCGACCGAGTCGCGAAATCGCGTCCACTCGATCACGAAGCCGCCGAGCGCTGCTTGGCCGTCTGGGGTGAGGCGGTAGTAGCGGCGTGGGGGCCCCGACGGCGATTCGCGCCACGTCGTATCCACCACGCCCTCGCGGCGGAGCCGGCCGAGCAGCGGATAGAGCGTTCCCTCCGTCGTCACCAGGCCCTCGGCATCACCGAGCGCGCGGACGAGCTCATAGCTGTAGCGCTCGCCGTCGCGCAGCAGCGCGAGCACACAGAATTCGAGCACGCCTCGCCGAAGTTGCGAGATCGCCGTTTCGCGGATCCGTGCTGCCATGTTACACAAGGTAGCAGGCTGCGC